>NZ_LZKI01000028.1 GCF_001672755.1 Mycobacterium colombiense | reverse complement strand
GCGTGGCGATACGCGTTCGCGCACAACGCGACCGGCGGCGGGCAACTCAGCGGTCGCTATTGGGCCGCGCTGGCGGGCACCGCCGAGCGCGGGCTGCTGGATTTCCTGACCATCGACGACAGCCTGGACGTGCAGCCGGGCCGCCGGCCCGAAATCTCCCCACGGCGCCTGGCGGGGCGCGCCGATGCCACGCTGGTGGCCGCCCGGATCGCGCCGGTCACCAAGCACATCGGCCTGATCCCCGTCGCCACGGTGACCCATACCGAGCCGTTCCATGTATCCAAAGCGATTGCGACACTTGACCATATCTCGCATGGCCGGGCCGGCTGGCAGGTGCGGGTAAGCCCGACCGCGCACGAAGCGGGGCTGTTCGGCCGGCGGGCCGCCCCCGCCGCCGACGAACTGTTCGACGAGGCCGCCGACGCCGTCGAGGTGGTGCGCCGCCTGTGGGACAGCTGGGAGGACGACGCCGTCATCCGCGATGTCGCGACCGGTCGCTACATCGACCGCGACAAGCTGCACTACATCGACTTCGCCGGCGAGCACTTCTCGGTCAAGGGGCCCTCGATCACCCCGCGGCCACCCCAGGGCCAGCCGGTGGTGGCGGCGCTGGCGCACGCGCCGCGGGTCTACGAATTCGCCGCCGCCAGCGCCGACCTGGTGTTCGTCACCCCGCACGACGAGGACTCGCTGCGGGCGATCCTGGCCGACGTCAGCCACGCGCAGCGCGCGGGACGCGAAATCCAGGTCTACGCCGACCTGGTGGTGTCCCTGGCCGACGATCCGCTGGCACCG
>NZ_LZKI01000027.1 GCF_001672755.1 Mycobacterium colombiense | reverse complement strand
CGAAGGTTCCGGCGGCGCGGGTGCAGCGGCACTCGGCTTCGCCACACCCGTGGCGGTGGTCCCGCCCGAGTGCGCTGTCGACTGGCCGGTGTGGTTGTCGCCGAGCGTCGCCCACAGCACCAGCGCCACCACGGCGATGACGGTGAAGGCGTACGACAGCGTCAGCCCGACCAGCGCACGATTGCGGCCGAGGTCGCCGCGCCGGCGGATATCCCTGAGCGCGAAGTGCCCCAACACCGCCCCGACCGGCGCGAGCAGAAAGGCGAACACGACCGACAGCGTGGCCAGCGTGTTGACTTGGTGGGCGGACGGTTGTCCCGGCGGCGGGGGCGGCGTTGCGCCCGGGTCAAAGGGGTTGGGCCAACTGGGACCCGGCCAGCTAGCCGTCATGAGAACGGGTCGTAGTCGGGGTCATTCGCACGCATCCTCGGAGGTGACGCGGAGCCGGCCGGCGGAGGCGGCGGGCTTTGCCGCGGGGCCGGCAGCGTGGGAAAGGCAGCTGGCTGCGGAAAAGCCGGTGCGGCAACGGGTTTGACTTGGCTGCCCTGACGGAAGTAGGCGCTGGACCCCGGCAAGGCAAGCAACACGGCGGACGCGACCGCAATGATCGTCGCCACGATCGCGCCCACATGCAACAGCTGGCCGAACCACGCCACGGACGCCCCCGGATCGAGAACGAAAACCGCTACGCCCGTGCATAATCCGAGACCGCACACGCCCCACGTCACAATCCGGGCCCAGCTCCGTCCGCGATCGGTGAGCACGGCCAGCGACACCACCAACGCTGCAACGACGATCAGTCCGGCGGCCGTGGCGACCATCAGCGGGCCCGATGTGCTACCGCGCGAACGGAAATCCGAAATCGCCACCAACACGGCTATCGCCGTCGCCAACAACAGCGCGGCGATGCCGGCAAACACGTAGCTGCCGAAAAACACCGTGGCCGGGGACAAAGCCGCGGCTTTCTCGGCGGACGGCACCGGTGGCCGGGCGACCGGTGGCGGCGCTACGGGTGGTCGCGGCGCGGCTGCGGGTCGCGGCGTCGCGGGCGCCCGCGGCAGTTCAGGCGAGGGTGGGGGTCCCCAGGAGGGCGCAGGCGAAACCGGTTGGGGGCTGAAGGGATCGAAGAACGGATCCTGGGAGTGGTCTGACATCGTCAGCGCCTTCCTGCCACGCCGGCGGTCCGCCTGCGGCGCCACCACAACGCACCCCCGACGCCGATCCAGGCGGCCAACGGCAGCACGATGGCGGCGTACAAGAGCGGACTGAGCGACGTGCCGAAGACCGACTTCGGCATGGGGATGAGCACTCCCGGATCGCCCTTCCATACCTGGCTCATGGGTCGTGCACTGGTCAGGCCGCCCAGCCAAACATGCTGCGCGGAACTCTGTTGGGACGAACTCTGCAGCCGCGGCCCGAACAGCGAGCCACTTGCGGTTGCGGGCAGAGTCGGATGATCTTTGGCGAAGTCCTTCGGTGTCATGTTGACCATCGGGATGTTGGTGAAATCGACGCCGCCGATGGTCAGTTTCCAGGTGGTGGGGTCACCGGTCTGCCAGGTGTAGGTCGCGTCTCCCTCATAGAAGGATTTGCGATAGCGGTTGAAGAGTTCCTGCGGGCTGAAGGGTTCCTTCGACGTCCAGGCGTCGATGTTGCCCGAGTCAACGATTTTCGAGTAGGCGGTGGCCTTGGTGGCGCTGCGTTGCCGGTACCACTCGGCGGCGATCCGGCTGGCGTAGACACGGCGCAGATCGGCGTACTCGGGCGCGTGATTCACCTCGTCGACGATCTTCGGCAGGATCATCGTCCGATACAGATCGTCGTTTTGGCGGGTGATTCCCGCGTCCTGGGCCGGGCAGCCGATGCCCGGCTTCAAGTCCATCCCCTCGATCTCGAGCTTCACATCCAGCGGCGCGTCCAGGATGTACATGGAATCGCCCTGGGTGGACACGCTCGCCGGCAACGGGATGATCCACTTACGTTGCGGGGAAAAGCATTTGGAGCCCTTCAGCGCATCCAAGAACTGGCGGCCGTCCGGCGTGGCGGGGTCGACGAGCTTAGCTGTGGCCTGCTTCATGGTGTAGTCGGCTTCCAGCAGGATCCGCCCGGCGTCGGTGCGGCCGAACTGTGCGTCGATGATGCGGTCCGGTTCGTTCGGATTGAGGTTCACCGTGAAGGCCGAGGTAGGTAGCGCAAGCCAGACGAAGAACGAGTCGGAAGCCATGTACGCGTTGGTATTACCGCCGAATGACGGTGCAGCGCCGGTTTGCGTATTGGCGGCGAAGGAATACTGCACACCGTTGCCGTTGAGATCGGTGTCGGAGATGTAGCGGAGCTGCAGCGTCGAGAAGTCGACGCCGCCCAGCACCCCGCCGATCCCGCTACTAACGGCACTCAGCCCACTTGCGACGCCACCGCCGATTCCGCTGGCGACGCCACCGACGATTCCCCCGGTTACGGCGCCGGCGATGCCAGCGACCAGGCCGCCCGTGACGTTGGCCAAAGCGGTGACCGCACCGCCAGTGGCGGCGCCGATGATGCCGGCGACGGTGTTGGCGGCCGTCACACCCGCGAGGACTCCCACATCGACGATCGGACCGACGACGGCTCCCGGATTGATCGGCATGGGGCCGGAGACCTGCCTGGGCGCCGGAACCGAGCCCGGTACCTGCTGGGCCGGGGCCGGGGCCGGTGCCGACCCTGGGTCTTGTGCCGGTGCCGGCGCCGAGCCGGGGGCCTGTTGCGCTGGGGCGGGCGCCGGAACCGAACCGGGCGCTTGCCCCGGCGCGGGGGCCGGCGCCGAGACGGGCACCGGCTCCGGTACCGACTCAGGATCCTGGGCCGCCTGTTCGATGTCCATGTCGGCGTTGACCTGCCCTGAGACAAAGGCTTGTTCGATTGCCTGCGCGGGCGAGTCAGGAGATGCGCCGGTAGTTTGATCGGCGCCACCGCTGACCGGGTTCTGGCCGCCGCTGGCCAGGACGGCTTTCCCGGACGGATCGGGTACACCCACGGTCGGGTAATACCGGACGAACAGCCGGTCGGATGCGCCCAAACCCTGGGCGGCGGCGAGCATGGCCTGAAGCGTCGCCGCCGGCGGCTTGTCCGGGAAGATGTAGATCACTCGACGACCGGTCTCTTGCGCGATGCGAAGGAAGTCTTCGAGCTGTGCCTTATCGACCGCCCCGGTCTTGATCTCGACGATTTCTTGATCGTTGTGGAAGTCGGGACGGCGGTTGATCGAAGTGCCTTTGATCTTCCGGTTGCGGACATAGCCGTTTTCCGTGAACTTCAACTCTTGATCGAGCCTCGTTTCGAAACTCGTGCCGGTGTTGCGATTGTTGAAGGCGCGAACGTAAGCGTCGCGATAGTCGTTCCAGTTCAACGGATTCGCGATCGCGGGCGCGCGCTGGTTCTGGTAGACCAACCAGCTCTTGTAGAGATGTTGTTCGGTGCCGGCTTTGTACTTGCCCCTGGTGTTGATATCAATCAAGGCGGCACGGCTCGGTGCTGGTAGCGCCGAGAGGCCGTTAGCCGACGGAAACGTGTAGGTGAGCGGGGTCTTACCCGGTGGCGGATCCTGGTCGGCGGAATATCCAGGTAGTTTCGGTGTCGGATCCGCGGCGGCCTGGCCTGTCG
Source organism: Mycobacterium colombiense (assembly GCF_001672755.1). GTDB lineage: Bacteria > Actinomycetota > Actinomycetes > Mycobacteriales > Mycobacteriaceae > Mycobacterium > Mycobacterium colombiense_C. Next base: position 25,031 of record NZ_LZKI01000027.1, on the reverse strand, counting down.
GCGCGAGCAACATTGCCAACGCCAGAACCAGAACGGTCGCAACGACGCGACGCCATGTCAGCCAAACCCGAGCCATATCCGGCCCTCCCCGTCGGACTTCGCGCGCTCGAAGGCGAAGCACAAGATGTCGCGATCCTAAGTGAGGTTGACCGGCTTGAGAATTCAGCCGACCCACTCGTCGTAGTACGCGCGGGGACGGCGGAGGTCGCCACGCTCGAGCATGAAGGACAGCAGATGGAACGGCCCGGTAAACCCAGCGTCGTCGTTCAACTGAAGTTGAAAGTTTGCGGTGACCGGGTCGCCCTCGTCGCGAAACTCGCGGTACACCCAACGTGAGGGGCAGCCGCGCCGCAGTATCTCGCCCAGGTAGTAGCTGGCGCCATCGACGAACTCCGCATTAGCCGGATCCCGAATCGCAGCCACAGTCGGCGTTTTCCGCGATACCAACTCGGTCAACCGATTAATGCTGTCGGGGGTGTAATCCCAGCTTCCGCCGTTTTCGGCAGCCCACTCCGGAAACCGGTGCTCCTGGCGAGCCAGCCAGTCGTCCAGGACCGCTGAGGGGGACGGAGCGTTGAACAGGCCGTCCGCCAGAGTGCGTTCTTTGACCGGAGCCCAGTCAGGATGCTCCGCGGCGTAGGCCTGGACGGCCCCCTTCCAGCGGCCGTAGGCGGCCGCCAAAACCCCACTCTCATCGGCCGCCAAGGCATGCAGCAGCAGATGCGTCGGCGACAGCGCCTCCAGACCCGAATCGGAATCGGGACGGATGATCGGAAAGCCCGTCGCGTTGGGCTCGCCCGCGCTGTCGATACGCCAACGATGCTCGGACAGCCGTTGCCGCAGCAGTGGATCGCTGGGCGCATCGTCGGGCACCTGGCCAGCCCAGTCCCACCGCCCACCGCCGACCCGCATCAAAGCCTCACCCAGATACGCCACCGCTCCCGCGGTGAAGGACTGGTGGTCGTCGTAGAGCGCCTCGGCCGGATCGGCCAGTCGATTCCGTGCCGCGGCCTCGAGCGCCGACAACGATGCCTCGGAGTAGTCCAGCATCACCGTCCCGCCCAGATCGACATCGCCCATCATGTCGATCAGCAAGTTGACCCGGTCCAACCACCAATCGAGTGGCCCACCCTCCACCGCGTTCTCCCATCCAGTTCCAGCAAGCGATGCTGCGCGTCGATTATCTCCCTGAAAACTCACGACATGTCGCGCTGGCATCAGTCGGCACAGTGCCCGATAGTCATAGCAACAGCCGAGCGCCAATGCCATCAGAGGTGGGGATACATGAGCACGCGCCGCCACATCATCGTCAGCGGTGACGACGCGCTCGCGACCACGATCGCCGAGGAACTCAATCGCGCCGGCGCCACGATCGCCAAGCTGCGCAGCGAGGAGCCCGCCGGCGCCGACCTTGCCCGAGCAAGCGCCATCGTGTGCGCCGGTGACGACGACGCGAAAAACCTCGAAATCGCCTTGCTGGCAAGGAAAACGAATCCCCATGTGCGCGTGGTCGCCCGCCTGGGCAACGACGTGCTGCGGGGAGCGGTGGCCGCCGACAACGGCCCCGGCGCCATCCTGGACGTCGCCGACCTCGCGGCGCCGTCGGTGGTCGAGGCCTGTCTGTCGAGCAGCACGCATCCGGTCGAGGCGGCCGGCATCAAGTTCCTGGTGTCGGGGGCCGAGGCGCCCCGCGACGCGACGCTGCGGGAGATCTACGGCGACCTGGCCCCGGTAGCCGTGATTCACGGCGAGAATTCCGCTACGCCGGACGAAGTGGTGCCATGTCCCGGACGGGATCATCAAGTGCGCGCGGGCGACTGGACCGCCATGATCGGCAGCGCCGATGAGCTGGCCGCGCGCGGCATCAAGACGCCCCGGCCGGCTGCGACACGCTCGCGCCAATCGTGGATGCGCCGCGTCTCGGACGCCGCGCGGGCGATGCGCGACGACGTCAACCCGATGCTCTTTCCCGCGATGCTGCTCGCGATCTTCCTGTTGCTCGCCTCGACGGTCGTCGTGCACTTCTCCTATACGAAGCCACGATTGTCCTGGCTGGACGCCATGTATTTCACCGCCGAAACCATCACCACGGTCGGCTACGGCGAATTCACCTTCCTGCACCAGTCCGCGTGGCTGCGCATTTTCGCCGTCGCCCTGATGTTCACCGGAGTGACCACCACCGCGCTGCTCGTCGCGTTCCTGGCCGACCTGCTGCTGTCGCGCCGCTTCGTCCAATCCGCCGGGGTCCGGCGCGTCCGCCACCTTCGCAACCACATCATCGTCGTCGGACTGGGATCGTTCGGCAGCCGCGTCGTCGGCGATCTGACCGCCGCCGGATACGACGTCGCGGTGATCGAGCGCGACGAGAACAACCGATTCCTCTCGACCGCAGACGAACTCGATGTGCCGGTGATCTTCGGTGACGCGACCCTGCGCCAGACGCTGGAGTCGGCCCGCGTCGACCGCGCCCGCGCCGTCGCGGTGCTGACCCAGGACGACATGGTCAACATCGAGACCGGAATCGTGCTGCGCGAGATGCTCGGTCCCCGGGTGATGCCCGAAGTCAACCGGCCCGACGTGCCGATCGTGCTGCGCATCTATGACCGTACCCTGGGCGATGCGGTGGCCAAGCGGTTCGGTTTCGAGAACGTCCGCTCGACCGTCGACCTGGCCGCGCCCTGGTTCATCGGCGCCGCGATGGGCCTGCAGGTGCTGGGGACGTTTTCGGTTGGGCAGCGTTCGTTCATGGTCGGCGCCATGCACGTGGCGGCCGGCAGCGAGCTCGACGGGCTGCGGATGTTCGAGATGTCCACCCAGACCCGGGTCATCGCGATCACCCGCCGGGACACGCCCGTCGAGTTGCACCCCCGCCGGGATGCGTGGCTGCGTGGCGGCGACACCGTCTACCTGGTGGGGCCCTACCGCGAGCTGCTGGAGACGCTCCGCAAGGGGCAGCCGCCGCAGGAGCCCGCCGTCAGCGAGGAGCGCCCGGCGGATAAAGCGGCGACCTGAGGACGCTCAGCGCCACATCCGGATCAGGAGGCTGACCAGCCGAGCGACCCCAGGTCGCCGCATCCGTCGACGCGGCCTACATGCCGGGCGCACCATTCGGCCAGCTCGTGGCGGGCGGCGACGGTCACCGGGTGCTCGCCCCCGAGCACCCGCGCCTCTTCGTCGACGAGTGCCGCCCATGCGGCGACCTCGTCGGTGACGCCGGCCCGGTCCGGCGCCCAGAGCGTGAACATGTGTCGGGCCATGAGCAGGTGAACGTGGTCGGCTCCCAGCTTTTCGCGCAGGTCGCGGATCAACGGTTCAAGCTCGGCGACGGCCGTCGGCACGTCACCCGCCCGGCCCCGCCAGATCGCCAGCATCAATCTCGTTCCCAGCGTGTCGGCGTGGTCGTCGCCGAGCACGCGACGGCGCGCGGCGAGCACCTGTTCACCCTCCGCCATTGCGCCCACGACATCGCCTATCTCCCAACGCTTCTCGGCGATCTTTTCGCGGGCGACCAGCACGCTCTCGTGCTCGCCGCCCAGGATGCGCTGTTCGTCGGCGAAGAGCTGCGACCACTCGGCAAGCGATGACAGCGAAGGCTGTTGCCGGCCCGCCAACAGGTGGCGAGCGGCCAGGGTGCTCAGGTGGTCGCGACCGAGCACCTCGACGAGGTCCGGTATCAGCCGCGCGAACTCGTCGTAGGCGACGGCTTCCTCACCCGCCCGCAGCTGCAAGGTGGCCAGCGACACCTTGAGTTCGAGGGCCGTGGGATGACGCTCGCCCAGCGTCGCCCGGCAAAGGGTGACCAGCTCGTTTGCCTGCCGCGCGGCCCCGGCGTAATCGCCGTGATTCGCGCACTCCGTCATCAGCCCGGTCAGTTCGGCCAGCGGGGCGGGCAGCTCCTGCTGAGTCATTCGCTAATGAAATCGCCACCGCGCCGAGGCGGCAATTCACCCCGATCTAGCTGCGGCGATGCCCCACGATGGCCGGTTACAGCCGCGCCGCCACGTCCGCCGCCCGTCGCACTTGATCGACATCCGAGCTGGTCGGGATGAGCTGAACCTCGTCGGTACCGATCGCCTCGAACCTGCGCAACACGTCCAGCAGCTCGTCTTCGCTGCCGGCCCAGCCCGTCATCGGCGCCATCGCGTCGACGTACTCGGCCGGTATCCAGTTCATGTAGCGCCGCAGATGACGGTGGATCTGGTCGCGAGACTTTTCGGGGGACCCGAACGCGAACCAGAACGACGTGATCAGGTGCGGTGTGGGCTTGCCGGCCTGGGCCCAGGCCTCCCGGGTCACGTCGAACAGCTCGTTCTGCTTGGCGACGTCGAGGTCCAGGGTGGTGCCGGCCAGCCCGTCGGCCCACGCGGCCGCGCTGCGGATGGTTTTCGGCCCGATACTGCCGACGAACAGCGGCGGACCGCCGGGCTGGACCGGCGCCGGCCCGACGGGCAGCACCGAATCGGTGGTCTTCTCCCCCGCCCAGACGCGCTTCATCACGGCAACGCGTTCGGCCATGCCGCGCATCGTCTGCGTCGCCGGGTCGGCGCTCACGGCGTGGTAGTCCTCGTGCCGGCCGCCCACCCCGATTCCCACGGTCAACCGGCCGCCGCTGAGCAGGTCACCGGTCGCCAGGCCTTTGGCGAGCATGACGGGATCGTGCAGCTGCGGCACGATGACGGTCGTCAGCAGCCGCACCCGGTTGGTCCAGGCGGCCAGGGCACCCAGCAACGTCAGGTTGTCCGGGTTGTCGAAGGCGATCCGCTCGCCCCAGCACAGCGACGAGAACGGACCCTCGTCGATGGCGCGCGCCCACGCCTCGAGCACCGTCGCATCCAGATCCGGCTCCATCACCGGCATCGTCATCGCAATCCGCACGACGGCGATTCTGGCATGTTTAATATGCGGCCCTTCAGTGGAACCATGGGGCGAATGGCGTTCACCAGTAGTTCCATCGCACATGTCCGACTAACCGTGACCGATATCGAGCGGTCGCGGCAGTTCTACGAGAGCGTGTTCGGTTGGCCGGTGTTGATCGAAGTTCCCGAGAACGCCGACGAACCCACCCGCAACCAGTTGAGCTTCCTGTTCGGCGGCGTCATCTACGACCTCGGCGGGACGCTTCTCGGGCTGCGGCCGGTCGCAGCCGACCGCTTCGACGAGGACCGCGTCGGACTCGACCACATTGCCTTCCGGCTCGCCAGCAAAGATGAATTAGACTCGGCGGCAGCGCATCTCGATGAACTCGGCGTGGCCCACGAGCCGGTCAAAGACATCGGACCGTCCTTTATTCTGGAGTTCCGCGATCCCGACAACATCGCCCTGGAGCTCACCGCGCCAAAGTAGCGCGGCGTTGTCGCGCCGGACATCGAGTGGTTGACTGGAAAGAACTATGACCATCAGTTTCAACCACACCATCGTCGCGTCACGCGACAAACGCGAATCCGCCGAGTTTCTCGCCGAGCTGTTCGGCCTGCCCAGCCCAAAACCGTTCGGCCACTTCATGGTTGTCGAGCTCGACCACGGCGCCAGCCTGGACTACGCGGACGCGCCGCAAGGCGCGGATATCCCGCGGCAGCACTACGCATTCCTGGTGTCCGAGCAGGAGTTCGACACCATCTACGGCAGGATCCAGTCACGCGGCCTGCAGCACTGGGCCGACCCGGGTGCCAAACGCCCGGGCGAGATCAACCAGCGCGACGGTGGACGCGGGGTGTACTTTCCCGACCCCTCCGGGCACGCCATGGAAATCCTGACTCGCCCCTACGGATCAGCGGGCTGAGCCGATAGGCGGTCCGCCTAGTCGCCGGTGCGCGCTGTGCCGTGCCGCTGGCTTTCCTGCTTGCGATACTCGTCGGCCAGCTGCGCGACGTGCTTGGGCAGGCCGCCGGTGGCGACGTCGGCCAGCGTCGTCTCTTCCAGCACCGACCGCATGCTGGCCCGCAGCGCGCGCCAGACGTCGGTGAGCGCGGCCGTCGGCCCCGAGTAAGGCAAGTCGCCGAGCCCGATGTCACGGACGCTGGCCAGCGGGCCGTCGATACAGCGCAACACGTCGGCGATGCTGATGTCTTTCCCGGACCGGGCCAGCTCGTAGCCGCCCTCGCGGCCGCGATGGCTCCGCACCAGCCGGTCGGTTCGCAGATTGGTCAGGATGTCGACGAGAAATTGCGGCGGAATGCCCTGGGCCTGGGCCAAATCGTCGGTCTTCACCAGCGTTCCGTCGGGCACCGTGGCGAGCTGGATCATCGCCCGCACGGCATACTCCGCCTTCGCCGACATGCGCACTCACAGGATTGTGCCATCCAAGGCCACAATTTCGGTGCAGCCTGGCTGATCCGGCGGCTACCCGTGCGATTCGAGCAGGTCGATGATCAACTGCGCCTGCTCCTCGACGGTAGCGTCCGGGGTCAGCCGCAGGTCGGGGTTCACCGGCGCCTGATACGGGCTGTCGATGCCGGTGAACTGGCTGATCTCACCCGCACGCGCCTTGGCGTACAGACCCTTGGGATCACGGCTTTCGCATGCCTCGATCGGGGTGTCACAGAACACCTCGATGAAATCGAAGCCGGCCTCGCGGTGCACGTTGCGGGCCAGTTCGCGTTGCTCGGCCAGCGGGCTGATCGCCGGCACCAGCACGACGTTGCCGCAGTCGGCGAGCAGGGCCGCCACATGCGCCAGCCTGCGCAGGTTTTCGGCTCGGTCGGCCATCGAGAAGCCCAGGTCGGCGTTCAAGCCATGCCGCAGATTGTCGCCGTCGAGAACGTAAGCCGGAGTTCCCTTTTGGAGCAGCTGCTGCTCGACCAGCATGGCCACCGACGACTTGCCGGAGCCGGACAGACCGGTGAACCACACCGTCCTGCCTCGAGGCCGGGCCTCGGCGATGGCGGATGACTTGTGCCGCACGGTGTTCGGGCTGGCCGCCTGCGCCGAGGCGTCGCGCAGCACCATGCCGGCCGCCACGGTCCCGTTGGTGTGCGGGTCGATGAGGATGAACGAACCGGTGCTGGCGTTGCGGGTGTACTCGTCGAGCAGCAGCGGCACCTGGGTGCGCAGCGAGATGCGGCCGAGTTCGTTGAGCTTCAACGCCGTTGCCGTCTTGTCGCGATGCAGCGTGTTGACGTCGAGCCGGTAGTCGAGCGCGGTCACCTTGGCATGCGTGGTGCGGGTGGTGTGCTTGATGACGTAGTCGCGGCCGGGTTCGAGGGCCGTGTTGTCGGCCATCCAGCACACCGTCGCGTCGAACTCCTGCGCGACCCGGGGCTGATTGTGGGTGCGGGCGATCAAATCGCCGCGCGAGATGTCAATCTCGTCGGCCAGGGTCAGCGATACGGCCATCGGCGAGAACGCTTCGCGCACCGGACCATTCGGCCCATCGATCGCGGTGATCCGGGTTTGCTTACCGACGGGCAGCACCACCACTTCATCGCCGGGGCGCATGACCCCGCTGGCGACGGTACCGGCGTAGCTGCGGTGGTCCTGGTGTTCGCGGGTGTGCGGACGGATGACGTACTGGACCGGGAACCGGACGTCGACCATGTTGCGGTCACCCGCGATGTACACCTCCTCGAGGTGCGACAACAACGCCGGGCCCTCGTACCACGGTGTCTGGTCCGACTTGGTCACCACGTTGTCGCCGTGCAGGGCCGAAAGCGGGATGGTGGCCACGTCGTGCACGTCCAGGCGCGCCGCGAAGGCGTGGAATTCGTCCCGGATCGCCTCGAATTTCTCTCTGTCCCAACCGATCAGATCCATCTTGTTGACTGCGAGCACGATGTGCTGGATGCCCAGCAGGGACGCCAGGAAGGCGTGCCGGCGAGACTGTTCGAGCAGACCGTGGCGCGCGTCGACCAGCACGATGACCAGTTGAGCGGTCGACGCCCCGGTCACCATGTTGCGGGTGTACTGGATGTGGCCGGGCGTGTCGGCGATGATGAATTTCCGCTTGGGAGTGGCGAAGTAGCGGTAGGCGACGTCGATTGTGATGCCCTGTTCGCGCTCGGCCCGCAGGCCGTCGGTCACCAGAGCCAGGTCGGTGTAGTCGTGACCGCGGTCCTTGGAGGTCTGCTCCACCGCCGCCCACTGGTCTTCCATCACGGCCTTGGAGTCATAGAGCAGCCGACCGATCAGGGTGGACTTGCCGTCGTCGACGGAACCCGCGGTGGCCAAGCGCAATAGCGTTGTCATCAGAAGTACCCCTGCCGTTTGCGGTCTTCCATGCCGGCCTCGGAGATCCGGTCGTCGGCTCGGGTCGCCCCGCGTTCGGTCAGCCGCGACACCGCGGTCTCGGCGATGACCTCGTCCACGGTGGCGGCCTGCGATTCCACGCAGCCGGTGCACGTGACGTCTCCGACGGTGCGGAACCGCACGGTCGCCTCGAACACGGGCTCGTCATCGCGCGGGTGCATGTTCTTGTCCACCGCGAGCAGCATGCCGTCGCGGCGAAACACCTTGCGCTGGTGGGCGTAATAGATCGACGGCAGTGCGATGTTCTCGGCGCCGATGTAGGACCAGATGTCGAACTCGGTCCAGTTGGATAGTGGGAACACCCGGATGTGCTCGCCCTTGTGATGCCGGCCGTTGTAGAGGTTCCACAGCTCGGGCCGCTGCGCCTTGGGATCCCACTGGCCGAACTCGTCGCGGAAGCTGAACACCCGCTCTTTCGCGCGCGCCTTCTCTTCGTCGCGGCGCGCTCCCCCGAACGCGGCGTCGAACTTGTTCTCCCGGATGGCACGCAGCAGCGTGACGGTCTGGATCGGGTTGCGCCCCTGGCGCGGCTCGACGACCCGGCCGGCGTCGATGTCCTCCTGAACCGAGGCGACCACGAGGCGCACGCCGTGCTCGGCCACCAACTCATCGCGGGTCGCGATGACCTCGTCGAAGTTGTGCCCGGTGTCGACGTGCATCACCGGAAACGGCAGCCGCCCGGGACGGAACGCCCGCAGCGCCAGGTGCAGCATGACGATGGAGTCCTTGCCGCCGGAGAACAGCAGCACCGGCCGCTCGAACTCCGCGGCCACCTCACGAATGATGTGGATCGCCTCTGCCTCCAGCGAGCGCAGATGGCTCAACTCGTACTGTCCGGCGGCGGGGGCCACCGTCACGTCACCGGTCATAGCTTCCTTCGATTAAAACCTGGCAGAACTGACCATATTTGGCATCTTAACGATAAATAAGACCAGCCCGGCCAGGCGCTGTCAACCGCAGGACCTGCGGCCGGTGAATCGGCCTGGCCCGCACACCGGTGACCGGACAGATCACGTCAAGAGTCGTGGCGGCACTTTTGCGGCCGGTGGGGGTGCGAAAACATGGACGGATGACCGCCACCCCTGAAACCGCCGGACCATCCGCGCCGAGCGGTCGCGACGTCATCGCGCAGTTCCTCCCCCAATCCCCGTTCGTCGTCAAACTGGGCATCGTCGCCGACCGCCTCGAAGAGGACGAGGTGCGGCTGCGGCTGCCCTGGGACCCGTCGAACGTGACCATCGGAGACATGATCCACGGCGGCGCCATCGCCACGCTCGCCGATCTCACCGTCATGGCGGCGGCATGGTGCGGCGCACAGGCACCGCCCGAGCTGCGGGGCGTGACGGTGTCCCTCACCCTGGACTTCATGGCCCCGGCCCGGGCCACCGACGTGATCGGCGTGGGCCGGGTCCTGCGGCGGGGCCGGTCACTGGTCAACTGCGAGGCCGAGATCATCGACCCGCGGGGCACGCTGATCGCCAAGGCGCTGGCGACCTACAAGGTCGGTTGAGGTCGCTCGCGGCCAACGGCGATTAGGGCTTGATCTCCTCGAGCTTGCCGGTGGCCACGTCGAAGACGAATCCGCGCACCGAGACGTGCTTGGTGACGAACGGGCTGCCCTCGATGCGGCGCAGTGATTGCCGGACATCCTCGGCGAGATCGGCGAAAGCCTCCGCCGCCCACGGCGGTTTGACGCCGGTCTCCTCCTGGATGCCGCGCTTGAAGTCGTCGTCGGTGAACGTGAGCATGCCGCAATCGGTGTGGTGAATCAGGATGATCTCCCGCGTCCCCAGCAATCGCTGACTGATGGCCAGCGAGCGGATGACGTCGTCGGTGATCACTCCGCCGGCGTTGCGGATGACGTGGGCCTCCCCCTCGTTGAGCCCGAGGATGCGGTAGACGTCGAGCCGGGCGTCCATGCACGCGACGACCGCGACATGTTTGCCTGGCGGCATCGGCAGCGGCCCCTCGAAAGTGCTCGCATATTTGGCATTGTTGGCCAGGTAATCATCGGTAACCGTCACGCAAGCCTCCTCGGCAGTGTCGCGGCCTGAACCGTGCTGCGTTTGCTGCGCGGCTCGCTACCGCGGTGGATCCTAACAACCGATCACACGCGATTCACGCGTGAGAATCAACCGGATCGGAAGGAGATCGAACGCGCCGTGCGACCGCAACGCGCGACCCTGTGCCGGCGGCTCGATAGCCTGTCCCAATGCGACGAGGGGTGTGCGGATCGGCATGACTCGGTTTCTGGCACGCCGGTTGCTCAACTACGTTGTGCTGCTGGCGCTGGCATCGTTTCTGACGTTTTGCCTGACGTCGGTGGCCTTCAGGCCACTGGACAGCCTGTTGCAGCGCAGCCCGCGCCCACCTCAGTCCGTGATCGACGCCAAGGCCCACACGCTCGGCCTGGACGAGCCGATACCGATCCGCTACGCGCACTGGGCTTCGCACGCCGCGCGCGGTGACTTCGGCAAGACCATCACCGGGCAGCCCGTCGGGACGACGCTGTGGCGCCGCGTCGGAGTGACCCTGCGCCTGCTGATCATCGGTTCGCTGGTGGGCACCGTGCTGGGCATCGCGGCCGGGGCATGGGGCGCCATCCGGCAGTACCGACTCAGCGATCGTGTGGTCACCATGGTGGCGCTGCTGGTGCTGAGCACCCCGACATTCGTGATCGCCAGCCTGTTGATCCTCGGTGCGCTGCGGGTGAACTGGGCGGTGGGCATTCACATCTTCGACTACACCGGGGAGACCTCACCGGGCGTGACGGGCGGGACGGGCGCGCACCTGCTCGACCGGTTACGGCACCTGGTCTTGCCGTCACTGACCCTGGCGCTGGCCGCCGCGGCGGGATACAGCCGTTATCAGCGCAACGCGATGCTGGACGTCCTGGGGCAGGACTTCATTCGCACCGCACGGGCCAAAGGGCTCACCAGGCGGCGGGCACTGGTCAAGCACGGGCTGCGCACCGCGCTGATCCCGCTGGCCACGCTGTTCGCCTACGGGGTGGCCGGTCTGGTGACCGGGGCGGTGTTCGTGGAGAAGATCTTCGGCTGGCACGGCATGGGTGAATGGCTGGTGCAGGGCATTGCGACTCAGGACACCAACATCATCGCGGCGATCACCCTGTTCTCCGGCGCGGTGGTGCTGCTGGCCGGCCTGCTCTCGGACGTGTTCTACGCGGCCCTCGATCCGCGGGTCCGGGTGTCATGACCGCCCAGGCGAACATCGATGGCGCCCACGGCTTTTCGGGGCACGAGGTGGCGGACTTCACCTCGCGGCGCACCCTGGTGCTTCGGCGGTTCGCCCGCAATAGGTTCGCGGTGGCATCGCTGACGTTGCTGGTGCTGTTGTTCGTCGGCTGCTACGCGCTGCCCGCCGTGCTGCCGTATTCCTACGAGGACCTCGATTTCGCCGCGCTGCTACAGCCACCGAATGCGCGCCACTGGTTGGGCACCAACGCGCTGGGTCAAGATCTGCTGGCGCAGATCCTGCGCGGGATGCAGAAGTCGATGTTGATCGGCGTCTGCGTCGCGGTCATCTCCACCGGCATCGCCGCCACCGTCGGGTCGATCGCGGGCTATTTCGGTGGCTGGCGCGACCGCGCCCTGATGTGGGTGGTCGACCTGCTGTTGGTGGTGCCCAGCTTCATCCTCATCGCCATCGTGACGCCGCGCATCAAGAACTCGGCCAACGTCTTGATGCTGGTCCTGCTGCTGGCCGGGTTCGGCTGGATGGTCAGCTCGCGCATGGTGCGCGGGATGACCATGAGTCTGCGGGAACGCGAATTCATTAGGGCCGCAAGGTATATGGGGGTTTCCAGCCGCCGCATCATCGTCGGCCATGTGGTGCCGAACGTGGCGTCCATCTTGATCATCGACGCCGCGCTCAACGTCGCGTCGGCCATCCTGGCCGAAACCGGCCTGAGCTTCCTGGGTTTCGGCATTCAGCCACCCGACGTGTCGTTGGGGACGCTGATCGCCAACGGCACCCAATCCGCGACCACCTTTCCCTGGGTGTTCCTATTCCCCGCGGGAGTGCTGGTACTGATCCTGGTGTGCGCCAACCTCGCCGGTGACGGCCTGCGCGATGCGCTCGACCCCGGCAGCGCGGTGCTGGGCGGTGCCGGCCGATGAGCCCGCTGCTCGAGGTGACCGACTTGGCGGTCACGTTCCCGACGGATGGCGATCCGGTGACCGCGGTGCGCGGTATCAGCTACCGCATCGAACCGGGGGAAGTCGTCGCCATGGTCGGTGAATCCGGTTCGGGGAAGTCCGTTTCGGCGATGGCGGCGATCGGCCTGTTGCCCGAGTACGCACAGGTGCGCGGCTCGGTGCGGTTGCACGACACCGAACTGTTGGGCCTCGGCGACGACGCGATGTCGCGGTTCCGCGGCAAGACGGTCGGCATGGTGTTCCAGGATCCGATGTCCGCGCTGACGCCCGTCTACACCGTCGGCGACCAGATCGCCGAGGCCATCGAGATCCACCAGCCGCGGGTGGGCAGGAAGGCCGCTCGGCGGCGAGCGGTGGAATTGCTCGAGCTGGTGGGCATCGCGCAGCCGGAGCGACGCGCCCGCGCGTTTCCCCATGAGCTCTCCGGCGGCGAACGGCAACGGGTGGTCATCGCGATCGCCATCGCCAACGACCCCGACCTGTTGATCTGTGACGAGCCGACGACGGCGCTGGATGTCACGGTGCAGGCGCAGATCCTCGAGGTGCTCAAGACGGCGCGCGACATCACCGGCGCCGGGGTGCTCATCATCACCCACGACCTCGGGGTGGTGGCCGAGTTCGCCGACCGCGCGCTGGTGATGTACGCCGGGCGGGTCGTCGAATCCGCCTCCGTGCATGACCTTTACCGGGATCGCCGCATGCCCTACACCGTCGGGCTGCTGGGCTCTGTCCCGCGGCTGGACGCCGCCCAGGGCACCCGGTTGGTGCCGATCCCCGGTGCGCCGCCATCGCTGGCGGGCCTGGATCCCGGGTGCCCCTTCGCGCCGCGCTGCCCGCTGGCCATCGACGAATGCCGGCTCGCGGAGCCGGAATTGCTCTCCGTCGGCGCCGATCACCAAGCGGCGTGCATCCGCACCGATCAGGTCGACGGCCGAAGCGCCGCGGACATCTACGGGGTGAGCACCGACGCCCGCCACGCGGAATCCGCCGACACGTCGGTGGTGGTACGGGTGCGCGACCTGACCAAGACCTACCGGTTGACCAAGGGCGTGTTGCGCCGCAGCGCCGGTGAGGTGCGCGCCGTCGACGGCGTCAGTTTCGAATTGCGGCAGGGCCGCACCCTGGGCATTGTCGGCGAATCGGGTTCGGGCAAGTCGACCACGCTGCACGAGATCTTGGAACTCACCCAGCCCGAATCGGGTTCGATCGAGGTGCTGGGCACCGACGTCACCGCGTTGAGCGCCGCGAGCAGGCGGGCGCTGCGGCGCGACATCCAGGTCGTGTTCCAAGACCCGGTCGCGTCGCTTGACCCCCGCCTGCCAGTGTTCGAGCTGCTCGCAGAACCCCTGCGGGCCAACGGGTTCGACAAGAGCCGCACCAACTCGCGCGTCGCCGAACTGCTCGAGATCGTGGGGCTGGGCCGCGCCGACGCGGTCCGTTACCCCGCCGAGTTCTCCGGCGGGCAGAAGCAGCGCATCGGCATAGCGCGTGCCCTCGCTCTGCAACCGAAGATCCTGGCGCTCGACGAACCGGTGTCCGCGCTCGACGTGTCCATTCAGGCCGGGATCATCAACCTGCTGCTCGACCTGCAGGAGCGATTCGGCCTGTCCTACCTGTTTGTCTCCCATGATCTTTCGGTGGTCAAGCATCTCGCGCACCATGTCGTCGTGATGTATGCCGGCGCGATCGTGGAGCAGGGCGACAGCCGTCAGGTCTTCGCCGACCCGCAGCATGAATACACGCGGCGGCTGCTGAACGCGGTGCCGCAACCGGATCCGGGCCGACGTGTCTAGGCCGGCGGTCAAGGCGGGTGCGGCCACCCGGTTCGCGGCAGCTTTCCTCGCGATGGTCCTTGCGTTGCCGGGCTGCTCGCCCGCCGTCAACCTGATTCCGGAGACCGGCCACAACGCGCAGATCGGCTCGACGAGCGATATCAATCCACACGATCCGACGGCCCTGCAAGACGGCGGCGACCTGCGACTGGCGCTGACCGACTTTCCGCCGAACTTCAATATCTTGCACATCGACGGCAACTCGGCCGACGTCTCCGCGATGATGAAGGCCACCCTGCCGCGGGCGTTCGTCATCGGGCCGGACGGCTCGACGACGGTCGACACAGACTACTTCACCAGCATCGAACTCACCGGCACTGCGCCGCAAGTGGTTACGTACACGATCAACCCCAAGGCGGTATGGTCCGACGGTACGCCGATCACCTGGGAGGACATCGCCAGCCAGATCCGCGCCCTGAGCGGCACCGACAAGACCTTCGAGATCGCCGGCCCCAGCGGCGCCGACCGCGTGGCGTCGGTGACCCGCGGCGTCGACGACCGGCAGGCCGTCATGACGTTCGCCAAGCCCTACGCCGAATGGCGCGGCATGTTCGCCGGCAACGGAATGCTGCTGCCCAAGAGCATGACGGCCACCCCGGAGGCCTTCAACAAGGGCCAGCTCGAGGGGCCCGGTCCGTCGGCCGGCCCGTTCGTCGTCTCGTCGCTGGATCGGACCACCCAGCGGATCGTGTTGAGCCGCAACCCGAAATGGTGGGGCGCGCGACCCCGCCTGGACAGCATCACCTACCTGGTGCTCGACGATGCCGCGCGTCTCCCCGCCTTGCAGAACAACACGATCGACGCCACCGGGGTCGGCACGATCGACCAGCTGACCATCGCGCAACGCACCAAGGGAATCTCGATCCGGCGCGCGCCCGCCCCGGCCTGGTCGCATTTCACGTTCAACGGCGCCCCGGGCTCGATTCTGGCCGACAAGGCGCTGCGCGTCGCGGTGGCCAAGGGGATCGATCGGCAGACCATTGCCAAGGTCGTCCAGTACGGCCTCACCAGTAACCCTGTGGCACTGGGCAATCACATCTATGTCGCCGGTCAGCAAGGCTATCAAGACAACAGCTCGGTGGTGCCCTACGACCCGGCCGCGGCCGGCCGAGAGCTTGACGCGCTGGGCTGGAAGCGGGCCGGGCAGTTCCGGGAGAAGGACGGCCGGCCGCTGGTGATCCGCGACTTGTTCTACGACGCCCAGGGCAGCCGGCAGTTCGCCCAGATCGCCCAGCACAGTCTCGCCCAGATCGGCGTCAAGCTCGAGCTCGTCTCGCGGTCGGGCAGCGGCTTCTTCACCAACTACATCAACGTCGGTGCTTTCGACATGGCCCAATTCGGTTGGCTCGGAGACGCTTTCCCACTGTCGGCGCTGACCCAGATCTACAAGTCCGACGGGGAGAGCAATTTCGGCAAGATCGGCAGCGAGCAGATCGACGCCGCCATCGAAGGCACGCTGGAAGAACTCGATCCGGCCAAGGCGCGGGCGTTGGCCAACGATCTCGACAAGATGATCTGGGCGGAGGGATTCAGCCTTCCCCTGACCCAGTCACCCGGCGATGTCGCGGTGCGCAGCACGCTGGCCAACTTCGGGGCGGCCGGTCTCGCCGACCTCAACTACACCGCCATCGGCTTCACGCGGAGTTGAGCCGCCGCCGTAGCCGATTCGGGATCGGCAGGGCACCCTCGGCGACGGCCGCCACCCCGAGCGCCTTCCACAGCAGCCGCACCTCCGGGCGCGGCGGGAGCGCATCCAGCGCCGGCGCCTGTGCGACAAGCCCATTCAGGTCGCCGCGCCGGACCGCGTCTGCGCTGGCAAGCGCAACGGGCTCACGGAAATCCAGCGCGCTGTGCGCCATGTTCGGCAGGCTCAGCAGCACCGCCTCAGGCAGCAGCGACGCGACGCGTTGCGCGACGGCCGGCGGGGTGATCAGGTCGCGACCGCCGGAAACCACCGCGGTCGGCCAGTCGAATTTCGGCATCTCGGCCACCAGGTCATAGGGCTCGTCTTCAAAAGTCACTCGCTGCGTGCGGACTCGGCTTTCGGCGACCGCGGGATCGAGCGGTAGCCCGTCGGGTTCGGCCGCATAGTCCAGTTCGCGGAACGCAATCCGGCTCACCAAATCTTCTTCGTACCGAAACGGCAGGTTGCCCAGGGTGGTGAAGCGGGATAGTGCCCACCACAGCAGTTTTCGGCCATCGAGCAACAGATCGAGTTGCCGCTCGAGCAGGTCGGTTCCGCCATAGCCGTAGATCGTCGCGACGACCTGTGTTGCCGTCGCGTTCATCACGCCGGCGTCGACGAGTGTGCGCATCTTCGGTGCCACCGAAGCGGTTTCGATGCTGTCGCCCTTCAGCAGCAGCCGGCGGATCGCGCGGCGCACGATGACGATGTCGTGCCGCGACAGCAAAGGTGAGTCGAGCACCATGCCGCGCACCCGGTGCGGATGGCGCACCCCGACGCCGGCCGCGATGTAGGTGCCGTACGAGGCGCCGTAGATGACGGCCGACTCCGCTTGGACGTCGTCGAGCACCGCCGCCACATCGTCGACCACCTGGTTCACGGTCAGCGATTGCGGAGGCAGATCGGCACCCGAGTCGTCGTGGCGCGACATCCCCACGCCGCGATGCTCGATCATGATGACGTCGAGACCGGCCGCCGCCGCGCGCCGCCGCAGCCCCTTGTACATCTGCACCGACGCCACCCCCGGGCCGCCGGGGATGATGACCAGCGGATGAGCGGACTTGCGGCCCGCACGTACGTAGTACAGATCGAACTCTTCGGCGCTGTGTGGTGAGATCGGCCGGCGGACGGGCCGCACGCCGGGCAATTCCGCCAGCTTCTCCTGTATCCGGCTGCGCTTCGCGTTCATCGTCATTCGGGCGTGCCCCCCATGATCCCATTCTGCAGGGAAGGCGCCAGTGCGGCGATGAATCGCTTTGATCAGCGATGTCGGCGAAGGTCAGCCGCCAGAGCTAAGCGCTGAGATCGATGCGGTGGGCGCCCTTGACACTGTCGTAGCGGTCGGGGCTACAGGTGAGGACGATCACCTGTCCGTGGGTTCCCACGGTGTCGAACAACTCCCCCATCTTGGTCAACCGGTCCGGGTCGGTGAAACCGAGCGCGTCGTCAACCACCACCGGGACGGCATCCTCCTTGGCGACCAGGGCCGCGCCGGCCAGCCGCGCCAGGATGCCGAGTTGCTCCTTGGCGCCGCCGGATAGGGATTCGTAGGGCACGGTGATGCCGTTCAGCGTGCGACTACGGATGCACAGGTCGCTGTCGATGTCGACCTCGAAACTCGGGCCGAAGACCGGGCGGCCGAGCCGCTGCAGCTCCGAACGATAGGGCTCGACGTAGCGCCGCCGGGTGGTGTCGCGGTGGCGCGTCATGACCGACCGGAGCAGTTGCGCGGCGCGGGCGCGGCCGCCCACCTGGCTGTGTTCGCTGGCGGCGTGCTCGCGTTCGGTTTCCGCGGCGTCGAGCTTGCCTTGGCGTCCCTCACTACCGAACACCGAGAGTTCGATCGTGATCTCACGCAACGCGCGGGCGGCTTCCTCGTAGCGCTCGCGCAGCGAGTCGGCTTCCTTTTTGGCATCGGCCAATTCGGTCTCGACCGCATCGGGTGCGGCCTCGGCCAGCGCGTCGGTGAGTTCGGTGGCCCGCTGTTGCGCGGCCTGCGCCGCGCCCAGGGCCGTGGTCGCGGCGGCCGCGAGTTCGTCATCGCCCGCCGACGCGCGTTCGGCGGCCAGCCGGCCCGCGGCGGCGTCCAGCTCGGCGCGTTGAGCCTCCAAGGTGTTCTGTAGAACCGTTGTCCGCGTGGATAACTCGGCGAGCGCAGTGCCGGCGGCGGTGGCGGCCTGGCGGCGTGTCTCGCATTCGCCCGATGCGGCCGCGCGAGCCTCGAGGACCGCGGTGAGCTCGGCGCGGGCGGCGCCGATGTCATTGAGGACGAGTTCGGCCCCGGCGGGGCGCGCGGCGCGCAATTGCGCCAGCCGCGACCGCAGCTCGTCGGCCTGTTCGTCACCGCACAGGCCGGTCAGAGTCGCGGTGAGCTGGTCACGGGTGCCGTGCAACTCGCGGCGACGCTGGTCGGCGGAACGTGCCGCGGCCAGGTCGCTCACGTCGCCGGCCGCCAGCGCCGCCGCCATTTCCTTCTGCGCCGCAGCGTGTTTGGCATGAATGTCCAGGGTGGTCGCGCCCGGGGTGATCCGGGCGGTCAGGACACCGGCGACCTCCACCGCGGTGGGTCCGGCGGCCATGGTCGACCAGCTCTGTCCGGCCGGCAGGGAGATCTGCTCACCACCCACGACCAGCTGAATGTCTGCGGTGGCGGTGAATTCGATCGCCGCCGACGTCAGGGCCAACTGGTCACCGGTGCGATCGACGGCGGCCGCGGCGTCCTCGATACGTCGCAGCACCGCCTCGGTGACGGCGATGGTGTCGAGCTCGACGGCGATCCGTTCGCCATCCCGCTCGATGGCATCGATCTTGTCCAGCCGGGCGGTCAACCGGCCGGCCTCTTCGCGGTTGGCGAGTTGGTCGACCGTGCACCGCGCGGATTCGGTCCGGCGTTGCAGCTCGGCAAGGGCCTCGGTGGCCTGCTGCAGCGCGGCGTCGGCCGCTTCGGCCTCAGCATGCGCCGCCGCTTGGGCGGCCGCGGCTTCTTGGGCCTGCGTTTGCGTTTCGGCGACGGCGCCCGCGCGGACGTCGATTTCGGTGAGCAATTGCCGCCGTGCGGTGTGGGCGCCGCTCGCCGCGGCGGCGGTGGCGGCCGCGGCCTCGGCGACCAGCTGGGCCTCGCGTCGCTGCGCGGTGAGCGCGGCGATCTTGTCGGCGGCCTCCTGCGCGGCGGTGACTCGCGGCCCGGCAGCCATGCGGCGCTGGGAGAAGTCGGCCACCTGCTGGGTCAACACGGCATGGCGGGCCACCCGGTCGTCGACCTCGGCGACCGCGGCGGCGCACGCGGCGACCGCGGCCTCGGCGTCGGCCAGCCGGGCGATCGCGGCGGCCCACTCGCCCGTCGGACGTCCAGTCGGGGTGAAGTAACGCCCGTATTCGGCGTCGATGCGCTCGATGAGCAACGGCTCGGTGCCGCACAGCCCCCCGCTGTCACCGGCGGCCACATCAAGCGCCCGCGAGAGCGCGTCGCACCCGGACAGATCCACCGCGGCGGTCGACGCGGACTGCAGCACCCGCTGGGCGTGCCACAGGTCGCTGTCCACCGTCTCGGCCAGCATCGCTCGGACGCGCTCGTGGGCCTCGTCGCCGGTCAGCTGTTCGCGGTACGGCCGGATCACGGTCAGCTCCGTCTCGCACTTCTTGTGAAACCGCTTGCGATAGACAAAACGATAAGGGCCGCAACTGATTTCGGCGGATACCTCGGAGCCGACGTCGCTGTGGGTGGGTTTGACCTGCTTGACCTCCTTCTTCGTCGAGCGGTCCCGCGCTTCCAGGAGCAGATCCAGGGCCTCGATCATCGACGACTTGCCGATCTCGTTGGCGCCGCAGACCACTACGACGCCGTGGTCGGGGAAGTCGATTTCGCGGTGCGAGATGCCGCGGTAGTTCGTCAGGATCAGCCGGTGCAGCTTCACGCCGCGCCCCGGTCGGTGAGGCGCAGCAGTAGCGCCAGCGCCGCCTGCGCGTCGACGGCGGTCGCGCAGTCCTCCTCGCGTGCCGTCGCCACCAATTCTTCGACGGCCGCGGCCGCGAAACCCCCGATGCCCAGGTCGCTGAATTCGCCGTCGGCGGGAATCACCGCCAAATCGGTGTGACGTTCCCACAGACCCAGCCAGGCGAACAACCGTGCGTATTTATCGAGGCAGACGTCCAGCGCGGCGCGATCGGTGACCGTCAGCGACCCGGTCAGCGCCAGGCGCACCACGGTTCGGTCCTTCTCGGTCATCAGGTCCAGGTTCATGTCCAAATCGGCGATGTCGCGGCTGGTGTCGACCTGCCTATGCATCGTGACGAACCGCCAGCTGCCGAGGTGCCGCGGCGTGACGGAGACCGCGCGCCGCGGGTCGGCCTCGTCGATGTCGACGATCAGGACGTGGCCAGGGTCGGATTCGACGTCGTCGAAGTTGGTGACTTCCGGGGAGCCGGAGTACCACACCCGGCCGCTGTCGCCGACCTGGGTGAGCGAGTGCTTATCCCCCAGCGCCACATAGTGCACCGCGCCGCGCGTCAACGCGTCGTCAACCGTGGCGAGCCGGATCAGCGAGGGCTTGTCCCGGTCGGGATCCAGCACGTCGACGCCGCCGTGCGCGACGAGGATCCGGGTGCCCTCCGCCGCGGGCAGGTCGTCGAGGACGTCGGCGACCAGGTCGGTGGTCGGCACCTTCGACCGCCACGGCGCGGCGACGATCTCCAGCCCGGGACGCACCTGATGCACACCGGCCTGATCGAGCACCACCACGTTGTCGGGACGCTCGGCGGTGAACAGCGCGCTGGTGTACACCGACGAGGCGTCCAGCGGGTCGTGGTTGCCCGGCAGCAGGTACACCGGAATCCCGATGGCCCGCATGGCTTCCAGGGACTGTCCGATCACCTTGGGCGGAAGCTGATTGTGTTCGAAGACATCGCCCGACACGACGACGAACTCGGCGCCCACTTCTGCCGCCAGCGCGCCCAGACCGGAAACCACGTCGCGGCGGGCCGCTGAATAGCGCGGTTGCGCGTCACCGGCGAGGAAGTGCCGGGTCATGCCCAACTGCCAGTCGGCGGTGTGCAGGAATCGCATGCCGGCGACCCCCTTTCGAAGTGCGTGTTTACCTGGGCATCGAGAGTTTAGGTCTGCGCACCGACAAGACGCGGGACCTCGATCGGCAGGTCTCGGTCTGGGAATTCCGGCGGTGCCGGACGGTTCCTCGGCTGTGCGCCGGATCAGGTGACACCGGCCCAGCGCTCCATACAGGAACTGGTGGCCACCCAAATTCCAAATGAATTGCGCGAGTGTGTATCTACCTCAAGGTCTGCACAGGCCGCTGCAGTCGGCCAAGCTCAGCCTCCGCGGCCCGGCTCGAACCAGATTGGCAAACAACACTTCCGATACGATCTCAAGAAACCCAACGAGCCTTAGGCTGCTGTGGCCGCGGCAAGCTAACTGGGCGGGTTCTGAGGCCTGCCGGGATTCGGAAACGCCGGGTTGGTGTAGGCCGGTGTCTGTGGCTCATCGCCGGCATTCGGATTCATTACCGGGGGTGGCCCGGACTCTGGCTCGGCTGATGGAGGCGGGGGTGCCCGATGTTCGGGCGGTGGCGGCTTGGGCACCAAGTAGTTCTTCCACGCGCCCGGTGGATTCGGTGCAGGGCCGACAGTGTTATCCGGCCAGCGCCATGAACAGCTACCGGAAGCACCCCCGAAATCGCCTGCAGGAATGGTCAACCCGAAACCCATAAAACTTCCACCGATGGGGGCATTGCCACCTGGACCACCCAGGTTCCATCCGCCATATTCGCAGTGCCAGTGCGTGCTGTTCTCTTCGATAGGAAAATCACAGTAGTACGTCGTGGCCCCCGCCTCGAAAGTACTTCCGCCAACACCGGGATAGTCGCACACGCCGGGTCCTGGAAGGTTGCCGCCCGGCCCGGCCCAGGCCACCGGCGAATTGAGGATTACCCACCAGGCAACCCCCAGTGCCACAAGTAATCTAATTCCCGTGCGCAACGACTCTTTCACTGTAAACGCCTTCTGGCCTCGGCAATGGCAGCGCGTGCCTCGAGCGGGGACCGCTATTCCAAGTTCTACAACGCCCGGGAGAAGTTCGCAGAGGATTTAGGATTCGTCCCCGCTAGGTTGGCTTTGGCCATCGTCGCCGAAACTGTGCTGGCCGTCGGCCGACGATCCCCACTCACTGCGCCTGCCGGATGAAGCCGACCCCGCACAACCCTTCGACCACCCGGAGACACTGCTCGGCGGCGATGGTGACGATGGTGACGGGCACGCGGCATAGCCCTCGTGGCGCGCACTGATTAATCTGATTTCTCGTGACTGACCGGCGCACCTTGCTGTTGATGCGGCACGCGAAGTCCGACTACCCGTCCGGTGTCGCCGACCACAATCGGCCGTTGGCACCCCGCGGCATCAAGCAGGCCGGCCTCGCCGGCGACTGGTTGCGCGCCAACGCGCCCACCATCGATGCGGTGCTGTGCTCCACGGCGACGCGCACCCGCGAGACCCTGCTGAACACCCGCATCGATGCGCCGGTGCGATACAGCGAGCGCCTCTACGCCACCACCCCGGGCACGCTGATCGACGAGATCAACACGGTGGACGACGGCGTCAGCACGCTGCTCGTCATCGGCCATGAGCCGACGATGTCGACTCTTGCGCTTGGGCTCGGCCGCGCCGGAGGTGCGAATACCTCTGCTGCCGAACGGATTTCGGTCAAGTTTCCGACGTCGGCGATCGCGGTGCTCACCGTGCCGTGCGCGTGGAGGCAGCTGGAGCTCGGGGTGGCGACGCTGACCGACTTCGAGGTGCCGCGCTAGGACTTGGTGGCGGCGACCCGCCGCGCCCGGCTTCGCCGCGCTTGCGATCGCCGCTAGGAGTTGGTGGCCAGCGTCAGCTCCATCAACTTGATGGCCTGTCCGCACGCGTCGATGCCGGGCGCCTGCGGGTTGATCCACCATCCGACCACCCCGGCGGCATCGCTGGCCACGCCGCAAGCGCCGTTCGCGTCGTCGGGCCGCATCACGATGGAGTCGATGCCGGCGATCGAGCGCGTCTCGATCTTGTACTTCAGGAATTCGGCGACCTTGCGCTCGTTGGACAGGCTGCCCTGCTCGAACCAGAACCGGGTGATGTCGATCAGGCCGGCCGGGTTGGCCGCCTGCCAGCGGCAGATCGCACCCACGAAGGTGCTCTGAATGTCGAGCGGATCGGCGCCCACGGTCTTGGCCAGGATGTCGCTGGTCAAGACCTCACATTCCTTGAGCAGGTTCGGGTACTGCTGCTGCGAGTTGTTGTTGCGGGGCACATTGCCACCCGCCTTGACCGCGTTGCCCCCGATCGAGCGGGAACAGCCCGTCAACACCAGCAACGCGGCGATAACCACGGTCGCGGCGATGCGCGCGGTCCTTCTGCTGCGCGACCCGGCACTCATCGGGGCCATCATTTCGAGTTCGCAATCGATTGGCGAGCCAGTTCTTTCGCTATGTCGCACGGCGGCGGGAACGGCTTCTGGCTGAAACTGATTGACCATTCAATAAAGTCGTCTTGGAACTGAATGCCCACCTCGCACAGCGAGTCACCCAGGTTGGGTTCGTTGCCGACGGCGATGAAACCGCCGTGGCCGTTGATGTTGATGTCGTCGACGCTGGCGCGCGAGAGCTCCTCGGTCTTGCGTTCACGCCCGATGGGGCTGCCGCGATACCAGGAGAAGGAGAAGTGCGGCCCGAGGATGCCGCCGCCGGCCAGCCACTGGCACCCGACGGAGTTGCGTGCGGTGTTGATCAACCCGGTGACCTTGGTGAGCTCGGCGACGGTCTGGTCGCTGATGCCGCCGCATTGCGGGAACATCGCACCGTGGCTGCCCTGGCCGTTCTGCGGCGTCGACGACGCCGCCGCGCCCTGTTTGTTGCCGCCGGAATCGGAGCAGCCCGCGGCCGCGGGGATCAGGATCGTCAATGCTGACGCCACAAGAGCCAGCGCCCTCGTGTCACGCCGCACCGCTACCCTGCTTCCGTTCCGCCCGCTGCTGGTCCACACGATGCACTGTAGCGGCAGCCCAGCGGGTCAACCACCGACGCGCCTGAGCAGGTATTTCGGGGCCGCCAACCCGTGCGGCGCGGACCTCGACCGTCAGGCGGTTGGCGGGGACGGCCGGACGGAGGGTGTGCGACAGTTACCCAATGCTCCTGGCACTGCTGCGCCAGTACATCCAGCCGTACCGACGGCTGGTGGCGGTGTTGATGGCGCTGCAGCTGGTCAGCAACCTCGCGTCGCTGTATCTGCCGACGGTCAACGCCGCCATCATCGACGAAGGCGTCGCCAAGGGCGACACCACCACGATCGTCCGGCTCGGCATGGTGATGCTCGGAGTCACCGCATTGCAGGTGTTGTGCTCGATCGGCGCGGTGTTTTTCGGCTCGCGCACCGGGATGGGCTTCGGTCGCGACCTGCGCGCGGCGATGTTCGAACACGTCACCACCTTTTCCGAACGCGAGACCGCCCGATTCGGAGCGCCCACGCTGTTGACGCGCAGCACCAACGACGTTCGGCAGATCCAGTACCTGGTCCAGATAACGGGCACCGTGCTGGTGACCGCCCCGATCATGTGCCTGGGCGGGATCTTCATGGCCATCCGCCGGGAGGCCGCGCTGACGTGGCTGCTGTTGGTCAGCGTGCCGATCATGGCGGTGGCCAACTACTGGGTGATGTCGCACATGCTGCCCCTGTTCCGCCGGATGCAGGGCCTGATCGACGGCATCAACCGGGTGATGCGTGACCAGCTGTCCGGCGTGCGGGTCGTCCGGGCGTTCACCCGGGAAGATTTCGAGCGCGACCGCTTCGGCCGCGCCAACACCGCGCTGTCGAATACCGCACTGACCGCGGGTAACTGGCAAGCGCTGATGCTGCCGGTGACCACGCTGACCATCAACGTGTCCAGCGTCGCGCTGATCTGGGTGAAGTAGGCCAGGAAGGCGGTCAGCGAGCCGACCTGCATCTGGCCGCGGTCGATGCGCAACCCGCCGAACCAGATCAGCGCGACGCTGGACACGTTGATGGTCAGCGTGGTCACCGGCAGCATCAGCGCTTGCCAGTTACCCGCGG
>NZ_LZKI01000026.1 GCF_001672755.1 Mycobacterium colombiense | reverse complement strand
GCGCATCAGCGCCGCATGGCTATGGTCCGGACGCAGCGGGATCATCGCCGGAGCGGCCGCCGCGGCGCTGCACGGCGCCGAGTGGATTCCCGATGACGTCCCGGTTGAGCTGATGTATGCCAATCCCCGTCCACCCGACGGCATCCTGACCCGCCGTGCTGCGCTGGCGGCGGGCGAGGCGCAGATCATCGCCGGTCGCTCCGTCACCACCCCCGAGCGCACCGCCTTCGACATCGGGCGCCGCGGAGCGGTCCGCTCATCCGTCGTTCGGCTGGATGCGCTCGCCCGCGCAACGGGTTTCAAGGCGGAGGACGTTTTGCGCGTGGCGAAGTGTCATCCCGGCTCGCCCGGTCTGCGGCGGTTGGAGGCCGCGCTCGAGCTGATCGACCCGGGCGCGCAGTCGCCCAGGGAGAGCTACCTGCGGCTGCTCCTCATCGACGCGGGCCTGCCGCGGCCACAGACGCAGATACCGGTGCTGGACGTGGACGGCATTCCCGTCGCGTATCTCGACCTGGGTTGGGAGGACTGGATGGTGGCCGTCGAATACGACGGCGACCATCATCGGATGAACCGGCGGCAGTACGTCAAAGACATCCGGCGAATCGAGATGCTCGAGCGGATGGGGTGGATCGTCGTCCGGATCGTCGCGGAGGACCGTCCCGCCGGCATCTTGCGTCGTGTGCGAGCCGCGCTGGCGGCCGCGAGTGTGCGCTGACGGCTTTGACTGTGCACTGGCGGCGGGAATTTCGCGATATCCCCGCCCAGGATTCGACGGAGGTGGCCGCCGGACCGCCGCGCCGCCGGACCAAGCCATGCCAAGCCCAGCGAAATCCTAGAACGTACTGGTGGGCCGGACCCGGTTCGCCATGTCGACCAGCGCGTAGCGATGCCGCTGGGTCGGGGCGACGCGGGCCAGGTTGCGCAGCGACGCCTCGACGCCCAGCCGCAAACCGTGCTCGGTGAACGGGAATCCGAGGATGTGGTTGGTGCTCGCCTTGTTGTCTTCCAGCCAGTCCATCGCGCAGCCCAGCACCAGCGCGCGGATCTGCAGCACGCGGGGTTCGGTGGGCGGCAGCGCCTCCACCCGCCGGGCCGCGTCGCGGATGTCCTCTTCGGTGATCTCGCTCTTGGTCCGGCCGGACAGCAGGGTCACCGCGCTGGTCAGCCGCGCGGTGGTGAAGTGCCGTGAGGTGGCCGGCACCTCGTCCAGCGTGCGCACCGCGGCGGCCCGATCCCCTTCCGCGGACAGCGTCCTGGCCAACCCGAACGCCGCCGAGATCACGCCGTCGTTGGTCTTCCACACCGTCTCGTAGAACTTGTGGTCGTCGACGTCGCCGGCCAGCTCGGCGGTGGCGGCCAGCGCCAGCTTGGGCGCCAGCTCGCCGGGGAACGTGTCCAGCACTTCGATGAAATGCATTGTGGCCGAATCGTAGTCGCCGGTCAGCAGCTCGGCGACGGCCTTGTACCACACCAATCGCCATTGCCAGCCGACCCGCTCGGCCAGGTCGTCGAGCTTGCGGGTGGCCTTGGCCACGTCGCCGAGATCCAGCAGCGCGCGGACCTCCATCAGCGGCAGCTCCACCGACTCGGACACCTCGACGCCGTCGGCGTCCAGCGTCCCGTGTCGGGCCGCGCGCAGCGAGTCCAGGGTCTGCACGGGCTGGGACAACACGGTCGCCTGCAGGACGGGAGCGGCGACGTCGGCCGGATCGACCAGCGGAACCTGCAGTGCGGTAACGATTTCGCGGGCGGTGAGCTTCTCCGAGTGGACCTGCCCGTCCAGGTACACGTCGGTGTGGGCGACCAGCAGGTCCACCCCGAACGTCGAGCGGCTGGGGCTGAAGATGGTCGACAGGCCGGGCCGCGGCACCCCGCTGTCGTAGGCGACCACCTCGCGCAGCACACCCATCAACTGTGCGGACATCTCCTCGGTGCTCAAGAACCGGCGCCGGGGGTCCGGGTCGGTGGCGCGGCGCAACAACCGGTGGAAGGAGTCGTAGGTGGTCAACACCGGGTCGTGCTCGGGCAGGCCGTCGACGTAGCGACCGTTGCGCGTCTGCAGGTTCAGCGTGAGCGCGGCCAGCGTGCGGCCCACCGTGTAGATGTCGGTGGCGACCGTCGGACCGGTCCGCACAATCTCGGGCGCCTGGAAACCCGGTGTGCCGTAAAGGTATCCGAACGAATTGATCCGCGACACCGCGCCCAGGTCGATCAGCTTGAGCTGCTCTTCGGTGAGCATGATGTTCTCCGGCTTCAGGTCGTTGTAGACCAGGCCGATGGAGTGCAGATAGCTCAGCGCGGGCAGGATCTCCAGCAGGTAGGCGACGGCCTCGGCGACGGGTAGCTTCTCACCCTTGCCGTGCCGCAACGGCTGACCGCCGACGTACTCCATGACGATGAGGCCGACCGGATTTCCGTGCTGGTCGACGTGCTCGACGAAGTTGAAGATCTGCACGATCTGCGGGTGGACCACCTCGGCCAAAAACTGTCGTTCGGCCATCGCGATCGCCTGCGCCTCGGCGTCGCCGGAGTGCACCAAGCCCTTGAGCACCACCGGCCGGTCGTTGACGTTGTGGTCGACCGCCAGATACACCCAGCCCAGACCGCCGTGCGCGATGCAGCCCTTGACCTCGTACTGGTTGGCGACGATATCGCCCGGATTAAGTTGCGGCAGAAACGAATACGGGCTGCCGCAGGACGGGCACCAACCCTCCGACGTGCCCTTGGCTTTCTTGCTGGACCGCCCGACGGGTTTCCCGCAGTTCCAGCAGAAGCGCTTGGACTCCGGCACCACCGGATTGGTCATCAGGGCTTCGCGCGGATCGATGTCCCGCCCGCGCGGGATCTCGACCAGGCCGCCGCCGAGCTGCCGGACCGCCGGCAGCGATCGCGTCGCCACCGTCATGCGGTCCTGCGGATCGGTGTCTAGAGCGCCCAGCGAGATGTGCGGAAAGTCGTCGTCGTCATCGTCGTCGTCGAAGTCGGGACGGAACAGCGCCTGGGTGGCCTGCAGTCGCCCGGTCGCCGCGCCGCCGGTCTGGACGTCGGCGGGCTGGGTGCCCGGGCCCACGTCTTCCGAGCCGGATTCCGGCTGCTCGGATTGCTTATCCGGCTCGGCCATCAGTCCAGATACCTCGGTACGGGCGGGGCCGGCGCGGGCCCCAGCACCGTCAACCACTTGCGGTACAACGTGTTCCACGTACCGTCGCGGCGGATTCGTTCCAGGGTTCCGTTGACGAACCGCACCAACCCGGTGTTGTTCAGATTGACCCCGATGCCGTAGGGCTGGGTGGCCATGTTCGGTCCGACGATGTGCAGGTAGGGGTCCTCTTCGACCAGCCCGGCCAGGATCGAATCGTCCGTGCTGACCGCGTCGATCTCGCGCTGCTGCATCGCCACCAGGCAGTCGGCCCAGTTGACCACCGACACCACCACCGGTGGCGGGTCGATCTGCTGGATGCGGTGCAGCGACGTCGTGCCCTTGGCCACGCAGACCCGCTTGCCGGACAGGTCGGCGACCTTGACGATCGACGAGTCGCGCGGGGCCAGGATGCGCTGGTTGGCGTCGAGGTAGACGGTCGAGAAGTTCACCTGCTTGCGCCGGTCGCACGTGATGGTCATGGTCTTGACCACGATGTCGACCTCGGAGCGCTGCAGCGCGGTGACCCGTTCGTCCGACGACAGGATCCGGTATTCGACGTGGGAGGGCGCCCCGAAGATGTCGCGCGCGATCTCGCCGGCGATGTCGACGTCGAAACCGGTGATCTCACCGGTGATCGGGTCGCGGAAGCTGAACAGGTTGCTGCCGATGTCGAGCCCGACGATCAACCGGCCCCGGGCGCGGATGTCGGCGACCGCGGCGTCCGCCTCCGCCTTGGTGGCGAATGGCCGCAGGCTGGCCGTCAGGTCGCAGTTCGGATTCGGGCCGTCGGGCGGCAGCGGCGGCTGGGGTGGCAACTGCTCCATGCCGACCGGTGTCGGCGGCGGCAACGTCGGCACGCTGGCCACCCGCAGCGATTCGGTGTGTCCGCAGCCCGCCAGCACGACCGCGGCGGCGGCCACGGTGCACGCCCGGCGAAGCAGGGGCAGGCGGACCATTATCGATACTCTTTCAGCCTCGGCCACAGGCCCAGCGCCACCGCGATCGCGGCGCCAAGGCTGAGCACCACGCCACCGACCTGGGCGCCGGACAGCCCGCTGCGCGCGTTGATGACGTCGTTGCGCAGGTGGATGCGGCCCTGATCCATGGCCTTGACCAGTTCGTCGTCCAGCTTGTCGAACGCCGGGGTGGAGTCCTCTTCGCTGCTGCCCAGCGCCACCTGGGTGGCGGCCCGGTAGTTACCGACCGAGATGTACGAGGTGATCCGGTCGTTGGCCTGCCGCCAGCGCAGCAGTAGCTGGTCGGCGCCTTCCAGGTCCGGTTTGTCCACGGCGTCGCTGCGCGACATGTACTGGTCGAGCTGGCGGTGCATGGAATCGAGGCGCTGATAGAACGACTGCTTGCGTTTCTCCTCGTCGCCGCGACGGATCAGCGACAGGGTCTCGTCGGCGCGCGCCTGCTGGGCGGTGATCGCGACGTTGGTGACGGTCTTGAGGGACTCCGCGGCAGTGTCCTTCGCGCTACGACTGGCCGTCGTAGAAATGGTCAGCGCAGTTCCAACCCAAACCACCATGACGAGAATAGCGAGTGCGCCCACCACCAGGCCTGGGTTGATTCGGCGCCGCGTGCGCCGCGCCAGCCAACGGTGTGAGAACGCGCCGAAGATCACGGTGGCGCCGACCACCATGATGACCGGCGCCGGGATCTGCGTCGACGCGGTGGTTTCGGCGTCCACCCGCTCCGACGTCGCCTGATACAGCTTGGCCGCGTCGGGCAGGATCGTCGATTGCATCAGCCCCGACGCCTCCGACAGGTACGACGACCCGACCGGGTTGCCCTCCCGGTTGTTGGTCCGGGCGATTTCGATAAGTCCGGTGTAGACGGCCAGCTCGGCGTTGATCCGGCCCAGCAGCTGCACCAGCGGCTCGTCGGTGAGGCCGCTCGAGGCCCGGGTCACCGCGACGGACGCGTCGGTGATCGCCTGCTCGTAGCGCTGGCGAACCGGCTGCGGCTCCGCCTCGGCGATGAACGCGGTGGCCGCGGCGGCATCGGCGACCGACAGCGTGGTGTAGAGCCGTCCGGCGGCGAACGACAGCGGCTCGGTGTGGTTGAGCACCGTGGTGAGCACCTGCTGCCGGTGGTTGATGGTGGTCGAGGTGGCGAAGGCGCTGATCCCGCCGAGTGCGGCCAGCACGATCCCGATGGTCAAGATGCGGCCCGGCGTCGTCGAGATGAACCACCAGCGTGGATGAGCCGGTTCGGCCGGTGACCGCGATCCCTGCGGCTCGGTCGACGGGTGCGCCAGCTCAACCGTCACGTCTTATCAGCCCTCATCTCTCGGCCATTTCGTTTCGCTGCACGGACCTCTATAAGCGAAGTCTAAGAGCATGTTCGGGTGGATGGGTGGAGGCGGACGCAATTGACGACGCCCAAGCCAAGTCTGCATATCCTGAATCCGTGCAGGGCGACGGTGACGGTTGGGTGATCTCCGACAGCGGCGCCCATTACTGGGGCCGGTTCGGAGCGGCGGGTTTGCTTCTGAGGGCCCCGCAGCCCGACGGCACCCCCGCGGTGCTGCTGCAGCATCGCGCGGTGTGGAGTCACCAGGGCGGGACGTGGGGGCTGCCCGGCGGCGCCCGGGACAGCCACGAAACGCCGGAGGAGACCGCGGTCCGCGAAGCGAACGAAGAAGCGGGGCTGCTCGGTGAGCGGCTCGCGGTGCGCGCGACGGTGGTCACGGCCGAGGTCGCCGGGATCGCGGGCACGCGGTGGAGCTACACCACCGTCGTCGCCGACGCCGATGAGTTGCTGCACACCGTGCCCAATCGGGAAAGCGCCGAGATGCGCTGGGTCGCCGAAACCGAGGTGTCCGACCTGCCGCTGCATCCCGGCTTCGCGGCCAGCTGGCAGCGGCTGCGCACCGCGCCGGCGGTGTTGCCGCTGGACCACGGCGACGAGCGGCGGCAATACCTGCCGCGCACGATCGAGATCGAGGCCGGCGTCTTCGTCTGGTGCATGCCCGGTGACGCGGGCCAAGAGTCCTCGCTGCTGACCCGCCGGATCAGCTCGCTGCTGCCAGCGCCGAGCTGAGCCGCTGCGCCGCGGACCGCGGGTCGTCGGCCGCCGTGATCGCCCGCACTACCACGATGCGCCGGGCGCCGGCGTCGAGCACCTCGGGCAGCCGCTGCTCGTCGATGCCGCCGATCGCGAACCACGGCTTGTTTCTGCCGAACTCGGCGGCGGCCCGCACCAGTCCGAGGCCCGGCGCCTGACGGCCCGGTTTGGTGGGCGTGGGCCAGCACGGCCCGACGCAGAAGTAGTCCGCTTCGCCGAGGGCCGCCGCGGCGGCGGCCTGGTCGCGGTCGTGGCTGGACAGCCCGAGCAGCACGTCCGGCCCGGCGATGTCGCGGGCGACGGCCGGCGGCAGGTCGCCCTGCCCGAGGTGCAGCACGTCGGCGCCGGCCGCGCGGGCGATGTCGGCGCGGTCGTTGACGGCGAACAAGGCACCGTGCCGGCGGGCCGCGTCGGCCAGGATCCGGCACGCCGCCAGCTCCTCGCGTGCCTCGAGCGGTCCGAACCGCTGCTCACCGGCCGATCCCTTGTCGCGCAGCTGGATGATGTCCACGCCGCCGGCCAGGGCCGCGTCGGCGAACTCGGCCAAATCACCGCGCTCACGGCGCGCGTCGGTGCACAGATACAGCCGCGCGGTGGCCAGAACGGAAAGTCGTCTATCAAAGGGGCGCTGCACACCGAGACGCTAGCGCGCTAGCGTGGAGCCGAAGAGAACCACTGGACACGGGAGTCCCGGGTAGTCGAGTGACTGCGGGGCTGAGAGTGGGCACAGCCGGACCCATCCGGACCTGCCCTTACCGTCACACCTGATCCGGGTCATGCCGGCGAAGGGAGGCTCGACAATGACCGGGATGCCCTCGGAACCCCCGCTGGGGTCGCTGGCGGTGATCGGCGGCGGCGTCATCGGGCTCGCGGTGGCGCGCCGCGCCGCGCAGGCCGGGTGGTCGGTGCGGGTGCACCGCGGCGACCAGAAGGGCGCATCGTGGGTAGCCGGCGGCATGCTGGCGCCGCACAGCGAGGGCTGGCCCGGCGAAGAGCGGTTGTTGCGGCTGGGCCTGGAGTCGCTGCGGCTGTGGCGCGAGGGTGGCTTCCTGGACGGGCTGCCGCCCGAGGTGGTCACCGCGCGCGAGTCGCTGGTGGTGGCCGTCGACCGCGCCGATGTCGAAGACCTGCGCACCGTCGCCGAATGGTTGTCCGCCCAGGGACATCCGGTGGTCTGGGAGTCAGCCGCCCGCGACGTCGAACCCCTGCTGGCGCAAAGCATCCGGCACGGCTTCCGCGCGCCCACCGAACTGGCCGTGGACAACCGCGCGGTGGTGGAGGCGCTCGGCGCGCAGTGCGAGCGCCTCGGGGTGGCGTGGGGGCCGCCGGTGCGCGACCTCTCGGGCGTCGAGGGCGACGCGGTGGTGATCGCCAACGGCATCGACGCGCCGACGCTGTGGCCCGGCCTGCCGGTGCGGCCGGTGAAGGGTGAGGTGCTGCGCTTGCGGTGGCGCAAGGGTTGTATGCCGTTGCCGCAGCGGGTTGTTCGCGCCCGCGTGCACGGACGGCAGGTGTACCTGGTGCCGCGTGCCGACGGGGTGGTCGTCGGGGCCACCCAATACGAACACGGGCGCGACACCGCCCCCGTCGTGTCGGGGGTGCGAGACCTGCTGGACGACGCGTGCGCGGTGCTGCCGGCGCTGGGCGAATACGAGCTGGCCGAGTGCGCCGCCGGGCTGCGTCCGATGACCCCCGATAATCTGCCGCTGGTGCACCGCCTGGACGCGCGGACGCTGGTCGCCGCCGGCCACGGCCGGTCGGGATTCCTGTTGGCGCCCTGGACGGCAGAGCAGATCGTTGCCGAACTTGCCCCGGTGGGGGCACACCAATGATCGTCGTGGTCAATGAACAAAAGGTCGACGTCGAAGCGCACACCACGGTCGCCGCGCTGCTGGATACCCTGGGGTTTGCGGACCGCGGCGTCGCAGTAGCGATGGACGACGCGGTGATACCGCGATCCCGTTGGGCCACAGAACTTTTCGATGGTGCCCGGCTCGAGATAGTGACGGCGGTGCAAGGTGGCTGATTCAAAACTGACGATTGGCGACCGCAGCTTCGCGTCGCGGCTCATCATGGGGACCGGAGGAGCGAGCAATCTCGCGGTGCTCGAGGAGGCGCTGGTTGCCTCGGGCACCGAGCTGACCACCGTCGCTATCCGCCGGGTCGACACCGAGGGCGGCACCGGCCTGCTCGATCTGCTCAACCGGCTGGGCATCACGCCGCTGCCCAACACCGCGGGATGCCGCGGCGCGGCCGAAGCGGTGCTCACCGCCCAGCTGGCGCGTGAGGCGCTGAACACCAACTGGATCAAGCTCGAGGTGATCGCCGACGAGCGCACGCTGCTGCCCGACGCCGTCGAATTGGTACGAGCCGCAGAGCAATTGGTGGATGACGGGTTCGTCGTGCTGCCCTACACCAACGACGATCCGGTGCTGGCGCGCCGGCTCGAGGACGCCGGATGCGCGGCGGTCATGCCGCTGGGCTCGCCGATCGGCACCGGCCTCGGCATCACCAATCCGCACAACATCGAGATGATCGTCGCACGGGCCGGCGTTCCGGTGGTGCTCGACGCCGGTATCGGAACCGCCAGCGACGCGGCGCTGGCGATGGAATTGGGTTGCGACGCCGTGCTGTTGGCCACCGCGGTGACAAGGGCCGCCGATCCGGCCGCGATGGCCGCCGCGATGTCCGCCGCCGTCACCGCCGGGTATCTGGCCCGGCGCGCCGGAAGGATCCCGAAGCGATTCTGGGCGCAGGCGTCGAGCCCACAACGATGAGTCGTTATGTCGCGCTGGGCAGTTCGATGGCGGCGGGTCCGGGCATCGCGCCCCGCGCCGCAGGGGCTCCGCGGTGTTCGGGCCGATCGGCGCGCAACTACGCGCACCTGATCGCGCAGCGATACCAGCACGATCTGGTCGACGTCACCTTCTCCGGCGCGACCACCGCGCACGTGCTTGCCGAGCGCCAGCGCGGCTCACCACCGCAGATCGCCGCGTTGGACGGCTCCGAGAGCCTGGTCACGGTGACCATCGGCGGCAACGACGTCGGCTACGTTCCGCTGTTGATGGCCGCGTCACTGCCGCGTCCGCTGCGTCACGTGCCGTTGCTGGGGGACCGCATCGCCGAACTGCTGGATCGCGACGCGCGAGATCGCGCCCTGGACGCGGTGTTTGAATCGCTGTGCGCGGTCGGCCGCGCGTTGCGTCAGCGCGCCACCCGGGCACGGATCTTCTTCGTCGACTATCTGACGATGCTGCCGCCGCCGGGCGTGCCGGCGGAGCCGCTCTCGGCCGTCGATGCCGACCTGGGCCGGCACGTGGCCGCCACGCTGGAGACGATGACGGCCGACGCCGCCGCGGCAACGGGTTGCGAAATCATCCGCGCCGGCGCGGCGGGTCGCGAACATCATGCATGGTCGGCCGAACCCTGGACGACGCTGCCGGCCCGCTTCGGTGTTCCGCTGCCGGGACGCACCGCTCCGTTACACCCGAACGCCGCCGGGATGCGCGCCGTGGCGGATCTGATTGCGGCCCAGCTGTAGACGTCAGCCGTTGGTGCGCCACCACTGGTAGAGCGCGCTGACGTCGGCATTGGACGCGGTCAGGTGACCCAACACGTTCTTGGCGTCGGTGGTCCAGGTCAACGTCGCGTAGTTCTTGTAGGTGCCACACGCGATCTGGCCGCCCGTCTGGCCGTTCTGCTTCCAGGTTCCCGGCGACGCCCCGGCGTCCCCGCAGGCGGCCAGGGACACGTCTTTGATGGTGGCGCTGAAGGCGGAGGCCAGATTCGTGCTGTTGGAGAACAGGGCGTAGACACCGGATCCCGGTCCGCCTGAGTCGGGGCTCTGCCCGCACACAAGTTCGGCCAGCTCGCCGGTTTCGGAGAGCTCTTGCGGCTTGCAGTTGTTCAGGCCGTAGCCCTTCGACAGCGAGGCGGCCAGCGTGTTCATGTCCGATGCGTTACCGGTGTTGGGTTCGGCGTTCGCGGCGCCCACACCCGTGAAAGCCAAACTTCCTGTGAAAGTTGCGGCCGACACGACTCGCAGCGCGGTGTTCCAATGTGACATTTTCTGACTCCCTGCGGTTGATGGAAATAAAGAGGGGGCGAACGTTTCTCGGTTATCGGTGCACAGATCGGTTGCGGCACAGCGGGTACCTCACCCGTTGGCACGCCACCACCGGTAGAGCGCCGCAACGTCGGTGTTGGACGCGCGCAGGTAACTCAGCATGTTGTTGGCGTCGGTGGTCCAGATGATCTCGGCGCCGTTTTGGTAAGTGCCGCAGGCCGCCTGCCCGGCAGTGGCGGCCGAACCGTCCTTGTGCCAGTTCGACGGCGATTGGCCCGCGTCCCCGCATGGAGTCAGGACGTCCTCTTTGATGGTGGCCTTGAACGACGTGGCCAGAGTGTCGGCATTGGTGAACAGCACGTACTTGGCCTGCGCCGGGCCGCTCGGGTCGGGGCTCTGCCCGCAGGTGAGCACCGCCAGTTGTGTGCTGCGGTCGATGTTCTGGGCGGTGCAGTTGTTCAGGCCGTAGCCCTTCGACATCGAGGCCGCAAGCTTGTTGATATCCGAAGCGTTCCCGGTGGTGGCCGGATCCGCGCTCGCCGGACCGCCGCCCGCTAAGGCCAAACCACCGGTGAGCGCCGTCGCCGCCGCCGCCCTCAGCACGTTGCTGAAATCAGACATGAATGGCTCCTTAACGGCCGCTTCTAAACACGGATAGTAGGGCTATGTCGTGGTAAAGCAACACATTCCGCAGGAAATTGTCTGTGTGGGCATCCTTCCTCGGCTCGACCCGCGGAGGCCCAGGAAAATGGTAGTGGCACGCCGGTCATCGTGCAGAATCACGAATTATGTTGAGGTACCACCATAATCCCGACTTTCGGCGAACGACGCGATGCCGCCGGCACGTTGCGGCCGGGCGGCCGAAACAAGATTTCTTCATTGCTAGTGCCGATCTGAGTCCGCTCGGGTATGGTTAGCACCGCTTTACGTCAGCTAACTTCTCTTGACTGGAGAATCCATGACACAACCCCCTCCTCCGCCGCCCGATTATCCGCCGCCGTCTCCGGGTTATCCGCCGCAGCAGCCTGCCGGCCAAGCGCCGAATAACTATCTGGTGTGGTCGATCCTGGCCACCCTCTTCTGCTGTCTGCCCTTCGGAATCGTGGCGATCGTCAAGTCGAGCCAGGTCAATGGGTTGTGGGCGCAGGGTCGCTATGCCGAGGCGCAGGCGTCCGCCGAAAGCGCCAAGAGATGGGTGATCTGGTCGGTGGTCATCGGCGTCGTCGTGGGCGTCATCTACGGCATCCTGATGGCGGTCGGCGCGCTGAACACGAACACCAACGCGGCGCTCGCCGCGATGTTCTAGAACCTGATCATGGTGACCCGCTGGGGGGCGGCGCACGCGAATCTGGGTGCACCACTGGTGGTGGCGGCATCCACGACGTTGATTTGCGCCGCCATCTGGGCGGGTGACCCGACCACGCCGCACGGCCCGCTACCGGTATGCCCCACCAAGGCGTTGTTGGGGATCGACTGCCCCGGGTGCGGAAGCTTACGCATGGTCTATTCGCTTATGCACGGCAATCTGTTGGCGGCCGCCAGGTTCAACGCTCTGGGCCTGGCGGCTGTCGTGCTGTTGCTGTGGACGTACTTCTCCTGGACCTACGGGCGCCTGGTGGGCCGGCGGATCCGCGGCTGGCAGCATCGGCGCTGGGCCGCCGCCGTGACGCTGTCGCTGGTGCTGGCCTGGTTCGTGATGCGCAACATCCCCGTTGCGCCCTTCACCGCACTGTATGTCTGATACCGCCGTGTCCTGAACCGGGCCGCTCAGGCCGCGGTCTAACCTGGGGCGCGATGGTGAACAAATCAACGACGATTCCGGCGTTGGTCGCCGTGGTCGCCCTGACCGCATTCTCAACCGGCTGCTTCCACCGGTCGTCTGATTCGCAGCAATCACCCGCCGCCGCGGACGCGTTTGCCTCGGCGCTGCGCGACAAGGTCACGACCGACGCGATGATGGCGCACCTGTCGAAGCTGCAAGACATCGCCAACGCTAACAACGGCACCCGGGCAGTGGGCACGCCCGGATACGAGGCCAGCGTCGACTACGTGGTGAACGTCCTGCGCGGCAGTGGATTCGACGTGCAAACCCCCGAATTCTCGGCGCGGGTGTTCCACGCCGACAAGCCGGTACTCACCGTCGGCGGCAAGACGGTGGAGGCGCACGCACTGGACTTCAGTCTGGGCACCGGGCCGGACGGGGTGAGTGGGCCGTTGGTCGCCGCACCGGCGAACAACCTAGGCTGCACGGCCTCCGACTTTAACCTGCCGCTGCAGGGGGCGGTGGTGCTGGTCGACCGCGGCACCTGCCCGTTCGCCCAGAAGGAAGACGCCGCGGCACAGCGCGGTGCGTCGGCGATGATCATCGCCGACAACGTCGATGAACAAGAGATGGGCGGCACGCTCGGGCCGGCCACCGACGTGAAGATTCCGGTGCTGAGCGTCACCAAGTCGGTGGGCGTGCAGCTGCGCGGGCAGCCGGGACCCACCACGATCAAGCTCAACGCCAGCGCCCAAAGCTTCCGGGCCCGCAACGTGATTGCGCAGACCAAGACCGGCTCGGGAACCGACGTGGTGATGGCGGGGGCGCACCTGGACAGCGTGCCCGCGGGGCCGGGCATCAACGACAACGGCTCGGGCGTGGCCGCGGTGCTGGAAACCGCTGTGCGGCTGGGCAGTTCGCCGGCGGTGCACAACGCGCTGCGGTTCGGCTTCTGGGGCGCCGAGGAGCTCGGCCTGATCGGGTCGCGCAACTACGTCGAGTCGCTGGACCTGACGGCCCTGAAAAACATTGCGCTGTACCTGAACTTCGACATGCTCGCGTCGCCGAACCCCGGCTACTTCACCTACGACGGCGACCAGTCGCTGCCCGCGGACGCTCGCGGCCAGCCGGTGGTTCCCGAGGGTTCGGCCGGCATCGAGCGGACACTGGTCGCGTACCTGAAGTCGGCCGGAAAGACCGCCCAGGACACCTCGTTCGACGGCCGGTCCGATTACGACGGATTCACCCTGGCGGGTATTCCCGCCGGCGGCCTGTTCTCGGGCGCCGAGGGCAAGATGTCCGCCGATCAGGCCAAGTTGTGGGGCGGGACCGCCGACCAGCCGTTCGATCCCAACTACCACCAGAAAACCGACACCCTCGACCATGTCGACCGCACCGCGCTGGGCATCAACGGTGGCGGCGTGGCCTACGCGATCGGTCTCTATGCGCAAGACCTCGGCGGCCATAACGGCGTCCCCGTCATGGCCGACCGCACCCGGCACGTGCTCAACAAGTCATGATCTCCCGGCTGGGCGCGACGCTGCTGTTGATCGCCGTGGTGGCCGGTTGTTCGGCGACGCGGCCGGGGGTGCCGACGGCGACGCCGGATCTCGCGCACAGTTTGGCCAAAGAGGTGAACGCCGAGGGCATGCTGACTCATCTACGTGCCCTGCAGAACATCGCCAACGCCAATGGCGGAAACCGTGCGGACGGGACGCCGGGCTTCAACGCCAGCGTGGACTACGTCGCTAAAACCCTGCGCGACAAGGGTTTCGACGTGCAGACACCGCAGTTCGACCGGCTTTACACAGTGTCCTTGGGTAAGCCGGCGATGACCGTTGCGGGGCGCACCTATCCCGTCGACCAGGCCTCGCTGCTAATTCAGACGCCGCCCGGGGGGCTGACCGGACAGCCGGTCCGGCCGACGCGGTCGTCGGGCTGCGCACCCGACGACTACCCGGCCGTCGTGCCCAGGGGCGCGATCGCCGTCGTCGACGACGCCCAGTGCTCGGTGGTCGACAAACAGAACAGCGCGGTGGCCAAGGGCGCGAGTGCGGTGATCGTGCTCAGCTCGCCCACCGGGCGCGGAGCGCCACCCACGCTGTTCACCACCGGCTACTTCAAGCAGCTGACCGTGCCGGTCGCCGTTGTGGGTTCCTCCGGCGGCGCCGCGTTGACGGGCTCGACCGCGCCGATACGTCTGGTGCTGGATGCGCAGAACATCAAGATCACTTCCCGAAACATCGTGGCGCAGACCAAAACCGGGTCGGCCCATGACGTCGTCATGGTGGGTGCGCACCTGGACGGTTCGCGCGCCGGACCCGGGATCAACGACGACGGCTCCGGGGTGGCCGCCGTCCTGGAGACGGCGCTGCAACTGGGCCCGCTCGCTCCGGTGAACAACGCGGTGCGATTTGTGTTCTGGGGCGCCGATGTAGACGGCCGTAACGGCGTCCTGGACTACGTGTTCGGCATGGACCGCGACCAACTCAACGACATCGCGCTGTACTTGAACTTCACCATGCTGGGTTCCCCCAACGCCGGATTCTTCACCGACGACGGCGACCAGTCCGGCCCGCCCGGGCCCGGTGTTTCGCCGGCGGATGTGCCCGAAGGCTCGGCCGGCATCGAACGCACCCTGTCCGGTTATCTGAACCTCGCCGGTAGGCGGCCCGCGGACATGCCATTGGACACCAGGGCCGACTACCACCCCTTCATGGTCGCGGGCGTGCCCGTCGGCGGCATGACCACCGGATCATCGCAGCCCAAAACCCCTGTGCAGGCCCGACTATGGGGCGGCCAGGCCGGCGTGCCGTTCGACCCGAACTTCCAGAGCCCACGCGACACCGTCGACAACATCAACCGGGAAGCGTTGGCCGTCATGGGTTCTGGCGTCGGATTCGCCGTCGGCAGCTACGCGGAGTCCATCG
Source organism: Mycobacterium colombiense (assembly GCF_001672755.1). GTDB lineage: Bacteria > Actinomycetota > Actinomycetes > Mycobacteriales > Mycobacteriaceae > Mycobacterium > Mycobacterium colombiense_C. The sequence continues at coordinate 36,646 of NZ_LZKI01000026.1, read as the reverse complement.
GCGGGATCAACGGCGTGCCGCCACACAACAAGAGGCATCGGACCCGGGTGCCGTAACGGCGGCTTGTCGTACCCCGGTGGCATGATCGAACTCATGTTCGAGTGGTGGTATGCCTCGCGGGAGACGCCGGAGTCTTCGGCGTTGCTGGATCGGGTGCGTGAGGCCGGGCGTGCGGAGGCGCGGGCGGCTGCGGAGCGGTTGGTGGCTGCCGGTGAGTTGTTGGTGTTGCGTTGCCGGGAGTCGGGGGAGCGGGCGGACTGGTCGGCGGACGCGTGGGAGGCGGTGGCCGCGCAGTTGGGTGCGGCGTTGGAGTGCAGTGTGGCGATGGGGCACAGCTATCTGCGGTACGCGATGGCGATGCGCGACCGGCTGCCGCGGGTCGGGGAGGCCTTTCGGGCCGGGTATCTCGATTACCGGGCGTTTCAGACGATCGTGTTTCGCACCGACTTGATTACCGATGCCGAAGTGCTGGCCCAGGTCGATGCGCGGTTGGCGGTGTTGGTGTCGCGGCGCCCGTCGCTGACCCGGGGCGGGCTGGCCGCCGCGGTGGACCGGGTGGTGGCGTTGGTGGATGCCGACGCGGTGCGTCGGGCCAAGGACGCACTGCGCGATCGGTATGTGGATGTGCTCGCCGACGAGTCGGGGATGGCGTATGTGACGGGCAGCGTGGTGGCCACTGACGGGCCGGCGTTGGATCGTCGGCTCGAGGCGTTGGCCGCCACGGTGTGTGACGGCGATCCGCGCACCGTCACCCAGCGGCGCGCGGATGCGTTGGGGGCGTTGGCCGCCGGCGGTGAGAGGTTGGTGTGTGGCTGCGGGCGTGCCGATTGCGCCGCGTCGGCCGCGGTGCCCAAGGGCAACGTGGTGATCCACGTGATCGCGGAGCAGGCCAGCGTGGAGGGCACGGCGTCGACACCGGGTGTCCTGCCCGGGGTGGAGGGCCTCATCCCGGCCGAGGTGGTCGCCGAGCTGGCCGCCGCGGCGCGGCTGGTGCCGCTGATCCCACCGACCGGCGCTGAAGGCCGCTACGCTCCGTCGGCCGCGCTGGCCGATTTCGTGCGCTGCCGGGATCTGACGTGTCGGGCCCCGGGCTGCGACCGGCCGGCCACCGACTGCGATCTCGACCATACGATCCCGTACGCCGACGGCGGCGCTACGCACGCCTCGAACCTCAAGGCGCTGTGCCGCACCCACCATTTGATGAAAACGTTCTGGGGCTGGCGCGACCGCCAGCTGCCCGACGGCACCGTCATCTGGACGCTGCCCGACCAGCACACCTACGTCACCACCCCGGGCAGTGCACTGTTGTTCCCCCAGCTGTGCGCCCCCACCGGCGACGCTCGGGTCACGGCCGCGCCACGACCCGACCCTTGCGCCGACCGCACCGCGATGATGCCCCGACGCACCCGCACCCGCGCCCAAAACCGGGCCGCACGCGTCGCCACCGAGCGCAAGCACAATCGCCGAAGCCGGTTAGCCGTCCACATGCGAGAAACGGGTCCGCCGGCCGAAGCTGACGGCGATCCACCGCCTTTCTAGTGCCTTGCCGCAAGGTGCATGTTTGCTGGGTCCCTCGATTCCTGCTGCCCGGTAGGGTCGATGCCTCTAGACTGAGTTCCCTTGATGCTGCCCTGTAGCCGGTCGGGATGAGGTTGGTCATGAATAGCGCTGCGCTCAGGTCGGCGATCGTCTGGGCAGCGACAGTACTTGTGGTGACCGGTTGCACGACGTTCGTCGACGGGCGCGCGCTGTCGATGCTCAACGACCCCTTTCTGGTCGGGGGACTGCCCGCGACCAACGGGCCCAGCGGAATCCGTTCGGACGCGCCCAGTCCCACCGGCAAGGTGCTCAACACCGACAACGGGCCGATCGACAACCTGGCGCTGTTGTCGGTCAACGACATCGAGGACTACTGGCAGTCGGTCTACGACCAATCGCTGAAGGGCAAGTTCGTCCCGGTTGGCAAGATGGTGTCCTACAACTCCAGCGATCCGCGCAGCCCGATCGTGTGCCACAACGAGACCTACAAGCTCGTCAACGCCTTCTACACCAGCAAGTGCAACCTGATCGCCTGGGACCGTGGCGTATTCATGCCCATGGCGCAGAAGTACTTCGGTGACATGTCCGTCACCGGTGTGCTGGCACACGAATTCGGGCATGCGCTACAGCAGATGGCGAAGCTGGTGACCCGACGGGACGCGACCATCGTCCGCGAGCAGCAGGCCGACTGCTTTGCCGGCGTCTATTTGTACTGGGTCGCCGCCGGCAAGTCGCCGCGCTTCACGCTGAGCACCGCCGACGGGCTCGACCACGTGCTGGCGGGGATCATCACCACGCGTGACCCGGTGATGGACAGCGAGACCGAGAACGACGACGCGCACGGGTCGGCCCTGGACCGCATCAGCGCCTTCCAGATGGGTTTCCTCAACGGCGCCTCGGCTTGTGCGGCGATCAACCGCCACGAAATCGAGCAGCGCCGCGGCGATCTGCCAAACGCCTTGCGGGTCGACAACTCCGGGGCAACGGAGACCGGCGAGGTGCCGATCAACCAGGACACCCTGTCGAATTTGATGGAGCTGCTGGGAAGGATCTTCGCCCCGACCAACCCGCCGGCCCTGTCCTACCAGCCGGCCGATTGCCCGGACGCCAAGGCCACCCCACCCGCGTCCTACTGCCCGGCCAGCAACACCATCGTGATCGACCTGCCCGGGCTCGCCGCCATGGGCACGGTCGCCGACGAAAAGCAGCAGACCCTGCCCCAGGGCGACGACACCGCGCTGTCCGTCGTGATGTCGAGATATGCGCTGGCGGTGCAGCACGAGCGCGGCCTGCCGATGCAGAGCCCATGGACCGCGCTGCGGACCGCATGCCTGACCGGTGTGGCGCATCGCAAGATGGCCGAGCCGATCGACCTGCCCTCACACAACCAATTGCTGCTGACCGCCGGTGATCTCGACGAGGCGGTCGCCGGCCTACTCACCAACCATCTGGTGGCCAGTGACGCGGACGGCACCAGCGTGCCGGCCGGTTTCACCCGGATCGCGGCGTTCCGTGGTGGCGTGACCAGCAACGCGGACGCCTGTTACTCCCGCTACCCCGGGTAACGAACCATCATCGGGCTGAACCTATTTCGGCGAGACGGGGAATCACCTCGTCGCCCAGGCGGCGGACGAATCCGACCGGATCCGGAGTGCCGGGCATCGGGCCGAGGTTGATCATGTCGACACCCAGCGCGGCGTAGCCTTCCACGGTCTTCAAGAATTCGTCCGTGTCGTCGAAGGGATCGGCGCCGGCCAGGCCGCCGGAGGTCTTGCGAACCTCGCCCGGGTCCCTGCCCACCGTGTCGCAGTGCCGGTTCAGCACCTCGATCTTGTGCTGGAGCTCTCCGACGTCGTTCGACATGCTGTTCCAGATGTCGGCGTACTGCGCGACCAGGCGCAGCGTCTTCTTCTCACCGTCGCCGCCGATCAGGATCGGCGGTCGCCGAATCGGTTGCGGCTCACAGATCGTCTCGTTCAGCCGGTAGTGCGTGCCGGTGTAGGGCCCGTCGTCCGCACTCCACATCTGGCGGCAGATCTGCAGCGTCTCTTCCAGCATTTCGAAGCGGGTGCTCAGTGGCGGATAGGGAATGCCCAGCGCGGTGTGCTCGCGTTCGTACCAGGCCGCACCCAGACCCAACATCGCCCGGCCCTGCGAGAGCACGTCCAGGGTGGTGACCGCCTTGGCCAACAGACCGGGATAACGGTAGGTGACGCCGGTGACCAGCAGGGCCAGGTCGATCGTGGTCGTCTGGGCGGCCAGGAAGCCCAGCGATGTGTAACCCTCGAGGAACGGATTCTGCGCCGGCGCAAGCTCTTCCATCTGGAAGAGGTGGTCGGCGAGGGTGAAGAGCGTGGCGCCGCCCTGCTCGGCGGCCTTGGCCGCGTCGGCCAGGGTCGGGCCCAGCCTGGCCGGGTCTCCGGGTAGAAAGTCGATGAAGTGCAGTCCTACTTCCATGGTGGCACCTGTCCTTTCATTGTTCGGTCAAGCGCTCGAGCAGGGACAGCGCGTCGACGATGACCCGCCGCTCGGACTCGGTGTAGCGCTCCTGGATGGCGCGGGCCAGCCACTCCTCGCGGGCGCGGCGGTCGCTTTCGGCGCGCCTCTTTCCCTCCGGGGTGAGCGAGACCACTTGGCGCCGCCCGTCATTCGGGTCCGGCGCGCGCTCGACGAGCCCACGCTGGCCCAGGGCGGCCAGGATGGTGGCCATCGACTGCGGGCGGACCTGCTCGGCGCCGGCCAATGCGCTGGCCGACGACGGCCCGTCTTTCCACAGCCGGGTGAGTACCGCCGTCTGCGATGGTGTCAGACCGTCGACCGCGATGTCCTTCAACCGCCGCCGTAGCCGGCTGAACACCACCCGGATATCGCGTGCCGCCGCCACGGCGGAGTCGCTGATGCCATCCACGGCACCCACCTTAGATTAGACAGTCAAAACTGTCCAGTTTTAACTGTCTAATTACGTCCGAGCAACTGCAGAGCCGCATCGACGGCCAGGGCCGGCACGTTCAACGTCTTGGATCGCAGATCGTGCCGGGCACTGGCGATCTCGACGACGGCGGTCGTTCCGGTGATCAGCGCGGCGGCGGCACGCAGTTCGTCGGGCGTGCCGAACGGATCCGAGGTGCCATGCGTGAACACCGTCGGCACCGTGATGTCGGGCAGGTGCTCGGTGCGGGCGCGTTCGGGTTTGCCCGGGGGATGGACCGGATAGGAGAACAGCGTCAGCATGTCCACCGCGGCCTCCCCGGCCGCGACCACCATGGACGTCTGCCGCCCGCCGTAGGAATGCCCACCGGCGATCAGCGGGCCGTCGGCGAGACCGCGGCACAGCGTGATGGCCTCGACGATGCCGGCCCGGTCGGTGGCGGCCGAACCCGAGGGTGGGCCGCTGGGCCGGCGGCGGCGGTAGGGCAGGTTGTAGCGCACCGCAAGCCAGCCGCGCCGCGCCCACTCCTCGCAAACCTGTTGCAGCAGCGCGGAATCCCGGTTGCCACCGGCGCCGTGAGTCAGAACCACCACGCCCTTTGGTGCTCCGTCGGGTTCGTGCGCGATGCCCGCGATCTGATCCAAATTCATGACAGCCGAAACAGCGGGGAGACGGGGCCGTGGCCATGGCCCAGCGGGTAGGCGGCGCGCAGACACTCGGTGACCCATCGCTTGCCGAACTCGACGGCGCCGGGCACGGAGAAGTCGTGCGCCAGCGCGCACGCCACGGCGCTGGCGAGCGTGTCACCACCGCCGTGGTCGTTGCCGGTGGCGATGCGCTCCGCGTCGAACTCGTGGAAATCGGCGCCGTCGTAGAGCAGGTCGCAGCTGCGATCCGATGACCGCAGGTGACCGCCCTTGACCAGAACCCACTGCGGGCCCAGCGCGTGCAGCGCCTTGGCGGCCGCCCGCTGCGAGGCAGGGTCCACCACATCGATGTCGACCAGCAGCCGAACCTCGTCCAGGTTCGGCGTCACCAGCGTGGCCAACGGAAACAGTTGGTCGCGAAGCGAATCCAGGGCGGCCGGCGCCATCAGCGCATCGCCGTGCATGGATGCCGCCACCGGGTCGACGACGAGCGGAACAGTCAACCCGAGCCGGCGCCAGGTGGTCGCCACGGTGTCGATGATGCGCGGCGACGCCAGCATGCCGGTCTTGGCGGACTGGATGCCGATGTCGCCGGCCACGGCTTCGATCTGGCCGGCGACCACATCACCGGGCACTTCGTGAAAACTCTGCACGCCCAACGTGTTCTGCACGGTCACCGCGGTGACCGCGACGCACGCGTGCACGCCCAGCAGCGCCATCGTGCGCATGTCGGCTTCGATGCCCGCGCCGCCCCCGGAGTCCGATCCGGCAATGGACAGCACCCGCCGCGGCGTCGTGCCCGGCGCAGGCAACGGCAGGAATGTCACTGTGCCGGATGGCGGCGACCCGCTGCGCCCGGCGGCGCCGCGCTTGCGATCACCCCTGGGCCAGCGGTAGATACACCCGGTTGCCCTGCTCGGCGAACTCGCGCGACTTCTCCGCCATGCCCTCGGACATGGCCGCCTCAATCGCTTCCTCGCTGTCCAGGCCGTGTTTGGCGGCGTAGTCGCGGACATCCTGGGTGATGCGCATCGAGCAGAACTTCGGGCCGCACATCGAGCAGAAGTGCGCGGTCTTGGCGGGTTCGGCCGGCAGCGTCTCGTCGTGGTACTCGCGCGCGGTGTCCGGGTCGAGCGACAGCGCGAACTGGTCGTTCCACCGGAACTCGAAGCGCGCCGTCGACAGTGCGTTGTCCCGCTCCTGCGCGTGCGGGTGCCCCTTGGCCAGATCGCCTGCGTGCGCGGCGATCTTGTAGGCGATCACGCCGTCCTTGACGTCCTTGCGGTCCGGCAGCCCCAGGTGTTCCTTGGGGGTCACGTAGCACAGCATCGCGGTGCCTGCCTGGGCGATGATGGCCGCGCCGATCGCCGAGGTGATGTGGTCGTAGGCCGGTGCGATGTCGGTGGCCAGCGGGCCCAGCGTGTAGAACGGGGCCTCCTCGCACCACTCCTCTTCCAGCCGCACGTTCTCGACGATCTTGTGCATCGGGACGTGGCCCGGACCCTCGATCATCACCTGCACGCCATGGGATTTCGCGATCTTGGTCAGCTCGCCCAGGGTGCGCAACTCGGCGAACTGCGCGGCGTCGTTGGCGTCGGCGATCGAGCCCGGCCGCAGCCCGTCGCCGAGGGAGAAGGTGACGTCGTAGCGGGCGAAGATCTCGCAGAGCTCGTCGAAGTTGGTGTACAGGAACGATTCCCGGTGATGCGCCAGGCACCAGGCCGCCATGATCGAGCCGCCGCGCGACACGATGCCGGTGACCCGCTTGGCGGTGAGCGGCACGTAGCGCAGCAGCACACCGGCGTGCACGGTCATGTAGTCCACGCCCTGCTCGCACTGCTCGATCACGGTGTCGCGGTAGAGCTCCCAGGTCAGCTCGGTCGGGTCGCCTTTGGTCTTTTCCAGCGCCTGGTAGATGGGCACGGTGCCGACCGGCACCGGCGAGTTGCGCAGGATCCACTCACGGGTTTCGTGGATGTTCTTGCCGGTGGACAGGTCCATGATGGTGTCGGCGCCCCACCGGGTGGCCCACACCATCTTGTCGACCTCCTCGGCGATCGAGGACGTCACCGCCGAGTTGCCGATGTTTGCGTTCACCTTGGTTGCAAATGCCTTGCCGATGATCATCGGCTCGATCTCGGGGTGGTTGTGGTTGGCCGGGATCACCGCGCGGCCGCGGGCGACCTCGTCGCGCACCAGCTCGGCGGGCATGCCCTCGCGGGCGGCGATGTAGGCCATCTCGGCGGTGATCTCGCCGGCGCGGGCGCGCTGCAGCTGGGTGCCGCGGTCGCGGACCACGCCGGGCCGCGGCGGCAGCCCCGCCGTCAGATCGATCGTCGCGTCCGGATCGGTGTAGGGCCCCGAGGTGTCGTACAGGTCGAAGTCGTCGCCGGTGGACAGGTGCACGCGCCGCAGCGGCACCCGCAGGGTCACGCCGTCCGGCCCCTCGATCTCGCGGTAGGCCTTGCTGCTGCCCGCGATCGGGCCGGTGGTCACCGACGCGTCGATGGTTCCGGGAAGGACATCAGTCATTTTTCATCTCCCTACGCCGGCATTACCCGGTCAGGTTCGTACGGTCGACGGCCCCGAGCCGTCCTCTCAGCGCACTCGGCGTGCGCTCCCGCGTCATATGGATGGGTCCGCACGCGACGTTACCCCCACCCCGGACCGAGTGACATGGTTGACAGCCTTTTCCAGCGGGGAGGTAGCCGAGGACGTTCCCGTAGTGGAAAAATGCAAACGTGCAACAGCGCGGGCGAACAGGGGAATCGTCATCAAACGGGGACGGTGTTCGATTTTCCGAGCCTGGCGAGCCGGCCCCCGGGTATCTGAACATCGGAGCGTTCCGCTTCTGGTTCGTCGGACAACGCTGGGAATGGTCAGACGAGGTCGCCAGGATGCACGGCTACGAGCCGGGCGAGGTCGTGCCGACGACCGAACTGCTGTTGTCGCACAAGCATCCCGACGATCGAGCGCATGTGCAGGAGCTGCTCGACCATGCCCTGCAGTCCGAGGAGTCGTTCTCGAGCCGGCACCGGTTCATCGACACCGCGGGCGCGGTGCACGACGCTATCGTCGTCGCCGACCGCATGCTGGACGAGGCGGGCGCCGTGCTGGGCACCGAGGGCTACTACATCGACCTCACCAACACGTTCGACGAGACCCGGCAGGCGGTGCTCGATACCGAACTGCCGGACCTGTTCGAGAGCCGCGCGGCCATCGAACAGGCCAAGGGCGTGCTGATGTACGTGTACCGGGTGAGCGCCGAGCACGCGTTTCGCGTGCTGCAGTGGCGGTCGCAAGAGACCAACGTGAAACTGCGTGCACTGGCCAAGCAGCTGCTCGCCGATGTCGCCACCCTGCCGGCACCGGTTGCCGCCCTGCAGAGTCAGTTCGACCATTTGCTGCTGACCGTGCACGAGAGGATTCCTCCCGAGCCCACTGGGTAACCAACGAATCGTTAAACGCGCAGTTCGGGTACGGGTTAATCTCTGGGGATCTGCGATGCGCAACCGCGCATCTCCGCCGCGTGAGCGGGCTTAGCGGCTGCAGATCCCAACGTAGGTTGCGGCGAAAGGCATGAAGTTGTTGGCGGTCGAACACGAGGCCCACGACGACGTAGTGATCGTGAGCGTCAAGGGCGATGTCGACTCCAGTACCGTCGGTGAGCTCGCCGCTCACCTGACCACCGCGCTCGAGCTCGCCTCGGCGCAGCCGGTCCGACCGGTGGTGATCGACTTGCAGGCTGTTGATTTCTTCGGCAGCGCGGCGTTGAACGCGGTGCTCGACTGTCACGAGGATGCGAAATCCGGCGGAACGTCGGTTCGGCTGGTCGCCGAACACGATCAGGTGCTGCGACCGATGCAGGTCACCGAGTTGGACCGGGTGTTCGACATCTACCCGACGCTGTCCGCGGCGTTGCAACGAAGACGACAGTGAAGGAGTCGCGACTGCCGGCTGACCTGGCCGCTGCTGTTTCGTTGGGCGGCGAGATGGGCCGGCGGTTCGCCGAATACGACTGGGACGCTCATCCCCTGGGACCACCGCGGGACTGGCCGGGCGAGATGCGGGCAGCGGTCGCCACGACCCTGGCCTCGAGGTTCCCGCTCGTGCTGTGGCTGGACACCGCGGACCTGTTCGTGGTGTACAACGACGCCTACACGGAGATCCTCGGCGACAAGCTCGACTCCTTCGGCCAGCCCGGCCGCGTCGTGTGGTGGGACATCTGGGACTCGATCGGCCCGATGCTGGCCGGTGTCATCGCAACCGGTGAGGCGACCTGGTCGCGTGACCTGATGTTGCCGATGGTGACCGCCGGGCGCCGCGTCGAGCGGTTCTTCACCTTCACCTACAGCCCGCTGATGGGCGCCGACGGCAAGCCCTTCGGCATCTTCTGCCCCTCCTACGAGACCACCGATCGGGTGCTGAGTGAGCGCCGCCTGCACCTGCTCAACACGGTCGCCTCCGCGATAGTCGGCAGCCGCAGCATCGACGACGCGGTCGGTGTCGCGGTCGGGGTGTGCGCGTCACAGCCCGCCGACCTGTCGTTCATCGCCGTCTACGCCGACGCCGGCGACGCGGGCGACATCACGCTGCGCGGCGCGACGCCATCGGTCCGGGCGCTGCTGCCCGACGAATTGGCGCAGCTGACCGAATGGGATGCGGCACGGTCCCGTGCCGAGGTCAAAGTCATCGACGACGTCGCGGGCGCGATCCCCGGCATCGACGATGTCCTGGGTGCCGACTGTCCGCACGAGGCTCTGGTGCTGCCGCTCGGGGAGGCCTCGACCGCGGGAGCGCTGGTGATCGGTGCCAGCCCGAGGCGCCCCCTCGACACGCAGTTTCACGGTTTCTGCCAGCTGCTGGCCGACCAGTTGACGTCGACATTCGCCACGATCGCCTCCTACGAGCAGCAACGGCATCGCGCCGATGCGCTGGCCGAACTGGACCGGGCGAAGACCGCGTTTCTGACCAACGTCAGCCACGAGTTCCGCACCCCGCTGACCCTGCTGCTCGGACCGCTTGACGACGCACTGTCCGACGCCGCGCCGGAAAGCGTTCTCGCGGAGCGGCTTACCACCGCGGGACGCAACGCGCGCCGTCTGCAGCGCCTGGTGGACTCGCTGCTCGACTTCTCCCGCATTGAGGCCGGCCGGGCCAACGCGAAGCTGATGCGCACCGACGTCGGCGCACTCACCGAGCAGATCGCGTCGTCGTTCGCCGAACTGTGCCAGCGGGCGGGGCTCGAGCTGGAGCTGGACTGCGCGCCGGCCCTGGCCGATGTCGATCCGGGCATGTGGGAGACCATCGTCCTCAATCTGCTGTCCAATGCGGTCAAATACACGCTGCAGGGCACGATTTCGGTGCAGGTGCGAACCGAATCCGGGGATTGTGTGATCGCCGTGCGCGACACCGGGGTGGGGATCGGCGCCGAGGATCAGAAGCTGCTGTTCGAGCGCTTCTACCGGGCCGACAACGTTCGTGGCCGCAGCGTCGAGGGCACCGGGATCGGGTTGTCTTTGGTCCGGGGGCTGGTCGACCTGCAACGGGGCACGGTGGCGATCGACAGCGAAGTGGACCGCGGGACGACCGTCACCATCCGGGTGCCACGATCGGTCTCGGGGGCGGTCATCGAGCCGTCGCCCGCCGGGTTGGATGAGACCAACCCGTATGTCGCGGAGGCCAGTCAGTGGGTGATGACGGCCGCCGAACCCGGCGCCGCACCCGGGACGACCCGCCAACTGGTGCTGATCGCCGACGACAACGCCGACATGCGGGCGCACCTGGACCGGGTGCTGTCGGCGCGGTGGGAGACGGTACTGGTCGGCGACGGCGAGTCGGCACTGGCCGCCACGCGGAACCTGCGCCCGGACGCGATCGTCACCGACGTGATGATGCCCGGGCTCGACGGCTTCGGATTCGTCGCCGCCGTGCGCGCTGACCCGGAATTGGCGGCGACCCCGATCCTGATGCTGTCCGCCCGGGCCGGCGCGGAGGCCGTCAACGAGGGCTACGCCGGCGGGGCCGACGACTACCTGCCCAAGCCGTTCCGGTCCCAAGAGCTGATCGATCGGTTGGCGTCGAGATTGTCCGCGGTCGGCCGCGAGCGGGACCGGCAGCGCCGCGAGGCGCAGTCGCTCCTGGCCTCGGACCTGGTGCACCTCGACTCGGCGCTGCAGGGCACCAGCTCGGTCGGCGGGATCATGGACGCCCTGCTGGGCTCCTCCTTCGGCTCCGGCGACGCCGGCGCCCTCGCGATCGGGGTGGTCGACGGCGAGCACTACCTGCGGTTCGAATACGCCGGCGACCTGCCCGCGGAGTTCCGGGACCGCTACCACGTCGTCGCGCTCGACGCCCCGTTGATCGGGGCCGACGTCGCCCGCACCGGTCAGTCGATGGTCGTCGCCGACACGTTCGACCTGCCGCCGCGCTACGAGCACGCCGTGCAGGACAGCGCGGCGAGCATCCGCGCCTGCGTGAGCCACCCGCTGCGGGACGGCTCCGGCCGCATCCTGGGTGTGCTCGCGTTGTTGTGGCCCGCGCCGCGCGAATTCGACGCCGGCGAACTCGACGCCTTCGCCCGGATGGCCGAGCTGACGTCCGCGGCCCTGGACCGGGTGCGGCTGATGGCCCGCGAACATGAGATCGCCGTCGACTTCCAAGAGCACCTGCTCGACTTGGATCGCGGCTCCACCGCCGCGGTCGTGTCGGCCGTCTACCAGCCGGCGGGCGAGGCGATGCGGGTCGGCGGTGACTGGTACTCGGTCACCCCGCTGGACCACCCCGGCCGGATCGCGATATCGGTCGGCGACGTGGTCGGCCACGGCCTGGCCGCGGCGATCGTGATGAGCAGGCTGCGCGCCGCGGTCGCCGCGTCCGCGCTGACCGCGGGCGAGCCGGACGCGGTGCTGGGCGCGCTGGACCGCTACGCCGCCAGCGTCGACGGCGCGCGCTGCGCGACGGTGGCGTACGCGCAGATCGACACCGAAGCTCGCGACGGCGTCGCCACCGTCAGCTACAGCTGCGCCGGACACCCGTACCCGCTGCTGGTGCTGCCCGACGGGCGGGCGATCTACCTGGAATCCGGCCGGCGTGCCCCGGTGTCGGTGACGGGATACGGCGCCCACGACCCGGCGGGCGCGCCGCTCGGCGACACCGCGACGGCCGAGCTGCCGGCGGGCGGGCTGATCCTGCTCTACACCGACGGACTCATCGAACGGCCCGGCGAAACGCTCGACGACGGATTCGACCGGCTGCAGGCGGCCGCGGCGCAGTGCGCCGGGCTGCCGGTGGAACGGATCTGCGCGGAGTTGCTGTCCCGGATGGCCCCGCCGTCCGGCTACCGCGACGACGTCGTGGTGCTCGCGCTACGGCCCAGCCACCTGGCCGCGGGCAGCTTCGCCACCGTGGTGCCGGCCGCACCCGCTCAGATTCCGGTCGCGCGCGAGCAGCTGCGGGACTGGCTGCACGCCATCGTCGTCGTGCCGCGTCGGCAAACGGACATCCTGTTGGCGACCGGTGAAGCCGTCACCAACGCGATCGAACACGGCAGCCGCAATGAGCCACGCCAGACGGTGTCCATCGAGGCCTTCCTGCATCTGGGCACCGTCGCGGTCACCGTCAGCGATACCGGGCAGTGGATCGGCGATTCGTCGGCCAGCCTGCGCAGCCGCCGCCGCGGGCGCGGGCTCACGCTGATGAGCGGATTGGCCGACAACGTGGAGACGCTGCGTACCTCGGCGGGCACCCGCGTCACCCTGCGCTTCGACGACGCCGTCGCGGGGGCGGCGAACTGACCGGCTAGGCCTCCTCCATCGCCTCGCCGAGCTCCTCCAGCAGCTTGTTGTGGTGGCTGCTTGCCAGGAAGTGTCCGGCGGCGATGACCAGGGCGACCGGCCAGTCGATGAGTTCGAGGGCCGCCAGGGCCGCCAGCCCGCCGAAGTAGGCCAGCTGCTCTGGCCTGGGGATTTCCACCTGACCGACCGCCGGCAGGTTGACCACAAATGTTTCGCCCTCGCGGACCTTCTCCACCGCCTCGCGCTGGGTCGTGCCGCGCCGCGACTTCTTTTCCGCCATCATTTGCCTTTCGGTAACGAAGGGTTTCCCGTCTCGCTGGGTCGCGCGTCCAACGTCGGACTTATGTCGACGATGACCGACACCGGGGGCGATCCGCTAGTTTCGTCGTTTGCTTCGGTGCTCAGGGTGCCGCTACTCGAACTCTATGCGCTGTTGTGGCGCGTGGGGGTCGTCGAGATCCGGCACAGCGATCGGGAGCCTCGTCGCGGCGCGAACGCGCGGCCCCGGGTGGTCCGGGGCCCGATCTGTCCGGATCCGTCCGCCCACGCCGAAGATCGCGTGGTGCGCTGGCCGCTGCCGCAACCGGACCCGCCGGTGTACAGCCGAGCAACCGGCTGATCGGCGTCGGTTCGCCTAGTTGGTGCTGCGCAACCCAGGGGAGCCCGCCCGGCGTCCGGCCGTTTTCTTGGCCGTGGACTTGCTGGCGGTTTTCGCGGGCGGCGATTTTCGCGGGGCCGACTCCGCCGGCACCGCTTTGAGGTTCGCTTTGACCGCCCGGGGCTCGGCCCCCTGCTTGCGGCTCAGCTTCTGCAACAGCAGGGCGCTGCCGCCGACCGCCAACAGCAGCGGCCACTCCACCAATCCGGCGACCCCCAGCGCGCCGAAGGCCAGCGCGGCCGCGGGCGCCGAGTGGCTGCCGCTGTTCATCCCGCGCTTGACGCCCTCCGCGGCGCCGGTGACACCGCCGATGACCCCGTTGACCGCCGCGCCGCCCACGGCACCGGCGGCCGCGGTCGTCGCGGTCGCCGCGCGGTTCACCGCCTGACTCACGCCTCGGACTGCTCCGCCGATGACACTCATGATGACTCCCTGCTCTTGCTACTGATTTTTAAAGCCTGCCACCAAGCCATCGCGCAGACAACGAGAAGCCGCACGAAATTTGCCCGAGCTTAATGCGAGGCCGGGCCGTTGGGCCGTGGCTGGTCACGCCTCACATCGATGAGCACCGGCGCGTGATCGCTGGCCGCCTTGCCCTTGCGTTCTTCGCGGACGATCTGCGCGTCGGTCACGCGGCCCGCCAAAGCCGGTGAGCCCAGGATGAAATCGATGCGCATGCCCTGTCGCTTCGGGAATCGCAGCTGGGTGTAGTCCCAATACGTGTAGACCCCGGGACCCGGAGCGAAAGGGCGTACCAAATCGGTGAATTGCGCCTCGACGATGGCCTCGAACGCGCGGCGTTCCGGCTCCGAGACATGCGTGGCGCCGGCGAAGAACTCCATGCTCCAGACGTCGTCGTCCTGCGGGGCGATGTTCCAGTCGCCGGCCAGTGCGATCGCGGCGGTGGGATCGTCGCGCAGCCAACCTTCCGCCGAATCATGCAGTGCGGCAAGCCATTCGAGTTTGTACGTGTAGTGCGGATCGGCCAGGGCGCGGCCGTTGGGAATGTAGAGGCTCCACATCCGGACGCCGCCGCACGTGGCGGCCAGGGCGCGTGCCTCCGCGGTGGCGGCGACTTCGGGCTTGCTGCTCCAGCTGGGCTGGCCGTCGAAGCCGATCTGAACATCGTCGAGACCGACACGCGACGCGATCGCGACGCCGTTCCACTGGTTGAAACCGACGTGGGCCACCTCGTAGCCGAGTTCGAAGAACGGCAGGGTGGGGAACTGGCTGTCAGAGCATTTGGTCTCCTGCATCGCCAGCACGTCGACGTCGGCGCGGGCCAGCCAGTCGATGACGCGGGGCAGCCGGGAGCGAATCGAGTTGACGTTCCAGGTGGCCAGCCGCAGGCGCGACGGGTCGCCGCCGCCGATCGTTCCGTCGGGCATGGCTAGACGCTATCCCAGCCGGCGGAGCGCACCGGGAAGTAGCGGCGGCGGTGGTGCAGCCGGAATCCCAGCGCCGCGGCAAGCGTCGTCGCGCCCGTGTCGGGGACCCGCAGGTAGCCGCGCGTCGCGCCACGACCGGCGCCCCACGCCAATAACGCCTCGCACAAGTTCACCGCCGCCAGCTCGTCGGCGTAGTCCGCGGAGCGCACGCACGAGATGCCCACCCAGCGAGCGCCATCGGGTGCGCCGGTCACCGCGGCGCGCGCGGCCGCTGCATCGCCGTGCCTTCCGAACGCGAGCTCCCCCTCGAGGACGGCGGTGAGCACGTCGACCGGAATGTCACCGCCGGATATCCGCAGCCAGGCGTCGTCGGGGCGCGCTGACAAGGCAACGGACGGGCCGGCATCGCGGGCCGGCGCATCGGAAAGATCGCGCACCACAACCCGTTCCGTGTGTTCGCCGGTCAGCCCGGGCGGCGACGGCAGCACCCGGTCGGGCAGGGCCAGTCGCGGCGTCAGGCCGCGGCGTTCATACCAGTCGACGATCGCCGGCACGGTGCCGATCTGAGCCGAAAGGTCAAGCGGCACCGCGGAATTGGCGGCAAGCCCGACGCCGTGGCCGGCCCGCAGCAGCCAGCCGTCCAGCCAGGAGTGCTCCGCGCCCGGCCAGGCCGCGGCGGCGGCATGCTCGAGCGCACGGATCTGCGAGGTCCGGATGGGGGTGTCGGTGAGCACCCGCAGCGCGACGGCGTCCGAGGGTGCGAACTCGACGACCGCGCCGGTCTTCGTCTGCACCCGCACCATCGGGTCGACCGCCAGCAGGTGGCCCACCGCATCGGTCAACGGCGGCACCGAACCGGCCGGGCGGCGGTAGCGAACCGTCACCCGGGTTCCCGGGTCGGGCCACGAAACCATCAGTGACCGAACGGGTCCGGTCCCTCGCCGGGCATCCAGGAGAGGCCGGGAACGCCCCAGTCGTGGGATTTGACGGCACGTTTCGCGCTGCGGGCGTGCCGGCCGACGAGGCGGTCCAGATAGAGGAAGCCGTCCAGATGCCCGGTCTCGTGCTGCAGCATCCGCGCGAACAGGTCGTTGCCTTCGATGGTGACCGGCCGGCCGTCGGCGTCGAGCCCGGTGACGCGGGCCCACTTGGCGCGGCCGGTCGGGAACGACTCGCCCGGCACCGACAGGCAGCCCTCGTCGTCGTTGTCCGGGTCGGGCATGGTCTCGGGTATCTCGGAGGTTTCCAAAACCGGGTTGACGACGACACCGCGCCGGCGATCGGTGCGGCCCCGGTCGTCGGCGCAGTCGTAGACGAAGACCCGCAGGCCGACCCCGATCTGGTTGGCCGCCAGCCCCACCCCGTGCGCGGCGTCCATGGTGTCGTACATGTTCGCGATCAACTCGGCCAGATCCGCCGGCAGTGAACCGTCGGCAGCGACCGGCACCGGCTGTGTCGGGGTATGCAGGACGGGATCTCCCACGATGCGGATCGGAACGACTGCCATGGTCGGCTAAGCTACCGCACGCTTGTGGGCTGCTCAGCCTGCGATCGGAGTCTGGGCAATCTTGGCCAATCGGCCGACTCGCGGGTCTGGATGACGGCTTGAGGGTTTGGCGCGTGTTTCAATATTCGCCGAAAGACGCCCATAGCTAAGTCAAGTCATTCGAGCAGTTCGGAATTCGCCGAAAGGGTCCAGGGGAAGCGATATGGACAGCGCCATGGCGCGGGCAAATCGATCGGGGGACGACTCTGAGATCGCAGATGGGCTGACCCGCCGCGAGCACGACATCCTGGCCTTCGAGCGCCAGTGGTGGAAGTTCGCCGGTGTGAAGGAAGACGCCATCAAGGAGTTGTTCTCCATGTCGGCGACGCGCTACTACCAAGTGCTCAACGCGCTCGTCGATCGGCCCGAGGCCCTGGCCGCCGACCCGATGCTGGTGAAACGGCTGCGCCGGCTGCGCGCCAGCAGGCAGAAGGCACGTGCGGCGCGGCGCCTCGGCTTCGAGGTGACCTGACTCGTTACAGTAGGGCTCGATGAAAGAACGAGTTCCCGACTCCACCGGGCTGCCCCTGCGGGCCATGGTGATGGTGCTGCTGTTCCTCGGCGTCATTTTCCTGCTGCTCGGTTGGCAGGCCCTGGGTTCGTCCGGGAGCTCTGACGACGATTCGGCGTCCGCGGTGTCCAGCGCGAGTGCCACCAGCTCCGCGTCGGCGTCGCCCACCGCCAAGCCGGCCGGCACCCAGGCCGAGGTGCAGATCTACAACATCTCCTCGAAAGAGGGCGTCGCCGCGCGCACCAAAGACCAGCTGACCTCCGCCGGCTTCAAAGTCACCAAGGTCGACAACATGACCGTGCCCGACGTCTCGTCCACCACGGTCTACTACACCGACGCCGGCGACGAGCACGCCACCGCCGATGCGGTGGGCAAGAATCTGGGCGCGCCCGTCGAACCGCGAATCCCCGCACTCAGTGGCGAGCCGCCGGGTGTCATCGTCCTTGTCGCGGGCTAGGTAGGCGATAGGCTGCTGGCTATGCGTAAGCTGCCTCTGGTTCTGGCCGGTGGCGTCGTGCTGTTGGGTGCCTGCTCGTCACCCGAGCACGTGTCATCGGTTCCGGGCACCACTCCCGCGATCTGGACCGGATCACCGTCGCCCTCGGCCGCCAAAGCTGCGGAGCCCGGGCCCGCGACCGCGCCGAGCATCACCACGCACCTGAAGGCGCCGGACGGCACCCAGGTCGCCACCGCGATGTTCGAATTCAACAACGGCTACGCCACCGTCACCATCGAGACGACCGCCAACGGCGTGCTCACACCGGGCTTTCACGATGTGCACATCCACAAGGTCGGCAAGTGCGAGCCCAACTCGGTCGCCCCGACCGGCGGCGCGCCCGGCGACTTCCTGTCCGCCGGCGACCACTTCCAGGCGCCCGGGCACACCGCCGAGCCCGCCAGTGGAGCCCTGCCCTCCTTGCTGGTGCGCCAGGACGGCTCCGGCACGTTGATGACCACCACGGACGCGTTCGGCATGGAGGATCTGCTCACCGGGCAGAAGACCGCAATCATCATCCACGCCGGTGCGGCCAACTCCGCCAACGCCGGAAGCAACAACCAGACCAATCCGGGCCCCAACGACATGACGATGAGTACCGGTGACCCCGGCAAGCGGGTGGCGTGCGGTGTCATCGGCGCCGGCTAATAGGGCGAACACCCACATCGACTTCGCCCGTTCGGCACGGCCGACCCTCGGGGTCGAATGGGAGTTCGCCCTCGTCGACGCGCACACCCGCGACCTGAGCAACGAGGCCACCGCGGTGATCGCCGAGATCGGCGAAAACCCGCGCGTCCACAAGGAATTGCTGCGCAACACCGTCGAGGTGGTCACCGGCATCTGCCAGTCCGCGGGCGAGGCCATGGAGGATCTGCGGCAGACCCTGGGGCCGGCGCGCCGCGTCGTGCGGGAGCGGGGCATGGAGTTGTTCTGCGCCGGCGCACACCCGTTCGCGCAGTGGACTTCTCAGAAGCTGACCGACGCCCCGCGCTATGCCGAACTGATCAAACGCACCCAATGGTGGGGGCGGCAGATGCTGATCTGGGGTGTGCACGTGCACGTCGGTATCTCGTCGCCGAACAAGGTGATGCCGATCATGACGTCGCTGCTGAACTACTACCCGCACCTGCTGGCGCTGTCGGCGTCGTCGCCGTGGTGGACGGGCGTGGACACCGGGTACGCCAGCAACCGGGCGATGATGTTTCAGCAGCTGCCCACCGCGGGCCTGCCGTTTCAATTTCAGACGTGGGCGGAATTCGAACGCTTCGTCTACGACCAGAAGAAGACCGGCATCATCGACCACGTCGACGAAGTCCGTTGGGACATCAGGCCTTCCCCGCACCTGGGTACGATCGAAATGCGGATCTGCGACGGCGTGTCCAACCTGCGCGAGCTGGGTGCGCTGGTCGCGCTGACGCACTGCCTGGTGGTCGATCTGGATCGCCGGCTGGAAGCCGACGAGTCGCTGCCGAGCATGCCGCCCTGGCACAACCAGGAGAACAAGTGGCGCGCCGCCCGCTACGGCCTGGACGCGGTGATCATCCTGGACGCCGACAGCAACGAGCGCTTGGTCACCGATGATCTCGACGACGTGCTGAACCGGCTGGAGCCGGTGGCCAGGAAGTTGAACTGCGTCGACGAGCTGGCCGCGGTGGCCGACATCCCCCGGCAGGGTGCCTCCTACCAGCGGCAGCGCCGGGTGGCCGAGGAACACGACGGCGACCTGCGTGCGGTCGTCGATGCGCTGGTGGCCGAACTGGAAATCTGATGACGGAACCCCTTGAACTGGCGATGTTTCCGCTGGAGTCGGCGCTGCTGCCCGACCACGACCTGCCGTTGCGGATCTTCGAGCCACGCTATGGCGCGCTGGTGCGGCACTGCATGGACACCGGCGACCCGTTCGGGGTGGTGCTGATCTCGCGCGGGCGTGAGGTCGGTGGCGGCGATGCGCGTTGCGACGTCGGGGTCCTGTCCCGAATCACCGAGTGCGTCGACCAAGGCGCCGGCCGATACGTGCTGAATTGCCGTACCGGGGATCGTATTCGGGTGTCGGAGTGGTTACCCGACGACCCGTATCCCCGGGCGAGGGTCACGCCGTGGCCCGACGAGCCCGGCGCTGCGGTGACGGACGATCAGCTGCTCGACGTCGAAGACCGGGCCATGGCACTGTTCGAGCGGATCGCGCAGGCGCGCGACATCAAGCTCCCCGGCCGCGAGGTGATCCTGGGCGACGACCGGGGCGGTCCGGCGGGAAAGCGCTTGTTCGCGTTGGCATCTCGGATCCCGATCGGCACCGCCGATCGCTATTCGGTGCTGTCGGCGCCGACGGCCGCCGACCGACTGATCGCGCTGCGCGAGGCCGTGGACGCGGTCGCCGAAGTGGTGGAGTTTCAGCTTTCCGAATGACCGGCGTGGTTGGCAAATAGGACGGGTGTATGAAGGTACAGCTTCAGGTCAGCGGTTCACCGGTGCAGGCGGCGGCGAGTGCCGCCGAGATCGCCGCGACGGGCGCGGACGGGTTGTTCACCTTCGAGGGCCAGCACGACGTCTTCTTCCCGCTGCTGATCGCCGCCGGAACGACGGGCCTGGACCTGATGACCAACGTGGCGATCGCGCCGCCGCGCAGCCCGTTACACATGGCGCACTCCGCCTACGATCTGCAGCTCCAAAGCGGCGGCCGGTTCCGGCTCGGCCTGGGCTCGCAGATCAAGGCGCACATCGAGAAGCGCTATGGCAGCAGCTGGGACAGGCCCGCGCCGCGGATGGCCGAAGCCATCGGCGCGATCAAGGCGATCTTCGCCGCGTGGGAAGGCAAGGCCCGCTTGGACTTCCGCGGCGAGTTCTATACGCACACCATCATGGCGCCCAACTTCAATCCCGGCCCCAACCCGTTCGGACCACCGCCGGTGCTGCTGGGTGCGCTGGGGCCGGTGATGACGCGCACCGCCGCCGAGGTTGCCGACGGCCTGTTGGTGATGCCGTTCAACAGCGCCCGTCACTTCGCCGAACGCACGGTGCCCGCCATCGACGAGGGGCTGCGCCGCTCGGGGCGTACGTTGAATGGGTTTCAGATCATCGCCCAGGCCATGGTGGCCGTCGGCCGCGACGAGGCCGACCTGGCGACCGCGATGGACGGGGTGGCCTCCCTCATCGCGTTTTACGGCTCCACGCCTGCGTACCTGCCCGTGCTGCAGGTCGAGGGTTGGGACGGCGTCCAGCCCGAACTCAACGCGCTGTCCAAGCAGGGCCGCTTCGCCGAGATGCGTGGGCTGATCACCGACGAGATGGTGGCCCGGATCGGGATCGTGGGAATGCCAGAGCAGTGTGCTGAGCAGATCGCCGCCCGGTTCGGCGAGCACGCCGACGAGGTGTGCTGTTACTTCCCGGGCTACACCCCGCGCCCCGCGGACGTCGCCGACATGATCGGCGCCCTGCACCGGGTGCCCGCCCTGCCATGAGCACCGACCTGACCGTCGAAATCGATTCGGGCGTGGCGGTACTGACGCTCAATCGGCCCGAACGGCTCAACGCCTACACCGCCGAGATGGGCGGGCTGCTGGGCCGCGCGTACCGGGAGTGCGACGACAACGACGACGTCCGGGCCATCGTGCTGACCGGCGCCGGGCGCGCCTTTTGTGCCGGGGCCGATTTCTCCGCCGACGCAAGCCCGTTCGACGCGCCCGCGGACCCCGGCCCCAAAGGCACGTTCTCGGCCTCGCCGATCACCCCGGCGGCGTTCGAGTTGCGCAAACCGGTGATCGCCGCGGTCAACGGCCACGCCGTCGGCATCGGGCTGACCATCGCGCTGCAGGCCGACATCCGCATCGTCGCTGAGGACGCGAAATACGGTGTGGTGCAGGTGCGCCGGGGTGTGCTGCCCGACTGCATGGCGCACTGGACGCTGACCCAGTTGACCACCCTGGGGGTCGCCGCCGACATCCTGCTCACCGGGCGCACGTTCGACGGTGTCGAGGCGGCCGCGCTCGGTGTCGCCAGCCGCGCGTTGCCCGCCGAGCGGGTGCTCGACCATGCGCTGACCATCGCCCGCGACATCGCCGTCAACGTGGCGCCGATGTCGGCGGCGCTGTGCAAGCGCCTGCTGTGGGACAGCGCGATCAATCGCTACACGCCGCGACAGGTCGCGGCGCTGGAAACCCTGCTGCACGAACGGGTGATGGGCGGCACCGACGCCGCCGAGGGCGTCGCCGCCTTCCTCGATCGTCGTGCGCCGCGCTTCACCGCACAGCTGTCCCGCGACTGGACGCCGCTTCCCGAGCTATGAACCGGCGTCCGCTGTCAGTAACTCGGCCAATGCGGCACCGAGGTTGTGCAGGTTGCTGTCCAGCGAATAGGTCCGGTCCAGAGTCCAGTTGAGGATGCCCCCGGACAGGGCGCCAACCATGATGTCCGCCAAGGTTTGTGCGTCGTGGCGCGCACTCACCTCGCCGCGCGCCACCCCCTCCTTGACCAGCTCGACAAACGTGTTGTGCAGATTGGATCCGCGCTGGATGCCGTAGCCGCTGGTGGCCAGCATCTCCCCGATCATCTCGCGGTAGGTGTCGCCCGATCCGGCCAGCGTCGCGGCGATGTCGTCGAACACGCCGACAAGCCGCGCCGGGATCGCCTCGTCGGCACGATCGAACACCACGTCGTGCAGGTTGACCAGCCGCTGCTCGGCCAGGGCGCGGATCATGTCCTGCCGGGTGGCGAAATGATTGAAGAACGTTCGGTTCGCCACGTCGGCGCGTTCGCAGATCTCCTCGATGGTGGTGGTCCCGACGCCGTGATCCAAGAACAGGTCGAAGGCGGCCGTGAGGATCCGCTCGCGCACCTCGCGTTTGCGCCGCTCTATCCTACTCATGGTGTGCCACAGAGCTTCTCGGAGAGGTCCCACAATTCGCCGGCGCGCCGCTCGTCGCGGGCGTGCGGTGCCGCCGCGCTGACCGCGCAGTCTTCCAGGTAGAGGCCGCCGCGGCCGGACAGGTCGGGGCTGACGGCGGCCCACACCTGGGTGGCCGCGCCCTGTTCGGGCATGACGAAGTCGAGCAAGCCGTCGGAGGGCTCGGGGCTGTTTTCGACGGCGAACTTACGCAGCTGGGAGAAGTCCTCGCGGGACATGTAGCGCGCGAGCGAGGTGGCCACCGTGCCGGGATGCACCGCGTAGCAGCGGATCCCGAATTCACCCAGGCGCCGGTCGGCCTCCACCGCGTGCAGGACGTTGGCGGTCTTGGCGGCGCCGTAGGCGACGAACTTGTCGTAGTCGCGGCGCTCCCAGTTGGGATCGTCGAAGTCGACGTCACCCATCACATGGCCGCCCGAGGACAGGATCACCACCCGCGCTCCGCCGGCGGCGGCGAGGTGGGGGACGAGCAACCGGGTGAGTTCGAAGTGCCCGAAATGGTTTGTCCCTATTTGCAGTTCGAAGCCGTCCCGGGTGCGGCCGAACGGGGTGAACATGACGCCTGCGTTGTTCATCAACACGTGCACCACCGGCGTGATGTCAGCGATCGCGCTCGCCGCCGCGCGAACGCTGGACAGCGCGGTGAGGTCGAGCTGCACCGTCGAGGTGTGGGCGCCGGGTATCTCGGCCGCGATCCACTGGGCCGTCTCCGCGAGCGCGTCGCGATTGCGGGCGGCCAGGATGACGTGCGCCCCCGCGGCGGCGAGCGCCCGGGCCGACTCGCGGCCCAACCCCGACGACGCGCCGGTGACGACACATGTCTTGCCGGACATGTCGATTCCGTCGATGACCCGAAGTGCGGTGGGGCGGTCGGTCATGCCGGTGCGGCCTGCCACAGCGGGACGACGACGCTAGGATCGCATTCCTCGTCGACGATCCATTTGCACATCCGCCGGATCGGCTCGATGGCGTCCTGCGGCATCGCGAGTGCCACGCTGCAGGCATATCCCAGGCTGGTCAGTCGCTGCGCGCCGAACAACGGCAGGGTGTCGCGCAGCCGGCGCTTGAGCGATTCGGGATAGATGCCGATGGTCTGCGTGTAGGCAGTCACGGCGGCGGTCACTTTGTCGATGCTATCCACCGGGACGATGTTGGCGACACGCCCCGACAACATCGGCGAATAATCGACCGGTTCGTCGATTTGAGAGACGACGATGGCACCCTCGCGTTGCTCGCCGCCGACCACGCGATAGAAATCCTCAGCCATTCGCGAGGCCTCGACATGGTCGAGCAGTTCACGGTCGGGGTAGCGCGGCGCGGTGCTGACGACCGCGGGCAGGCGGACAAGTTCGCGGTAGATCAGTTCGCCGAGCCGGTTGGCGTTGGCCAGGCCCGCGCCGTCGGTTCCGGTGAGCACGTAAATGACCCGGGCGTTGGCACAGCCTTCCTGGTTGGCCACGCCGATGTCGATCGCCGCGCGGCGGGCGACCTCGCGCAGGGTCTCGTCGTCGGTGAATGCCTCGGCACCGATGATGGTCGAGCTGCGTTTGGGGTCCAGTGCGATCAGCTCCAGGCCGGGCTGAATGTAGCGGGTCACGTGCCTGACCGACGCCAATCCGCCCCAGGCCACGATCTTTTCGATGTGGTGGGGCTGGTAAAGCGTTTCCTCGACGGCCAGATCGCCGCCCTTCCAGTAGCCGACGGCCAGATGCCTGGTGATCGGGTGGTCCGGTGCGACGTCGGCCAGGGTGCGGGCGATGGCGATCGCGGTCAGGGGATCGTTGGACGGCGCCTTGATGATGACGTCGGAGCGGGTAATCACCGAACGCAGGATGGTCACCGCCGAGACCAGTCCGCCGTTGCCCGCCGGGATGTGCAGCACGCGCGACCCGAACGCACGCACTCGCAATTCGCGGCCGTCGCTCAGCGTGTGCGGCACCCAACCGTTCAGGTAATCGAGCCCGACCTGGGTGTCGGCGATCTCGGTGACATTGGCGCGGGAAAACAGCGGCGGCAGAACGCGATAGCTGTTCTTGAGCATCTCCGCCGGCAACACGTTGGCAACCAGCGAGGCCTCATAGGCCTCCTGCAGGTGGGTGTTCGTTTCGAAGTTCAGCGCGTCGCCGAGGGCGGCGAGGACGTCGAGGATCTCGTCGAAGCTCAGCTCGTAGAGGTCGCTCATCTGGCCGGGGCTCTTCAGCGGCAGGCGCTCGACGTGCTTGCTCATGTCCGGCGCCTGGAATTGCGAGGCGCCGATGCGGGTCTCGAATGGCACCAGATCGTCGGTGATGACCCGGCCGCGCAAGAACAGCGGGACGGTATAGGCGATCACAGCTCCACGCCCTTCATGAAGTTGACCGCCTCGTCGTGCACCTCTTGCGTTGCGGCGCAGGTGATCCGGTCGTCCTCAACGCCCTGCTTCTCGCTGTAGCGGATGATGTCGTTCTCGAACGCGACGCTGGCCTGCCCGCACGGACAGTGCAGATCCCAGTCGATCGTGACCTCGTCGCCGGAGATGACGCCACCCCAGTGGGCGCGCAGCAGGATGTCGTACACGGCGGCGCGGCCGGTCTGAACCCCGGTCCTGGGCAGCGGCTCGCTGGTGTCGGGATCCAGCACGAATGGGATGACCCACGGCGCCACGTGATAGCGGCCCTGGCTGCATCCCCAGTGAAAGGTGCTCGATTCGGAGAAGCCGTAGCCGACCTGAATGCGGTCGACCCCAAGGAAATCTTTGATGACCTCCATGAAATCATCCGGCAGCGCAACGCCTTTCATGCCGCCGCCGGTGAGAATCGCCGAGTCGGGAGAGAAGACGTTGCGCACGCCGCGGTCCAGTCCGGCCTTGGCGATGTCGTACATCAGGTGGTAGGTGCCCAGCATGAACACCCGCTTGCCGCGCAGCTGGTCGGTGATCCGGGTGAAGAACGCATCCATGTCCTCGGCCTGGCGCGCCTGCATCGCGATGAACTCGTCCTTGCGGTCGGCGAGCGTCGGATCGATCTCGAGCCGATCGAGTTCGCCACGCGACGCCGCCGCACGCATCTTGGAGGCCAGGAACATCAGATCCGTGTCCACCGCAAAGGGATACAGCGCGTGAAATCTGGTCTCGTCGCCGCCGGTGAAACCCCGCTTGATCATGTCGGCGATGCGCAGATGGCCGAGCTTGCCGCTGGCGAAGTTGGGCCACACCACGTCGACCGACGGGTTAAGCTCCGCCTCGGTCGGTTCGCGACCAAAAGCCTGAAATAGGCAGATCTTCCACAGCGTCATGCCTTCTTCGGCGCCGCGCTTGTCCTTGGGCAGGATCGAGATGGTGCCGGTGGTCCCGCTGGAGGTGATGACCTCCAGCGGGCTCTGTGCGTCGAGACGATCTATCCAGTCGTCGATCCCGGTGCAGCCGGTGGTGTCCACGCCGGCCAGGTCGTAGCTGGTGAGCTTGTCCAGCCACTTGGTCATCAGGTCGAAGCGCTTCTTGTCGATCAGCGCCGCCGGGTAGGACTTGAAGGCGGTATGCGAGAACAGCAGCGGCACGACGTCATTGAATTGATCGAGCGCGCTGATGCCCAGTCGGTCGGCGAGCTTGCGCAGGATCTCGATGCTTTGATAGTGCTCGGCGAAGCGGATGCGCATGGCCTGGCGCTGCAGCTCTTCCAGCTCGGGGCGGCCGATGCTGTGCATCTGCGTGTAGGACTGGCCGAAGAAGCCGATCGGATCGTTCATGAACTCGTGCACGGCAAGTGCCGTCTTTTCCGTGGCCGTCATCAGGGATCCCTCGATTCGTTGCCGCCCCTGAATGGCCACCATAGCCACTATATGCAGTTGTAGGCAAGATTGCAGTTAACTGCAAATCAGGCTCGCGCCGCCGCGGTGCGACCCCGGCGGGCGCTGCGCCGCATCAGCCGTGGCGCCACGACCCGATGCAACGGACCGATCAGCGCCCAGACCGCCGTTGCGGCGATGCGGCGGCGATAGTGCAGGCGGGTGGTGAGCACCGCCCGCCTGCCGTCCTGGCGGCGCAGCGTCAGCTCCCCGCGCATCAGCGGCCCGCGCGTCGCCAACACCAGTTCGTCGGGATCCGACCGGACGATCGACCAACCGATCAGGTGACCGGCGGAGCGGGCCGGGCCCAGGCGCAACCGCAGCACGTTGCGGTGGACCCACAACACGAGCCTTCCGCCCGCGCCCGCCCTGTCGCCGAGGCCGTCGCGAAAAGATTGTTCGGCCGTGCGCGCGTCGCCGGCGGGGATCGGCACTTCGAAGACGTCCACGTAATCGGCCGCGGTTTCGCCGGTCTGGGCGCGCGCGTCAAGCACCGCTGCCGCAACACGTTTCAGGGTTTGCCGCACGACGATGCGGTGCGCGCCGGTGCCGATCACCAGCGCACGGTAGGCCTTGCCGCGGATGCCGGGGAAGTCCGCCCAGGTGGCCGCCCGCAGCCGGGTGTGGGGGGAGCCGTCGAGCGCGTCCAGCTCGAAGACCCATCGGTAGCCGGCGAACCAGTGGCGTCCCTTGAGCGCAAATCGCGACGGTGGTCGGGCCTCGTCCAGGACGAAGCCGAAGGGCACGGTCGACGGGTCGCGCGGGTCGCGGCACAGCACCCGCAGCAGCGCCGACCACGTGTCTTCGCGGTTGGCGTCGATGGTTATGGCATGCTCATCGATATAGGGTAATCGTTCCATATAGAAGGAATGTACTAGATCATGGCACCTCCGCGGAAGCATGAAACCGATGTGATTCTCGACGCCGCCCGGGCGCTGGTGCTCGACGGCGGCCCGCGCGCGGCCGGCGTGGCCGCCATCGCGAAAGCCAGTGGCGCGCCGGCGGGCACGTTGTATCACCGGTTCGGCAACCGCGACGGCATCCTGACCGCGGCGTGGCTGCGGGCCCTCGAACGCTTCCAAGCGCGGGCGCTGGCGGCCGAGGGCGATACCGCGACGGCCACCGCCGTGGCGATGGCCGTGGCCGCCGTCGGCTTCGCGCGCGCTCTGCCCGACGATGCGCGGCTGTTGTTGACGATCCGGCCCGGCGACCTGCTCGACGAGGAGCCCGACGAGGCATTCCAGCGGACGCTCGCCGGTATGAACGCCCCACTGAACCAGCGCGTCGCGGCATTGGCCCGTCAACTCTATGGCAATGCCAAGCCGCGATCCGTCGACGCCGTCGCGCGGGCGGTGGCCGACCTGCCCTACGCCGTGGTGCGGCGCCACGCGCACGACGACCCGATGCCGGGCTGGCTGGAAAAGGACGTGGCGGCGTCGGCGCTGGCCGTGCTACAAAGCTTTGGCGAACGCCCGTAGCGCTTCGACCTGCGTGGGATCCAAAGAGGGGCGGACGTTTTCGTGCGCCGCCGCGAGGTCGGCGGCCGTCACGTCGGTGGCGTCGATGGAGCGGCGCATCGCGGTGAGCGCGGCCTCCCGCAGCAATGCCACGCAGTCGGCGGCGCTGTAGCCGTCAAGTCCGGCCGCCACCTCGTCCAGATCGACGTCGGCGCTCAGCGGAATGGATTTGCCTGCCGTGCGCAGGATTTCGCCGCGGGCCGCGGCGTCCGGTGGCTCGACGAAGACCAGCCGCTCCAGCCGGCCCGGGCGCAGCAGTGCGGGGTCGATGAGATCCGGGCGGTTGGTGGCGCCCAGCACGACCACGTCGCGCAGCGGGTCGACACCGTCCAGCTCGGTCAGCAGCGCGGCCACCACTCGATCGGTCACGCCCGAATCGAAGCTCTGCCCGCGCCGCGGCGCCAGCGCGTCCACCTCGTCGAGGAAGACCAGCGACGGCGCTGAATCCCGGGCACGGCGAAACAGTTCGCGCACAGCCTTTTCCGAGCTGCCGACCCATTTGTCCATCAGTTCGGAGCCTTTGACGGCGTGCACGGAGAGCTGCCCGGTGCTGGCCAGCGCCCGCACGATGAAGGTCTTGCCGCAGCCCGGCGGCCCGTACAGCAGGACCCCGCGCGGCGGCTCGACACCCAGCCGGGCGAACGTGTCCGGGTGCTGCAACGGCCACAACACGGCCTCGGTCAGCGCCTGCCTGGCCTCGGCCATGTCGCCGACGTCATCGAGGGTGATGTTGCCGACGCTGACTTCCTCACTGGCCGAGCGGGACAGCGGCCGGATGACGGTGAGCGCACCGACCAGGTCCTCTTGTTTCAGTTCAGGTGGGCGGCCGTCGGCGCTGGCTCGCGACGCCGCACGCAACGCCGCCTCCCGTACCAGTGCGGCCAGGTCGGCGACGACGAAACCCGGTGTACGCGAAGCTACTTCATCGAGATCGAGTTCGCCGGTGGGAACGTTGCGCAGCAGCGACTCCAGCAGGGCTTTGCGGGTGCCGGCGTCGGGAAGCGGCAGGCCCAGCTCGCGGTCGCACAGGTCGGGGGCCCGCAGCCGGGCGTCGAGCTGGTCGGGTCGCGCGGAGGTGGCGATCAGCGCGACGCCCTCGCTGGCGACCGCGTTACGCAGTTCGCCCAGGATCGGCGAGGCCACCGGCTCGGCGGTGGCCGGCAGCAGGGCGTCGACGTCGGTGATCAGCAGCACGCCGCCACCGTCGCGGACGGTCTGCACCGCCGAGGCCACTGCCTTGAGCCGGTCCTCGGCGCCCAGCGCGCCGACCTCGGGGCCGTCCAGGGTGACCAGCCTGCGGTCGCCGCACACCGCCCGCACCAGCGTCACCTTGCCCACCCCGGCCGGGCCCGACACCAGCACGCCGAGGTTGGCGTCGGCACCCAATGCCTTGAGCAGATGCGGTTCGTCGAGCGCGAGCTTGAGCCATTCGACGAGCTTGGCCGCCTGTGGCTGAGTGCCTTTCAGTTCCTCGACCACCATCTCCGGCCTGGCGACTTCGACCGAAATCCGCGGCGCGGCCCCGGCGCCGGATGGCACGCCGGTGCCCCAGGTGACCAGCGAGTTGGGCTGCACGCTCACCGGCCCCTCGGGGTCGACGCCGGTGACCGTCAGCAGCTCCGAGGTCCAGCTGATGCCGACCGCGGTGGCCAGCGCGCGGGTGGCCTCCGACGTCGAGGTGCCCGGGCCCAGGTCGCGGGGCAGCAGCGAGACGGCATCACCGACGGTGATCACCTTGCCCAGCAAGGCCTGTCGCAGCGTGACCGGCGTGACCGACTGGGTGGCCAGCGCCGAGCCGGACAGGGTCACCGACCGCGCGCCGTAGACGGTGACCGTGGCGACCACCACCGCGGTGCCCTCGCGCAGTCCCGCGTTGGACAGCGTCACGTCGTCCAGCAGCACGGTGCCGACCGGCGTGTCCGGGCCGGCCAGACCGGCTACGGCCGACGTGGTGCGCGACCCGATCAGCGACACCGCATCCCATTCCCGAATGCCTAGTGCGGCAATGGCATTCGGATGCAGCCGAACGACACCACGGCGGGAATCGACGGCGGAGGTGTTCAGCCGGGCGGTCAGCGTGAGCTGACGGGCCGAGCCGGCGCGGTGTACATCGTCGCCGGAGCGACTCACGGCAGGCGCCTACCCGGCTTGCGCAGGCCCAGCCGCGCCACCGACCGGCGGTTGGGCTGCGCCCGGCGGATCGCCCGCCTGGTGGCGCGGCGCTGCTTGGGTGCGTCGTCCCACGCCTCGGGGTGCGCGGCCAGCCAGCGCGAGTTGCGGATGGCGAACGGCACGTGGCACAGGTAGGCGACGATGATCACCCAGATCAAGACATAGGGCGCCAGCACCGCGGCCGCCGCGCAGATCGCCAGGACCGCCAGCAGCGGCGCCGCCCAACTCGGCGGCACCGCGACCGCGTGCATCTTGCGCATCGGGATCTTGCTGACCATCAGGATCGAGGTACCGCTGATCCAGATGCACAGGAACAGTGGCGACGTCCACCAACCGTCACCGAACTGCAGCTTGAGCCCGATGAGACCGATCATCGAGATCGCGCCGGCCGGCGCGGGCATGCCGACGAAGAACTCGTGCGCGTAGGACGGCTGGCTGCCGTCGTCCTGCAACGCGTTGAATCGCGCCAGCCGCAGCACCACGCAGACCGCGTAGAGCAGGATCACCACCCAGCCGGCCGGCGACGTGGTCAGCAGCGTCACGTAGAGCACGATCGCCGGGGTCACGCCGAAGTTCACCGCGTCGGCCAGCGAGTCGATCTCCTCGCCCATCCGGGACTGGGCGTCCAGGATCCGGGCCACCCGCCCGTCGAGTCCGTCCAGGATGGCGGCCGCCGCGATCAGCGCCATCGCGGCCTTGGGCTGGTGTTCGAGGGCGAACCGGATCGAGGTCAGCCCCGCGCACACGGAGAGCACCGTCATCGCGCTGGGCAGGATCTG
Organism: Mycobacterium colombiense; assembly: GCF_001672755.1. Lineage (GTDB taxonomy): Bacteria > Actinomycetota > Actinomycetes > Mycobacteriales > Mycobacteriaceae > Mycobacterium > Mycobacterium colombiense_C. Next base: position 5,946 of record NZ_LZKI01000026.1, on the reverse strand, counting down.
CAGGTTGACCGCCGGCCGTCCGCGCGGCTTGCTGATCATGGCAGCTCGGCGAGAACGGTCTCGCCGGCGATCGCGCGCTGACCCACCTTCACCAGCGGCTCGGAGCCCGGCGGCAGGTAGGTGTCCAACCTGGAGCCGAACCGGATCAGGCCGTAGGTGTCACCGATCGACAGCTTGTCGCCGACGTGCGCGTCGCAGATGATGCGCCGGGCCAGCAACCCGGCGACCTGCACCGCGACGACGTCCGCGCCGCCGGCGGTGCGCAGGTGCAGGCTGGTGCGTTCGTTCTCGGTGCTCGCCGCGGCCAGGTCGGCCGAGCCGAATCGGCCCGGCCGGTGCTGCACGGCGACCACCTCGCCGCTGACCGGAGCGCGCTGCACGTGGGCGTCCAGCAGCGACAGGAAGATGCTGACCCGCGGCAGCGGCGCGGCGCCCATGCTCAGTTCGGCGGGCGGGGCGGCGAAGTCGATCACGCAGATCTCGCCGTCGGCGGGTGCGACGATCGCGCCGGACCGGGTGGGCGGCACCCGCGGCGGGTGACGGAAGAACCCCGCGCAGGCCCCGGCGGCCAGCAGGCCCGCCCGTCGCACCCATCGGTGCCTGCGGCCGACCAGCGCCAGCGCCAGACCGGCGCCGATGAACGGCCGCCCGGCCGGATGCACCGGTGGGACCGCGGAGCGCACCAACTCCAGCGCGTGTTGCGGGCTGAAGCCCGGGTCCTGAGCAGAGGGGCCGATAGTGCGGGGGCGTCGTGCCACGCGGCCATCTTACGGAGCGCCCGGCTGATTCGTAGACGGCCGCGGAGGGAACGCTCTGCTTCGACATGCAATCGAATGATCGGCGGGCAACGCAGTTGCGCCGGGCGAAAGCCACGGTCACCGCCGTCTTCATCGCGCACGGTCTGGTGTTCTCGTCCTGGGCCGCCCACATTCCCCACGTCAAAGCCGAGCTCGGCCTTTCCGACGCGGCGCTGGGCACGGCGCTGTTCGGCGCGCCCCTGGGCTCGGTGGTGGCCACGCTGCTCAGCCACTGGGCGCTGCCCCGCTGGGGCAGCCACCGGCTGATCCCGGTCACGGTGGCCGGCTATGTCGCGGCCGGAGCGACGGTGGGCCTGTCCGGATCCGCGGCCGCGCTGTTCGGTGCGCTGGCGCTGTGGGGGCTGTTCCAGGGGGCCCTCGATGTCGCGATGAACACCCAGGCGGGCACGGTGGAGCGGCTCGCCAGGGCTCCGATCATGGCGCGGTTCCACGGCATGTGGAGCGTCGGGACGTTGGTGGGCGCCCTGATCGGTGCGGCGTGCGTCGGCGCGGGTGTCGGCCTGACCGCCCAGCTGACGGTGCTGGGGTTGGTCGTCCTGATCGTGGTGGAACCGCTGACCCGCAACCTGATGCCCGACGCGGCGGATTCCGTTGCCGCGTCGCCGGACCCGGACCGGGGCAAGCGGGCCTGGATGACGCCGGCGGTGGCGATCCTGGCGGCCGTGGCGTTCGCGTCTTTTCTCTGCGAGGGCGCCGCCACCGACTGGTCGGCCAACTATCTGCGCAACGTGATCGGCGCCGGCCCGACCGTCGCTGCGCTGAGCTACGCCGCCTACACGTGTGCGATGGTGATCACCCGGTTCGGCGCGCCCCTGCTGCACGCCCGGGTGTCGAGCCGCCGGCTGCTGCCGGCGCTGGCGTTGGTGGCCGTCGCGGGCATGAGTGTCACGCTGGTGGCCGCCAGCGCCTGGATCAGCGTGCTCGGTTTCGCCGCGCTGGGCGTCGGTGTGGCGCTGCTGGTGCCCACCGCCTTCAGCGCGGCCTACGGCGCGAGCGGCTCCGGATCGGCGATCGCCATCGTGGCCGCGGTCGGTTGGCTGGGCTACCTGTTGGGGCCGCCGCTGATCGGCCACCTGTCCGGCCGGGTGGGGCTGTCGGCGGCGTTGGTCACCATTCCGGTGATGATGGCGATCGTCGCCATCGCGATCCGCTGCACCCCGGCCTTCGCCCACGCCGACGACTTCCACCGGGACGTCGCCACGCCCGCGGGCTAGCGCAGATCCCACACCTGCAGCCGGCTCCCCTCGGGCACCTCGACGACGTCCTCGGGGATGTCCAGCAGCCCGTTCGCCGACGCCAGCCACCGCAGGTGATGTGACGCCGGTGGCCCGTAACTGGTGACCGTGCCGGCGTCGTCGTTGAGCACCGCGCGACGGAACTGGCGCTTGCCGCGTGGCGACGTCAGCGACTCGGCGAGCACCGCGGTCCGGTGCGGGCGGTCCGGGTCCGGCAGGCCCATCGCCCTGCGCAGCGCGGGCCGGATGAACACCTCGAAGGACACCAGCGCGCTAACCGGGTTGCCGGGCAGCGTGACGATCGTCGCGCCGGCCACCCGTCCCACGCCCTGCGGCATGCCCGGCTGCATGGCGACCTTGACGAACTCCACGCCCTGGTCGCCCTCGCGCCCGAACGCGTCCTTGACCACCTCGTAGGCGCCGGCGCTGACGCCGCCGCTGGTGATGATCAGGTCGGCGTCGCCCGCATATCGGTCGATGATCGAACTGAATTGGGCCACTTCGTCTTCCGCGGTCGCGACGGCGACCAGCTCGGCACCCGCGTCCCGGACGGCCCCGGCCAGCATGATCGAGTTGGACTCGTAGATCTGCCCCGGCAGCAGCGCGGTGCCCGGTGTCACCAGCTCCGAGCCGGTCGAGATGACCAGCACCCGCTGGCGCGGGATCACCGGCAACTCGGCGATGCCCAGCGCGGCCGCCAAGCCGAGCACGGCCGGCGTCACGACCTGACCGCGGCGCAGCACGGTGGTGCCGGGGGAGACGTCCTCGCCCGCGCGGCGGATGTGCTTGCCGGCGTCGCGGGGCGCGCGGATCGCCACCGCGTCCACGCCGCCGTCGGTGTCCTCCACCGGAACCACGGCCGTCGCCCCGGCCGGCAGCGGCGCGCCCGTCATGATGCGGTGGGCCGTCCCGGGCCGCAGCGTCAGTTCGTCGGTGCGCCCGGCCGGTATGTCCTCGGCGACGGGCAACACCACCGGCCGTTCGGGCGTGGCGTCCGATGTGTCCTCGGCGCGCACCGCGTAGCCATCCATCGCGGAGTTGTCGAAGACCGGCAAAGCCAGCTGCGCCACCACGTCCTCGGCCAGGACCAGTCCCTGGGCCTCGGTCAGCGGCACCGCGACCGGCGGCCGCGCGCGAATCAACTCGGTGACGACCCGCTGATGTTCGGCGACTGAGCGCATCGGAGCCATTATCTCCCGCGTCAGACGGGGAAGCTGACGCCGGTGAGTTCTTCGGAGACAGCCCAGAGCCGACGTTGCAACTCCTCGTCGTGGGACTGCGCGCTGGACTCGACCAGCTTCGGACGGCCACGCTGCTCGAGGAAGCCGGACGGGCCGTAGTACTGCCCGCCCTGCACGGCCGCATCGGTGGCCGCCCGCAGTGTCGGCAGCGCGCCCATGGCCGGGCTCTGGAACAGCACCGGCCCCAGCACGGCCTTCACCGGCCGGAAGACGCCGGGCAGGTTGCGGGCCAGCTCGGTGTTGGAGCCGCCCGGGTGTGCCGCGACCGCAATGGTCTTCGCGTCGGCCTTGGCGGCCAGCCGGCGCTGCAGTTCGTAGGTGAACAGCAGGTTGGCCAGTTTGGATTGCCCGTACGCGGCGATGCGGTCGTATCGGTGTTCCCAGTGCAGGTCGTCGAAGTGGATCGCGGCCCGCAGCCGGTGGCCGAGGCTGCTGACCGTCACCACCCGCGAGTCCCGCACCACCAGCAGGCTGTCTAGCAGCAGCCCGGTCAGCGCGAAGTGGCCCAGATGATTGGTGCCGAACTGCAATTCGAAGCCGTCCGCGGTGACCTGCTTGGGCGTCCACATCACCCCGGCGTTGTTGATCAGCAGGTCGATGCGCGGGTAGGCCGAGCGCAGCGCCTCGGCGGCCGACCGGATGGCGTCCAGCGAGGTCAGATCCAGCTGCTGCAGCGTGACATCCGCGCGCGGGCTGGCGGCGACGATGCGCGACAGCGCCGCGTTGCCCTTCTCCAGGTTGCGCACCGCAAGCACGACGTGGGCGCCGCGGTAGGCCAGTACGGCCGCCGCCTCATAGCCGATGCCGGTGTTGGCGCCGGTGACGACGACGACGCGGCCGCTCTGATCCGGGACGTCACCCTCCGACCAATTGCGGTTCTCTGCGTCGTTGGAAGCCATGGCCAAAACATACTCATCGGCGGCGGACCGCGCCGGGTTGGGTGACGGCCTCGCGATGGCTCGCTTGGGCTGAGCCTGCGAAGAAAACCGTTATCCATAAGGCGATTTCCTGGGGTTCGGCAAACAAGCCGGGTGCTTCACCGCGCCGGCGATGCCATTTGCCCGCGCACCCAGGCGATGATCTTGGGCACCACCTCAGGGGCCTTGCTTATGGCGACGTGGCCGGTGCCCTCGATCAGGTGCACCTCGGTGTCGCGGCGGCCCCGGAAGTCCAGCGTGTCGGACTGCGGGATGAAGTAGTCGTCGGCCCCGTTGATCACCAGCATCGGCGAATTGAGCTGCTGGGCAAGAAGATTCGCACGGTTGAGGCGCCCCATGCCGGCGCTGAGCTCGTCGAGGGTGGGGGAATGGTCCCAGTGCATGGCGTTGCCCAGGATGTCATGCATGCCGTAGGGCAGCCGCACGAGATTCTCCGGACCGAACGCGGCGACAAGCGGGCCACCGAGATCGACTGCGGCATCGACGATTCCGGACAGCCCGGACATCGCGGAGAAGTTGCCGCCGAACGACGCGCCGAAGTGAGCCACCCGGCCGTCGCCCAGCGTCCGCGCGTAGTCGGCGAGGCCGCGGATCACCTCGTCGGCGTGCTCGTCGAGCGGAACCGCGGTCTCACCGGTGCCGGGGTGGTCGAAGGCCATCGTGGTCACGCCCGCGCCCTGGGTGAATGCGACCCACCAGGGGTGGATGTCCATCTTCCAGGTATCCACTCCGCCGCTGGCGATCAGCACCGGCCGGGCCGGGTAGTCGTCGTCGGCCGCGTACAGGTGTACCGGCACCTCGACGGACGCGCCGCGGTATCCGACGGTGATGATGCGCCGCTCGAAGTGCACCGGAAAATCGTCGGCGGCCAACTGAAATTGCTCGAGTTGATGCTGCATCGCCTTGGTGCGCGCCGGGTCGGTGAGGCAGGGAAACTTGGCACACCCGTAGATGAGGGAGGCCATCCGGTGTTCGCCGCGTGTGGCGTATTCGCTTGCCAGGCTTGACCATTCATAGACCCAGCCGCCTGGCGCGTCGGTCCACATGTCGTCGACGGCCGAGCGGGCCCGCTCGATGTCGTCGAGTGGGATGCCGAACTTCGCGAACTGGTCGGTGCGGTCTTCGAACATGGCCGCGGTGTCGATGTCGTAGGTGTACATGATGGCCTGCTCCTTATTTTCACGGCCCGTTGAGACTAGTCTCACGCTACGTTGAAATTAGTCTCAACGCAAGAGGAAACTCACGCTACGATGAAACTCATGGCGAAGAGATCGATAACTCCCGGTCCGCGAGATGAACGCGGGGTGCTGGCCGCGCGGATCGTGGCCGCCGCCCGCGACGAGTTCGCCGAACACGGCTGGGCCGGCACCACCATCCGCGCGATCGCCCGGGCCGCCGACGTCGATCCCGCGCTGGTGTACCACTACTTCGGGTCGAAGGAGAAGCTGCTGGACGCGGCGACCAACCCGCCGCAGAAGTGGCTGGACAACGTCGCCAAGGCCTGGGCCACACCGGTGGAACAGCTCGGCGCCGCGGTGCTGACGCTGATGCTGGCCAGCTGGGAGGACGAGGAGGTGGGGCCGACGCTGCACGCCATCCTGCAGACCGCGGCGCACGATCCGACCACGCGGGAGAAGCTGCGGCGCGTCGTCGCCGGCAGCCTGATGGGCGCCGCACAGCTCGGCGTGGACGAACACGAGCGCCTGATCCGCAG
>NZ_LZKI01000025.1 GCF_001672755.1 Mycobacterium colombiense | reverse complement strand
CCGCGGGTAACTGGCAAGCGCTGATGCTGCCGGTGACCACGCTGACCATCAACGTGTCCAGCGTCGCGCTGATCTGGTTCGGCGGGTTGCGCATCGACCGCGGCCAGATGCAGGTCGGCTCGCTGACCGCCTTCCTGGCCTACTTCACCCAGATCCTGATGGCGGTGTTGATGGCGACGATGACGCTGGTGGTTCCGGGCCGCGCGGTCAGCGAAATGTTCTGCAGCACTGGGCGATCGGCGCCGGGGTAGGTGAATGTCGCGCCCTCCAGACGCACCGTCCCGGTGATCGCGCCGCGCGGGGCAAGCGGATTCGGGGGGTCGGTGACGGCGGGCCGGGTGGCGAGCACCTCGGTGATCCGTTCGGCGCAGACGGAGGCCCGCGGCAGCACCACCAGCGTCATCGTCGCCATCAACACCGCCATCAGGATCTGGGTGAAGTAGGCCAGGAAGGCGGTCAGCGAGCCGACCTGCATCTGGCCGCGGTCGATGCGCAACCCGCCGAACCAGATCAGCGCGACGCTGGACACGTTGATGGTCAGCGTGGTCACCGGCAGCATCAGCGCTTGCCAGTTACCCGCGG
>NZ_LZKI01000024.1 GCF_001672755.1 Mycobacterium colombiense | reverse complement strand
CCACGAGCCGCGGCCCGCAGCCCAGCGGCCCGCTCCCCCGCGTCCGCCGTCGGCTCCGCCTGTGGCCCCACCCGCCCATCCTTCTGCGCCGCCGCCGGGCTGGTCGCCGCCCGCTCAGTCGGCTCCGGGCGCGCCGCCTTCGTTCCGGCCGCCACCCCAGCAGCCCGCCCAACCTGCCCCGCCGACGCCGCACACCGGCGCTCACGGCGGTCTTCCCAAGGGGGATGAGCTACCCGACCGCGGCTGGCGACGCGTCCTGCGGCTGGTCACCTTCGGCCTGATCAACCTGGGCCCGTCGCCCGCCCAGCAGCAGGAAGCCCAGTTCGAGGCGGCCATCCGGACCCGCCTGCACGGCAACCGCAAGGTCGGCGTGCTGGGCAAGGGCGGCGTCGGAAAGACATCGGTGGCCGCGAGCGTGGGCTCGTTGTTCGCCGGACTCCGCAAGCAGGACCACGTCGTGGCGATCGACGCCGATACCGCCTTCGGCCGGCTCAGCAGCCGCATCGATCCGGCCTCGACGGGTTCGTTCTGGGAGCTCACCGCCGACAAGAACCTGCGGTCGTTCGACGACATGGTGGCGCGGCTCGGGCGTAATGGCGCGGGTCTTCACGTGCTCGCCGGCGAACCGGCGACGGGCCCGCGCCGGGTGCTCGATCCGGCGATCTACCGGGAGGCCGCGCTGCGGCTGGACCGCCATTTCACGATCTCGGTCATCGACTGTGGCTCGTCGATGGATGCCCCGCTCACCCGGGAAGTCCTGCGCGACCTGGACGCGCTGATCGTGGTGTCCTCGCCGTGGGCCGACGGCGCGTCGGCCGCCGCGCGGACCATGGAGTGGCTGGCCGACCAGGGCTTGGACACGCTGCTGCGCCACACCATCGTGGTGCTCAACGATTCGGACGGGCATGCCGACAAACGGACCCGGGCATTGTTGGCTCGCGAGTTCACCGATCACGGCCGGCCGGTCATCGAAGTGCCCTACGACCCGCACCTGCGGCCCGGCGGCGTCATCGACGTGAGCCACGAGATGGCCCCGGCCACGCGCCGCAAATTCCTCGAAGTCACCGCGACCATCGCCGGCTACTTCGCGGCGCGTCCCGACGGGGCGAAAGACCAGCGGCCGGCGGACAACTGAGGTCTAGGCGCGCGCCGAGGGGTCGGCGATCGCCTCGATCTTCATCACCCGGGATTCGCGGATCGTCAGCACGATCACGGCGAACAGGCGGCGCTCGCTGAAGGCCAGCAGTACCGGCCCCCCGACCGGACCGCTGACCAGGGTCACGCCCGGCCACAGGTAGCGCAACAGGTTGGTGGCCACCGCGTCTGGCCCGTGGTTGATCTGCGGTGGCGGGGCCGGATCCGCGAGGATCGTGCCCACGCCCCACACCGTCGGATCCAGGACGGCGGCCAAGGCCTGCAGGTCACCGTTGGCGCATGCCGCGATGAACTTTTCGGTCACCAACTGGTGCTCGGCGGGCGCAACATCGGCCAACTTCGGTTGCGCCGCTTCGAATTTGGACCGTGCGCGCCGCGCCAGCTGGCGGCAGGTGCCGACCGGGCGACCCACGGTCTGCGAGATCGACCCGAAGGGGACGCCGAACACGTCGTGCAGCACGAAGGCGACCCGTTCACCGGGACTGAGCCTGCGCAGGACTTCGAGCAGCGCGGTGCGGATCTCGTCGTCGAGGGTGACCCGGTCGGCCGGGTCGATGCGGCGCGGCGCGGGTCGGTCTTCGATGTCGCCCGGGCGCTCGTACCGGGCGCGGGCCGAGCGCACCTGGTCGAGGCAGAGGCGGCTGGCCACCACCGTCAGCCAGCCGCGAGTGTCCTCGATCTCGCTGACGTCGGCGCGCGCGAGTCGCAGAAAGCTTTCTTGCGCAATGTCTTCCGCCTCACCGATGTCGCCCAGCATCTGGTAGGCGAGGTTGACCAGGTATGGGCGGTGCCGACGCCAGGCCTCGCTGACCTGATCGCTGGCTGACGGCGACTGGTTCATGACTCTTCGACGATCCGCTGAAGCAAATAGTTACACGTTCTGCGATGTAACTTTCCCACCTTTTGCCCCGTCGTTTCAGCAGTGCAGGAAGTTCACGGAAAGGATCCCCATCATGACCATCGTCGTCACGGGCGCGACCGGCAACGTCGGGCGTCCACTCGTCACCGAACTGCTCGCCGCGGGAGCCCATGTGCGGGCGGTCACCCGGCAACCGGCGCCCGCCGGCTTTCCCCCGGAGGTCGAGGTGTTCGGTTCGGCCACCGACGCGCTGCCCGGCGCCGCCGCGGTGTTCCTGAACTCGCGGGCGCTGGCTGGGCAATTGGAAGACGTGGTGGCGCAATGCGCGCGGAGCGGAGTGAGCAAACTCGTCGCGCTGTCGGCGATCAATGCCGACGACGACGTCGCCCGGCAGCCCTCCCGGTTTCGCGGGGACCGCAACAGGGAGGTCGAACGCCTCGCCGTCGACTCCGGGCTGGCCTGGGTGAGCTTGCGGCCCACGGTGTTCGCGACGAACTTCGCCGGCATGTGGTCAGCGCAGATCCGCGCCGGCGACGTGGTCGCCGGGCCGTACGCGGCCGCAACGACGGCGCCCATCGTCGAGGCAGATATCTCGGCTGTCGCGGCGCGCGCGTTGCTCACCGATGACCTTGTCGGACAGCGGATCCCGCTGACCGGACCCCGGGCGTTCACCAACTCGGAGCTGGTCGAGACCATCGGCGGCGTCCTGGGCCGGGCGCTGCAGTATCGCGAGGTTCCCGCCGAGGCCGTGCGACAACGATTCATCGGTTTGGGTTTCGGCGGTGGCTTTGCCGACGCCTACATCGCCATGCTGGCCGAGACGATCGACACCCCCGCCCCGGTGACCCACGACGTGGAGACGATCCTCGGCCGCCCGCCGGTTCCGTTCGCGCACTGGGTTTCCGAACACCGCAGCATGTTCGACAACGAGAAAGTAGGAATTTGAGATGACCGATCCGCGTCCCCCGCGCTACCTCAAGCCGATGAACAAGTTCATGATGGCGGTCCAACGACTCGGCATTCCGACCGGCCCCGCCATGGTGCTCACTGTGCCGGGCCGCAAGTCGGGTCAACCACGCAGCACCCCGATGACGCCGTTCAGCTTCCGGGACGGCCTCTATGTGGTGGCGGGCTACCCCGGTGCCGACTGGGCGGCCAATGCCCGGGCCGCGGGCACCGGCACGCTGCGCCGGGGCCGGCGGTCACGCCGCGTCCGGATCGTCGAACTGTCCACCAATGAAGCCCGGGCGGTGCTGCGGGCGTTCCCCACCGAAGTTCCGGTCGGGGTGGCGTTCGCGAAGCGGTCGGGGATGGTGCGCGACGGAACGGCTGACGAATTCGAAGCACTGGCGGGGCGGCTCGCCGTCTTCCGCTTCGACCCCGCGTAGCGGCTACCAGACGATGGCCGCCATGTCGCGGTTGTCCGAACACACGCTGCGCACCGCGGCCTCGAGGTCGGCCGCGGTGATGATCTGCAGATCCTCGACGGTCACCGGCTGGCCCGCGCGCTTCTGTGCGACCACCCTGGTGTCACGAAAGCCCTCGGCACGTTCGACGACGTTGCGGGCGAACCTGCCGTTCTGCATGGCGTCGATGCCGTGGCGCCCGCCGGGAGTGGTGTAGTTGCGGATGGTCGTCGCCGCGTCCAGGAACGTTGCGCGGGCACCATCGTCGAGCAGGCTGGCGCGCGGCGTCGCGTAGCGGTGCGCGATCTCGACGATTTCGGCCGGCGAATAGGACTCGAAGCGCAGCTTGCGGTTGAACCGGCCGGCCAAACCCGGGTTCACGGTGAGGAACGCATCCACCTGGTCTTCGTAGCCCGCCCCGATGAAACAGAAGTCGAATCGGTGGGCCTCCAACGCGACCAGGAGCTGGTTGACGGCCTCCATGCCGATCATGTCCGGTGTGCCATCCTGATGGCGCTCGATCAGGGAATAGAACTCATCCATGAAAATGATTCGCCCCAGCGACTTTTCGATCAGCTCGTTGGTTTTGGGCCCCGACTCGCCGATGAAGTGGCCGCAGAAATCCGAACGGCGCACCTCCCGGATCTCGGGGTGCCGCACAATTCCCATACCGGCATAGATCTTGCCCAAGGCTTCGGCGGTGGTCGTCTTACCGGTACCGGGCGGGCCGACCAGCAGCATGTGGTTGGTCTGGCCCTCCACCGGCAGTCCATGCTCGAGCCGCATCGTCCGCACTTCGAGCTGGTCTTCCAGTGCCGCGACCGCTTCCTTGACGGCGGCCAGTCCCACCTGTTTGGCCAGCAGCTTGCGTCCCTCGGCCAGCAGCTCGGCGCGCCGATCGGCGGCGGCGTCGTCATCGAGTTCGTCGCGGCTCTTGGCCGACGAGGCGTCCCACCGGTCGGTGCGGCTCTCGATGGTTTCCTCGTCCGTCACGACCAGGTGCAGGTTCGGGTCGGCCAGGGCTTCCTTGGCCGCCTCGGTCAGGACCCCGTTGATGGTGGCCTTGGAGAGCCAGACCTGGGCCTTGTCCTCCTCGCGCAGCTGCCGGTGCACCATTCCCCGCACATAGGCCAGATCGGCGACCAGGAGCGGAATGTCGGCGGGACCGATCGATGCCGTCAGCACGTCTGCATCGAAGCGCGACGACGACTGGGTGTGTCCGATCACGTCGACGCGGTCCAGCCAGTCCAGGGCGACCCGGCCCTGGCCGAGGTGGGCTGCGGCGTGCGCGGCCAGCGCGCAAATCGACGCTGTCACCGCCGACATGACGATGGCGTGTGCGGGCAGCTCCTCGGCCGCGGCCAACAGCACGTCGCCCCAGCGCTGCGTGCGGTACATCAAGAACGTCCGGGCCAACTGGTGCCATTGATAATTCGTCCACGAGTCCAGCAGGTCACGGTCGGCCAGCAGCTTGTCGGCCTCGGCGTACTCCCCGGCGATCGTCAACGCGGAGGCCAACGCCAGCCCGACCTGCGAGGCGTCGGTGACGGTGATGCCGATGTAGGGACCCAACTGGATCTCGGCGGCCAGCGTCTGCCCGATGCGCGTGGTCTCGCGGTGCAGCCATTCGCTGGTGGCGTAGAGCTGTCGCAACGAGGCCAGGTCGTTGTCACCGCACGCGATGCGCCCCAACCACGCGTCGGCCATCGACTGGTCGGCGTCGGTGGCGGCAGCGAAGTCGGGCAATGCCGCGGCCCGGCCCTGCCTGCTCTTGATCGCCATGGCACGGTCGAAATGCCGTCGGGCAGTTTGTAAATCACCCATCACGTCCCCCATCCCGAACACCGTGGACATGGTCGCCGGAGTTGCGAGCCTCCTTCGGCCGATTCGAGCTGTCGCTGCAACCGCTACGTGCGCTCACATCACACTGTGCCTCAAACTCGCTTTACCGACCCGCTACGTGCCGACCGACATGCTTACCGGCTCAAGACTGACGTAGCGGTTCTCGGCACGGAACATGTCCATCTCGACGAGCCAATTCTCTCCTGCTGCGCTGACATTCACCGTCGACGGGCCGATCTGCTCGATGATCACCTCGAAGCCGTGTCGTTGTCCCTCGGAGAGCCTGGCCCCCGCGGGCGCGACGGTGATCACGGTGGCCGGACGCGGAGTGGGCGAGATCGCGGACTCGATGCTTTCGGCGGCGCCAAAGTTGTTGCCCCGGCGCGCAACGTGCTCGACCACGCTCACGGTGGTCCGTGGTGCGGGGCGCGAGCTGCCCACGACGCTGATCTCCGGCATCCGGACGCTGATCCAGCGTGACATGTCGCGGGTGTGCACGCAGACCCGCTCGCCCGCGCCCGCGGTGCGGATCACGATCCGCTTGGCGATCGGGTCGTCGGCCGCGACGAATACGCGCGACAGCTCACCGGCATCGGTGACCGGCATCAGCAGCCGGTCGCCGTTGCTGAGTTTGCCGATCAGCACACCCGACGGTCCGATCTCGGTGACCAGTTGCGGCGGCAGCGGGCTGCGCCGAACGCCCCGCAGGTGCGGAAGCGGACCGCACATGTTCGCGGCCGCCGCGGCCGCCTGCTCGCCATTGAGCCGGCGCAGGATCACGCTGGGCGGGGTCGGCGCCGGCGTCGGCGTGCGCACGGTGATGGTCGCGGTGCATTCGGCGTCCGGGTAGACCGTCACGTTCTGGATCACCTCGTCGGCGCGCAGCGTCCACGCCTGCGAGAGATTGCGCGACGTGATCGCCTCGGCCGGATACGCGTAGGTGGTCATCCAACCCGCTTCCCCGCGGATGGCTTTCCATCTCTGCGTGCTGCCCGACACCGCGTCCCACCCGAGCCGGCGATCGAGCTCGACCAGGTCCGTTGCGGTGGCCACCTTTGCCCGCAGCCCTTGGCAGCGCAACAACCCCGCGATGCGTTGGGCGACCGAAATGGCCGCCGCCCCAACGGTCGTGCGCCAGAACAGGGCTTGGGCGTTGTCGATCACCGCCAGCCGCATGATCAGCCATGTCTCACGGCGGCCCGCGTAGGGCGGCGTTCCGATCTCCGAGTCGTACACCCGCGGAAAGTCCCCGATGGTGCCGTGCCGCGAGCCGATGGTGACCACGCTGATCGAATCGAGCTGCAGACCCAGCGCCTGATGCAGCATCGGCACCAATTCGACGATGTCGAGCACGTTTTCGGTCTCGACGGTCACCGAACCGGTCACCATGGTCGCGCGGTGCCCCCGGCCGAGCAGCTGCACCGCGACAACGGCGACGTCGTCCTGCACGCGGACACCGCCTCCGGATCGGTTGTTGGCCACGGTGATCGGGGCAGCCCAGTCGATCGGACGCCGGCCGCGCCGCCACAACACTGCCCACGACCACGCCGGCTGGCCCCACCAGCGCACGAAGACCAGCGCGATACCCACCACAACTGCGACAGCCGCGCCGATGTAGCCGCCCGCCAGCCAGCTGACGAGCGCGAGGAGGAAGACGACCCAGACGCCGACCACCCGACGGTTGCTGCCGGGGGTGAACCCGGTCAGGTCGGGCCTCACCGAGCCCTCCGCAATCGCGCCGCGATAGCGGCCACGAGCACACCGCCGGCCACGATCCCCAGGAATCCGATGGCGATGTTGCGCGCCCGATGG
>NZ_LZKI01000023.1 GCF_001672755.1 Mycobacterium colombiense | reverse complement strand
TTGGTGTGATAGAGCGCCAGCGCCTTGCCCTTGTCGAAGATCGCCAAATAGTGGTGGGCGTGGCGGGCCAGGCGGATCACGTCGCTCATCGGCAAGATGGTGCCCCCACCGGTCAGTCCCCGACCGGCCGCGGTTTCAAGGTCCTGCAGCGTGGTGGTGACGACGATGGAGGCCGGTAAGCCGTTGTGCTGACCCAGGTCTCCGGAGGCCAACACGGCGCGCAGGGCGGCCAGCAGCCCGTCGTGGTTGCGCTGGGCCGCCGATCGCGGGTCGCGCTCGATCGCCTCTTGGGTGGGTGCGCCACCCACGCAGGGGGTGTCGTCGAGGGGGTTGCACATGCCCGGGGCGGCGAGTTTGGCCAAGACGGCTTCGAGGGTGGCGCGTGCTTCGGGCGTCAGCCAGCCGCGCAGCGCCGACATGCCGTCGGCGTGCTGGTTGCCGAGCGTCAGGCCGCGGCGGCGGGCGCGGTCCTCGTCGGTGAAGGTGCCATCGGGGTTGAGGCAGTCGGCGAGCGTACTGGCCAGCTTGGCCAGTTGCTCGGGGCGAAACCGGGTGCCCTCCTTGGCCAACCGGGCCTCGGCCTGGTCGCGCGTTGCTACGTCGACCCAGCCGGGCAGCCGACGATGAAACTTGCGGATCACCGAGACCTGTTCGGTGCCCAGCGTGCCGTCGCGTTGGGCGGCGGCGGTGACCGCCAGCACCGGCGGTAGGGGTTCGCCGGTCAGCCCATGCCGTGGGCCCAGGTCGCGCGCCGCCTTGATGCGTCGGGATGCCTCCGCGCGGCTGATCAGCGTTGCCTCGGAGATCGCGTGGGACACTGTGCCGCCGAGTTCCAGCGAAGGGGCTTGGCGGGCAAGGGAATTGATCAGCGGATGCTCCAGGGCCGGGATGCGCCGGCGCTGCTTTTCGCAGCGCTGCAGCACCGCCAGCTGTTGCTGGGGGTTGAGCGCGTCGAAGTTCAGCGCGCAGGCTCGATCCCAGGCGGCATCGAGCGCGTCGAACACCGCGTCGACATCCTCGGCGCTACATGGACTCACACCATCAAACTAGCCCGACCCACCGACAAAAATAGCCGCCCTGTGACCACTGAAGCCAAAGTGGCACAAGGGATTACAGGCTGGGTTGGATCGGGGCGACGACTAGTCGCGCTCGGGCGGATTCAGAAACTAGTGGAGGCGTACACCCACGACAGGAATCGCGCCACGGCCTCCGCGGAGCGATGCGCCCGCGGGGAACTGAAGATGTCGAAAGCGTGTTGGGCGTGCGGTAATTCGGCGTAGGCGACCGGGTTCTTGGACACCGCGCGCAGTTCCTCGACGAACTCTTCGGCCTCGCCGACCGGGATCAGCGAATCGTCGTGGCCGTGCAGGACGAAGAACGGCGGTGCGTCGGCGCGCAGCCGCCGGATCGGCGACGCATCGACGTAGATGTCGCGGTGGGTGGCGAATTTCTTTTTGACGACGAACTTTTGGAGCAGGTCCACGAATTCGCGCCGGCCCTCACCCTCGGTGGAGAACCAGTCGTAGCGTCCATACACCGGCACCGCAGCGACCACCGAGGTGTCGGCATCCTCGAACCCGGGCTGGAACTTCGGGTCGTTGGGCGTCAGCGCCGCCAGCGAACATAGGTGGCCGCCGGCGGATCCGCCGGTGATGGCCACGAAGTTCGGATCGCCGCCATAGCGGGAGATGTTCTCCTTGACCCAGGCCAGCGCGCGTTTGACGTCGACGATGTGGTCGGGCCAGGTGTGCCGCGGCGACACCCGGTAGCCGATCGACACGCACACCCAGCCGCGCGCGGCCAGGTGGCTCATCAGCGGATAGGCCTGGGGGCGGCGCATTCCGATCACCCACGCGCCGCCCGGTACCTGCAGCAGGACGGGCGCCTTGCCGTCTCGGGGCAGATCGTGGCGGCGCCAGATGTCGGCGAGGTTGGCGCGGCCGTGCGGACCGTAGGACACCACATTGGTCTTCTCGACGTAGCGGCGGCGCGCCACGGTGTTGCCCAGCGGCAGCGTGCGCCGCCCGCTGCGCGTCGGTGTGCTCTGGGGCAGCTTGCTCAGCGCCTCTTCGTAGTCGTCGCCCAGTTGATCGCGCAGCCCCGCCTCCAGCACCGGGCCGGGAGTCGTGACGCCGCGATACTTGATCACGCCCAGGATGGCCCAGGACGCCGCCGTCAGGGCCAGGGCGGCCTTGCCGCGCCGGCCCGCGAAGTCGCCGCGGCGGCCACGCCGCAACGCGTCGAGCAGCGAGGCGGAGAAGTAGACGCCGGGCACCTCGGAGGCCGGCCAGCCGAACCAGAAGACCAGCACGGTGGTGTAGCCCTTGCGCGCGAGCGGTCGTAAACCGTTGGCGGCGTTGATCAATTCGAGCGCGGCACGGGCGAGCGGCCGGGGTTTTCTGATGGTCCGGGCCACCCGCATCAGCCGGTCACCCGCGCTTGCAGCTCGGCGCGCAGGATCTTGCCGGTGCTGCTGCGGGGAAGCTCGTCCAGCACGGTGATCTCGCGGGGGATCTTGTAGTTGGCCAGGTTCTCCCGCACGTGCTGCTTGAGCGCCTCGGGTGCGGCGCCCGCTTCGAGCGCGGCGCCCGGCTCGAGCACCACGAAGGCCGCCAGCCGCTGGCCGTATTGTTCGTCGTCCACGCCGATCACCGATGCCTCCGCCACGTCGGGATGTGCCGCCAGAATCTTCTCCACCTCGATCGGGTACACGTTCTCTCCACCGGAGACGATCATCTCGTCGTCGCGGCCGACGACGAACAGTCGCCCCGCGTCGTCGAGATAGCCCAGGTCGCCCGACGACATGAAGCCGGCGTGGAAGTCCTTGGTGCTGCCCGAGGTATAGCCCTCGAACTGAGTGTTGTTGCGTACGTAGATGCCGCCGACCTCGCCGGTGGGCAGTTCGTTGAATTCCGGGTCCAGGATTCGGATTTCGGTTCCCCCGGCGGGCCGGCCCGCGGTGTCGGGTGCCGCGCGCAGGTCCTGCGGGGTGGCCGTCGCGATCATGCCGGCCTCGGTGGCGTTGTAGTTGTTGTAGATCACGTCGCCGAACGCGTCCATGAACGCGATGACCACGTCGGGTCGCATCCGCGATCCCGAGGCCGCGGCGAATCTCAGGGACCGGCCGCTGTAGCGGCGCCGCACCTCGGCGGGCAGCTCCATGATGCGGTCGAACATCACCGGCACCACGGCTAGCCCGGTGGCCTTATGGCGGTCGATGAGATCCAGCGTGGCCTCGGGGTCGAACTTGCGCCGGGTGATCACCGTGCAGGCCATGGACGCGGCGAAGATCAACTGGGAGAAGCCCCAGGCGTGGAACATCGGCGCCACGATCACGATGTTCTCCTCGGCCCGCCACGGCGTGCGGTCCAGAATCGCCTTGAGTGTGCCGATTCCGGCGTTGCCGCCGGTTTGGTTGGCGCCCTTGGGCGTTCCGGTGGTGCCCGAGGTGAGCAGGATCATCCGGCCCTTGCGGCCGGAGCGCTGGGGCCGTTGCCCGGCATGTGCGGCGATCAGCTTCTCGACGGTGAGATGGTGTTGCCCGTCCGTCCAGGCCACGATGCGGGCGGCGTCCGGCCTGTCGGCCAGTGCGCGGTCCACCGTCGGGGTGAATTCCTCGTCGTACACCACGGCGTCGACGCCCTCGCGGTTGACCACCTCGGCCAGCGCGGGCC
>NZ_LZKI01000022.1 GCF_001672755.1 Mycobacterium colombiense | reverse complement strand
GGGCGCCTCGAACAGCGATCGGACGGTGAGGCCGGCGTCGAGCTCGGTGTTGATTGCGGCGACGAGTCGCATCGCGGACAGTGAGTCGCCGCCGAGGTGGAAGAAGGAATGGTCGATCCCGACGCGTTCGACGCCGAGCACCCGGGCGTAGATGCCGGCCAGGATTTCCTCGATGGCGGTTTCCGGGGCCCGGTAACCGTCGCCACCCTGGTAATCGGGGGCGGGCAGCGCGCGGGTGTCGAGCTTGCCGTTGACCGTCAATGGCGGTGCGTCGAGCACCACCACCGCCGAGGGCACCATATATGCGGGGAGCCGCTGACCCAACCAAGCCCGAATGTCGGCCGGGTCAGCGGCTCCGGTCACATAGCCGACAAGACGCTTCTCGCCGACACGATCTTCACGAACCAGCACCGCCGCCAGTTCAACACCGTCCACATCGGCCAGTGCGGTGCGGATTTCCCCCAGCTCGATGCGATAGCCCCGAATCTTGACCTGCTCGTCGGCCCGGCCCAGGTACCGCAGTTGCCCGTCGGTGCCCCAGCGCACC
>NZ_LZKI01000021.1 GCF_001672755.1 Mycobacterium colombiense | reverse complement strand
ATCAACCGGCGGCTTCGCCGCGCGCTGGAGCATCGCGACCGCACGTGCGCGGTTCCGGGCTGTGGCGCCACCCGCGGACTGCACGCCCATCACCTCCAGCACTGGGAAGACGGCGGTCTGACCGAGTTGGCCAACCTGGTGTTGGTGTGCCCCTACCACCATCGCCAGCATCATCGAGGTGCCATCACCATCACCGGACCGGCCGGCCACCTCGTCGTGACCGACTGCGCCGGGCACGAACTACACCCCGGATCGCTGGCCCGGGTGCCGACCAGCCCCCCACCCGCAGTCGCACCGTGCTCCGGGCCCACCGGCGAGCGCGCCCAGTGGTGGTGGTACGAACCCTTCCAACCCCAACCACCACCGACAACCAACTAAGCCGGTCACCGGGACACAGGAATTCGTCCCCGACGCGCACAGCCGAACGCAGGCGTCGCTCAGGCGTCGATCACCACGCGCCCGGATTTCGCGCGGGAAACGCAGACCAGCATTTCGTCATCACCCTCCGCGGTACGTCCGCGGCGATCGACCTGCCCGCCAAGCACTTTCACCTTGCAGGTGCCGCAGAACCCCTGCTGGCAGGAGTACGCGGTGGTCGAATCGCGGTCGAACATGACGTCGAGCGCCGACCGGTTCCCCGGCACGCTGAGCACCCGCTGCGAGCGGGCCAGCTCCAGCTCGAACGGAACCCCGTCGACCACCGGCGGAGGGCCGAAACGTTCGTAATGCAGCGGCGCATCGGCGTGTTCGTTACGCGCGGTGCGCACCGATTCCAGCATGGCGGTGGGGCCACACACGTAGACGGCCGTAGCGGAGCCGGCGTCGGCAAGCAAATCGGCCGCGGTGGGGAATCGGCCGCGCTCGTCGTCGGCCCACACGGTGACCCGGTCCGGGTCCACCGCCACCACCTCGCCGAGCAGCGGCATGTACTCCCGGCCGCGACCGGCATAGACGGCGCGCCAATTGATTCCGCGCTGCTGGGCCGTCTGGATCATGGGCAGGATCGGTGTCACCCCGATGCCGCCGATCACGAACAACACCTCGCGCTCATCGGTGACGAGATAGAACGCGTTGCGCGGCCCTTCGAACTCGAACTTGTCGCCCACCTCGAAGGTGTCATGCATTTCGATCGAGCCACCGCCGCCCGCGGCGATGCGGCGCACCGCGATGCGGTAGTCGGTGCGCCGGCCGGGCGAACCACACAGCGAGTACTGCCGGCGGCGACCCGATGGCAGCCGAACGTCGATATGCGCGCCGGGGGTCCAGGACGGCAGCAATCCCCCGGCCGGGTCGGCCAGCGTCAACGCGACCACATCGGGCGCCAGCAGTTCGCGGTTGGTGACGACCGCGGTGGTGGTGCGCCGCACGGACTGCACCCGCGAGGACGTCCACCGCGACGCCGAGGCCAGGCCGCCGAACAGCGCACCGACTCCGTACAACGCGGTGTACATCCGGTCACGTTTGCGGCGGCCGTACAAGTCGGCCGGAATGTCATCCCAGATAGTCTGTGTCACAATCATCCTCACATCTGGCCGAGGCCGCGACGGTCGGTGGACTGGGCGATCAGGTCGACCCACTCTCCGGTGAGCCGGGCGATGACGTCGGGGTACGCAGTGATCACCCAATGGCCGCCCTCGATCAGGACGACCCTGCTGCCCGCCGGGATTGACCCGGTAAACCGTTGCAGGGCAGGCGATACGAAATGATCCTGGCGCGCGACCAGCACCTGCACCGGAACGGTGGTCCGCGGCAATTGCGCAGGCGGTGACAGGATCGGTGCGGGCATGTTGGCGCGGTACAGATTCAGCCCATTGAGGTAGTCGTCGGCAGAGCGGTACGCCGCACCGCGCCCGCCCGATCCACCGATGCGCTCAACCGCCTCAAAGACTTTCGCCGTCGCCCGGGACCGGATCGCCAGCTCCGGAACGCGCGGGCACAGGAAAAACCAGATATAGGACGAGGCCAGGATCTGCTTAACCACGTCCAAAAGCGCCCGCGGCGTGCGCGCTGACCGCAAGAACTTGCCCGCGTAATTCAGGTGGGGCCCGGAGACCGAGGTGAACGAGGAGATCTTGCCCATCACCGCGTCGTCGGTGACCGCCGCCCAGGCCTGGATCGACCCCCAGTCATGGGCCAGCAGGTGCACGTTCTCCACGCCCAGGCGCTCGATCACCGTGCCGACGTCGGCGACCAGCTGTGGGAGCCGATACCCCGAACGGTCTGCCGGCGTTGAGGATTCGCCGGCGCCACGCACGTCGTAGGCCACGACGTTGAATCGGCGACCCAATGTCGTGGCCACCCCGTCCCACACGTGGTGGTTGTCCGGGTAGCCGTGGATGGCCAGGATGGTGGGCCGCCCGGGATCGATGTCGGTGTAGGTGTGCACCGCCAGTCGAACGCCATCGGAGGCGGCGACCGTGGTTGAAGCCACTTCGGTCGTCATCGTCAGTGCGACGCGCGGGCGGCGGGTGAGCGGGCCAGGTAGTCGACCGCGCGCCCCACCCCGCCCAGTTGGGAGGGATGGAAACTCGGGGTGTAGTAGGCGCCGATGACCCGCAGGAACTGGAATGGCCCGGGCACCAAACCCCGGCGTGCAGCGCGGAAGTAGTCCCGCCAGCGCGGCTTGGTGCCGGGCGGCAGGTAGGGATCGACGGAGTACATGAACCGCACGCCGCGGACGAACAACCACAGCAGCGCCGGTGTGATCAGCAACTGGGTGCGCACCTGCCGCCAATACCCCGCGCGCAAGTGCTTCATGGTGTCGAAGGCGACCGCTTTGTGCTCGACTTCCTCGGCGCCGTGCCAGCGCAACAGGTCCAGCATCACCGGGTCGGTGCCCATGGCGTCGTGCTGCGGGGTGTCGAGAATCCATTCGCCCAGGATGGCGGTGTAATGCTCGAGTGCGGCCACCATCGATACCCGTTCGAGCAACCAGCTTTGGCGCCGCCGCGGACTCCACCGCGGCCGGTCGCCGATGAGTTGGGTGAACAGCCAACGCATTTGGTCGGTGAACGGCGTCACGTCGATGTCTTTGACCGCGAAGTGTCCGAGCACCCCCGCGTGCGCCTGGGAATGCATGGCCTCCTGGCTGATGAATCCCTGCACATCGCGCCGCAGTTGATCGTCTTTGATCAGCGGCAGGGTGTCCTTGAAGGCGTCGACGATGAACTCCTCACCCGCCGGCAGCAGCAGGTGCAGCACGTTGCAGAAGTGGGTGGTGAAGGGCTCGTTGGGCACGTAGTAGAACGGCAGCGTCGACCAGTCGAAGTCGACGTCGCGCGCCTGCAGGACGATCCGCTCGTGGTCGAGCGAAGCGTCGTGCGGGCCGGTTGCCTTGTCATCGACGGTGAACATCGTCGCCACCCCTTTCCGTCTTGCGGCGACCCGCCGCGCCCGGCTTCGCCGCGCTTGCGATCGCCTCGTCCGTCTTGCGGCGACCCGCCGCGCCCGGCTTCGCCGCGCTTGCGATCGCCTCGTCCGTCTTGCGGCTAGGCGCTGCGCTGCGCCTCGTCCTCCACCTCGGTGATCAAACGCTCGCTGCGCAAGAACCGGACCAGATGGTCGACCGTTTCGGTCAGGGCCGGCTCGCGCAGGCGGACCTTGGTCAGGCCCCGCCGGTGGCGGTACTGCGTGTTGTCGTAGCGCTTGTCGCGCATCGCCGCGATCTTGTCCGCCGACCGGGTGAGGAAGTCGACCAGCGGGTACATCTGGTCGTTCGGCGTGCAGCGGCGGTTCAGCTGCTCGGTGAACGACGGGATGTCGTGGTAGTCAAAGCGATACCCGTACCGCTCGGACAGGATCCTGGTGACGTCGGTGAGGTTGTAGTAGTCGTCCGCGGTCATGTTGAAGACGCTGCCCGACTCGTCCGGCAGGCCCATCAGCGTGACGATGTGGTCCGCGATCAAGTCCGCCGGCAGCAGGCTGATCTGGTTGAGCGCGTTGACGGCCACGCCGTGCTCGATCATGAACGCCGTCAGGCGCACCAGGATGTCGTCCTGGCTGCCGAAGCCCGCGCGGGTCGGCGAGATCAGCGAGGGCCGGTAGATGCGCACGTCGAGTCCCTTACGCTGCGCGGCCAGTGCCAGCTGCTCGCCGACCCACTTGGTCTGCGAGTAGCCGAAGTCCAGGCCGGCCATCTTTTCGTTGGCGTCCCACTCCCCGACCACCGGCTCGGTGCTCCAGCCGTAGATGAACGTGCTGGAGACGAGGTGGAAAGCCTTGCGGTGGTTGGTCATCGCCAGACGCAACAGCTCGCGGGTGCCCTCGACGTTGGCGGGCCGCAGGGCGTCGTAGGTGCGGACGTAGTTGACCAGGGCGCCGTTGTGCACGACGGCATCGACGTCCTGCGCCAACTGCTGGAAGGCCGCCTCGCCGATGCCCAGCGCGGGCTCGGCAAGATCGCCGCAGATGATGCGGACCCGCGCGCGAACATCGGCTTCCAGCGCCGGCGTCCACAACTGGGCGCGGCGCAGCGAGGCGACGATGCGGTCCAGGCCGTGCGCGGCGTCCGTGGCGCGCACCAGTGCGTGCACCGTGTAGGAGGTGCGCGTCAGCAGGCTGCTCATCAGGAACGGCCCGAGGAATCCGGTCGCCCCGGTGAGCAGGAGGTCGGTGGGCTCACCCGGGCGCGCGGGTGCCAGTTCTGGCAGCGGCAGTGCCGCATCAGCGCGCATCTGGGCGGCCTCGTTGGCCTCGTACTCGGCGGAGATCTGATCCAGCGCCTGGCGCAGGGCGTCGAGTGGTTTACCGGACCCCTCGCCGAATTGGCTTATCAGCCCGAAGAATTCGGACACCGTCAGCCGCTGCAGCAGGCGGGTGTTGACCTCTTCGGCCAGCGCGCCCGCGCCGTTCTCCTCCAGCAGCGCCTGCAGGTCGGTGCGGAGTTCGGCCAGCGCCAGCGAGTCGATGCCGAGGTCGGCGAACGAGCAGTCCTCGTCGCCGGTGAGGTCGTAGCTCTCGATCAGGTTGCGGAAACGCTCCAGCGGACCGCCGGCCAGGCCATCGCGAGTCCGGTTGGCCGACTGGTTGATCCAGCTCGTGAAGGCGGGCAGCTTATCGTTTAGCCACAGTTGACGGGTCGATGCGCGCCGGATCTTCCCCGACGTGGTCTTGGGAATGCTGCGCGGCGGCGCGAAGACGATCGCGTGCGGGTCGATGTGGCAGTGCCGGCGGATCGCACGCGCCATCGCCTTGGCGTCCGGAAGGTTGCGCTCGTCGCGCACCTCGGCCACGACGATCAGTGCTTCGGACTCGTCGTGCTCGACCGAGAAGGCGGCGACGCAGCCGCTACGCACGTGCACGGTGGTGCGCTCGACGACGGCTTCGATGTCGGAGGGGTAGCAGTTGACGCCGCGGACGATGATCAGGTCCTTGCTGCGGCCACAGACGAACAGCTCGCCCTCGTAGAGAAAGCCCAGATCGCCGGTCCGCAGATAGGTGTGCTCGTCATCGCCTGCGACGCGGGCGCCGAACATCTCCGCGGTGAGTTCCGGACGGTTCCAGTAGCCGGCGCCCTTGGAGGGTCCGGCCAGCCAGATCTCGCCGACCCGCCCATCGGGCAGCGCCTGCCGCGATTCCGGGTCGACGATGCGAACCAGTGTTCCCTCGATGGGCTTACCGCAGCTGACCAACGGGACCTGATTGCTGTTCTCCGGCAGCGCCTTTTCGACGCGAGCCACGTTGCGCTCCAGCCCACGCTTGTTCACCGCGATGGTCTGGCGTCCGCGGATCGATACGATCAGGGTGGATTCGGCCATGCCGTAGGCACCGGTGAGCGCCTCGGGCCGCAGACCGTATTCGGCGAACCGCTCCCGGAAGTGAGCAAAGGTGTTGGCGCGCAACGGCTCTGCCCCCACTACGATGCATTCGAGGCTGCTCAGGTCGACGCCGGCCAATTCGGAGTCGGGCAGCTTGTCCTCGCGCAGGCAGTATTCGAGCGCGAAGTTGGGTCCCGGCGTGTGGGTGGCGCGCACGTCGCTGATCAGCCGAAGCCACGACGACGGCTGGGCGAGGAAGTCCAGGGGCGACATCGCGTGCGTCGACCCGCCCAGCAGCACGATGAACATGTAGGCCGAGATCAGCCCCATGTCGTGGTGCTGCGGCAGCCACGAGGCCAGCACCACGTCGCCGGTGAAGGCGAACCCGTTGGCGATGACGTTGGCGTGGGTGACGATCACACCCTTGGGGTCGCTGGTGGAGCCCGACGTGTACTGCAGGAAAAGCACGTCGCCGGGAGTGTCCGCGACGGGCGCGCCGCCGAAGTCCTGTGCGCCGTCGGTCGCGTACCACGGCAGGTCCGGGAGGCCGGCGTCGGACCCGCCCGTCCAGACCTGCCCGCCGTCACGCTGGCCCAGCAACTGGCGGAAGTCGTACTCGAACTGCTTCGTCGACAACACGGCCACGGCTTGGCAATCGCGGGCGATGAAGCTGAGCTTGGCCAGCCCGGAATCGAAGGACATCGGCAAGGGCGGGCTGACCGGAACGGCGATCACCCCGATGCGCGCACACGCATACAGCGCCGCGATCATCTCCAGACCGGGCGGGTAAACCAGCAGCGCGCGATCGCCTGACTTGAGGCCGGCCTCCCGGGACAGGTAGGCGGCCAGCTCGCGGGTGCGTTCGGCGAAGGCCTGGTAGGTGTAGTGCTCGAGTTCGCGGCCGTCGGCGTCGACAAACCGGAAAAGGGTCTGGTCCGGCCTCTGCGCTTCCCACATCTGCAGGTAATCGATCAGCGTCTCCATCGTAGGAGTGATCCCCCTTCCAGGTAGGCATAGCCCGCGAATAACTTCCGTCGTAAATATAAATCCAATGTAGCGCTGCGCACCCGCTCCGAGCAAAGCCTCGAGCGTCATTAACGGCGGTCGCACACTACATTCACAGGATAAACTTAGAAGACAAAATTAATTGCGCGGATGCTGATCTACGCGCATGCGTACTTCAGTATCTCAGTGGTAAGTGACCAGGCATTACGGCCGCCCTCTGCCATGAGATACTGAATTACGTATGTACGAATTCACGCATTCACCATTCACCGCCGAGCGGATGGCCAGCCCAAAACAAGACTTTTATCTTCGTCACACCTATTGACGTAATTGCAAAGCCAAAAAAGTGAATTTCCGGCGGGGTTGGGGCGGGCCGGCAAGCCGTCGGCCGCCGAATCGGCAGCATGCCGCGGCGATCCGCGCCGAGCGCCGACCGTGGCCGGCTACGTGGGCTGGGCGATACGGATGCGCGGGCCCGCGCGGGCCACCAATTTCACGATGCCGAGAAAGCGCTCGCCATCGATGATGGGCGACAGCGGCTCGTCCTCGGCTTCGATGATCATCTCGTGGCCGATGACATCGCGTAGCCCCTCGCCGCGCAGCATGCCGTTGGTCAGGGCCGTCGGGAGCTGCGCCACAATCTTGGACGGTCGCAGGTTTCCGGCCTGAAAATGCAGCGCACCGGGCTCGGAAGCCTTGGGGAACAACCGAAACGGGCCACCGATGCGCAGGTCGATCGCGCCGGCGTGCAGCAGGCTGTGCGTGCGCGAGGGGACCTCGTCGCCGTCGATCACCACGCGCGCTCGCGTGGGAGTGAACAGGATGGCGGCGTAATTCGGCGTCTTCACGCGGCCGGGGGCGACCTTGGAGGTGATGTAGTCGCCGAAGCTGCGGCCGATCACCCGGGCGACGGCCAGCCGACCGTGATCGGGTGAATCGTAATACCGGTCGTAGAACCGGTTTCCGACGCCGCCGGCCGCCAGCCCGAAGCAGAGCCGGTGGAACGCCGCGCCGTCGGCGGTTTCGCCGTCGAGCACCAACGTGTCCAGGCTCACGTCGGGTGGTGGTTGGTCCGCCTCGGCGGCGGCCGTCAGCGCACGGATGATCGCTTCGGGCCGCCCGCGCACCCGGGCCTTGCGTGCGACGGCGTTGACGCTGCCGCCATTGGTCGGGACGAACGTGGGCCAGCGTTGCGGATCGCTGATGCAACGCTCGATCTCGTTGATCAACCAGTGCAGTGCTCCGTCGCCGCCGTCGCCCACCAGATGGGTGACCCGTGGCGCGAGTTGCCGGATGGCGTCGCGAAGCTCCTCGATCGAGTTGGTCTCGTGCACCTCGCCGCGGGAGCCGACGATGCGACGCAGTTCGGCGATGCGGTCGGCGGAAGCGGCGCGATTCTTCCGCGCTTTCGGATTGACGATGACGCCTAGATACATCCGAAGATCCCCGATGCGTACCCGACAAAATTCCGCCCGTGAGGCAACCGTTCAGGTGGGATTTCGCTGGTCATCCCAGGCACGATACCCGTGCGTACCGGTGGACCAGTAACGCTCCCGCACCCAGCCACACGGCGCCGCGGGCCGAGGCCCCCCGTCGCAATTGCGAAGTTAGGGTGTTTGCCATGCCCGATTGGACCGCAGCGGAGCTGCCCTCATTCGCCGGACGAACCGTCATCATCACCGGGGCCAACGCCGGACTGGGCGAGATCACCGCCCGCGAGTTGGTTCGGGTCGGCGGCCACGTCATCCTGGCCGTCCGCAACACCGACAAGGGCCGGGCCGCCGCCGCGCGCATGACCGGGTCGGCAACCACGAAGACGGCCGGGACAGCCGAGGTGCGCCAGCTCGACCTGCAGGACCTGTCCTCGGTGCGGCGCTTTGCCGAGGACATCGAATCGGTCGACGTCTTGATCAACAACGCCGGCATCATGGCCACCAAGCACGCGGTCACCGTCGACGGCTTCGAGGGCCAGACCGGCACCAACCATCTCGGCCACTTCGCGTTGACCAACCTGCTGTTGCCCAAGCTGACCGACCGCGTGGTGACGGTGTCCTCGCTGATGCACCACTTCGGCTACATCAGCCTCAAAGACCTCAACTTTCAGTCCCGGCCGTATTCGGCCTGGCTGGCCTACAGCCAGTCGAAGCTGGCCAACCTGCTGTTCACCAAGGAGCTGCAGCGCCGCTTGGACGGCGTCTCCACATCGCTGCGCGCGCTGGCCGCCCACCCCGGCTGGTCGCACACCAACCTGCAGGGAAACTCCGGTCGCAAGCTGGGCGACGCGGCGGTCCTGGCGGTCGACCGGATCGTGTCCACCGACGCCGACTTCGGCGCCCGTCAGACGTTGTACGCGGTGTCGCAGGATTTGCCGGGCGACACCTTCGTCGGCCCACGATTCGGACTGTACGGCCGCACCCAGCCGACGTGGCGCAACTGGCCGGCAAAGCGCGCCGGCACCGCCACCGCCCTCTGGGAGCTGTCCGAGCGGCTCACCGGGACGAAATTCCCGCTCTGAGGCGTTCCGGCCGCCGTGCCCGTCGGCCCGGGCAACCCTGTGCCGCGCCCACCGCCCGGGGCGCGGCTAGATTGGACGGGTAGCGCAACCGCACCCAGCGAGGAGGTAATGCCATGTCGGACACGCATCTGGCGGCCATTCTCGCCCTGTGCGCTGCGCTGGCGTCCGCGATCGGCAACGTGGTCCGGCAACGTTCCGCACAGGAGGTCACCGACAAGCGGGTGGGCCACCTGACGTTGTTCGGCATGCTGCTGCGCGACAAGCGTTGGTGGCTGGGCGGTTTGGGCGACATCGGCAGCTATGTGCTGCTGGCCGCCGCGCTGGACAAGGGCTCGGTGTTGCTGGTGATGTCGTTGCAGGTGACGGCGCTACTGTTCGCCCTGCCGATCTACACGCGGATGACCGGTAACCCCATCACCCGGCGGGAGTGGAGCTGGGCGCTCGTGCTGGCGGTGGCGCTGGCCGTGCTCATCGCGGTCGGCGACCCGACCGGCGGCCAACAGCGGGCGCCGCTACACACGTGGATCGTGGTGGCCGTGGTGATCGGCCCGCTGTTGCTGCTGGGTTTGCTGGGCGCGCGTATCTGGTCGGATCGCCCGGTCGCGGCGCTGCTGCTGGCGGCGGTGGCGGGCACCTTGCTGGCAGTGTTCGCGGTCCTGATGAAGGGCGTCGTCGACATCCTGGAACACCAGCCCGGCCACGTGTGGCAAACCTTCGAGCTGTACGCGCTGGTGTTCTGCGGGGCCGCCGGAATGATCTATCACCAATCGGCCTATCGAGCCGGCGCGCTCACCGCTTCGCTGCCGACGATCATCGTGGCGAAGCCCGTGGTGGGTGGGATCCTCGGCATCCTCGTGCTCGCCGAGACCTTGGAAGCCGGCGGCTGGGAGTGGTTCGTGCTCGCGGTGACGCTCGTCGTGGTGATCGTTGCGACGGTCGGGTTGGCTCGCGGCGAGGCGGCCTCCATGTCGGCCGGGGCGGGGCGTGACGTGAAAGCCAGCGCGAGGCCGACGGCCGCCTCCCAAGCCTGAGCGGCCGGCGCTACAGCAGGCCGAGTAGTTGCAAGCCCGTGGCGTATTGGACGATTACGGTCGGCGAGACGTGCGGAATGTCGTTGTCGGGGCCCACTTTCGCGTCTTGCACCGCGGCACGGAACCGATCGGTCGACACGACGTAATCGGAGGTCGGCTCCGCCGGCTGTAATTGCAGCGAATTCGTCGACAGCAGCACCCCCAGAATCGAATGCTCGCGCAGCCGATCCGGCAGGGCACGCAGCCCCGCTTCAAACCGGCGCAGCCACCCGCCGAAGTCATCGATGCGCTCGATGGGATAGCCGGCCTCGATCAGCCAGTCGACGTACTCGTCGAGCCCGATACCGTCGTCGTGCTGATTCATCACGTGATAGGTCTGGAACCCCTCGACAACCTGAGCGCCCAACGTGGCGATCGCCTCGGCGACGAACTCCACGGGCAGACCGTCGTAGTGCGCGCGCTGCCGATCTCCCTGGGCGTCAAGCCGATAGAACGAGCGCGGCGCGACACCGGTGGCCACCACACTGAGCACCATCCGGGTGACCATGTCTGACAGATTGAGCTGGCCCACATAAGTGGTGCCCGCCAAGATCATTCCGCTGCGGAACACCGCGACCGGCAGCCCGCACAAATCGTTGGCCTCCCGGAGCAACACCTCACCGGCCCACTTGCTGTTGCCATAGCCGTTGACGCGGCTGCCGTCGTTGCGCCGGCTGGGGCTGATGACCCGGATGTCGGCGTCCTCGGTGAACGCCGCAGGCGCGATCTGATCGCCCACGTTGGCCGTCGACACGTAGGTGAAAAGCTTGAGTTTGGTGGTGAGAGCCAACCGGATCAGCTCGGCGGTGCCCACCACGTTGGGCGCGAATAACTCGCTGTAGGGCAGCGCACCGTTGACCACGGCGGCGGGATCCACGATCAGATCGACGGACTCGGCCAGCCGCTGCCAGGTTTGTTCGTCGAGGCCCAGGTTCGGCTCGGCCTTGTCGCCGGCGATGACCTCGAGATGATCGGCGGCCAGCTCCTGGAAATATCGCAGCAGCTGCGGGTCGCCGCTGTCGAAGGTCTTCTCCAGGCGTGCGCGGGCCTCGTCGTCGGAGGCCGCCCGCACCAGGCAGACCAGCTTCCCGTCGGCCAGTTCCAGCCGCTCGAGCCACTGCAGCACCAGATACCGCCCGAGGAAGCCGGTTGCGCCGGTCAACAAAACCGTCCGCACCTCGGCGCCGGGCCCCGGCAACGACGACGCACCGGCCAGCGTCGCGGCATCGATGAACTTGTCCAGCTTCAAATCACCGGCATGCACCTCGGTGGCCTCGGGGCCGTGCACGAACACGAATCGCGGATCGTCGGCGTGCTCGTCCACCTGCCGGCTCAGGCCGGCGACCGTCGGGGAGTTGAAGAGGGTGCGCACGGTCAGGTGGGTGTGCAGGGTTTTGTTGAGGGTGGCGACCAGGCGCATGGCGGACAGGGAGTCGCCGCCGAGGTCGAAGAAGGAGTCATCGATCCCGACGAGGTCCAGGCCCAGGACCTCCGCGTAGGTGTCGGCGAGCAGGTGTTCGATGTCGTTGCCCGGGGCGCGGTAGTCAGCCTCACGGTAGGTCGGTGCCGGCAGGGCGCGGGTGTCCAGCTTGCCGTTGACCGTCAGCGGCAACGCATCAATTATCACAAGGGCGGCCGGAACCATATAGGGCGGCAACCCTTCTCGCAGCTGGGCCCGCGCGGTAACCACATCCAGCGCCCCCGGTGTCGACTCGGTGACATAACCCACCAGACGCTTGTCACCGGGACGATCCTCACGCACGATCACCACGGCCTGATCCACCGCATCCAAACCGCTTAGCGCTGCCTGGATTTCGCCGAGCTCGATGCGGTAGCCGCGGATCTTGACCTGCTCGTCGATGCGGCCGAGGTACTGCAACTGTCCATCGGGGCCCCAGCGCACCAGATCGCCGGTGCGATACATCCGCTGTCCGGTTCCGCCGAACGGGCAGGCGACAAACCGCGATGCGGTTAACCCGCCCCGGCGCAGGTAACCGGCACCGAGCCCGCGCCCGGCGACGTACAGCTCACCGACGGTGCCCACCGGCACGGGCCGCAACCATGGATCGAGGACGAAAAACGCCGCCCCGGGCACCGGCGCACCGATCGGCGGTGTGCCCGTCCCGGCGCTCAAGGGTCGACTGACCGCCACACACATCGTGGTCTCGGTAGGCCCGTAGGCATTGGTCATCACCCGACCCGGCGCCCACCGCTCCAGCAGTTCGGCCGAACACGCCTCGGCGGCAACCACCAGCGCCGACGACACCAGCACCTGTGGCGACAGCGCCGAGACCGCCGAGGGAGTCTGGTGCAACACCGTCACCTGCTCGTCAATCAGCAAGGCCTGCAGGTCTTCTGGCAGCGCGGCTACCGACTCGGGCACGATCACCAACCGCGACCCGTGCAACAAGGCACCCCAGATCTCCTCCACGGAGGCATCGAAGGCATACGAATACCACTGCGACCACACCTGGCCCGGTCCCGACGGGAGCCCCACGTGCAACGACCCCACCCACTGCGTCACGTTCTGATGCGTGGTCGCCACCCCCTTGGGCACCCCCGTGGTGCCCGAGGTGTAAATGACGTGAGCGATGTCCCCGGCCTCCGGCATCGGCAACCCGCAGTACGGCTGGGCCTGTACCGCGGCGTCGTTCACATCGATGACCCGCACCCCGGACCCGGCGAATCGATCGGCCAACCCCGCCGTGGTCACCGCCGCCACCGGCCTGGCATCACCGATCATGAACTCGATGCGGGCGTCGGGGACCGCCGGGTCCATCGGCAAATACGCCGCGCCCGACTTGAGCACCCCCAAGATCCCCACGATCGCCTGCGCGGAGCGCTCGAACAACACCGCCACGCACTCACTACGACGCGCGCCGTGACCGATCAGTAAGTGCGCCAATCGGTTAGAAGCCTCGTCCAACTCCCGATACGTCATCGAGACGCCGGCGCAACTGACGGCCACCGCGTCCGGGGTGCGAGCCACCTGCGCGGCGAACAACTCCGGAACCGACACCCCCTCCGCCGGCGCACTCAACACCGCCCGATTGCCCAACGCGTCCAGCCGGGCCCGCTCCGCGGCATCGAGCGCGTCCACCGAGAACAGCCGCCCCGACGGATCGGACGTCATCGCCACCAACACCCGCTCCAACCGGTTCACCAGCGTCTCAACACTTTCCGCGTCGAACAGGTCGGTGCGGAATTCCACCGCGCCGCCGATGCCGGCGAGCTCGCCGTCCTCGGTGAAGCGTTCGCCGAGCGAAAATGTCAGATCCATGCGGGCGGTGCGGGTCTCAAGGGGCAACTGGATGATCCGTAGGTCACCCAGGTCCAGGCCCGCGGCCGGATCGTTAGCGTGCTCACGCAAGTTCTGCCACGTCATCGACACCTGGACCAGCGGGTGGTGGCTCAGGGACCGGATCGGGTTGAGCCGCTCCACCAGCAGCTCGAAGGGCACATCCTGGTGTTCGAGAGCCTCCAGGCTGCGGGCGCGAACCTGGGTCAAAAGCTCGCCGACGGTGGCGTCTCCGTTTACGTCAACACGCAGGATCAAGGTGTTGACGAAAAAGCCCACCAGCTGGTCGAGGGCGGTGTCGCTACGGCCGGCGACGGCAAATCCCACCGAAATATCATTGGTCGCAGTGATTTTGGAGAGCAGGACGGCGAGGGCCGCCTGGATGACCATGAAGCTGGTGGCATTGTGCCGACGAGCCACCGCGCGGACCCGGTGTTGCAATTCCGCCGGCCATTCCACGGCCACGCTCGCTCCGCGGTAGTCGGCAACCGAGGGATAGGGCCGGTCGGTGGGCAGCTGCAACCGTTCGGGCATCCCCGCAAGCGTCTCCTGCCAATAGGCCAGCTCGATTCCGATGGGACTGCCGCTGTCCTCGAGATCGCCGAACTGGGCGCGCTGCCACAGCGTGTAATCGGCGTATTGCACGGGCAATGCCGCCCACCCGGGCGCCCGGCCCGCGCACCGGGCGGCATAGGCGGCCCCCAAATCGCTCACCAGCGGGGTCACCGACCAGCCGTCGGCCGCGATGTGGTGGACGGTCGCGACCAGGACGTGCTCGTCCTCTGTGACGCGGAAAAGCTTTGCGAACAACGGAATGTGGGTTTCCAGCTCGAACGTGTGACGCGCTGCGGCACCGACGGCCTCGTCCAGTCGGGCGGGTGACCACGCGGCGGCATCGACCACCTCCCACCCGAAGTCCGCGCTCTCGGCCGCCACCACCTCCTGGTACGGCACGCCGTCACTGTGCGGAAAAACGGTGCGCAGCGATTCATGGCGGGCCACTACGTCCGCCAGCGCCGCGCTCAAAGAGTCGACATCGAGCCGCCCACTCAGCCCCAACGCCACCGCCATGTTGTAAACCGGTGAAGCGCCGTGGAATTGGTCGAGGAACCACAGCCGACTCTGACCGAATGACAAGGGGATGACCGCGGGCCGCTCGGCGGCCACCAACGGCTCCCGTCCGCCGCCGTCCGTCCGGACCCGCGGCGCCAAGTCGGCGACGGACGGCGCGTCAAAGAGGGTGCGCACGCCCAGGCGGGTGTTCAGGGATTTGTTGACGGCGGCGATCAGGCGCATCGCGGTCAGCGAATCCCCACCCAGGTCGAAGAAGGAGTCATCGACGCCGACGCGGTCCAGTCCCAGGACGTCGGCGTAGACACAGGCCAGGACTTCCTCGAGGGCGTTGGCCGGCGCGCGGTACGTGGAGTCGCGATATTCCGGCGCCGGCAACGCGCGGGTGTCCAGCTTGCCGTTGACCGTCAACGGCAGCGCATCGATCGCCACGACCGCGGCCGGAACCAGGTATGCCGGCAGCTGCTTGGCAAGTTCGGCGCGCGCGACGGCCGGGTCCGCGGTGCCGGTGACATACCCCACGAGACGCTTATCGCCGGGACTGTCCTCACGGACGACGACGGCTGCGCTGTCCACGCCGGCCAAACCGGCCAGCGCAGTGCGGATTTCGCCAAGCTCGATGCGATAGCCGCGGACCTTGACCTGCTCGTCGGCACGCCCCACATAGAGCAGCTGCCCATCTGCGCGCCACCGCACCAGATCACCGGTGCGATACATGCGGGCGCCCGGGGCTCCGGGCCCCGCGAACGGGCATGCCACGAATCGCGACGCGGTCAACGACGCCCGGCGCAGGTATCCGACCCCCACGCCGCGCCCGGCCACATACAACTCGCCGACCACGCCGGGCGGCACCGGCCGTAGCCACCTGTCGAGCACGAACAACGCCGCACCGGCAACCGGTGCGCCGATGGGCACCGCGGCGGAGCCGGCCTCGAGCGGGGCGCTGATCGTCACATCGACGGTGGTTTCGGTGGGGCCGTAGGCATTCGTCATCACCCGGCCCGGCGCCCACCGGTCCACCAATTCGGCCGGGCAGGGCTCGCCACCGACGATCAACGCCGCCGAGTCCAGACCCTCGAGCGACAACGCCGCCAGCGCGGAGGGAGTCTGGCTCAACACGCTGACCTGCTCGCCGATCAACAGCGCGCGCAACTCTTCTGGTGATCCCGCTACCGCCTCGGGTACCACCACCAGCCGCCCGCCGTGCAGCAACGCACCCCAGATCTCACGGACCGAGGCGTCGAATGCGTAGGAATGCCACTGCGTCGACACCTTGACCGGTCCCGGCGCGGTCAGGCCCGCATCCAGTCCCTCCATTAGTTGGGTGACGTTGTGGTGAGTGACGGCAACGCCTTTGGGGACACCGGTCGTGCCCGAGGTGTAGATGATGTGGGCGACGTTTTCGGCGGCGGGCGCCGATGGTGGCGCGATGCTGAGCTGCACGTCGACCGGCACGTCGACATCGATCACGGTCAGCCCGCGCCCGTCGAAGCGCGAGGCCAACTCCCCCGTCGTCACCACCGCGATCGGCGCGGCATCACCGAGTACGAACTCGATCCGCGCATCGGGTACCGCGGGATCGATCGGCAGATACGCCGCCCCCGACTTGAGCACGGCCAAGATCGCGACGATGGCCTCCGCCGACCTTCCGAACATCACCGCCACGCACTGCCCGGCGCCCGCGCCGTGGTCGATCAATAACTGCGCCAGGCGCTGAGAAGCCAGGTCGACCTGGTGATACGTCCACGAACTCTGACCACAACTCAACGCCACCGCCTCCGGCGTACGAATCACCTGCGCGGCGAACAACTCCGGAATGGAAGGCCCGATCACCCGGTGGCTGAGCACCGCCCGATTACCGAACTCATCGAGGCGCTCGTGCTCGGCCGCGGCGAGCAGATCCACCGACGACACCCGCCGCGACGGATCGGCCGTCATCGCCAGCAGAATCCGCTCCAGCCGATCTGCGAGAGCCGCAACGCTTTCCGCATCGAACACATCGGAGTCGTACTCGATTCCCAGCGCCAGTTCGGGGCCCGGTGTGGCCTGCAGGGTCAGTGGATAATGAGTGGATTCGCGACTGGTGAGCCCGGTGATGGCGAGCTCGCCGAGCTCCATCGAGGCGGCGGCGCCCAGGGGGTAGTTCTCGTAGACGAACAGGGTGTCGAACAGCTGGTCGTGGCCGGTGATGCGGTGAATCTCGGTCAGTGCCAGGTGTTCGTGATCCAGCGTCTGCTGGTAGGCGTTGCGCAGCTGACCGAGCAGGTCGGCGATGGTGGTCGCCGCTGTCACCTGCGCCCGCACCGGCACCGTGTTGATCAACAGGCCGACCATCGATTCGGCCCCGGGCAGGTCGGCCGAGCGGCCCGAGACCGCGGCCCCGAAGACGACGTCGCGCTGCCCGGTCAGCGACATCAGCAGCTGCGCCCAGCCGGCCCGCAGCACGGTGTTGATGGTGGTGCGCTGCCCGCGAGCCAGTTGCTGCAGCGCCCGGGTGACCGCCTCGGAGAGCCTGCGCGACTCCAAGCCCTGCCGTCCCGGCCTTTGCCGGTGCGGGGAGCCCACCAGCGTGGGGGTCTCGAAGCCGGCCAACATTTTTCGCCATGCCGCATGCGCGGAATCGTGGTCGCGACCGGTCAGCCAGGTGACGAACCTGCGGTACGGCACCGGGGCGGGAAGTCGCTGGCCGTTGTAGGCGGCAAAGACTTCCTGCAACAGGATTGGCAGGGATGAGCCGTCGAGCACGACGTGGTGGTTGGTGAGCACCAACCGGTGATGGTCCTTGGCGGTGCGGATCAGCGCCGCCCGAAAATGCGGCGGGCCGGCCAGATCGCAGACGGCGGCGCGTTCGGCGGCGCACATCCGGTGCACCCGCTCCTCGACGTCGGCCTGATCGGTGCCGAAATCGAGGTAGCGCCAAGGGATCACGGGATCGGCGGGGATGATCTGCACGGGTGGGTCGATGTCCGGGCAGAAGCGGACGGCCAGGTTGGGGTGGCGGCGGGCCACGGAACGCACTGCCTCGTGCAGCCGGTGCGGATCGATCGGGCCTGCGACGTCGATTGCCAGCTGAATGGCGTACAGGTCGACGCCGTCGGCCTGCGTTGCCGCGGCATGGAAGAGCAGCCCCTGCTGCAGCGGGGTCAGCGGCAAGACATCGGCGACGCGCTCGTGCTGCTCGAGGTCGTCGATCTGCTGCTGGGTAAGACGCGCGGGGGCCACATCCGACGGACTCAGGCCGCCCCCACCCCGGAGCACGTGCGCGCAAATACCGGCGATCGCCTCAAACCACAACTCGCTCAACCGGTTTACCTGGGGATGATCCAGCGCAGTGGTCGCCCATGACCAGTTGGCGTGCAGCCGGGGGCCGGCCTCACCGTCGATGGTGCCGGCGTCGAGAGCCAGGGTGTGGGTCAACGGCATCGGCACCGCGGTCGCGGCCGCGGTCGCCGACAGACTGTCGAGGCTTGGTTGCCACACCTCATCGGAGAGCCCGGTCGCGCCGCCCAGCCGCCCCAGGTAATTGAACATGACCGTCGGGTCGTGATCACCCACTTCGACAACGGGATTCAGGTAGCGCAGCAGCCCATAGGTGATCCCGTCGGGCAGGGCGCGCAGCTGTTCTTTGGCGCGCTTGATCACTGCCCCCAGTGCGGCATCACCGGCTACGACCTTCGCCCAGTCCAGGCCGGCGACGTCGAGTGCCACCGGGTATTTGGCGGTGAACCAGCCCACCGTTCGCGACAGGTCGACGTTCGCGCTCAGCTCGTCGTGGCGCCCATGGCCTTCCACATCGATGCCGATCGGCGTCTGGCCGCTGCCCGAAAGCTGCGCGATGGCAAGCCCGAAAGCGATCAACAAAATGTCTTGTACCCCAGCGTGAAACGCCGCGGGAACGGCGCCGAGCAGCGTGCGGGTCGTCTCCACATCCAGCTGCGCCGAAGAGTGGCCCGCGTTGGCGTGGGTATCGACGCTTTGCACGGCGGGCAACGCTGCGGGAGCAGCCGATACCCGTCGCCACGCGTCGGCCTGAGCCACCACCTCGGGACGGCGCGCGTGCTCATCGAGCAGCGACGACCACCGGGCGAACGAGGTGCCGCCCGGGGGCAACGACACCGGCTGCCCGCCGCGGTGCTGAGCCCAAGCGATATTCAAGTCTTCCAACAGGATTCGCCACGAGACGCCATCGACGGCCAGATGATGAACGATCAACACCAGTTGTCTCGTCGAAGCGATCCAGAGCGCACTGAGCATCGCCCCGGCACCCGGGTTCAGCCGCGACCGAGCGGCGATGAGCGCCTCGTCGGACAACTCCTGCACCGTTCGCACACACCCGCCGGCGTCCACCGCGCCCGCGTCGGGCACCGAGAGCGACCATCCCGCCGCACCGTCGTCGTCGACGCGCAGCCGCAACATGGCATGCCGATCCAGCAGGGCCTGCAGCACCGCCACCACGTCGGCCTCGCACACCCCGGCGGGCGCCTGCACCAGCATGGTCTGGTTGAACTGATCGACCGGGCCGTCAATACTGTTCAGCCACCGCATGATCGGGGTCGCGACCACCTCACCGACACCCGCGTCGGCCGCGTGGTCATCGCCGGTCGCGACCGTGACCACCCGGGCCAGCCGGGCCACCGTCTGCTCGACGAAAATGTCACGCGGGCGGCACATTACGCCTGCGGCACGCGCGCGGGCTACCACCTGCATAGACATGATGCTGTCGCCGCCCAGGTCGAAGAACGAGTCGTCGATCCCGACCCGCGACAACCCCAGAACCTCGGCGTAGATGCCTGCCAAGAGCTCCTCGACCGCGTCGGCCGGGGCCCGGTAGGTCGCGGCAGAATATTCGGGTGCCGGCAGACCGCTGATGTCGAGCTTGCCGTTGCGCGTCAGCGGCAGCGCGTCGATCGCCACGATCGCGGCCGGGACCAGATAGGCGGGCAGCCGTTCCCCGAGCCGGGTGCGGACCTGGGCGGGGTCGGCCCCGCCGGTGATGTACCCGACCAGACGCAGGGCGGCGGGGGGGTCCTCGCGGGCGATCACCACCGCCGCCGTCACCCCGTCCAGTGCGGCCAGGGCGGCCTGCACCTCGCCGAGTTCGATGCGGTGGCCGCGGATTTTGACCTGTCCGTCGGCGCGTCCGAGGTAGCGCAGCCGGCCGTCCGGGCCCCAGCACACCCTGTCGCCGGTGCGGTACATCCGGGTTCCGGCGCCGCCAAATGGGTTGGCGACGAAGCGTTCCGCGGTCAGGTCGGCGCGGCCCAGGTAGCCGTGCGCCAGCGCAGGTCCGCTCAGATAGAGCTCGCCGACCACGCCGACGGGAGCCGGGTTCAACTGCGCGTCGAGCACCAGGGCCCGCACCCCTGGAATGGGGGCGCCGATGCCGGGCGGGCGTCCCGGTGCCAGCGGGGCGCTACAGGTGGCCCAGATGGTGGCCTCGGTGGGGCCGTAGGCGTTGAACATCTGCCGGCCCGGCGCCCATGCGGTGGCCAGCTCCGCCGGGCAGGCCTCCCCGGTGGCGATCAGGGTGCGCACGCCGGTCAGGCGGCTGCGGTCCAGCGACGCGAGCACCGTCGGGGTGAGCACCGCCGCGCTGATCCCCTGTTCGTGCAGCAACGCGGTCAACGGTTCGCCGGCGGACGCTTCCGGTGGTGCCACCACCAAAGTCGCCGTCGCCCCCACCGCCAGCAGCAGTTCGCCGACGGACACATCGAAAGTCGGCGACGCGACCATCAGCAAGCGCTCGCCGGCGGTCAGGCCGAACGCCGTGCGGTGCGCGGCCACCCCGAGCAGACCGGCGTGGCTGACCGCCACACCCTTTGGCACGCCGGTGGATCCGGATGTGAAGATCACGTGGGCGGTGTTGTTGGCCCGCAACGGGGCCAATCGGTCGGCGTCGGTGATCGGTTCGGCGGACCGCCCGGACACGTCGAGACCGTCGACGGCCAACACCGGGCGGCCCCCGGACGGGGTGTGGGCGCCGCGGGTCAGCACACAGACCGCAGCGACCGTGTCCAGCACCGTCTTGATCCGCTCGGCCGGATGCGCCGGATCAAGCGGCACATAGGATCCGCCCGCCTTGAGCACCGCCCACCACGCCACGACCAGTTCGAGGCAGCGATCCATCGCCACGCCCACGGCGGACTCGGGCCCTACCCCGGCTTCGATCAGCGCCCGGGCCAGCCGCGTCGAGGAGTCATCGAGCTCGCGATACGACAGCCCTCGGGTGCCGTCGACGACTGCCATCGCGTCGGGATCGGCCGCCACGGCCGCGGCCAACAACCCCGGCGCCACGCCCACGGGTGCGGTCGCACCTGCGCCAGACCACACCGAGGTGACCAGATCACGCTCACCGCGATCGATGGCCGACACCTCGCACAGCGCGGTCGACGGGTCTGCCACCAGAAGACGGTCGAAGATCGACTCCAGACGTGTTATGTGCCTTGTGATTTCGTCGTCGCTGTAGCGCTCGGGATTCCATCCGAAGTGAACCTGCGGCGCGCCGTCATCCAGTTGCGGATAGATGTTGACGGCGATGTCCTGGATCGGGAAATTGGTCAAGATGTTGCACGTCGCCAGCGAGGGCCCGAAGTAGATGGGGGCCGCGAAGCCGAGGACGTTGATCACCGGCCCGAACTCGACGTTGGTGTCGAGCCGGGCCCCGTCGCCGATGATGTCCGGGAAGCCCCGGAACTGCTGGTGGCGCAGCGCGCCAACCAGGGCCGTGCCGACACGGCCGGTCAGGGCGCCGATCGTGTCGGTGTCTTCGACGCGAACGACCAGAGGCACCATGTTGGACACCATGCCCGCACAGTTCTTCAGGGCCGCGCTGGTGCGCGCCGATACCGGCAGTGACAACGAAATAGTCTGGCGTCCAGTAGTTTTCGCGATGAACACGGCCATGGTCGCGACCACCCTGGCAACGTCGAACTGGTGGTTCTCAGCCAACCGTTGTGTGCACTCCAGCTCGCGCACCAGCTGATGGCGCGGTGGCACCGACCGCTGGGTGCCCGCCAGGTCGACGATTTCCAGCGGTTCGCGGACGACGCTCTTCCAGTACTCGGCATCGGCTGCGCTGCGCGACGACTGCTGATATTTCAGGTCCGCATCGCTGATGACGCCAAAGCCCGAGAAGTCCACCTCGCCGGTTGCGGCGGCCCCGCCGGAATAGACGTCGGCGATGTGCCGGATGAAATTGTTGGTGCCGTACCCGTCCAGCAAGACGTGGTGCGTGCGCAGGTAGAAGTAGCACAGGCCATCGGCGATCCGCAGCAGCATGAAATTGGTGAGCCGATCGCTTACCAGATCGACCGGCCGTCGGTAATCTTCGTCCATCCAGGCGCGGGCGGCGCCGACCGGGTCGGGCTCGGCACGCAGATCGAGAGTGTTCAGGGTCTGCGGAAGCGAGTGATCGAGCACGAAAACCGGCTCGCCGTCCACGAGCGCTACCCGCGCACACGGCGAGCCGAATCGGGTGGCCGCCGATTCACATGCGGCCATGAGCCTTTCGGTGTCGACATCGTGATCGATCGCGAGGAACCCGGCGAAGTTGAACGGCACTTCCGGCCGGAGTTCTTGGGCGGCCCATAACGCGCGTTGCGCAACGGTCAACGGTCCCAGCAGGTCTGGTTGCGTACCGTAATTGAGCATATGATGGCGGACTTTCTGGTTAGGCGAGCGACTCTGCGCCCGCAACGTTGGCATCGTCGAGCCGGGCAGACCTCGTCGGCAGAAACGCCGCCGCGACGATCGCGCCCACCGCCAGTGCGGCGGCCGCGACGAAGACCACGGTGTAGGCGTGCACGAGGTGATGAGACGCGGTGTTCGCGATGTTGCTCGTCTGCGGCGGGATTGCCGACGGCGCCGCGTCTTCGTGATTGAACTGATTCGTCAACAGCACCGTCACCAACGCGGCTCCGAAGGCGCCGCCCAACTGATTGTTGACACTGCGCAGCGTCGTGCCCCGAGCGATCTGATGCGGCGCCAACGGCAGCACGCACGCGGCAGAAAGCGGCGTCGCGGCGCAGCCCACGCCCATCCCGACCAACATCAGGCCGACCAGCAGCGTCGGCGAATAACCCGTTTGCCGGGCGACGCCGATGGTGAAGACGCTCAGGCCTGCCGCCATGAGCGGGAACGCGATCAGGACGATTGTGCTCGGTCCGTACCGGTCCATGAATGCGCCGGCGAACGGCGTGGTCAACACGATGCCGATCCCCATCGTTATCAAATGCATCCCCGCCTGCATCGGCGTCTGGTGCAGCGCGACCTGGAAATAGCTTGGGACCAGTAACAGAACTCCGACATAAGTGGCCGCGAAGATCAGCAACGTCACGTTGGCCTGTCTGACCGTTCGGTTCTTGAACAATCGCAGGTCGATGAGCGGGTCGTCGGCCCGACGCCAGGCGTGAACAACGAAGGCGACGATCAATGCCAGGCCGATCAGCGAGGGAATCAGGACATGGTGATCGGTTATCGCGCGACGCCCAGGGATGGAGGACAGCCCGGCCAGCAAGATCGCCATGCCCGGTGACAGCAGCAACATGCCGGTCACGTCGAGCGTCTCCGACGGCGCGGGACGATCCTTCGGAAACATCACCGCCGCAACGGCGAGGACTCCCAGCCCGATCGGCAGGTTGATCAGGAATATCCACTTCCAGCCGTAGCTGTCGATCAACCACCCGCCCAGGATCGGCCCGCCGACGGGGCCGAGCAGGAATGGAACTGCTCCAATCGCAACCAAGCGGCCGAGCCGCTTGGGGCCCGACTCGCGGGTCAAGATCACGAAGCTCAGCGGGGTCATGATGCCACCGCCGCAGCCCTGTAGAACCCGAAAGACGATGAGCAGAAACATATTCGGGGCTATCGCGCACAGCAGTGATGCCAGCGTGAACACCAAGACACCGCCCGTGAAGAGCCGCTTCGTGCCGAATCTGTCTGCCGCCCAACCGGTTACCGGGACCACGGCGGCAAACGCCAGCATGTAGCCGGCCATCGTCCACGAGACGACGGCCTGTGTGGATCCGAATTCGGCGGCAAAGGTCCGTTGAGCGACGGCAACCGCGGTGCCGTCCAGGTGCCCCATCATGCCGGCCAGACCGCATACCGCGCCGATCCAGAGCAGCCTGGTGTCTATCTTGTCCGGGTACCCGGGCGCGCTGACAACCGATTGCCCAACGGACACAGCGGGAATCACCGACGCTGAGGTCGCGGAAGATGCGTTGTTCATGGCGTTACCAAGAAGGCAACTTCTCATGGTCGACTGGTCAGGTAGCCCCCACGCAAAAAGAACTTTTCCCCGCTGCACTCCACGCCATCGGCGGAACGCAGACGGGTGACCACCAGGCCGCGGTTGCGACCCCGATGCGCATCGGCCCCGCACACCACGGCGCCGCCCTCCTCCTGGGCGATCACCCGGCCCGGCGTGCCGCCGTAGCCGGCGTCGGAGACACGCGCCTCGAGGACCTCGATCCGCTCGCCACGGTAGAACGTGAACGCGCGGGGATAGGGGTCGGACAATGCGCGCACAAAACGCTCGAGGTCCTCGGCCGACCAGCTCCAGTCGATCAAACTGTCGCGCTCCGAACGTTTGTGGAAGTACGTCCGCTCGGTCTTGTTCTGCGGCCGCCAGACCGCGGTGCCGGACTCCAGCGCACCCAGCGCTTCGGCCAGCACCGCCGGAATCAGATCCATGCCTCGCAGCACCAATTCGGTGCCGGTATCGGTGGGGCCGATCGGAACAGAACGCTGAACGAGGATGTCCCCGGTGTCCAGACCGTCGTCCATGCGATGCACGGTCAAGCCGAACTCGGGCTCGCCGCTGATCAACGCCCACAGCACCGGGGAGAACCCGGTGAAGCGCGGCAACAGCGAATCGTGAAAGTTCAGCGTTCCGTGCGGCGGGAGGTTATAGAGCTCCGCCGGCATCCGGTAGTACCAGCTGTTGACGACGATGACATCGGGTTCGGCGCGCTTCACCAGGTCGATGGTCTCGGCGTCCACCGTCTCGGCGATGTGCACGGGGATGCCGTGGTCACGGGCGAGGTCTTCGACCGGCGCCGACCAGATCGCCTTGTACGACTCCTCACTCGAGGGGTGCGTGACGGCCAGGGCGACTTCGTGGTCCATCTCGGTGAGCGCTTTCAGGGTCGCGTAGCCCCAGGTCTGGAATCCGAAGAACACGATGCGCATGCGCGAAACCCTTCTCACTCATCACCCGACCGACCACTGGCCGCGCCCTTGATCGAGGCAACGGCGCCCACACGGCCGTCAGCTTACGTTAGCCTTACCTAAGTACTCCACTCGGGCGTATACCTGCCGAATGGGCGCCTCCGCGGAACGCGGTCCATCGCTAATGGCGAAATGCATGACGCAAAGCGTGGTGGTTTTTCAAACCTGTTGTCCGGCTTATCAAGCCGGGTAGCGTAGTCAGAACCCGCAGATAGAGTGGGCGGCGCGATCCGAAAGAGTGTTAATCCCGTCGGTGCCCCGCAAATACTGCACCGGAATTGGAATGCCGGCGCAACCCGCATTATGGCGTTCGCCGAACATTGGTGTGGCGAGCCGCGGGGGGCGCGGATTCGGGCCAGAAGCCCGTGTTACGGGTTGATGGTGTTGTCGCCGACCTGGCGGCCCCAGACGTACTCGATCGCATACGGCGATCCGGTGTCCAGGTGGTTGTACGGCGCGATGCTGTTGCCGGTGTCCATGATCAGCTCGGGCGCCGGCCACAGGTCGCGGGTGATCTTCTGCCAGCACCCCGGGGCGCCACCCGGGCCGCCGCGCGCGTTCACCCGGGGCAGGTTCTCGGGATAGATATAGGGGTTGGGCGCGCCGCCGACGACGCCGGCGATGCCGCCCACCAGCGACGCGATGACGGGGACCGCGGACACCGGGTTGGCGATCAGACCCAGCCCGGAGAGCACCTCGGTGTCCATGTTCAACGAGTAGCCGTTGAACCCGCCCTCCGCCGCGCCGGTGGCGGGCAACGCATCGTGTTCGCTGCGCATCAAGCAATAGATTTCCGGGCTGTAGGTGTCCAGCAGCTGCGCTGTCGGCACCAGGTCGGCGGCGCCGCGCGCCAGATACGGCCCACCCTTGTTGAACAACTCCGCGCCGGTATTACCGAACCCGGCCGCCGCCAACAACGCCCGATCCAGATCCCGCTG
>NZ_LZKI01000020.1 GCF_001672755.1 Mycobacterium colombiense | reverse complement strand
GGAATGGGTTGCGCGCTCGGCGGCGGTGGCGGCGGCGGTACCGCGGTGGGCGGTGGCGGTGCCACCGGACGCGGCGCCACGGAGTTGGCCGGCGGCGCCGGCAGCGGCGCGACGGAGGGCGGTGGCGGGGCTGGACGGTTTTCAATCCCGGTCAGCGTGTAGGCCACCCCGCCGATCGCCGTCATGGCGACCACGGCCGACATGCCGAGGATCAACTGGGAGAACCGAAGCCGCAGCCAGGGCCGGCGTTCCCGCGGCGGTTCGATGACGTTGAGCCGCATCGACCAGCCGGCCGGACCGTCCTCGTCGTAGGTTTCGCCGCCGAACCGCATCCGCAGATCGCCGGGGTATTCGGTCTGCGACCAAGCCAATTCGCGATCGGTCAGCGCCTCGTCGTCGATCACCAGCACATCGCCGGCGCCCAGGTCGACCACATCACCGCTCGCGTCGGCCGAAGCGAGTAGCCCTATCGACGTCCGCGTGCGCAGATCCAGCTCGCCGCCGCGCGAGGCCAGGATCAGCGCGCCGCTGGCCGCGGCCAGGGCCGGCTGCGACGGCGTCAGGATCGGCGTGCGGCCGTGCATCGAAAGCCGTTCGGTGACAAGCGGAATGCGCGCGCCCCCGCCGACCGTGACCACCGCGGCGAGGTCCGACCAGCTCTTGCGGTAGCGCACCAGCATGTCGTCGAAGGCGTAGATGAAACCGGTCAGCCGGTCCTGGATCAGCTGTTCGAGGTCGTCCTGCGTCAACGTCAGGCTGCAACTGCGCCCGCCCAGCACCGCGGTGATCTCGGTGGCCATCTCGGTCGAGAGCCGCTCCTTGCCCGCGCGGCATTGCTCCCTGAGTTCGATGAGCTGTCCGACACCGGCGGTGCTGGCCGGGTCGAGGCCGCTGCCGTGACCCAGCTCGTCGAAGGCACGCAGCTGCAGCTCCTGGTCGATCTCGTCGCCGGACAACGCCGCGTAACGCAATGTGGCGCTGACGAGTTCAAAGTCCCCCGCGACATTGACCAAGGTGGCCGACGTGCCGCTGGCGCCGAAATCGAGCAGCCCCACCACGCCCTCGTCGGGCAGACCGAGCTCGGACTTCACCG
>NZ_LZKI01000019.1 GCF_001672755.1 Mycobacterium colombiense | reverse complement strand
GGGGTCGGTCACGGTGCGGCTGGCCGCGTCGGCGCACGCCGAGACGGCGACCATCGCCGACGCGCTGCGGCGCGCGCACCTGGTTGACGGCGTGCCCTGGTCGCAGATGGCGGTCATCGTCCGGTCGGTGCC
The DNA here is from genome assembly GCF_001672755.1 of Mycobacterium colombiense. Taxonomy (GTDB): domain Bacteria; phylum Actinomycetota; class Actinomycetes; order Mycobacteriales; family Mycobacteriaceae; genus Mycobacterium; species Mycobacterium colombiense_C. The sequence continues at coordinate 24,063 of NZ_LZKI01000019.1, read as the reverse complement.
ACGGGCCGGTGCGCGATTGCCGCGCGCGCTGGCCGCCGCGGGGGTGCCGGTGGCCGCCCCGGCCGTCCCCGGGCCGCTGTCCGGGGAGCCGGCCGCGCGCGCCCTGCTCACCGTGCTGCTGGCCACCGCCGACGGGCTCGACGCGCAGCAGGCGCTGACGCTGCTGACCGGCCCCCTCGGCCGTGTCGATCCGGTTTCGCTGCGTCAGTTGCGCCGAACACTGCAGCGCGCCAACCCCGATCGCACACCGGCGGATTTCGCCGACCTGTTGGTCGCGGCGCTGTCCGGTGACGCGACGCCTCCGGGTCCGCAGTTCGGCCCGCTGCGCAAGGTCCGCGCGGTGCTGGACGCGGCCGCGCGCTCGCACCGCGCCGGTGCCGACCCGCGCTACACCCTGTGGGCCGCCTGGCACCGGTCCGGGCTGCAGCGCCGCTGGCTGTCGGCGAGCGAGCGCGGCGGGCCCGCCGCGGCCCAGGCCACCCGGGACCTCGAGTCGGTGACCGCCTTGTTCGACGTCACCGACGACTACGTGTCGCGCACCTCGGGTGCGTCGCTGCGCGGTCTGGTCGAGCACATCGCCGCGCTGGCGCTGCCGAGCGCCACCCCCGAGCCCGTCGCCGCGGCCGAGCAGGTCAGGGTGCTCAGCGTCCACGCCGCGCTGGGGCACGAATGGGATTTCGTGGTGATCGCCGGATTACAGGATGGCTTGTGGCCCAACACCGTTCCGCGCGGCGGCGTGCTGGCCACCCAGCGGCTGCTGGACGCGCTGGACGGGGTCGGCGCGGACGCCTCGGTGCGCGCGCCGCTGCTGGCCGAGGAGCGCAGGCTGCTGGTGGCGGCGATGGGCCGGGCCCGGCACCGGTTGCTGGTGACGGCTGTCGACAGCGACACCGGTGGGGCCGGTATGGAGGCCGCGCTGCCGTCGGTGTTCTTCGCCGAAATCGCGCGGTGGGCCGACGACGACGCCGGTAGCGCCGGCGCGCAACCGGTCTCGGCGCCGCGGGTGTTGTCCGCGGCCGCGCTGGTGGGCCGGCTGCGTGGCGTGGTGTGCGCGCCCGACGGCGCGGTGGACGAGCTAGCCCGCGATTGCGCGGCAACGCAATTGGCGCGGTTGGCCGCAGCCGGCGTGCCCGGCGCCGACCCGGGCGGGTGGCACGGCCTGACCCCGGTCAGCACCAGCGAACCGCTGCGCGACAGCGGCGCCGTGGTCACCCTGACGCCGTCGACCCTGCAGACCCTCAACGACTGCCCGCTGCGCTGGCTCGCCGAGCGGCACGGCGGATCCGGCCGGCGCGACGTGCGCTCGGCGATCGGGTCGGTGGTGCACGCCCTGATCGCCGAACCGCACCGGAGCGAATCGGAATTGCTGGCCGAGCTGGACCGCGCCTGGAAGCACCTTCCCTTTGCGGCGCAATGGCATTCGGATAACGAGCTGGCCCGGCACCGCGCCATGCTGGAGGCGTTCATCGAGTGGCGGGCGCAGAGCCGGGGCGCACTGACCGAGGTCGGCGTCGAGGTCGAGATCGAGGGGACGGTGGCCACCGGCGACGGCGGCGAGGTGCGGCTGCGCGGCCGGGTCGACCGGCTGGAGCGCGATGCCGCCGGCCGGCTGGTGATCGTCGACATCAAAACCGGCAAGACGCCGGTCAGCAAGGACGATGCGCAACAACACGCCCAGCTCGCCATGTATCAGCTGGCGGTGGCAGAGGGATTGGTGGGCAACGGGACCGACAACGTGGAGCCCGGCGGTGCGCGGCTGGTCTACGTCGGCAAGACCGGGGCGTCCGGAGCGGCCGAGCGCGAACAGGATCCGCTGACCGCCGCCGGCGGCGACGAATGGCGCGAGGTGATCGGGCGCGCGGCCGGCGCGACGTCCGGCCCGCAGTTCATCGCCCGGCGCAACGGCGGCTGCACCCATTGCCCCATCCGGCCGAACTGCCCGGCCCACGCCGACGGCGCGCAGCGATGACCCCGCCGCGGCCGCGCTACAGCCCCGCCGAATTGGCCGGCGCACTAGGGCTTTTCCCGCCGACCGACGAGCAGGCCGCCGTCATCGCCGCGCCGCCCGGACCGCTGGTGGTGATCGCCGGTGCCGGCGCCGGCAAGACCGAAACCATGGCGGCGCGGGTGGTGTGGCTGATCGCCAACGGCTACGCCGAACCCGGTCAGGTGCTGGGCTTGACGTTCACCCGCAAGGCCGCCGGCCAGCTGCTGCGCCGGGTGCGCTCCCGACTGGGCCGGCTGGCCGGCGTCGGCCTGGGTGCGCCGGGCGAGGACGTCGACGCCGAGGGTGCTCCGACGGTCAGCACCTACCACGCCTTCGCGGGCTCGCTGCTGCGCGACTACGGGCTGCTGCTGCCCGTCGAGCCCGACACCCGGCTGCTCAGCGAAACCGAATTGTGGCAGCTGGCTTTCGACGTGGTGAACGGCTATCCCGGCGAACTGCGGACCGACAAGACCCCGGCGGCCGTCACCTCGATGGTGCTGCGGCTGTGGGGGCAGCTGGCCGAACACCTGGTAGACACCGACCAGCTGCGCGACACCCACGTCGAGCTGGAGCGACTGATCCACTGCCTGCCCGCGGGCCCCTACCAACGCGACCGCGGCCCCAGCCAATGGCTGCTGCGGCTGCTCGCCACCCAGACCGAACGCACCGAGCTGGTGCCACTGCTCGACGCGCTCAACGACCGCATGCGCGCCGCGAAGGTGATGGACTTCGGAATGCAGATGGCCTCGGCGGCCAGGCTGGCGGCGATGTTCCCGCAAGTCGGCGAGGACCTGCGCGCCCGCTATCGGGTGGTGCTGCTCGACGAGTACCAGGACACCGGCCACGCCCAACGCATCGCGCTCTCAGCGCTATTCGGCGGCGGGGTCGACGACGGGCTGGCGCTCACCGCCGTCGGCGACCCGATCCAGTCGATCTACGGTTGGCGCGGCGCCTCGGCGACCAACCTGCCGCGGTTCACCACCGACTTCCCCCGATCCGACGGCACCCCCGCCCCGGTCCTCGAGCTGCGGACCAGCTGGCGCAATCCGCCCCGGACGCTGCGGGTGGCCAACGCGGTGTCGGCGGAGGCGCGGCGGCGATCGGTGGCCGTGCACGCCCTTCGCCCGCGCCCGGACGCCCCGCCCGGTACCGTCCGCTGCGCATTGCTGCCCGATGTGACGGCCGAGCGCGAGTGGATCGCCGAACACCTCGATGCGCGGTACCGGCAGGCCCGTGACGAGGGTGTCGGTCCGCCGACGGCCGCGGTGCTGGTGCGCCGCAACGCCGATGCGGCGCCCATCGCCGACGCGCTGCGCGCCCGCGGCATCCCCGTCGAGGTCGTCGGGCTGGCCGGGCTGCTGGCCATCCGGGAGGTCGCCGAGGTGGTGGCCATGCTGCGGCTGGTCGCCGATCCGACGGCCGGGGCGGCGGCGATGCGGGTGCTCACCGGTTCACGCTGGCGCCTGGGCGCCCGCGACCTCGCGGCGCTGTGGCAGCGGGCGCGTGCGCTCGGCGGGGTGGTGCAGCCCGCCGAGGCGTCCTCGCCCGAGTCGATCGCGAGCGCGGCCGGCCTCGACGCGGACACCGTGTGCCTGGCCGACGCAATCGCCGATCCCGGTGCGGCCGGGGTGTATTCGGCTGCGGGATACCAGCGCGTCACCGCGCTGTCCGCCGAACTGAGTGCGTTGCGCGCCCACCTGGGCCATCCGCTCCCGGATTTGGTCGCCGAGGTGCGCCGGGTGTTGGGCATCGACTGCGAAGTGCGGGCCGCCGCGGGGGTCGGGGCCGGCTGGGCCGGCACCGAGCACCTGGATGCGTTCGCCGACGTGGTTGCCGGGTACGCCGAGCGCACCGACGCCGCGGCCGGGCCGCCGGACGGATCGGCAGCCACCTCGGTGACCGGCCTGCTGGCATTCCTGGACGTCGCCGAGTCGGTCGAGAACGGTTTGGCGCCCGCACCATTGGCGGTCGTCCGCGACCGCGTCCAGGTGCTCACCGTGCACTCCGCCAAGGGGCTGGAATGGCAGGTCGTCGCGGTGGCCCACCTGTCCGGCGGCACCTTCCCGTCGACGGCGTCGAAGAGCACCTGGCTCACCGACGCCGCGGAGCTGCCGCCGCTCCTGCGGGGTGACCGCGCCGCCGCGGGTGCGCTGGGCATCCCGGTGATGGACACCTCGGACGTCACCAATCGAAAGCAGCTGTCGGACAAGATCTCCGAGCATCGGCACCAGCTCGAGCAGCGGCGCATCGACGAGGAGCGCCGGTTGCTGTACGTCGCCATCACCCGGGCCGAGGACACGCTGCTGGTGTCCGGGCACCACTGGGCGGCCACCGGCATCAAGCCGCGCGGCCCGTCGGACTTCCTGTGCGAAATCAAGGCCGTCATCGACGATTCGGCCTCGGCCGGCGACCCCTGCGGAACGGTGGAGCATTGGGCCCCGGCGCCTGTCGATGGTGAGCGAAACCCACTGCGCGACAACGTCGTCGAAGCAGTATGGCCGCCCGACCCGCTGGCGATGCGGCGCGATGACGTCGAGCACGGCGCCGCGCTGGTGGCGCAGGCGATGCGAGCCGATGCGACCGAGGCGTACGTCGATGTGGACGGCTGGGCCGCCGACGTCGACGCACTGTTGGCCGAGCGCGACCGGCTGGTGCTGCCGCCGGCCGCCGTCCTGCCGAGCCAGTTGTCGGTAAGCTCGCTGGTCGGCCTGGCGCGCGACCCGGCGGGCACCGCGCAGCGGCTGAGGCACCGGTTGCCGTCGCGGCCGGAGCCGCATGCATTGTTGGGCAACGCCTTTCACGCGTGGGTGCAGAAGTTCTACGGCGCCGAGTGTCTTTTCGAGCTCGGCGATCTGCCGGGTGCGGCGGACTCCGACGTCGGCGACACCGCGGAACTGGCCGCGTTGCAAGATGCCTTTACCGAATCTCCCTGGGCCGCACGAACTCCCGTGGCCATCGAGGTGCCCTTCGAGATGCCGATCGGCGAGACGCTGGTGCGCGGGCGCATCGATGCGGTCTTCGCCGATCCCGACGGCGGGGCCACCGTGGTGGACTGGAAAACCGGCGAACCGCCGCACGGGCCGGAAGCGATGCGGCAGGCCGCCGTCCAGCTCGCCGTGTACCGCGTGGCCTGGGCGGCGTTGGCCGGCATCCCGGAATCCTCGGTGCGCACCGCCTTCCACTACGTGCGCGCCCGCACCACCGTGATCCCCGACGAACTGCCGAGCGCCGCCGAGGTCGCGGGGCTGCTGAGCGACCCGGCCGGCGACCGTCGCGCCCGGGTGTGACCTGCGCCGCCCGAGTATTGGGGAGGCTGTGGCCGTGGTTACATAAGACGGTGCGTGTCGCGTGCGCAGAAGCTGAGCCGATGACGGGCCGCCGTGGGCAACGGTAGGTCCCGAAAGCTGAGCGGTCTGGACGAAACCCTGACGGCTCAGCGCGGTCACCAGCTGATCGGCGTGGTGCGGATCCCCGAGGAGCACGCGAGTCCCATTCGCGTCATCACCCGGCGCCTGGCAATCGCGCTGGTGGTGCTGTTCGCCGCGGCCGTCATCGTCTATCTGGATCGCAACGGTTACCGCGACGTGCGCAACCAACCGCTGACCTTTTTGGACTGCGTGTACTTCTCCGCGGTGTCCCTGTCGACCACCGGCTACGGCGACATCACGCCGTACACCGAAACCGCCCGTCTGGTGCACACCCTGATCTTCACCGCACTGCGGATCGCGTTCTTGGCCGTGTTGGTCGGCACCACGCTCGAAGTGCTCTCCGAGCGGTCTCGCCAAGGGTGGAAGATTCAGCGTTGGAGGAGCAGAGTGCGCAACCACACCATCGTGATCGGCTACGGCACCAAGGGGAAGACGGCGGTCGCGGCCATCCTCGGTGACGACACCGTGCAGACGGAGGTCGTCGTCGTCGACACCGATCGCAGCACGCTCGAGCACGCCGAAAGTGCCGGCCTGGTGACCCTGCACGGTGATGCCACCAAGGCCGATGTGCTGCGGCTGGCCGGCGCCCAGCATGCGTCGTCCATCATCGTCGCCACCAGCCGCGACGACACCGCGGTGCTGGTGACGCTGACCGCGCGCGAAATCGCGCCCCACACCAAGATCGTCGCGTCCATCCGGGAGACCGAGAACCAGCACCTGCTGCAGCAGTCGGGTGCGGACTCGGTGGTGGTGTCCTCGGCCACCGCGGGCCGGCTCCTCGGGCTGGCCACCACCACGCCTAGCGTCGTGGAGATGATCGAGGATCTGCTGACACCCGACGTCGGCCTGGCCATCGCCGAGCGTGAAGTGGAGCAGACCGAGGTCGGGGGATCGCCGCGGCACCTGCGTGACATCGTGCTCGGTGTGGTGCGCGACGGACACCTGCTGCGCATCGGCGCCCCGGAAGTGGACGCCATCGAGGCCAACGACCGGCTGCTCTACATCCGAAACGCCGACCACTGATGGCGATCGCGGACTTTCAGCTGCGCAGCGTCCCGCTGCTGTCGCGGGTGGGCGCCGACCGCGCCGATCAGCTGCGCACCGACGTCGAGGCGGCCGCCGCCGGCTGGGCGGATGCGGCGCTGCTGCGGGTGGATTCGCGCAACCAGGTGCTGGCCGCCAACGGCCGGGTGGTGCTCGGCGCCGCCGCCGAGGTGGGTGACAAGCCGCCGTCGGAGGCGGTGTTTCTGGGCCGTATCGAGGACGGCCGCCACGTCTGGGGCATCCGCGGCGCGCTGCAGGCTCCGGACGACCCGACCGCGCACGCCGAGGTGGTGAACCTGCGTAGTCTCGGCCCGATCTTCGACGACACCAGCAGCCAGCTGGTGTCCGCGGCCGTCGCGCTGCTCAATTGGCATGAGAAGGCGCGCTTCAGCTCCGTGGACGGTTCGCCGACGAGGCCGGCCCGGGCGGGCTGGTCGCGCATCAACCCGGTGACCGGTCACGAGGAGTTCCCGCGTATCGACCCGGCGGTGATCTGCCTGGTCCACGACGGCGGTGAGCGCGCGGTGCTGGCCCGCCAGGCGGTGTGGCCGGAGCGGATGTTCTCGCTGCTGGCCGGATTCGTCGAGGCCGGTGAGTCTTTCGAGGTGTGCGTCGCCAGGGAGATTCGCGAGGAGATCGGGCTGACCGTCCGCGACGTGCGATACCTGGGCAGTCAGCCGTGGCCGTTCCCGCGCTCGCTGATGGTCGGCTTCCACGCCGTCGCCGACCCGGCCGAAAAATTCTCGTTCAACGACGGCGAGATCGCCGAGGCGGCGTGGTTCACGCGCGACGAGGTGCGCACCGCACTGGCGGCCGGGGACTGGTCCAGCTCGTCGGAGTCGAATCTTCTTCTGCCCGGGTCGATCTCGATCGCCCGCGTGATCATCGAATCCTGGGCCGCGATCGACTGACCGGTGCCTAGTTGCCGGCGTCGGCCAGCTTCGCCTTCACCTGGGCGGCGCTCGGATTGGTCAGCGTCGACCCGTCGGCGAATTTCACCGTCGGAACCGTTCTGTTGCCGCCGTTGACCGAGCTGACGAAATCAGCGGCCGCCGCGTCGTGTTCGATGTCGACCGCCTCGTACGGAATGCCGTTGGACTTGAGCACGGTCATGAGCCGATGGCAGTAGCCACACCACGAGGTGGTGTAGACGGTGAGCGGGGCAGAGGTCATAGCTCGTTAACGTAGCCCGGCGACGATGCATTCCGCGCCGGGGGTAGCGCCCGGCCACGCACCGGCGAGGGGAGCGGGATCCGCCGACTCGCCGGGGCGACACGCCAAGCCCGCCGATTAAGGCGTGGCGATGCCACGGGTTTGTCGGCGACCGCTGCCAAGATGGACGCCATGCCGACGGTCGCCGATCCTTTGACAGCCGGGCTGGACGACGAGCAGCGCGAGGCCGTGCTGGCTCCCCGCGGCCCGGTCTGTGTGCTCGCCGGCGCGGGAACGGGAAAGACCCGCACCATCACGCACCGGATCGCCCAACTGGTCGCCAGCGGTCACGTCGCGGCCGGTCAGGTGCTGGCCGTCACGTTCACCCAGCGGGCGGCGGGGGAGATGCGCTCGAGGTTGCGGATGATCGACGCCGCCGCGGGCGCGGACACCGCCGTCGGCGCGGTCTCGGCCCTGACGTTCCACGCTGCCGCGCACCGGCAGCTGCGGTATTTCTGGCCGCGGGTGGTCGGCGACACCGGGTGGCAGCTGCTGGACAGCAAGTTCGCCGTCGTCGCCCGGGCGGCCAGCCGCGCCCGGATCAACGCCAGCACCGACGACGTCCGCGACCTGGCCGGCGAGATCGAGTGGGCCAAAGCGTCGCTGATCGGGCCCGAGGAATACCCGGCCGCGGTGGCCGCCGCCGCGCGCGACATCCCCCTGGACGCCGCCCGGGTCGCCACCGTCTACGCCGCCTACGAGGCGCTCAAGGCCCGCGGCGACAACGTCACCCTGCTCGACTTCGACGACCTGCTGCTGCACACCGCGGCCGCGATCGAGAACGATCCCGCGGTGGCCGAGGAGTTCCGGGACCGCTACCGCTGCTTCGTCGTCGACGAATACCAGGACGTCACGCCGTTGCAGCAGCGGGTGCTCGCGGCGTGGCTCGGCGAGCGCGACGACCTGACCGTGGTGGGCGACGCCAACCAGACCATCTATTCGTTCACCGGGGCCTCGCCGCGGTTCCTGCTCGACTTCTCCCGCCGGTTCCCCGACGCCACCGTGGTGCGCCTGGAACGCGACTACCGCTCCACCCCTCAGGTGGTGTCGTTGGCCAACCAGGTGATCGCCGCGGCCCGCGGCCGGGTCGCCGGCAGCAAGCTGCACCTGGTGGGTCAGCGCCCGCCCGGCCCGGCGCCGTCGTTCCACGAGCACCCGGACGAACCGGCCGAGGCCGCCGCGGTCGCGGCGTCGATCAAGCGGCTCATCGAATCCGGCACCCCGCCGTCGGAGATCGCGGTGCTGTACCGGGTCAACGCGCAATCGGAGATCTACGAGGAGGCGTTGACCGAGGCCGGCATCGCCTATCAGGTTCGCGGCGGCGAGGGCTTCTTCAACCGCCAGGAGATCAAGCAGGCCCTGCTGGCGCTGCACCGGGCCGCCGAGCGCGGTGCCGAAGGGCCGTTACCCGATGTGGTCCGGGCGATCCTGGAACCGCTGGGGCTGACGGCCGAGGAACCCGTCGGCACCCGCGCCCGGGAGCGCTGGGAGGCGCTGACCGCGCTGGCCGAGCTGGTCGACGACGAGGTGGCGCAGCGTCCGCAGCTGGAACTCCCGGGGCTGGTGGCCGAGCTGCGGACGCGGGCCGACTCGCGGCACCCACCGGTGGTGCAGGGCGTCGCGCTGGCGTCGCTGCACGCCGCCAAGGGACTCGAGTGGGACGCGGTGTTTCTGGTCGGCCTGGCCGACGGCACGCTGCCCATCTCACACGCGTTGGCGCACGGCGCCGAGAGCGAGGCGGTCGAAGAGGAGCGGCGGCTGCTCTACGTCGGAATCACCAGGGCCCGAATACATTTGGGGCTCAGTTGGGCGCTGGCCCGCAGCCCCGGTGGGCGCCAGGGCCGCAAGCCGTCGCGCTTCCTCAACGGCATCGCGCCCCAGGCGCGGGCCGACGCGGCGCCGAACAAGTCCCGCCGCAACAGGGCCACCGCGACCCGCTGCCGGATCTGCAACAACAACCTGACCACCCCGGCGGCCGTCATGCTGCGCCGCTGTGAGACCTGCGCCGGCGACGTCGACGAGGACCTGTTGCTGCGGCTCAAGGCCTGGCGGCTGGACATCGCCAAGGAGCAGAAGGTGCCCGCCTACGTCGTCTTCACCGACAACACGCTGATCGCCATCGCCGAGCTGCGGCCCGGCGACGAGGACGCGCTGATCGCGATTCCGGGCATCGGCGCCCGCAAGCTGGAGCAGTACGGGCCCGACGTGTTGGAACTGGTCCGCGCCCGCTGACTTCTAAATCCGCTGGTCAGAAAATCGGTTGTGGTCACCGGCGGTGACCGTTTACCCTCGAAACCGCAACTCGGCACTACGGAGAAGGAGGGTGGCCACGATGCTCAGCGACGCGTTCGGTGTAGGCGTGGTCCGCGCGGCGCTGGCCGCGGGTACCTCCCATGCCGCACCCGCCGCCTCGGCGGCCGCGCGTAAGCATCGCGCCGCCGCCGCGACCGACGCGTCCGTAGATGTCGGGGGCCCACCGAAGGCAAGGTAAGCACCAGCCCGGTTTTCTCCCAAATGGCCACGGACCCGAAGTCGCAAGGATCCGTGGCCATAGTTGTAGGTCGGCACCTCCTCGACCTGGTCCGGATCACTGCCAAAGGACAGCAACCAGACCAGGAAGTAGGTGGTAGGACATGTCGGCACCGACAGTCCCCAGACAAGCCCTGCCGTGTCACGTCGGCGATCCCGACCTGTGGTTCGCCGAAACCCCGGCCGATCTCGAGCGGGCCAAGACGCTCTGCACCAGCTGCCCGGTCCGGCGCCAGTGCCTGGCGGCCGCATTGGAACGCGCCGAACCCTGGGGTGTGTGGGGCGGCGAAATCATCGACCGCGGTTCGGTATTGAGCTTCAAACGGCCTCGCGGGCGTCCCCGCAAGGACGGCAGGCAAGACGGGGCCGCCGCCTAGGACGAGACGATGACCTCATCGGGTTCGGCGAAGCCGGGCACCAGCTCTTCCGAGAGCGCCTTGATCGCCACGTGCGCATCCAGCTGGCACAGGATCGCGGCCACCGACATGATCACCCGCATCGGGATGACCAGTTTGGGCGGCAGGTCCATCTGCCGCGCGGTCCGGATCTGCGACACCGACCGATCGATCTCGATGGCCGACATCTTCTGCAGCCACTTACGGGTGTAGTGGAAGACCTCGACCTCTACCGGCTCGACGTACTGGCGCAGCATGTCGTCGATGTCGCGCACCGACACCTGCTGGCCCTTCTGGATGAACCCGGCCTTCTCCATCGTCGGCAGCAGTAGGTCGTAGTTCTTGTCGCGGGCCAGCCGGATGCTCATGCCGAGCTCGATCGGCAAGCCGCCGGGCAGCGCGGCCACGGCGCCGAAGTCGATCACACCCATGCGGCCGTCGGGTAGCAGCATGAAGTTGCCCGGGTGGGCGTCGCCGTGCAGCATGCCCAGCCGTTGCGGCGCGTCGAAGGTGAGCTCGAGCAGCCGGGTGCCGACCAGATCGCGCTGCTCGACGGTGCCGTGCCGGATGATCTCGGCCATCGGGGTGCCCTGCATCCACTCCTGGATCACCACCTTCGGCGCGCTGGCCACGATGCGCGGCACCGCGAAGTGCGGGTGATCCTGGTACGCCTTGGCGAAGGCACGCTGGTTCTCGGCCTCCAGCCGGTAGTCCAGTTCCATCTCGGTGCGTTCGATCAGCTCGTCGACGACGCCCTGGACGTCGGCGCCCGGCGCGAGCTGCTTGAAAACGCCGACCAGCCGCTGCATGGTCTTGAGGTCGGCCCGCAGCGCCTCGTCGGCGCCGGGGTACTGGATCTTGACCGCCACCTCGCGCCCATCGGCCCAGATGCCCTTGTGGACCTGGCCGATGCTGGCCGAGGCCACCGGTGTGTCGTCGAAGGAGCTGAACCGGTCGCGCCACTTGGTGCCCAGCTGGGCGTCGAGCACCCGGTGCACCTTGGCGGCGGGCAGCGGCGGGGCGTCCTTTTGCAGCTTGGTCAGCGCTTCGCGATACGGCTCGCCGAATTCCTCGGGAATGGCGGCTTCGAGCACCGACAGGGCCTGGCCCACCTTCATCGCGCCGCCCTTGAGCTCGCCCAAGACGGTGAACAGTTGGTGCGCGGCCTTTTCCAGAAGCTCGGCCTGGACCTCGTCCCTGGACTTTCCGGTTAGCCGTTTACCGAATCCGATCGCTGCCCGGCCGGCGAACCCGACCGGAATGCTGGCCAGCTTCGCGTTCCGCGCAGCACGGCCCCGTTTGATGTCAGACACGTATCCATCATCCATGATGGCCAGCGCGATGTGGAGCGATGTCGACAACGCACGTTGTCACGATAATTAACGGGCTGGTCAACGGGACTCGATCGTGAATGTGGCCTTCACTACAGCTCCTCGAATCGCGCACCTGCGTCAGCACGAGCACAGCGGGTGTTTGGCCCACGGCCGCGTGACGAGCGCGCCGGAGTGCAGGTCGAATTCCAGGGTCGCGTTGAGCGTCGGGGGCGGCGCCGGTTCGGCCGCCGCCTCTTGCCCGTGCACGGCCGCGATCACCCGGTTCACCTGGCTGAGCGCGAGCGCCGCCGTCGCCAGCACGGTGGCCCGATCGGCGACGCCGACCGTCTCGCGCAGCTGCGCGCAGATGGCGGGCCACGCCGCGTCGCGGTCCCGGCGGTGCAGGTCGGCGCAGCCCAGGCAGCTGGTTACGCCGGGAATCACCAGCGGGCCCACCAGTCCGATGCCGTCGCGCACCCGCACCAGCAGATGCGCGACGCCCTGGTGGTGCAGGTCGCGCACCATGCGCGGATCGGCGACCAGGAAGTCCGACAACACGACCAGATCAACGTCGTCGGCAGACACCGCGGCGTGCGGTTGGCTGCTGTGCGCGATCCGGGCGCCCGAGCAGCGCAACGTCTCCACCAGGAGCTCTGACAGCGGCCCGCGGCCGTGGATCCGCACCGAGGCTGCGCGGGCGCGCGGCCGACCGCATTCGGTGGCCACCCCGGCATCGACCAATTGCGCGATCAGGTTTCGCAGACCGTCGGCGTCGGTCAGGCCGAGATCGAGCGCGCGGCGCTGCAACTCGGAGAGCGGCGCCGGCGACCACATGGTCCGCAACAGCGCGGCAAGCTCCGCCGCGGCCAGGCCACCTGGCGGGCGGACCAGGACCGCGCGGCGGGGATCCCAGCCCACCTGGACCGCGCCGTCAGGGCGCAGCAGCACCGGCAGCGCCGGATCCAGCGCATAGGTGGGGAGGAGGGCCTGGCACCGCTGAGCCACCGCGCAACTGTGGCACGCCGGCGGCGATGGCGCGGGTCAGTTATCCACAGAAGCTCGTCTCAGCCGAGCACCCGCTCGCTGTCCCGGCGACCTCGTCGAGGATGTTCATCTGCCACCGTTGGTGGGGGCAAGGCGAGCCATACCGCGCACGATCCATGGTGTCCGCCGGGCGACCGCTTCCACGGCGCGGTCCGAGCGGCGCATGGCGGTCCTGCGGTGAGGGGTCGGCGTTGATGCCAGCTCGGCCTCGGCCGAGCCTGCCCGCGGGCCGCGGCGATCCACCGCCAGGAGTTGCCAGCTGCCGGGCACGCCACGCAATTCGACGCCGCCGCGATCCTCGAAACCCGTGCCCGACCCGACCACGAGGTCAGACACGGTTCGAGACACGAGGATTTCACCGGCCGCCGCCTGACCCATGATCCGCGCCGCGATGTGGACTGCCAGCCCACCAATGTCGCCGTCCATCAGTTCGCACTCGCCGGTGTGGATGCCCACGCGGATCTCGATGCCGAGAGTCTCGGCGTCGGCGCGCAACGCTTCCGCACAGCGAATGGCCTGCGTCGGGCCGTCGAACGTGGCCAGGTGACCGTCGCCGGTGCTCTTGACGACCGCGCCCCCGAATCGCTGCGTGAGTTCGGCGGTGATCTCCCCGAAGCGGTGCAGCACGGCGCGCCAGCGCTCATCGCCCGTCGCTGCAGCGTGCTGCGTCGAGGCGACGATGTCGGTGAACAAGACCGTGCGCAGGGCGCGATGGGACTGCGACGGCGCAGCATGGCTGCCGGTCAGGAACTCCTCGATCGTGGTCAGGACCGTGTCGGGCTCGGTCAACCAGGGCGCGTGGGCCGCGCCGTCCACCTCGAGGTATTGCGCACCAGGAATATTGGCGGCGAGGTAGCGGCCGCACACCAGCGGCATGAGGTCGTCGCGGGCATGGATGACCAGGGTGGGCACGGAAAGCGTCGACAAAATCGGCCGCACGTCGAGCCGGAAGTTCGTCTCCAGCGTTGCCCGAATCATCCCCGGGCTCGCGCACATGCGCTCGAGCATCGCGGCCTGGCGCGTCCCCCGGATCGACGGGGCCATCTGGGACATCCACTTCGCCGAGGCGCCGCTGCCCCATGCCGAGCGAACGGCACGGACGAATTCTTGGAAGTTCTCGATCTGGGCCGACGACGGCGTGTATTCCTCACCCACCCCGGCAAGAACGCGCGCCCGCAGCTCGGCCGGGTCGCACTCCAGGTCGCTCCAGCTGCCGCCGGGGGCGAACGCGAACGAGCCGTAGATGATCAACGCCCGTGTTCGCTCCGGGCGTTTGGCCGCGAACGCAATGGACTGGGGGCCACCTTCGCTCATGCCGAAAAGCACGGGCTTTTCGAAGCCGACGGCGTCCATGACCGCCTCGATCTCAGCCACGCGCTCCTCGAGTAACCGAACTCTCGGAATGGGATCCGACAGCCCCATGCCGGCCTTGTCGAACAGCAGGACCCGACAGAATGTGGCGAGCTGATCGAAGAAAGCCTTGTACTCAGGCATCGCCCAGAACATCTCGACGTGGGTGATGAACGGCCCGACGAAGACGAGTTCGACCGGTCCGTCGCCGAACACCTGATACGCCAGACTGAGGTCGCCACACTGGGCGTATGACGTTTCCGCCACCGCATGAGCGTACTGCTGATCCCACCGTTCGGCGGGCCTCAGTGACGGCCGGGTTCAGTTATCCGCGGAGCCGCCGTCGACGTCCGGGCCCTCGGGGTCTTGGCCTTCGCGCTCCAGTTTGGCGATGGCCTCGTCGATTCCGCTGGTGTCACCGCCGATGACGCGGTCGATGAAGCCCGCCGGTTCGTCGAGGTCCTCGGCGTCGGGCAGCAGGTCGGGGTGTTGCCAGATGCCGTCGCGGGCGTCCACCCCGGCGGCCTCCGTCAGGCGCTCCCAGAACGCGGCGGCCTCACGCATCTTGCGGGGCCGCAGCTCCAGCCCGACCAGCGTCGCGAAGGTCTGCTCGGCGGGGCCGCTACTGGCCCGCCGGCGGCGCATCGTCTCGCCCAGCGCGGCCGCGCCGGGAATCCGGTCGCCCAGCGCGGTGGCGACCACCACCTGCACCCAGCCCTCGATCAGGGCGAGCAGCGTCTCCAGGCGCTCCAGCGCCTGCATCTGCGCGGGCGTCGCCTTGGGCTCGAAAACGCCCTGCCCGAGCAGGTTTTCGATGGCCGCAGGGTCCGACAGTGACGCCGGGTTGAAGTCGCGCGCCAGCTCTTCGATCCCGGACATGTCGATCTGCATGCCCATCGCGTACGCCTCGACGGCGCCCAGCAGCTGACTCGACAGCCACGGCACGTGACTGAACAGCCGGTGGTGGGCGGCCTCGCGCGCGGCCAGGAACGTCAGGACCTCGCTGCGCGGCCGCTCCAGCCCGGCGGCGAAGGGCTCGACGGCCTCGGGCATAACCGCCGCAATTCCCTTGGGCCCCAACGGTAGACCGATGTCGGTCGACGTCAGGACCTCGCGGGACAGTCGGCCCAGCGCCTGCCCGAGCTGCGAGCCGAACGCCATACCGCCCATCTGCGACATCATCTGCAGCAGCGGACCGGCCATGCTCTTGGCCTCTTCGGGCAGCGACGCCGCCCACACCGTCGAAATCTGTTGTGCCATCGGGTCACACAGCCGCTTCCATGTCTCCAGCGTGTTGTCGACCCAGTCGCCGGGAGTCCAGCCCACCGCCTTGGTGGTGCCTGCGGGCAAGGCGGTGGCCCCGTCCAGCCAGGTCTCCGCCAGGTGCACCGCGTCGGCGATCGCCGAGTTGGTGGTGTCCGGAACCGGAGCCACGAAGCCGATCGAATTCGTCGCGACCCGTCGTGCCAATTCGTAGTTGACCGGTCCCGAGGCGGTTCCGCCGGGCCCGACAGTGCCCGCGCTGCTGAACATCTGACCCAGTTGAGTGAAGATTTGCCCCAAATCGCCCATGCCGAATTCACCACTCATGCCGAAGGCGGCGAACGGGTCGGACGGGTTCGAGCCCGAATCGGGATCTTTTTTCCCGTGCTTGTCGGGGTCGTCTCCAGAGGAGAAGCCGAAAGGCAGGTCAGCCATACCCCCAACGGTACTCACCGCAAGGTCAGACGGCGCGACCTCGGGTCAGCTTGTAGCTGAACCCTCCTGACCGAACCCTGACCGAACGTTGTGGCTGAACACCGCGCCGCGGCCGCCGTCTAGTGTGATCGGCGTGAACAGGCGCATCCTGACCTTGATGGTCGCGCTGGTGCCGATCGTCGTGTTCGGCGTGTTGCTGGCGGTGGTGACGGTGCCGTTCGTGTCGTTGGGGCCCGGCCCGACCTTCGACACGCTCGGCGAGGTCGACGGCAAGCAGGTGGTGGCGATCGAGGGCACCCAGACGCACCCGACGACCGGCCACCTCAACATGACGACGGTGTCCCAGCGCGACGACCTGACGCTGGGCGAGGCGCTGACGCTGTGGCTTTCGGACCAGGAACAGCTGGTGCCGCGCGACCTGATCTATCCGCCCGGTAAGTCGCGGGAGGACGTCGACAAGGCCAACAATGCCGACTTCAAGCAGTCCGAGGACAGCGCGGCCTACGCGGCCCTGGGTTACCTCAAGTACCCGGCGGCGGTGACGGTCGCCAAGGTTCCCGAGCCGGGTCCGTCGGTGGGCAAGCTGAAGGTCGGCGACGCCATCGACGCGGTCAACGGCGTCCCGGTGGCCACCGTCGACGAGTTCACCGGATTGCTGAAGAACACCAAGCCGGGTCAGGTGGTGACGATTGACTATCGCCGCAAGAACGAGCCGGCCGGTGTGGCACAGGTCACGCTGGGCGCCAACAAGGACCGCGACTATGGCTTCCTCGGCGTCGCGGTGCTCGACGCGCCGTGGGCGCCGTTCACCGTGGACTTCAACCTGGCCAATGTGGGCGGCCCGTCCGCCGGATTGATGTTCAGCCTGGCGGTGGTCGACAAATTGACCACCGGCGACCTGGCCAAGTCGAATTTCATCGCGGGCACCGGGACCATCTCGTCCGACGGCAAGGTGGGCCAGATCGGCGGCATCACCCACAAGATGGTCGCCGCGCACGCGGCCGGCGCCACGGTCTTTTTGGTGCCGGCGAAGAACTGCTACGAGGCCAGCTCGGACAATCCGTCCGGCCTGCGGTTGGTCAAGGTCGAGACCCTCGGTCAGGCAGTGGATGCACTGCACGCGATCGGGTCGGGCGGGCAGCCGCCAAGCTGCTAGCGAACCCCGGCGATCACGGGTAGTGCCATGCGTAGAGTTGTCACCGTCTAGCAATCGATCAGGGAGCGTAGCCAGTGGGGATGCGGCCCACCGCACGAATGCCGAAGCTGACTCGGCGTAGCCGGATTCTGATCCTGATCGCACTGGGTGTGATCGTTCTGCTGCTCGCGGGTCCGCGGCTGATCGACGCCTACGTCGACTGGCTGTGGTTCGGCGAGGTCGGCTATCGCTCGGTGTTTTCTACTGTGCTGGTCACCCGGTTCGTCGTCTTCCTGATCGCCGGGCTGCTGGTGGGCGGCATCGTGTTCGCCGGCCTGGCGGTGGCCTACCGCACCCGCCCGGTGTTCGTGCCGAGCAATGACAACGATCCGGTGGCGCGCTACCGCGCTCTGGTGCTGGCGCGGTTGCGATTGGTGAGCGCCGGCATCCCGGTGGCCATCGGCTTGCTGGCCGGCATCATCGCCCAAAGCTATTGGGTGCGCATCCAACTGTTCCTGCACGGCGGCGACTTCGGCATCAAGGACCCGCAGTTCGGCAAAGACCTCGGCTTCTACGCGTTCGAGCTGCCGTTCTACCGGCTGCTGCTCAGCTACCTGTTCGTCGCGGTCTTCCTCGCGTTCCTGGCCAACCTGTTGGCCCACTACATCTTTGGTGGCATTCGGCTGTCCGGTCGCGCGGGCGCGCTGAGCCGTTCGGCGCGGATCCAGCTGGTCACCCTGGTGGGGCTGCTGGTCGTGCTCAAGGCGATCGCGTACTGGTTGGACCGCTATGAGTTGTTGTCGCACACCCGCGGCGGCAAGCCCTTCACCGGGGCTGGCTACACCGACATCAACGCGGTGCTGCCGGCGAAGCTGATCCTGATGGCGATCGCGGTCATCTGCGCGGCGGCGGTGTTCTCCGCGATCGTGCTCAGGGACTTGAGGATTCCGGCGATCGGGCTGGTCCTGTTGCTGCTGTCGTCGCTGATCGTGGGCGCCGGGTGGCCGTTGATCGTCGAGCAGATCAGCGTCAAACCCAATGCCGCGCAAAAGGAAAGCGAATACATCAGCCGCAGCATCGCCGCGACCCGGCAGGCCTACGGCCTGACCTCGGACCAGGTCACCTACCGCAACTACACCGGCGACGCGCAGGCCACCGCACAGCAGGTCGCCGACGACCGCGCGACCACGTCGAACATCCGGCTGCTCGACCCGACGATCGTCAGCCCGGCGTTCACCCAGTTCCAGCAGGGCAAAAACTTCTACTACTTCCCCGACCAGCTGTCCATCGACCGGTACCAGGACCGCAACGGAGCGTTGCGTGACTACGTCGTGGCGGCGCGTGAACTCAACCCGGACCGGCTGATCGACAACCAGCGCGACTGGATCAACCGGCACACGGTCTACACCCACGGCAACGGCTTCATCGCGTCGCCGGCCAACACGGTGCGCGGAATCGCCAACGATCCCAACCAGAACGGCGGCTACCCCGAGTTCCTGGTCAACGTCGTCGGCGCCAACGGCGGCGTGGTGTCCGACGGTCCGGCGCCACTCGACCAGCCGCGCGTCTACTTCGGGCCGGTCATCTCCAACACCTCGGCCGACTATGCGATCGTCGGGCGCAACGGCAACGACCGCGAATACGACTACGAGACCAGCAACGAGACCAAGAACTACACCTACACCGGCCTGGGTGGCGTCCCGCTCGGCGACTGGTTGTCGCGCAGCGTGTTCGCCGCGAAATTCGCCGAGCGAAACTTTTTGTTCTCCAACGTGATCGGCTCGAACAGCAGGATTCTGTTCAACCGTGACCCGGCCCGGCGGGTGGAGGCGGTGGCGCCGTGGCTGACCACCGACAGCTCGGTGTACCCCGCGATCGTCAACAAGCGACTGGTGTGGATCATCGACGGCTACACCACGCTGGACAACTACCCGTATTCCGAACTCACGTCGTTGGAATCGGCGACCGCGGACTCCAACGAGGTGGCGTTCAACAAGCTGGCACCCGACAAGCGGGTCTCCTACATCCGCAACTCGGTGAAGGCGACCGTCGACGCGTACGACGGCACCGTCACGCTGTACCAGCAGGACGAACAGGACCCGGTGCTGAAGGCCTGGATGCAGGTCTTCCCGGGCACCGTGAAGCCCAAGAACGACATCAGCCCGGAGCTGGCCGAGCACCTGCGCTATCCCGAGGACCTGTTCAAGGTGCAGCGGATGCTGCTGGCGAAATACCACGTCAACGATCCGGTGACGTTCTTTTCCACCTCGGATTTCTGGGACGTGCCGCTGGATCCCAACCCGACGGCCAGCAGCTACCAGCCGCCGTACTACATCGTCGCGAAAAACATTGCGAAGAACGACAATACGGCCTCGTATCAGCTGACCAGCGCGATGAACCGGTTCAAGCGTGACTATCTGGCCGCCTACATCAGCGCCAGCTCCGACCCGGCGACGTACGGCAGGATCACCGTGCTGACCATCCCGGGTCAGGTCAACGGGCCGAAGCTGGCCAACAACGCGATCACCACCGATCCGGCGGTGTCGCAGGACCTCGGCGTGATCGGGCGCGACAACCAGAACCGGATCCGGTGGGGCAACCTGCTCACCCTGCCGGTGGGGCAGGGCGGGCTGCTCTACGTCGAACCCGTGTATGCCTCCCCGGGAGCCAGCGATGCGGCGTCGTCCTACCCGCGGCTGATCCGGGTGGCGATGATGTACAACGACAAGATCGGGTACGGCCCCACCGTGCGTGACGCGCTGACCGGGCTGTTCGGGCCAGGCGCGGGTGCGGCGGCGACGAGCATCCAGCCCACCGAGTCCGGGACACCCGCGGCGAGTCCGCCGGCCAGCGCGCCGGCGCCCGCCGTGACGCCCGGGTCGGTGCCGCCGGTGGCCGCGCCGCCGGTGTCCGACGGGTCCGTGACGCTGTCACCCGCCAAATCTGCTGTCCTGCAAGAGATTCAGGCGGCACTCGGCGCGGCGAAAGACGCGCAGAAGAAGGGTGATTTCGCCGGCTACGGTGCGGCGCTGCAGCGCCTGGACGACGCGATCACCAAGTACAACAACACCAAGTAGCTTTCAGGCGTAGGCCGTTCGGAACCTGTCCCGATAGGCCTTCGGGCTGATCCCGAGGTGATTGACGAATACCCGTCGCAGCGTTTCGATGCTGCCGAAGCCGGCCATGCCCGCGGTCTCGGTGACCGACCGGCCGGATTCCAGCGCATTGCGGGCGAAATCGATCCGAACCAACTCGACGTAGCGCGCCGGGGTCATCCCGAGCTCGGATTGAAACAGCCGGGTCAGCTGACGGGTACTCAAAGATGCCAGGGCCGCAAGCTTTTTCACGCTGTAGTCGGCGCCGGGGTCGGCCGCGATCGCATCGGTGACCGGGCGCAGCGGCGATTGCGGCGGGGGATCGGCCTCGAGCAGCACCGAGAATTGTGATTGGCCGCCGGCACGCTTGAGGTAGACGACCAGCCACCGGGCCACGTCGCGGACCAGTTCTGTCCCGTAATCCATTTCGACGAGCGCCAGCGCCAGGTCGATGCCCGACGAGATGCCCGCGGACGTGAAGATGTCGCCGTCGCGGACGAAGATCGCGTCCGGCTCGACGGTGACGTCGGGGAACGCCCGGGCCAGCAGCCGGGTGTCGTGCCAGTGCGTGGTCGCGCGCCGGCCGCTGAGCACCCCGGCCTGCGCGAGGACGAACGACCCCGTGCAGATGGACGCCAGACGCCGGGTCCGTGTTGACACCGATCGGACGGCCTCGACCAGGGCGGGATCGATGGGCCGCCCCGGCAGGTCGTCGCTGCCGGCGACCATGACGGTATCCGCGGATTCGATCGCCGAAATGCTGTCGGTCACGCCCAATCGGACCCCGATCGAGCTGATCACGTCACACCCGTCCACCGACGCAACTTTGACCCGGTAGTCGGCGCCGAACCGGTTGGCCTCGGCGAACACCTCGCCCGCCCCCGCGACGTCCAACAACGTCACCCCGTCGAAAACGACGATCACCACCACCCGCGAACGCGCTCCGGCTGCAGCCACGCAGCCCATTGTGTCGCTTTCTGAGGACTTGACGGCCCGAACGGCCGGGGTCGATTCGCCCGCGCCGCCGCACACTCATACCAACAGTCACTTGGAAGGAAACGAGAACATGACCACCAGCTCAATCGACACCGTCGCCGGTATCCACGTGCCCGACACGGCGCTGGCGCGCGAGACCACCGCGTTCATCAGGGACACCGAGGACGAGTTGCTCTTCAACCATTCCCGTCGGGTGTTCTTCTTCGGTGCGCTGCAGGGCGTGCGCCGCGGACTGAAGCCGGATGCGGAGCTGCTCTACGTCGGCGCGATGTTCCACGACCTCGGCCTGACCGAACGCTACCGCGATTCGCAAATCCGCTTCGAGGTCGACGGCGCCGACGCGGCACGAGACTTCCTGAGGGCCCACGGAGTCGACGAGGCCGACGCGGCCAAGGTGTGGCTGGGCATCGCCCTGCACACCACGCCCGGCGTCCCCGAGTTCCTGGCCCCCGAGGTCGCGCTGCTGCAGGCCGGTGTGGAAGTCGACGTGCTCGGCGTCGGGCGCGAGCGGTTGGCTCCCGAGGCGCTGGCGGCGGTGACGGCCGCGCACCCGCGCCCCCAGTTCAAGCAGCGCATCGTGGCGGCGTTCAACGAGGGCATGAAGCACCGCCCGCAGACCACCTTCGGCACCATGAACGACGACGTGCTGGCGCATTTCGATCCCGCATTCGAGCGGGTCGACTTCGTCGAGCAGATCCTGCACAACGGCTGGCCCGAGTAGCGACATGGACATCTATGAAGCGCTGTACACCACCAGGATGATGCCGCGGTTCGCGTCCCCAACGAGGGCAACACCCGGCGCTGACCATTTCAAGGAAATCCCCTGTTGCTCTTCGTCTTTGCCATCGACGACTACTGCGGAGCCACCATCTACGCGGCTATCTGGACTGCGTTGCTCGCCGCCCGCGCCGAGGGCGTCGGTGGCGTCACGACGAAC
The DNA here is from genome assembly GCF_001672755.1 of Mycobacterium colombiense. Taxonomy (GTDB): domain Bacteria; phylum Actinomycetota; class Actinomycetes; order Mycobacteriales; family Mycobacteriaceae; genus Mycobacterium; species Mycobacterium colombiense_C. Next base: position 1,900 of record NZ_LZKI01000019.1, on the reverse strand, counting down.
TCGGCGAGCTGCTCGTCGAGCACGCCGACGACCCGGCGGGCACGCCGCTGCACGAGCTGCCCGAGTTCGGCGAGCTCGCCGACAAGTACGGGCTGACGTACGGGTCCCCACAGTGGATGGACGATATCGCGCGGCGGTACGGGCTGAACCCGCCGTCGCACTGACCCGGATTCGTGCTTTCATAGCCGCTGACAGGGCGATTTGGTCGCCGTGACGCCGGTTCGGTAACCTGGCATTCACCAACGCGGGGTGGAGCAGCTCGGTAGCTCGCTGGGCTCATAACCCAGAGGTCGCAGGTTCGAATCCTGTCCCCGCTACCAGGTAGAACGGCCCCCCGGAGAATCTCCGGGGGGCCGTTTTCATGCCTAGCGGGGCAGCACGCCCTCGATGGCGCTGATGACCTCGGGGGCGTCGGGCTCGGTGCGGGGCCGGAACCGTTGCACCACCTCGCCGCCGGGGGCGAGGAGGAACTTCTCGAAGTTCCACTGGATGTCTCCGGCCTGGCCGTCGGCATCGGCGGCCTTGGTCAGCTCGGCGTACAGCGGGTGGCGGTCGTCACCGTTGACGTCGGTCTTCGCCAACAGCGGGAACGTCACCCCATAGGTCGTCGAGCAGAACTCCTGGATCTCGTCGGCCGTGCCCGGCTCCTGGCCCATGAACTGGTTGCAGGGGACGCCGACGACCGTCAGCCCGCGGCCGCCGTAGTCCTTGGCCAGCTTCTCCAGCGCGGTGTACTGCGGCGTCAGTCCGCATTTGGAGGCGACGTTGACGACCAGCGTTGCGCCGTCGGACAATTCGGCTAGCGTGGTCGGCCGGCCGTCGAGGGTGGTCAGGGAGATGTTTTTGAGGGTCACGCCCACGACGCTAACGCAACTCAGAGCCAGCCGGTGCGGGCGGCGGCGACCGGCTCGGCGGGGGCCGGGGCCAAGTCGCCGTTGCGCACTCCGTCGAGCAACCGTTTCACCGCGGCGACGATCTCCGGGGCCGCGGCCGCGAGTCCGGCAGTGTCGGCTTCGCTCACCTCGTCGGGCTCGACGCCGGCGCGGGCCAGGATGGCGGCCGGGTCGGCCAGCTGCTCGGTCAGCCAGGCCAGCGGGTCGGCGGACAGCTCGGGGACGAAGTGCCGGCGACTCGGTTCCCAACCATTGAACCGCGGGTGGTGATGGGCCCGGTCCAGCGTCCCGGGCGGGCTCTCCGTGGAGCCGAACAGGTCGACCCGCCACACCGGGCGGGTGAAGGCGATCGGGACGCCGGCATAGATCGAGCCCCGGGGCGCCGCCCGGTCGACGAGGCGCAGTTCCAGCCTGACTCCTCGCTCCGGGGTTTCCTGACCCTCGAGCGGGGATGGATCGATGAAGTACATGTCTCCGACGACCACACCCAAAGATTCGAATCCGAACGCTGCGAGCATCGCGCACCTTTCCTCGTCCTGGTCGAGCGTAGACCTGGGCCGTGAGGTAGCGGCACCGCCGATGGCCCGGCGGAGGCGGCTGTCGATTTTGTGAACGGCGGTTCGCATAGGCGCGGCGGTCACGGTACATTTCACTGGTCTTCGTTAGTGCATGAATGCGAAGCCCCTGGCAACCGCAGGGGTGATTCGCCGCGGTTCCCGGGAGGCCGCGGCGCGGACGTGAGGGGCAGCGGCGGTCTTGTCGACACAATCAGGTCCCGGCTCACCCGTACAGATCAACTCGCAACGAACCCCGCCGTTCAAGTTGATCGCCGTCGCCGTGCTGGTTGTGTGCGCCCTGATTCTGGCGTTGGTGTACGGGCAATTCCGGGGGGCCTTCACCGACAAGACGCAGCTGACCATGATCGCGGCCCGGGCCGGGTTGGTGATGGATCCGGGTTCGAAGGTGACTTATAACGGGGTGGAGATCGGCCGGGTGGGGTCGATTGC
>NZ_LZKI01000018.1 GCF_001672755.1 Mycobacterium colombiense | reverse complement strand
CGCGATCTCGGTGATGCGTTCCAGGCCCCGGGCGGTTTCCACCAGGGCCACGATCGGCACATCGGGCAGCCGCTTCGCGGTCTCCGTCACGTGGTCGACCGATTCGACCATCGCCAGCATCACCCCGCCGACCGGGGTGGTGGCCAGGGCGGCCAGGTCGTCCGCCCACCAGGGGGTGCCGAAGCCGTTGATGCGGACCCAGTCGACGTTGCCGGCGCCCAGCCAGCCCACCACGTTGTCGCGGGCGGCGTTCTTGTCCTTGGGCGCGACCGCGTCCTCGATGTCAAAAACGACGACGTCAGCGCGCGAATCCACCGCGGATTGGAACCGGTCGGCGTGCGTGCCGTTGACCAGGAGCCAACTCCGGGCGAGGATCGGGTCGATGCGAGAGCCGATGTCTTCGGGCTCGGCGGCGGTGCTGTTGACCTGTTCGTACATGTCTGCTGATCTGTCGTCTCTGTGTGTCGGGCGGGTGCGTTGCCCCTAACCGTAGCGAGTATCTGGAACCAGCGGTCCCGGATGGCCCCGCGGAAGTAAAGACACTCTGGACCCGCCCCCGGCCCGGCGGCGACTGATCAACCCCAACTTCACCGAAAACATCTGTGTCGCACCGTAATACAGACCTTTGGGTCCGCCCCGACCACGCTGCGGCGTTTAGCAGTGTGTATGGCGGGTATTTCCTGGTCAGGCCGCACTCAGCCCACAGTGCGCAATCCCAATCCCGAAGTCATTGGAGGTATCGGCGATGGCAGACCTCATTGTCGAATCACCCGACGAAGTTGTCGCATTCCTGAAAGCGCAGCACAACCTCATCGAGGACATGTTCGACGAAGTGCTGCACGCTACGGATCCGAAAGCGCGTGAGGAGCCGTTCGCAACGTTGCGTCAGCTGCTGGCCGTCCACGAGACAGCCGAGGAAATGGTGGTGCATCCGCGCGTCCGGCGCGAGGACGGTGCGGCCGGCGACGCCATCGTCGACGCCCGCCTCCATGAGGAGCATGAAGCCAAGGAGTTGCTGTCGGCGATCGAGAAGCTCGACATCACCTCGGACAAGTTCATCGCGGAACTCACCAAGCTGCGTGAAGCCGTGCTCGAGCACGCCCGGCAGGAGGAGGAAGAAGAATTCCCCGTCCTGAAGCGCAAGGTCGACACCGACGATCTCAAGCGAATGGGGGCGGCCGTACGCGCCGCCGAAGCCATCGCTCCGACCCGACCCCACCCCGGCGTGGAATCGGCGAAGCTGAACTTCGCGCTCGGGCCGTTCGCGTCGATGCTCGACCGCGCCCGCGACCTCATCGGCAAAGCCCTCGGATAGCGCCTTCGGGGTTCCGTAGGCTCGATGAGATGAGCGTTGCCCCGGATACCACCGTTGCTCTCCAAGACCGGTTCTTCCGCGAGTTACCGGAGATGGCGATCCGCTGGCAAGCGGAGACCTTCCCCGAGCTGCAGCTGCTGGCTCTCAACGAGCCGCTGGCCGAGTCATTGGGCCTCGACCCGGTGTGGCTGGGCGGCCCCGACGGCCTCGGCTTCCTGGTCGGCAGCTCGGTGCCCGGCGGGGCCGCCCCGGTGGCCCAGGCCTACGCCGGTCACCAGTTCGGCGGCTTCGTCCCACGGTTGGGCGACGGGCGTGCGCTGTTGCTCGGCGAACTCGTCGACGGCGACGGGCGGCTGCGGGACATCCACCTCAAGGGATCCGGCGCCACGCCGTTCGCCCGCGGCGGCGACGGTCTGGCCGCGGTCGGGCCGATGCTGCGCGAATACATCATCAGCGAGGCGATGCACGCGCTGGGCGTGCCGACGACGCGGTCGCTGGCCGTGGTGGGCACCGGCCGCCCGGTCCATCGGGAAGAAACGCTGCCGGGTGCCGTGCTCACCCGGGTGGCCAGCAGTCATCTGCGGGTGGGCAGCTTCCAGTTCGCCGCGGCCACCGGGAACCAGGACCTGCTGCGCCGCCTCGCCGACCACGCGATCGCCCGCCACCACCCCGGCGCCGGCGAGGCGGACAACCCGTACCTCGCGCTGTTCGAAGCGGTGGTCGCGGTCCAGGCGTCGCTGATCGCGCAATGGATGCTGATCGGATTCGTCCACGGCGTGATGAACAGCGACAACACCACCATCTCGGGTGAAACGATCGACTATGGGCCGTGCGCCTTCATGGAGGCCTACGACCCCGACACCGTCTTCAGTTCGATCGACTTCTGGGGACGCTACGCCTACGGCAACCAACCGGTCGTCGCCGGATGGAACCTCGCCCGCTTCGCCGAGACGCTGCTGCCGTTGTTCTCGGAGAACACCGAGGAGGCCATCGCGCTTGCAGAACAGTCGTTCGGTGTTTTCCGGACCAGCTACGACGCCGTGTGGGGCTCCGGGATGCGCGCCAAACTCGGCCTCCCCGAGGGCATCGACACCGAATTCGCCACGGTGCTCGCCGAGGAACTGCTTCTGTTGCTCAAGCAGAACCACGTCGACTACACCTCGTTCTTCCGCCGGCTCAGCGAGGCGGCGCGCGGAGATGCCAAAGCCGATGCCGAACCCGTGCGCGGATTGTTCGCCGACCTCGCCGGCTTTGACGCGTGGCTGACTCGTTGGCGGGCACTGGGTCCCGACGCCGACACGATGGATCGCAGCAACCCGATCTACATTCCGCGCAACCATCTTGTCGAGGAGGCCCTCACCGCCGCGACGGCCGGCGAGCTCGGCCCACTGCAGCGACTGCTCGCCGCGGTGACGGACCCCTATACCGAGCGGCCCGGACTCGAGCGCTACGCCGCGCCCGCCCCCGAGGACTTCGGCAAATATCAAACCTTCTGCGGCACTTGACCTTACGACAGCTTCGCGACCTCGGCCTGCAGCCCATCGAGGCGTTGTAGCGTCTGATCGCGAGGCTCGGTCGGCAG
>NZ_LZKI01000017.1 GCF_001672755.1 Mycobacterium colombiense | reverse complement strand
CGCGGCGGTGACCACCGCCGAGGTGCGCTCGCGGCTGGACGGGTTCGACGGGCTGATCGTCGACATCGACGACCCCGACGTGCGCACCCAACCCACCACCGGGCTGCCGGCACCGGCGGCGGACGACATCGCGTACGTCATCTACACCTCCGGAACCACGGGCACCCCCAAAGGGGTTGCGGTCACCCATCGCAACGTCACCCAACTGCTGCAGTCAGTGGATGCCGAACTGGGCCTGGGCCAGGTCTGGAGCCAGTGCCATTCCCTGGCATTCGACTTCTCGGTCTGGGAACTGTTCGGCGCGCTGCTGCGGGGCGGCCGCCTCGTCGTCGTTCCCGACGACGTGGTCCGATCGCCAGAAGACCTGCACGCCTTGCTGATCGCGGAACAAGTCGACGTCTTGAGCCAGACCCCGTCGGCGGTGGCGGCGCTGCCGTCCGACGGCCTGGAATCGGTGGCGCTGATCGTCGGCGGTGAACCGTGCCCGCTCGAGGTGATGGATCGGTGGGCACCCGGACGCGTGATGGTCAACCAGTACGGTCCGACCGAGACCACGATGTATGCGGCGATGACGGTGCCGCTGACCGCGGGCGTCGATTCGGTGCCGATCGGCGCGCCGGTTCCCGGCGCCGCGCTGTTCGTCCTGGATCACTGGCTGCGTCCGGTGCCGCCCGGCGTGGTGGGGGAGCTGTACATCGCGGGGCGCGGCGTCGCCGCCGGCTACCTGGGCCGGGCCGGCCTGACGGCATCGCGGTTCGTCGCCTGCCCGTTCGGCGGGACCGGTGCGCGCATGTACCGCACCGGGGACCTGGTGCGCTGGGGTACGGACGCGCAGCTGGACTATCTCGGGCGCGCCGACGAACAGGTGAAGATCCGCGGCTACCGCATCGAGCTCGGCGAAATACGCTCCGTCCTCACCGAATTGGAGGGCATCGAACAGGCCGCGGTGATCGTCCGCGAAGACCACCCGGCCGGCGTGCGGCTGGTCGGGTATGTCACCGGAACTGCCGACCCGTCCCAAGTGCGGTCGCAGCTCGCCGAACGGCTGCCGCCCTACATGGTGCCGGCCGCGGTCGTGACGCTCGATGCGCTGCCGTTGACGGTCAACGGCAAGCTCGACACCCGCGCGCTGCCCGCCCCGGATTACGGCAGTAACGAATACCGGGCGCCGGCCGACGCGATCGAGGAGATCCTGGCCGGCATCTACGCCCAAGTCCTGGGACTCGAGCGGGTCGGCATCGACGACTCCTTCTTCGATCTGGGCGGGGACAGCATCCTGTCGATGCAGGTGGTCGCCCGCGCTCGCGTCGCGGGCGTAAGGTGCCGGCCGCGTGACGTTTTCGTCGAGCAGACGGTGGCCCGGCTGGCCCGGGTGGTCACACTGGCCACCGCCGAAGACGACGCCGCCGACGACGGGATCGGGCCGGTGGCGGCCACCCCCATCATGCGCTGGCTGCACGACATGGACGGTCCGATCGAGCAGTTCAACCAGACCATGGTGCTGGCGGCTCCGGCGGGGGTGGGCCAGGCCGACGTGCAGGTCGTGCTGCAGGCGTTGCTGGATCGGCATCCCATGCTGCGGCTCTGCGTCGACGACGACGGTGCCGGCGGATGGTCGCTCGAGGTTCCCGAGGTGGGGGCGGTGGACGCCCGCGCCTGCCTGCGGACTGTCGACGTGCTCTCCGAGGCGGCGTTGAGGAAGGCCCGGTCGCGGCTGAACCCGGGCGCCGGGGTGGTGGTGAGTGCGGTATGGGCCAGTGCGACAAACCAATTGGCGCTGGTCGTTCACCACCTGGCCGTCGATGCCGTGTCATGGCGGACCCTGATAGAGGACATCAACATCGTTTGGGCGCAGCGCCACAGCGGCCGGCCCCTCCAGCTGCCCGCGGGTGGGACGTCATTCGCGCGCTGGTCGTCGTTGCTGGCCGACTATGCGCGGAGCCCGGCGGTGCTCGACCAGGAAGACGCGTGGCGGCGGATTGCACAGACGCCGGCACTGCTGCCGGGGGTCCAGCCCGAGGACACCTACGAGACGGCCGGGCAGCTGTCGGTGTCGCTGGACGTCGAGACGACGCGGCAACTGCTGGCGGAGGTGCCCGCGGCGTTTCACGCCGGCGTGCAGGACATCCTGCTGATCGCCTTCGGGATGGCGATCACCGAATTCCTGGGGACGACGGCGCCCATCGGCATCGACATCGAGGGTCACGGGCGCAGCGAGGAACTGGGCCCGTACGTCGATTTGTCGCGCACGGTCGGTTGGTTCACCGCCAAGCACCCGGTGGCCCTGGAGATCGGGGCGCTGGACTGGGGACGGGTGCCGGCCGGTGAGGCCGCGCTGGGTGCGCTGATCAAGGATGCCAAGGAGCAACTGCGTGCGCTGCCGGACGGCCTGAGCTATGGGCTGCTGCGCTACCTGAATCCCCAACTGGGGCTTGGTGGTTCGGATCCGGTCATCGGGTTCAACTATCTGGGCCGGTTCGGCGGCGGGGTCGTCGAGTTGCCCGACGACGTGTGGCAGCTGAGCCCGAACAGTCCATCGCTGAGCAGTGCGGCCGGGGCGGTTGCGCTGCCGTTGCCGCACACGGTGGAGCTGAACGCCGGCACCATGGACACCGCGGACGGTCCGCATTTGCAGGCGAATTGGACGTGGGCGTCCTCGGCGCTGACCCACGACCAGGTAACGCGGTTGAGCCAGTTGTGGTTTGAGGCGCTAGCCGGAATCTGCGCGCATGTGCGCCGCGGTGGCGGCGGCCTGACCCCGTCCGACATCACCCCCACCCGCCTGAGCCAGTCGCAGATCGACCAACTTGAACGGCGATACGACGTCGCGGACATCTTGCCGCTCACCCCGCTGCAGCAGGGACTGCTGTTTCACGTGACGGCCACCCAGGGCGAGGCCGACGTGTACGCGATCCAGCTGACCATCACGCTGCGCGGCGCCCTCGATTCCCAGCGACTGCATCGAGCGGTGCACACCGTCATCACCCGCCATCCCAACCTGGCGGCCCGGTTTGAGTCCGAATTCGGCGACCCCGTCCAGATCCTCCCCGCCGCCCCCGACCTCGCCTACCAGGACGTCGAGATGCGTGACGGCGACATCGAGAAGCGGCTGCGGCGGCTCTGCGCCGCCGAGCGCGTCGCGGCGCGAAACCTCGGCGACGAACCGCCCCTTCGGGCCGCGCTGATCCGCACCGCGGACGACGAGTACCGGTTCGTCCTGACCGTGCACCACATCGTGATGGACGGCTGGTCGCTCCCCGTCCTGCTGCAGGAAATCCTCGGCTGCTATTACGGGTGGCGGTTGCCCGCGGCGGCGCCCTACCGAAGCTTCATCAGCTGGCTGGCCGACCGCGACGTGCCCGGCGCCCGCCTGGCATGGCGCGACGCGCTCGACGGCTTCGACACCCCGACCCTGGTGGGACCGGCGGGCCGCATCGAGCTCGGGCCGCGCGGCGTGGCCGCGCTGCAACTGTCCGCGGAAACCACCCGTGCGCTAAGCGAACTCGCGCGTTCCTGCCGCACCACCGTCAACACCGTGCTGCAGGGCGCATGGGCGCAGCTACTGATGTGGCAGACCGGCCAACGCGATGTCGCCTTCGGCACCGCAGTCTCGGGCCGGCCGGCCGATCTGCCCGGCGCGGAATCCATGGTGGGCCTGTTGATCAACACCGTGCCGGTGCGCGCCCGCGCCACCGCGACAACCACCGTCGCCGAATTGCTCAACCAGCTGCAACGCGCGCACAACGACACCCTCGAGCATCAGCATCTGGCGCTCAACGAGATCCACCGCATCACCGGCCACGACCAGCTGTTCGACAGCCTGCTGGTGTACGAGAACTATCCCGTCGACGCCGCGGCCCTGTCGGCCGCCGGTGACCTGAGCGCCACCGCGTTCACCAGCCACGAATACAACCACTACCCGCTGTCGCTGCAGGCCGTGCCGGGCGATGAACTAAGCCTGCGTGTGGAATTCGATACCGATGTGTTCGACCCGGCCGACATCGACAAGCTGACCGCACGGCTGCGACGACTCCTGGTGGCCATGGCCGCCGACCCGGCCCGGCCATTGGCGGCGCTGGACGTGCTCGACGCCCCGGAGCATGCCGAGCTGGCGCGGTGGGGAAATCGGGCGGCATTGGCCGAGCGGGCAAGCGCATCGGCGTCACTCCCGGAGCTGTTCGCCGCGCAGGCGACCCGGGTCCCCGACTCGGTCGCGGTGACCTTCGCCGGCCGCTCGATGACGTATCGCGAACTCGACGAGGCCTCGAACCGCCTGGCCCGGCTGCTGCTCGGCCATGGCATCGGCACGGGAGACGTTGTGGCGCTGCTGTTTTCCCGGTCTGCCGAGGCGATCGTGGCCATGCTGGCGGTCTTGAAGGCCGGGGCCGCGTATCTGCCGATCGACCCGGCGCTGCCGGCGTCCCGGATCGGCATCATGGTCGATGACGCCGCTCCCTCCGCCGCGCTCAGCACGACGGACCTGCGGTCGCGGCTGACCGGGTTCGGGCTGCCGGTCATCGACGTCGACGGCACCGCCGCACAGGGCCACCCGGGCACCGCGCTCCCGGCGCCCGCCCCCGAGAGCATCGCCTACGTCATCTATACGTCGGGCACCACCGGCATCCCCAAAGGGGTTGCCGTCGCCCACCGCAACGTCACCCGACTATTGGAATCACTGCACGCGCCGTTGCCCGCGGGGGGCGTGTGGTCGCAGTGTCACTCGTACGGTTTCGACGTCTCGATCCAGGAGATCTGGGGCGCCCTGGCCGGCGGCGGCCGGCTGGTCATCGTGCCCGAGTCGGTGACCCGCTCACCGGATGAGCTGCACGCCCTGCTCATCGCCGAGAAGGTCAGCGTGCTCAGCCACACCCCGTCGGCGCTGGCGGCGCTGTCGCCGCACAACCTCGACGTCGCGCTGATCATCGGCGGCGAACCCTGCTCGGCCGCCCTCGCCGACCGGTGGGCCCCGCGGCGGGTGATGATCAACGCCTACGGCCCGACCGAAACCACGGTGGATGCGGTGCTCAGTGCGCCGCTGGTCGCGGGCGCGGGAGCGCCACCGCTCGGCTCGCCGGTGTCCGGGGCGGCCCTGTTCGTGCTGGACGGGTGGCTGCGGCCGGTGCCCGCCGGCGTGATCGGCGAGCTGTACGTGGCCGGTGCCGGCGTGGCCGCCGGTTATCTGGGCCGGGCCGGCCTGACGGCGTCGCGGTTTGTGGCCTGCCCGTTCGGCGGCGACGGGGCGCGCATGTATCGGACCGGAGACCTGGTGCGCTGGGACCCGGACGGCCGGCTGCACTACGTCGGGCGTGTCGACGAGCAGGTCAAGATCCGAGGCCACCGCATCGAGCTCGGTGAAATACGCTGCGCGCTCGCCGAATTGGACGGCGTCGGGCAGGTGGCGGTGATCGCCCGCGAGGACCGGCCGGGCGACAAGCGGCTCGTCGGTTATCTCACCGGGGCCGCCGATCCGGCCGAAGTCCGCAGCCGGCTCGCCGAGCGGCTGCCGGCCTACATGGTGCCGGCCGCGGTGGTGGCC
>NZ_LZKI01000016.1 GCF_001672755.1 Mycobacterium colombiense | reverse complement strand
GCAGTACCAAGAGGTCTACGACCGTTACATGCACTATCTGACGGGGTGCGAGAACTTCTTCCGCAAGGGCATCAGCAATGTGGGGCAATTCACGATGGTGAAGTAGGCCAAAAGCGAGCCGGTTACTTCTCCAGCGTGAATTGATTGACGTCGGTGTAGCCGTCGCGGAACAGCTTCGCGCAACCGGTGAGGTACTTCATGTAACGGTCGTAAACCTCTTGGGACTGAACGGCCAGGGCCTGCTCGCGATTCGCCTCGAGGGCCTCGGCCCACAGGTCCAGTGTCCTGGCGTAGTGCAGCTGCAGCGATTGAACGCGGGTCAACTCGAAGCCCACCGTGACCCCGTACTCGCCAACGGTCTGGGGCGTCGGCAGCCAGCCGCCGGGGAAGATCTCGGACAGGATGAATTGCGAAAACTGCACGATCTCACGGGTCAGCGTCATGCCCTTGGCCCGGGCCTCCTTGAACGACGGCCGAACACGTGCAGAAGTCCTTCGACCAGATGGACACCACCCGCACCAGGCAGGTGCTGCTGGAAGGCTGGGAGAAATTTCACGAGCCGGTGGACCGGATCGTGTCGATCGGCGCGTTCGAGCACTTCGGCCGCCAGCGCTACGGCCGCTTCTTCAAGATGGCCTACAACGTGCTGCCGCCGGG
>NZ_LZKI01000015.1 GCF_001672755.1 Mycobacterium colombiense | reverse complement strand
CCATCGCGATCGCCGACATGCTCCCGGTTCCAGGCAGGAAATCCGGCCGGGTGAACGTTTTCGCCCGGAGGTACGGCCACATTCCCGAGGCCAATCTGTATGACCGGGAGGAATACCCACGGCGACTGTCTGCGGTGGGTTTCGACGATGTCCTCGTGGAATCGATCCGGCAAGACGTGTTCCCCGGGATGGCCAATTACAGTCGGCAGCGCCTTGAGGGAAAGAAAAAGATGGATGAGGTGGTCGTGGATGTCTCGGAAGACGATCGCGCCCAGTGCCGTGGCGTAGAGATCTGGGAACGAGGGAGCGGTTTGACGGACTATGTGATGGTGTCGGCGCGGAAGCCTTTGGACATGGGAGTTCCAGGGAAATGAACTTGTGGCTGTTTTGTGTCGAACCGCGGCTCGCTTAATCCATCATGGTCCCCATGGAAACGGCAACCCCCGACATTGCCAACATGCCCCGGGGCGGGCCGAACGCCTCGTGGTTGGACCGGCGGCTGCAGACCGACCGGCTGGAATACCTGGACCGCGACGACGTCGACGATTTGAAGCGCAAGGTCATCCAAGCACTCGACCGCAGCGGACGACGACGGTTTTTGGGTAATTACACCTTGTGCGCGCGGGCGGCGCTTCGCGAGGTGAGCGATATCGTCTCGCCGAAGATCCTCGAACTCGGGTGCGGCCTCGGGGGGCTGTCGCGCAAGCTACTGGAGTATCGCCCCGCTGCTCAGGTGACGGTCACCGACATCGATCCCGAGTTCGTGGCCGCCGTCGCCGCCAGCGACCTCGGCAGTCACCCACGCGCCACGGTGCGGCAAATGGACGCCACCGCAATCGACGCCCCCGACAGGTATTACGACCTCGCGGTGTTTGCGTTGTCGTTGCATCACCTGGCGCCCGAGCAGGCCGCCCAAGTATTCGCCGAAGCGACCCGGGTAGCGAAGAAGTTGATAGTCATCGACCTCAGCAGGCGGCCGCCGCCGATCCAGTTGATGATGTTGGCGCTCATACTGCCGTTCACCAGGCTGAAGCCGTTGTTACACGACGGGATCATCAGCTCGTTACGCGCCTATAGCCCGTCGGCGCTGCGTGCGCTCGCCCATCATGCCGACCCGGCAATTACCGTCGAGTTCCGCGCTCGACCGTGGGGCGCGACGGTGATGGTTGCCGGCCGCCCGGCAACCGGACAATCAACCGGCTAGCCTTCCAGTTCCTTCTTCAGGTTGGCCAGCACCTCGCCCTGGATCTTTTTCAATCCCAATGGCGCAAAGGTCTTTTCGAAGAAGCCCTTGACGCCGCCCGCGCCGGTCCAGGTGGTCTTCACGGTGACACTGGAGCCGGGCCCGGCAGGGGCCACCGTCCAATTGATCACCATGGACGAGTTCGCGTCCTTCTCGATGACGGTGTGCCCCGCCACGTCGACATTGACCTGCACATCGCGCACGCGTGATTTGGTGGCCTGCAGCTTCCACTTGGCGACCGTGCCTGGCCCCTGCCCACCCTGGAGCACCTGGTAGTCGCTGTACTGCGGCGAGAGAATTTTCGGGCGGACGGTCTGATAGTCCGCGACGGCGGCAAGGGTTGCCGCAGGTTCCGCGTTGACCAAGATGGTGCTCTCGGCGTTCACCTGTCCCAAGGGGACCCCTCCTCATTCAAGATTTTCCCCGGTGCCGCCCCCTTCGAACGGGTGCACGGGGTGTTGTCGAAGACTAGGGTATATGTGGTGCCTGTCCTTGGATCTGCACTCTCGGCCCACAAGTCCGGCGTTGACCGGATGCTGGCAAGTTATCGATCCATCCCCGCAACGTCCGCCGTCCGGCTGGCCAAGCCGACGTCAAATCTGTTCCGCGCCCGAACCAAACGCGATGCCCCCGGTCTGGACACGTCCGGGCTGACCGGCGTCCTGGGCGTGGATCCCGAAACCCGCACCGCCGATGTGGCGGGTATGTGCACGTACGCAGACTTGGTGGCCGCGACTCTGCCGTACGGTCTTTCGCCGCTGGTCGTCCCGCAGCTGAAGACGATCACCCTGGGCGGCGCGGTCAGCGGACTGGGTATCGAGTCGTCGTCGTTCCGCAATGGATTGCCACATGAATCGGTGCTGGAGATGGATATCCTCACCGGCGCTGGCGATTTGCTCACCACTTCCCGCACCAGCCACCCCGACCTGTTTCGTGCCTTCCCGAATTCCTATGGGACACTTGGGTATTCGACCAGGATTCGGATCGAGCTGGAATCCGTCGCGCCGTTCGTGGCGCTGCGGCACGTCCGATTCTGCTCGGTGCCCGATCTGATCGCGGCCATGGAACGCATCATCGACACCGGCGGCCAGGGCGGGACGCCGGTCGACTATCTCGACGGGGTGGTCTTCAGCGCCGACGAAAGCTACCTGTGCGTGGGCCGGCGAACCACCACGCCCGGCCCGGTCAGCGACTACACCGGCCGCAACATCTACTACCAGTCCATCCGGCACGACGCCCCGGGCGTGGAAGCCGTCAAGGATGACCGGCTGACCATGAACGACTATTTCTGGCGCTGGGACACCGACTGGTTCTGGTGCTCACGCGCGTTCGGCGTGCAGAACCCGCGGCTGCGACGCTGGTGGCCGCGCCGCTACCGGCGCAGCAGCGTCTACTCGAAGCTGATCTCCATGGACCGCCGCTTCGGGCTGTCCGACCGGCTCGAGACGCGCAAGGGACGGCCGCCCCGCGAGCGGGTGGTGCAGGACATCGAAGTGCCGGTCGAACGGACCTGCGACTTCCTGGAGTGGTTCCTGGGCAGCGTGCCCATCACGCCAATCTGGTTGTGCCCGTTGCGTCTGCGCGACCGCCAGGGCTGGCCGCTGTACCCGATGCGCCCGGATCACACGTACGTCAACGTCGGCTTCTGGTCGTCGGTGCCGGGCGGCGCCACCGAGGGCGCCACCAACCGGATGATCGAGGCCAAGGTGGACGAGCTCGACGGCCACAAGTCGCTGTACTCGGACTCCTTCTACTCCCGCGAGGACTTCGACGAGTTGTACGGCGGCGAGGCCTACAACACCGTCAAGAAGACCTACGACCCCGATTCACGTTTACTCGACCTCTACGCGAAGGCGGTGCAACGGCGATGACGACGACCAAAGAACCCCACCGCTCACCGACCCGAAAACTCAGCATGGCCGAGATCCTGGAGGTCTTCGCCGCGACCGGGCGACATCCGCTGAAGTTCACCGCCTACGACGGCAGCACGGCCGGAAGCGAGGACGCCGAGCTGGGCCTGGACCTTCGGACGCCCCGCGGAGCCACCTACCTGGCCACCGCGCCCGGCGAACTCGGCCTGGCGCGCGCCTACGTGTCGGGCGACCTGCAGGCCTACGGCGTGCATCCGGGCGACCCGTACCGACTGCTCAAGACGCTGACCGATCGGGTCGAATTCAAGCGGCCGCCGGCGCGGGTGCTGGCCAACGTCGTCCGTTCGATGGGCCTCGAGCGATTGCTGCCGGTGCCACCACCACCGCAGGAAACCCGGCCCAGGTGGCGCCGGGTCACCGAAGGGCTGATGCACAGCAAGACCCGCGACGCCGAGGCCATCCATCATCACTACGACGTCTCCAACACCTTCTACGAGCTGGTGTTGGGCCCGTCGATGACCTACACCTGCGCGGTGTATCCCGACGCCGAGGCCACGCTGGAAGATGCGCAGCAGAACAAGTACCGGCTGATCTTCGAGAAGTTGCGGCTACAGCCGGGCGACCGGCTGCTCGACGTCGGCTGCGGCTGGGGCGGCATGGTGCGCTACGCCGCGCGCCGCGGCGTCCGGGCGATCGGCGCGACCCTGTCGGCCGAGCAGGCGAAGTGGGCGCAGCGGGCGATCGCCGACGAGGGGCTGGCGGAGCTGGCCGAGGTGCGGCACTCCGACTACCGCGACGTGGGCGAGGCGCAGTTCGACGCCGTCTCCTCGATCGGGCTGACCGAGCACATCGGCGTCAAGAATTACCCGGCCTACTTCGGGTTCTTGAAGTCGAAGCTGCGCACCGGCGGTCTGCTGCTCAATCACTGCATCACCCGGCACGACAACACCTCGACCTCGTTCGCCGGGGGGTTCACCGATCGCTACGTCTTCCCGGACGGCGAGCTGACCGGCTCGGGCCGCATCACCTGCGCGATCCAGGATGTGGGCTTCGAGGTGCTGCACGCGGAGAACTTCCGCCATCATTACGCGATGACGCTGCGCGACTGGTGCCACAACCTGGTCGAGCACTGGGACGTGGCGGTCGCCGAGGTCGGCCTGCCGACCGCCAAGGTGTGGGGCCTGTACATGGCGGCTTCGCGGGTGGCCTTCGAGCAGAACAACCTTCAGCTCCATCACGTGCTGGCGGCCAACACCGACGCGCGGGGCGACGACGACCTGCCGCCGCGGCCGTGGTGGACGGCCTGAATCGCTAGCCGTTGTCGATGCGGCGGGCGCCCAGCTCGTTCTGCAGTAGTTCGAGCGCGACCTCTTCGGGGTCGCGGCGCGGCGCCGATGGCTCGTCGCGGACGGCCTCGGCGAGCATGTGTTCCTCTTCGTCGCGGCGTGCGGAGTCCACGTCGGGCGCGGGCTCGGCGACGTTCGTCACCGCCGGGCCGGCTCCCCCACCGGCGGGAGGGGGTGACGCGGCCGCCGCCGGCGCGCCGGCCTCACACCGCACCCGCCAGTTGACGCCCAGCGCATCTTTGAGCGCTTCGGCGATGACGTCGGCGTTGCGCTGCTCGCAGAGCCGCTTGGCCAGCGGCGCCGATTCATGGCTCAGCACCAACGTGTTGCCCTCGATGGCCCGCACGGTCGCCCCGGCCAGCATCACCTCGGTGGTGCGGCTGCGCTGACGCACCTTTTCGCGCACGGTCGGCCACATGCTGCGTACCGCGGCGGTGTTGAGTTCGCCTGGCGCAGAGGCTATTTCGGCCGCCGGCGCCGGAGCGGGTCCGGGCGCGGACGCCCGGGGCGGTTCGGGGACGGGGGCCGCCGAGGGCTCGGGCTTGGGCTCGGGTTTCGGTTCGGCCTTGGCGGCGGCCGCCGCGGACGGCCGGGTGAACCGGACGGGTGGCTCGGGTTCGGCCGGCGCCGGCGCACTGCGCGGCGCCGCGGCGGGGGCTTCGGAGCCGGGGATGGACATGTCCAACCGGGTCTCGATCCGCTCGACGCGTTGCAGCAGCGCCGATTCGGTGTCGCTGGCCGAGGGCAGCAGCAGACGCGCACACACGACCTCGAGCAACAGACGCGGCGCCGTCGCACCGCGCATCTCGCCCAGCCCCGCCTGCACCACCTCGGCGTAGCGGGTCAGGGTCGCCGGCCCGATCCGGGTCGCTTGCTCACGCATCCGCTCCAGCACGTCCTCCGGCGCGTCCACCACGCCGCGGCTGGCCGCGTCCGGAACGGCCTGCAGCAGGATCAGGTCGCGGAACCGCTCGAGCAGATCGGTGGCGAACCGCCGTGGGTCATGCCCGGCATCGATCACCGACTCCACCGCGCCGAACAGGGCCGCGGCATCGGCGGCGGCGAGGGCGTCCACGGCGTCGTCGATCAGCGCCATGTCGGTGGCCCCCAGCAGGCCCAGCGCCCGCTGATAGGTCACGTGGGCGCCCTCGGCGCCGGCCACCAGCTGATCCAGCACCGACAGGGTGTCGCGGGGCGAGCCGCCGCCGGCGCGGATCACCAGCGGGTACACGGCGTCGTCGACGGCGACGCCCTCCTGCTCGCAGATCCGCCCGATCAACGACCGCATGGTCTTCGGCGGCAGCAACCGGAACGGGTAGTGATGCGTGCGCGACCGGATCGTCGGCAGCACCTTCTCCGGTTCGGTGGTCGCGAAGATGAAGATGAGGTGCTCGGGGGGCTCCTCGACGATCTTGAGCAGCGCGTTGAACCCCGCGGTGGTCACCATGTGCGCCTCGTCGACGATGAACACGCGGTAGCGCGACTGGGCGGGCGCGTAGAACGCGCGGTCGCGCAGCTCGCGGGTGTCGTCCACACCGCCGTGGCTGGCGGCGTCGAGCTCGACGACGTCGATGCTGCCGGGCGCGTTGGGCGCCAGCGCCTGGCACGAGTCGCAGACCCCGCACGGGGTGGCCGTCGGGCCCTGAGCGCAGTTCAGCGAGCGGGCCAGGATGCGCGCCGAGGAGGTCTTGCCGCAGCCGCGCGGACCCGAGAACAAATACGCGTGGTTGATCCGTCCGGCTTCCAGGGCGATCGAGAGTGGTTCGGTGACGTGCTCCTGCCCCACCACTTCGGCGAAGGTTGCCGGACGGTACTTGCGGTAGAGGGCCACGGTCAGCAGGCTACCGGCGCGGGGTGACTACCGTCGCGCTGGC
>NZ_LZKI01000014.1 GCF_001672755.1 Mycobacterium colombiense | reverse complement strand
GTCCACGACGTGATCGTTATTGGTTCGGGTCCTGCTGGGTATACCGCGGCGTTGTATACCGCGCGGGCGCAGTTGGCGCCGGTGGTGTTTGAGGGGACGTCGTTTGGTGGGGCGTTGATGACGACGACCGAGGTGGAGAATTTCCCGGGGTTTCGGGACGGGATCACGGGTCCGGAGTTGATGGATCAGATGCGTGAGCAGGCGTTGCGGTTTGGGGCGGATCTGCGGATGGAAGACGTCGAATCGGTGTCGTTGCAGGGGCCGGTCAAGTCGGTGACCACGTCTGAGGGTGAGACGGTGCGGGCGCGGTCGGTGATCTTGGCGATGGGTGCGGCCGCCCGGTATTTGGGGGTGCCCGGTGAGCAGGAGTTGCTGGGTCGTGGGGTGAGCTCGTGTGCGACCTGTGATGGGTTCTTTTTCAAGGATCAAGACATCGCGGTGATCGGGGGTGGGGATTCGGCGATGGAGGAGGCCACGTTTTTGACGCGGTTTGCCCGCAGTGTGACGTTGGTGCATCGCCGTGAGGAGTTCCGGGCCTCGCGGATCATGCTGGAGCGCGCGAAGGCGAATGACAAGATCACCATCTTGACCAACAAGGCGGTCGAGGCGGTTGAGGGTGAGCAGACGGTGACGGGGTTGCGGTTGCGTGACACCGGTACCGGTGCGGTGTCCACGTTGGCGGTGACCGGGGTGTTCGTGGCGATCGGGCATGACCCGCGTTCGGAGTTGGTGCGCGAGGTTTTGCAGACCGATCCTGAGGGTTATGTGCTGGTGCAGGGCCGCACCACTAGTACGTCGATTGATGGGGTGTTCGCCGCCGGGGACCTGGTGGATCGCACCTACCGGCAGGCCGTCACCGCCGCGGGCAGCGGCTGCTCGGCCGCCATCGACGCCGAACGCTGGCTCGCCGACAACGAAGAA
>NZ_LZKI01000013.1 GCF_001672755.1 Mycobacterium colombiense | reverse complement strand
CTGCCCGTCATAGGACACGTCGGCGACCGTCTCGCCGTCCTCGGACAGCGCCACCCGCAGGGTGACCTCGTCACCGCAGACGGGGTTGACGTGAAACACCTGGGCGCCGAACGGCTCCCGCAGCCCGCGGTGCTGCGGGTGCTTGTAGTGATCCAGGATCACGTCCTGATACATCTGCTCGAGACGCAATGTCAGCCTCTCCCAAAGAAATCCAGAGCGCGGCGCACGCCGGCCACCAAGCGCTCGACCTCCTCGGCGGTGTTGTACACCCCGAAGGACGCCCGCGCGGTGGCCGCCAGGCCGAACCGGCGATGCAGCGGCATGGCGCAGTGGTGTCCCACCCGCACCGCGACACCCTCGTCGTCGAGCACCTGCCCGACGTCGTGGGCGTGCACGCCGTCGACGACGAAAGAGACCGGCGAGGCGCGATTCTCCATCGACACCGGCCCGACGATGCGCACGGCGTCGATGCCGGACAGGCCGTCGATCGCCGCGGCGACCAGCTGGTGCTCGTGGGCCTGCACGGCCTCCATGCCGAGGGCGGCGAGATAGCGTGTGGCCGCGCCCAATCCGACCACCTGCGACGTCATCGGGGTGCCGGCCTCGAACCGCTGCGGCACCGCCGCATAGGTGGACGATTCCATGGTCACGGCCTCGATCATCGAGCCGCCGGTCAAGAACGGCGGCAGGGCCGACAGCAGCTCGCGTCGTCCGTAGAGGACGCCGATGCCGTTGGGGCCCAGCATCTTATGTCCCGAGAACGCGGCGAAGTCCACGTCCAGGGCATGGAAGTCGACGGGCTGGTGCGGCACCGACTGGCAGGCGTCGAGCACGGTGAGCGCGCCCACGGCCCGGGCGCGGCTGACCAGCTCGGCCACCGGGGCCACCGCGCCGGTGACGTTCGAATGATGGGTGAAGGCGACGACTTTGACGTGCTCGTCGAGCTGCAGCGAGTCGAGGTCGATGCGGCCGTCGTCGGTGACGCCGTACCAGCGCAGGGTCGCCCCGGTGCGCCGGGCGAGTTCCTGCCAGGGAACCAGGTTGGCGTGGTGCTCGAGCTCCGTGGTGACGATGACGTCGCCGGGGCCGACCGCACGGTCGAAACGCTTGTCCCCCAGCACATATGACACCAGGTTGAGCGCCTCGGTGGCGTTTTTGGTGAACACCAGCTCTTGCGCGTCGGCGCCCACGAACGCCGCGACGTCGGCACGGCCCTGCTCGTAGGCGTCGGTGGCCTCCTCCATCAGCTGGTGCGCACCGCGGTGCACGGCGCCGTTGGACGTCAGCAGAAATTCCCGCTCGGCGTCGAGCACCTGCAGGGGTCGCTGTGACGTCGCGCCGGAATCCAGGTACGCCAACGGATTTCCGCTGCGCATGACGCGCTTGAGGATGGGGAAATCGGCGCGGATGGCCGCGACATCCAGGGGTGAGACCGCCGCCGAAGGTGTAGCCATGTCAGGCCCCGGTTGCCGCCGCTTGGGTGAAGCGGACGTAGCCGTTCTGCTCGAGTTCGTCGGCCAGCTCAGGACCGCCGGATTCGGCGATCCGGCCGCCGACGAACACGTGCACATATTCGGGGCGGATGTAGCGCAGGATGCGGGTGTAGTGCGTGATCAGCAGGACGCCGCCACGCACCGATTGGCCGGTGCCATCGTCCCAGCCGGCCTCGGCGTAACGGTTTACGCCCTCGCTGACCACCCGCAGCGCGTCGACGTCGAGGCCGGAGTCGGTCTCGTCGAGGATGGCGATCTTGGGCTTGAGCAGTTCCAGCTGCAGGATCTCGTGGCGCTTCTTCTCACCGCCGGAGAAGCCCTCGTTGACGCTGCGCTCGGCGAACGCCGGGTCGATCTCCAGCGAGCCCATGGCCGCCTTGACCTCTTTGACCCAGTGCCGCAGCTTCGGGGCCTCGCCGCGCACGGCGGTCGCCGCCGAGCGCAGGAAGTTCGACACCGAGACGCCGGGCACCTCGACGGGATACTGCATGGCCAGAAAGATTCCGGCCCGCGCACGCTCGTCGATGCCCATCGCGAGCACGTCCTGACCGTCGAGCGTGATGGAGCCCGAGGTCACCGTGTACTTGGGGTGACCGGCGATCGCGTAGGACAGCGTCGACTTGCCGGACCCGTTGGGGCCCATCAAGGCGTGTGTCTCACCGGATTTCACCGTCAGGTCGACGCCGTTGAGGATGGGGATCTCCCGCTCGGACTCGGCGGCGTTGGGGTTGACGACGCTGACGTGCAGATCTTTGATTTCCAGAGTGGTCATGAGGCTGTTGTTTCCGTCTTTTCCGTGATGGCCAGTTCGTGTTCGATGGCTGCGGTCAGGCGTTCCCGTATCTCGGGCACCGCGATCTTGGAGATGATTTCGGCGAAGAAGCCGCGGATGACCAGGCGGCGCGCCTGCTCCTCGGGGATGCCGCGGGAGCGTAGGTAGAACAGTTGCTCGTCGTCGAAACGCCCGGTGGCACTGGCGTGCCCGGCGCCGATGATCTCGCCCGTCTCGATCTCGAGGTTGGGCACCGAGTCGGCGCGCGCGCCGTCGGTGAGCACCAGGTTGCGGTTCACCTCGAAGGTGTCGGTGCCGGTGGCGTCGGCGCGGATCAGCACGTCGCCGATCCAGACCGTGTGCGCGTCGGGCAGTGCGGAGTCCGGATCGCCTTGCAGCGCACCCTTGTACAGCACGTTCGACTTGCAGTCGGGCTGGGCGTGATCCACCAGCAGCCGCGACTCCAGGTGCTGCCCGTCGTCGGCGAAGTACAGGCCGAGCAGCTCGGCGTCGCCGCCGGGACCCAGGTACCGCACGTTGGCCGTCATCCGGACCACCTCGCCACCGAGCGTGACGGCGACGTGGCGCAGCACCGCGTCCTTGCCCAGCCTGGCGTGCTGCATGCTGACGTGCACGGCGTCGTCGGCCCAGTCGGCCAGCCACACCACGGTGAGCCGGGCGGCGTCCTCGACGACGAATTCGACGTTGTCGGCCAGCGTTCCGCTGCCCCGGTGATCGATGACGACGACCGCCTCGGCCAGCTCGGCGACCCGGATCTGCAGGTGCCCGTAGGCCACCGCGCCCTCGCCGGGGCCGGTGACCGCGACACCGATCGGCTCGGCGATGCGGGTGTCGCGCTCGACGGTGATCAGGGTCGCGGAGTTGAACGACGAAAACGCTTGCGCGGCAACACGGTCGGTCGGTACACCACCCTGGCCGAGCCGCTCGTCGCCGCGGGAGACGGTCTCGACTCGCAGGCCGGGCTGCTCGCTGACGCTGATCCCGGCCTTGCCGGTGGCGCGGGCCGAGCCGTCGTGCAGGCCACGCAGCCGGCGCAGCGGGGTGAACCGCCAGATTTCGTCGCGGCCGTGCGGGACCTCGAACGCGTCCACATCGAACGAGGAGAACAACTCCCCCTTATTCAATGCGGTAAGCGAACTCCCCTCGACGGCCGAAGTCAGATTGTCGGCGGTCATCCGACAGCGCCCTCCATCTGCAACTCGATCAGCCGGTTGAGCTCCAGCGCGTACTCCATCGGCAGCTCTTTGGCGATCGGCTCGACGAAGCCGCGCACCACCATGGCCATCGCCTCGTCCTCGGTCAGGCCGCGGCTCATCAGGTAGAACAGCTGGTTCTCGCTGACCTTCGACACGGTGGCCTCGTGGCCCATGGTGACGTCGTCCTCGCGGATGTCGACGTAGGGGTAGGTGTCGCTGCGGCTGATCGTATCCACCAGCAGCGCATCACATTTCACGCTGGAGCGCGATCCGTGCGCGCCCTTGTTCACCTGCACCAGGCCACGGTAGGAGGTGCGGCCGCCGCCACGCGCCACGGACTTGGACACGATGTTGCTCGACGTGTTCGGCGCCAGGTGCAGCATCTTCGCGCCGGTGTCCTGGTGCTGGTCCTCGCCGGCGAAGGCGACCGAGAGCACCTCGCCCTTGGCGTGCTCGCCGGTCATCCAGACCGCCGGGTACTTCATGGTGACCTTCGACCCGATGTTGCCGTCGATCCATTCCATGGTGGCGCCGGCCTCCGCGCGGGCCCGCTTGGTGACCAGGTTGTAGACGTTGCTCGACCAGTTCTGGATCGTCGTGTAGCGCACGCGCGCATTGGGTTTCACGATGATCTCGACCACCGCCGAGTGCAGCGAATCCGACTTGTAGATCGGAGCGGTGCAACCCTCGACGTAGTGCACGTAGGAGCCCTCGTCGGCGATGATCAGCGTCCGCTCGAACTGACCCATGTTCTCGGTGTTGATCCGGAAGTAGGCCTGCAGCGGGATGTCGACGTGCACGCCCTTCGGGACGTAGATGAACGAGCCACCGCTCCACACCGCGGTGTTCAGCGCGGAGAACTTGTTGTCCCCGGCCGGGATCACGGTGCCGAAGTACTCCTGGAAGATCTCGGGGTGTTCACGCAGGCCGGTGTCGGTGTCGAGGAAGATGACGCCCTGGGCCTCGAGGTCCTCGCGGATCTGGTGGTAGACCACCTCGGATTCGTACTGCGCCGCGACGCCGGCGACCAGGCGCTGCTTCTCGGCCTCCGGGATGCCCAGCCGGTCATACGTGTTGCGGATGTCCTCGGGCAGGTCTTCCCAACTGGCGGCCTGCTTTTCGGTGGAACGCACGAAGTACTTGATGTTGTCGAAGTCGATGCCCTGCAGGTTCGAGCCCCAGTTCGGCATCGGCTTGCGGTCGAAGATGCGCAGCGCCTTCAGCCGAGTCTGCAGCATCCACTCGGGCTCGTTCTTCTTCGCCGAGATGTCGCGGACGACGGCCTCGGACAGGCCGCGCTGGGCGCTGGCCCCGGCGACGTCGGAGTCCGACCAGCCGTAGCCGTACCGCCCCAGGGAGGCGATCGCCTCTTCCTGGGTCAGCGGCGCGGTAGCCGTCTTGCTGGCCTCGGGTGTGAGTGTCATCGAGACGCTCCTTTGGTGCTCGTGGTGTGGTGGCGCGGGCTGGGCGCCGTATTGGATGCCTGAGTCAGGGGTACGTGCGTGGTGCAGGCGCAGTCGCCGTTGACGATGGTCGCCAACCGCTGGACGTGGGTGCCCAGCACCTCGGCCATGGCCTGCTGCTCGGCGTCGCACAGCTCGGGGAATTCCTCAGCGACGTGCGACACCGGGCAGTGGTGCTGGCAGATCTGCACGCCGTGGATCGGCCCGCCGACCTGCGTGGTGGTGGTGACGTAGCCCGCCTTGGTCAGCGCGGTGGCGATCCGGTCGGCCGCCGCCTCGACGTCGGTGTCCGCCGCGCTGTCGGCCGCGGGGACGTCGGCCAGGATGCCGTCGATGCGCTGCCGGGCGAAGGCCTGCACCGCCTCTTCGCCACCGATCTCGCGGAGTTGCCGCATGGCCGCCGCCGCCAGGTCGTCGTAGGCGTGGTCGAGCTTGGCCCGCCCGGCCGCGGTCAGTCGATAGCGCTTCGCGGGACGCCCGCGTCCTACCTGCTGCCACGCCGCGGCCGCAGTGGACTCGGCATCACCGGCCTCGATCAGGGCGTCGAGGTGGCGTCGCACGCCGGCGGCCGCCAGGCCCAGCCGGTCACCGATCTCGCCGGCGGTGATCGACCCGGATTCCAGCAGCAGGCGCACGATCGCGCGGCGGGTGTGACCATCCGGCACCGGCGCGCCGACGTCCGCCGCGCCGGTAACGGCGTCGGCGGCCCCATCGAGCCTGGTTCGGATTTTCACAACACCAGTGTGACGCAATTCCGGGGATCGGTCTAGCAAGGGTCCCCTGTCATGGCGTTGCGCTGCTCACACTAACCGCGAGGCAGCGACCCATTTCATCCGGCGGCTACGCTGCTCTGATGGCAGCCCGCCACCACACGCTGAGCTCATCGATCGCGAGTCTGCACGGCGACGAGCAGGCGGTGGGTTCGCCGCTGAACGATACCGAGCTCACCGCGCTGCGCCGCACCCGCCTGTTCGGCGCGACCGGCACGGTGGTGATGGCCATCGGCGCACTCGGCGCGGGCGCCCGGCCCGTCGTGCAGGACCCGACGTTCGGCGTGCGGCTGCTCAACCTGCCGTCGCGCATCCAGACCGTGTCGTTGACCATGACGACCACCGGCGCGGTCATGATGGCGCTGGCCTGGTTGATGCTCGGCCGGTTCGCGCTGGGAAACCGGCGGATGTCACGCGGCGACCTGGACCGCACCCTGCTGCTGTGGGTGTTGCCGCTGTTGATCGCTCCGCCGATGTACAGCAAGGACGTCTATTCCTATCTGGCGCAGAGCCAGATCTCGTTGGAGGGTCTGGACCCCTATCGGGTGGGCCCGGCGTCGGGCCTGGGCCTGTCCCACATCTTCACGCTCTCGGTGCCGACGCTGTGGCGCGAGACGCCCGCCCCCTATGGGCCGCTGTTCTTGTGGATCGGGCGCGGCATCTCCGCGATCACCGGGGAGAACATCGTCGCCGCGGTGCTGTGCCACCGGCTGGTGGAGCTGCTGGGCGTGGGACTGATCGTGTGGGCGACCCCGCGGCTGGCCCGGCGCTGCGGCGTCGCCGAGGTCAGCGCGCTGTGGCTGGGGGCGGCAAACCCGCTGCTGATCATGCATCTGGTGGCCGGCGTGCACAACGAGGCGCTGATGCTGGGTCTGATGCTGGCCGGGGCCGAATTCGCGTTGCGCGGCATCGACGCACCGCGGTTGCTGCCCGTGTCGTGGAAGCGGTTGGGTCAGGACTGGGAACCGCTGGGGATGCTGGTCGCCGGTTCGGTGCTGATCGTGTTGTCGTCGCAGGTGAAGCTGCCGTCGCTGCTCGCGCTGGGTTTCGTCACGATGGCGCTGGCCTACCGCTGCGGCGGCACCGTGCGCGCCCTGTTGCTGACGGGCGGCGGCATGGCGGCGTTGTCGCTGGCGGTGATGGCGCTGGTGGGCTGGGCCAGCGGCCTGGGATTCGGCTGGATCTACACGCTGGGCACCGCCAACGTGGTGCGCAGCTGGATGTCGCCGCCGACGCTGCTGGCGCTGGGCACCGGCCAGGTCGGCATCCTGCTGGGCCTAGGCGATCACACCACCGCCGTGCTGGGGCTGACCCGCGCGATCGGCGTGCTGATCATCACGGTCATGGTGGCCTGGCTGCTGCTGGCCGTCTTCCGCGGCCGGCTGCACCCGATCGGCGGCCTGGGCGTCGCGCTGGGCATCACGGTGCTGCTGTTCCCCGTCGTGCAGCCCTGGTATCTGCTGTGGGCCGTCATCCCGCTGGCCGCCTGGGCGACGCGGACCGGCTTCCGGGTGGCGGCCATCGTCATCAGCCTGGTCGTCGGGATCTTCGGCCCGACCGCCAACGGCGACCGGTTCGCGCTGTTCCAGATCATCGACGCGACCCTGGCCAGCACCGTCATCGTCGTCGCGCTCATCGCGTTGACCTACACCCGCCTGCCGTGGCGCCGCTCGCCGGGCCAGGACACCGAATCCGACGGCGAACCGGTCAACGACACGGCGACGACGCCGCCGACTCCGCCGACCCCCCGCCCGGCGCCGGCACATGACGCCTACGCTGATTCCACGTGAGCCGCGCCGACGACGATGCAGAGCGAAGCGATGAGGAGGAGCTGCGCTCGTGAGCTCGGCCTTTCCAGAATCGCGCGAATCCCCTGACGCAGTGGTGCGGCTGCGTGGGGTCACCAAGAAATACGGATCCGGCACGACGGCCGTCGAGGCGGTCTCCAATCTCGATCTCGAGGTGTACGCCGCCGAGGTGCTGGCCCTGCTCGGTCCCAACGGCGCCGGCAAGACGACGACGGTCGAGATGTGCGAGGGCTTCGTGCGCCCGGACGCCGGCACCATCGAGGTGCTCGGCCTGGACCCGATCGCCGACAACGCCCGGCTGCGAGCCCGGATCGGGGTGATGCTGCAGGGCGGCGGCGGCTACCCCGCGGCCCGGGCGGGCGAGATGCTCAACCTGGTGGCCGCCTACGCCGCCGACCCGCTGGACCCGGCCTGGCTGCTGGACACGCTGGGCCTCACCGACGCCGCCCGCACCACCTACCGGCGGCTCTCCGGCGGCCAGCAGCAGCGGCTGGCGCTGGCGTGCGCGCTGGTCGGCCGCCCCGAACTGGTGTTCCTCGACGAGCCCACCGCGGGCATGGACGCCCACGCGCGGCTGCTGGTCTGGGAACTGATCGACGCGCTGCGCCGCGACGGCGTCACGGTGGTGCTGACCACCCACCAGCTCAAGGAGGCCGAGGAGCTCGCCGACCGGCTGGTGATCATCGACCACGGGGCGACGGTGGCCTCCGGCACGCCCGCGGAGCTGATGCGCAGCGGGGCCAAGGACCAGTTGCGGTTCAGCGCGCCGCCGCGCCTCGATCTGTCGTTGCTGTCCGCCGCCCTACCGGAGGACTATAAGGCCACCGAGGTGACGCCGGGCGAGTACCTGGTCGAGGGGCACGTCGATCCCCAGGTGCTGGCCACCGTCACGTCCTGGTGCGCGCGGATCGACGTGCTGGCCACCGACATGCGCGTCGAGCAACGCAGCCTCGAGGATGTGTTCCTCGACCTCACCGGCAGGAAGTTACGGCCTTGACGGACAACGAGATTCCATCGAGCGTGTTCCCCGCGGGCACCTTCGCTCCCGATCCGCGGCCCAGCGCGGTGCCGAAAATGCTTGCCGCGCAATTCGGTTTGGAACTCAAGCTGCTGCTGCGCAACGGCGAACAGCTGTTGCTGACCATGTTCATCCCGATCACGCTGCTGGTCGGGCTCACGCTGCTACCGCTCGGTTCGTTCGGCCAGCACCGCGCGGCGACCTTCACCCCGGTCATCATGGCGCTGGCGGTGATCTCGACGGCGTTCACCGGGCAGGCGATCGCGGTGGCCTTCGATCGGCGCTACGGCGCGCTCAAGCGGCTCGGTGCCACCCCGCTTCCGGTGTGGGGCATCATCGCGGGCAAGTCCCTGGCCGTGGTCACCGTGGTGTTCCTGCAGGCAATCCTGTTGGGCACCATCGGTTTTGCGCTGGGCTGGCGACCCACGCCGGCGGCGCTGGCGCTGGGCGCGGCGGTCATCGCGCTGGGCACCGTGGTGTTCGCGGCGCTGGGGCTGCTGCTCGGCGGGACGCTGCGCGCCGAGATCGTGCTGGCGGTCGCCAACCTGTTGTGGTTCGTCTTCGCCGGGTTGGGTGCGCTGACCCTGGAAACCGGAATCACCCCGGCGGCGGTGAAACTCGCGGCCCGGCTGACCCCGTCCGGCGCGCTCACCGAGGCGCTGTCGCAGGCGATGACCATGTCGCTGGACTGGTTCGGGGTAATCGTCCTGGTGGCGTGGGGCGCGGTGGGCGCGCTGAGCGCGCTGCGCTGGTTCCGCTTCACCTGACCTCCGCGCGACCGGCCGTACTACAGGTCGTAGTTTTCGGTGCCCTAGGATCGGGCCCGTGGTCGGACGGATGCTGTTGCGCGTGGTGGACCTGCTCCCCAACCCCAGCGTGGGTGTGCAGCGCCTGATCGCCGCGGCCGTCATCCTCACCCAGGGCGGCATCGCCATCACGGGGGCGATTGTGCGCGTCACCGCCTCGGGGCTGGGTTGCCCCACCTGGCCGCAGTGCTTTCCGGGCAGCTTCGTGCCGGTGGCCCATGCCGAGGTGCCGCGCATCCACCAGGCCGTCGAATTCGGCAATCGGATGGTCACCTTCGCCGTGGTGATCACCGCGGCGCTGGCCGTGCTGGCCGTGACCCGGGCACGGCGACGCCGCGAGGTGCTCGTCTATGCCTGGCTGATGCCGGTGTCCACCGTCGTGCAGGCGGTGATCGGCGGCATCACCGTGCGCACCGGGCTGCTGTGGTGGACGGTGGCCATCCACCTGCTGACGTCGATGACCATGGTGTGGCTGTCGGTGCTGCTGTATGTGAAGGTCGGCGAGCCCGACGACGGAGTGGTCCGCGAGCGAGCGGTCAGGCCGCTGCGCGCGCTGACCGCGCTGTCCGGCCTGGACCTGGCGGCGGTGCTGGTGACCGGCACGCTGGTGACGGCCGCCGGCCCGCACGCGGGTGATCGCAGCCCCACCCGGACGGTGCCGCGGCTGAAAGTCGAGGTCGACACCCTGGTGCACGTGCACTCGTCGCTGCTGATCGCCTACTTCGCGCTGCTGGTCGGGCTGGGATTCGGGCTGCTCGCGGTGCGCGCCGACCGTCCCGTGCTGCTGCGGCTCGCGGTGCTGCTGGTGCTGGTGTTCGCGCAAGCCGCGGTCGGCACCGCGCAGTACTACACGGGGGTCCCCGCGGTGCTGGTCGCCCTGCACGTGGCCGGGGCCGCGGCGTGCACGGCGGCCACCGCGGCGCTATGGGCGTCGATGCGAGAGCGGGCCCAGCCCGAGCCGCTCGCAGGCTGACTCCACCGCCAGGGCGAAGCGGTGCTGGGCGAGGTTGCGGGCCGCGTTGTCCAGCCGGCGCCAGCCCAGTGACGGCGCGACCAGGTCGAGCCCCACCACCCGTTCGCCGGCCACGTCGACCCGCCCGCAGAGCAGCTCCCGGGCGGCGATGCCGGAGTGCCTGGCGGCCGCGGCGAGCGCGGCGTGGCCGAGGTCCCACGACTCGAACTCCGGCTCGACCGGCCAGGCGTGCGACCGCTCGCCGCCCAGGAAGATCAACGACGCGTCGGGCGGTGTGTCCGAATCGGTCGTCGGGACGCCGTCGTGCTCGAGGTCGCGCAAATACCGCTCATCGAGGTTCCAAGCCACCGCGCCGGGCGGGTTGAGCAGGTGGCGGACGCGGCGGGTCCAGGCCAGGAACTCGTCGCGCCGATCCGGGATGTCCGCGACGGCCCGCAGTATCACCAGATCCGCGCCGGCCGTGTCCGGATCGTCCCAGGACAGCCAGCGCGCGTGCAGGCCGCGCCGCCGCAGCGCGGCCACCAGATCGGCGTCGTCGGCCGTCGCGCCCGCGCCGTCGCCCGCCCCCGCCAGCACGAGGCGGGGATGGAAGACGTCCGGGCGAGCGAGTTTCATGCCCGGGCATGATAAGCAGATGCACGCAATCGAGATCAGCGAGACCGGCGGCCCCGAGGTGCTGCGCTACGTCGACACGACCACGCCCACGCCCGGGCCGGGCGAGGTGCTGATCAAGGCCGAGGCCATCGGCGTCAACTACATCGACACCTATTTCCGCTCCGGGCAGTACCCGCGGGAGTTGCCGTTCATCCTCGGCTCGGAACTGGCCGGCACCATCGAATCCCTCGGCGACGGCGTCGACGGGTTCCGCGTCGGCGACCGTGTGGTCAGCTCCGCGGCGTCCGGAGGGTATGCCGAATATGCCACGGCCCCAGCACATTTGACCGCCGAGGTGCCGGACGGCGTGACGGCCGAGGTGGCGGCCTCGGCGCTACTGAAAGGGTTGACCGCTCATTACCTGTTGAGGTCGGTGTATCCGGTGCAGTCGGGCGACACGGTGCTGGTGCACGCCGGGGCGGGCGGCGTCGGCCTGATCCTGACGCAGTGGGCCCACCTGCTCGGTGTGCGGGTGATCACCACGGTTTCGACCCCGGACAAGGAGCGGCTGTCCCGGCAGGCGGGCGCCGACGAGGTGCTCCCCTACCCCGACGACGCGAAAGCGTTCGGCGAGCGGATTCGCTCGCTGACCGACGGCGCCGGGGTGGCCGCGGTGTACGACGGGGTGGGCGCGACCACCTTCGACGCCAGCCTGTCCAGCCTGGCCATCCGGGGCACGCTGGCGCTGTTCGGCGCGGCCAGCGGGCCCGTTCCGCCGTTCGACCCGCAGCGCCTCAACGCCGCCGGCTCGGTGTTCTTGACCCGGCCGTCGCTGGCGCATTTCGTGCGCACCGGTCAGGAATTCAGTTGGCGGGCAGAGGAATTGTTCGCCGCGATCGCCGGCGGCGACATCACCGTCGAGATTGGCGGGCGCTACCCGCTGGCCGAGGCGGCCCGCGCCCACCAGGATCTGCAGGGCCGCAAGACGGCGGGCTCGATCGTGCTGCTGCCGTAGCCGCGGGCGGCATGCCCTGGCCGGGTTGCGTCGTCGAGTGTGCACTGGCGGCGTGGGGTGTGCGGGCAGGGCGGGATTCCGGCTACTTTCCCGCCCAGGACGCACACTCAACGGCGCCCCGAGGCCGAAGATCAGAACAGGTGCGGCAGCCCGATGGCCGAGTCCACGGCCAACGCGCAGAACACCACGGCCAGATAGTTGTTCGACTGCAGGAACAGCCGCAGCGGCTTGACCGGCTCGCCCGCGCGGACGCCGGCGTAGAGCTGGTGGGCCATCGCCAGGAACCACACCCCGGCGATCACGGCGACGGCCGCGTACAGCCACCCCGTCGCCAGCGCCAGCGCCAGCGTGGCCAGCACCGTCAGCCAGGTGTAGATCAGGATCTGCTTGGTCACCTGGCGCTCGGTCGCCACGGCAGGCAGCATCGGCACGCCCGCCGCCTTGTAGTCGTCCTTGTAGCGCATCGCCAGCGCCCAGGTATGCGGCGGCGTCCAGAAGAAAATGATGGCGAACATCACCAGCGCGGGCCATTGAATGGTGCCGGTGACGGCCGACCAGCCGATCATCACCGGCATGCAGCCGGCCGCGCCGCCCCACACCACGTTCTGCGAGGTGCGGCGCTTGAGCAGCAGCGTGTAGACGAACACGTAGAACGCGATCGTCGCCAGGGCCAGCAGCCCGGACAGCAGGTTCGTCGTCCACCACAGCCAGACGAACGAGGCCACCGTCAGCACCAGACCGAGCACCAGGGCGTTGCGCGTGGGCACCGCCGCGCGAGCCAGTGGCCGCCGCGCAGTGCGCTTCATCACCTTGTCGATGTCCGCGTCGGCCACGCAGTTGAGAGTGTTGGCGCCGCCGGCGGCCAGCATCCCGCCGATCAGGGTGTTGACGATCAGCAGCGGGTTCACGGTGCCGCGCTGGGCCAGCAGCATCGCCGGGATGGCTGTGACGAGCAGCAGTTCAATGACCCGCGGCTTGGTCAGCGCCAGATAAGCCAGCACCGTGCCTTGTATCCGGCTTGGCAATTGGCTCGGCGCGACGCGCCCGCGAACGCTCACGCAATAACTCCTTGGGGTCGCAGCGGCGCGCAGCATCTACTACACACGATGGTAGACCGCGTTGTGGCGATGGCCCGCCCGCGGGTCCAAACACGGCTGATTTTTCCCAGATTTCCGAACTGAATGTTAAGCGCTTTCGACGGGCGCGTAATTTTCACACCTGCCGGTGGTGGGTACCCGAAATCCTGCGCTGCAAGAGCCGGTCCTCCCGCACTAGGGTGGGATTGATCAGCTCGATGACCCAAGGACAATGTCTGTGACGACACTCGAAGAGATCTCTACGCTGACCCAACCGCACCTCCCCGACGACTGGTCCGAACTCGACTCGGCCGCCGTCGACACCATCCGGGTGCTGGCCGCGGACGCGGTGCAGAAGGTCGGCAATGGCCACCCGGGGACGGCGATGAGCCTTGCGCCGCTGGCGTTCACCTTGTTTCAGCGCGCGATGCGCCACGACCCCAGCGACACCCACTGGTTGGGCCGCGACCGGTTCGTCCTGTCCTGCGGGCACAGCAGCCTGACGCTGTACCTGCAGCTGTACCTGGGTGGTTTCGGCTTGGAGCTCTCCGACATCGAGTCCCTGCGCACCTGGGGCTCCAAGACCCCCGGGCACCCGGAGTTCCGGCACACCAAGGGCGTCGAGATCACCACCGGTCCGCTCGGACAGGGCCTGGCTTCGGCGGTGGGCATGGCGATGGCCGCCCGCTACGAGCGCGGCCTGTTCGATCCCGACGCGGCCCCGGGCACCAGCCCGTTCGACCACTTCATCTACGTGATCGCCTCCGACGGCGACATCGAGGAGGGCGTCACCTCGGAGGCCTCGTCGCTGGCGGCCGTCCAGCAGTTGGGCAACCTCATCGTCTTCTACGACCACAACGAGATCTCGATCGAGGACGACACCGACATCGCGCTGTGCGAGGACACCGCCGCGCGATACCGGGCCTACGGCTGGCACGTGCAGGAGATCGAGGGCGGCGAGAACGTCGTCGCGATCGAGGAGGCCATCGCCAACGCCAAGGCTGCCACCGACCGGCCGTCGTTCATCTCGCTGCGCACCATCATCGGCTACCCCGCCCCCAAGCTGATGAACACCGGCAAGGCGCACGGCGCGGCCCTGGGCGACGAGGAAGTCGCCGCCGTCAAGGAAATCCTCGGCTTCGACCCGGAAAAGAAGTTCGAGGTGCGCGACGACGTGCTCGCCCACACCCGCAAGCTGGTGGACCGCGGCAAGGAAGCCCACGAGAAGTGGCAGGCGGATTTCGACGCCTGGGCGCAGGCCCAACCCGAACGCAAGGCGTTGCTGGACCGGCTGACCGCCGAGAAGCTGCCGGACGGCTGGGACGCCGACATCCCGGTCTGGAATCCGGGCGACAAGGCCCTGGCCACCCGCGCGGCGTCCGGCAAGGTGCTCAACGCGGTCGGACCGAAGCTGCCCGAGTTGTGGGGCGGCTCGGCCGACCTGGCGGGCAGCAACAACACCACCATGGACAACGTCAAATCCTTTGGCCCGCCCTCGATTTCGACCAAGGACTACACGGCGGACTGGTACGGGCGCACCCTGCACTTCGGTGTCCGCGAGCACGCGATGGGCGCCATCCTGTCCGGCATCGTGCTGCACGGCCCCACCCGGGCCTACGGCGGCACGTTCCTGCAGTTCTCGGACTACATGCGCCCGGCGGTCCGGCTGGCCTCGCTGATGGACATCGACACCATCTACGTGTGGACGCACGATTCCATCGGACTCGGCGAGGACGGCCCGACGCACCAGCCGATCGAGCACCTCGCGGCGTTGCGCGCCATCCCGAAGCTCTCGGTGGTGCGCCCCGCCGATGCCAACGAGACCGCCCACGCCTGGCGCACGATCCTGGCCCGCGGCAACGGCAGCGGACCGGTCGGGCTGATCCTGACCCGCCAGGGCGTGCCGGTGCTCGAGGGCACCAGCGCCGACGGCGTGGCCCGAGGCGGCTACATCCTGGGCTCGGACGGCGGGGACGCCGACCAAGACCCCGATGTGGTGCTGATCGCCACCGGCTCGGAGGTTCAGCTGGCGGTCGAGGCGCAGAAGATGTTGGCGGACAAGGACATTGTGGCGCGGGTGGTCTCCATGCCGTGCGTCGAGTGGTTCGAGTCGCAGCCGGACGACTACCGCGACAGCGTGCTGCCGCCGACCGTCTCGGCCAGGGTGGCCGTCGAGGCCGGCGTCGCGCAGAGCTGGCACAGGCTGGTCGGCGACACCGGCAAGATCGTCTCGATCGAGCACTACGGCGAATCCGCCGACTACGAAACCTTATTCCGTGAATTCGGCTTCACCGCCGAAGCCGTCGCGGCCGCCGCGGAACAAGTAGTGGATAACTGAGGAAAGGGTAATTCACATGACCGCTCAGAACCCGAATCTGGCGGCGCTGTCCGCCGCCGGCGTATCCGTCTGGCTTGACGACCTGTCGCGTCAGCGGCTGCAGTCCGGCAACCTGCAGGAGCTGATCGACACCAAGAGCGTCGTCGGCGTGACCACCAACCCGTCGATCTTCCAGAAAGCGTTGGCGGAGGGCGATTCCTACGACGGCCAGATCGCCGAGCTCGCCGAGCGCGGGGCCGACGTCGACGCCACCATCCGCACCGTCACCACCGACGACGTCCGCAACGCGTGCGACGTGCTCAAGCGTGAGTGGGAGGCGTCCGACGGCGTGGACGGCCGGGTGTCCATCGAGGTCGACCCGCGCCTGGCGGCCGAGACCGACAAGACCGTCGCGCAGGCCGTCGAGCTGTGGAAGATCGTCGATCGGCCGAACCTGTTCATCAAGATCCCGGCCACCAAGGCCGGCATCCCGGCCATCACCGCAGTTCTGGCCGAAGGCATTTCGGTCAACGTCACGCTGATCTTCTCGGTCGAACGGCACCGGGCCGTGATGGACGCCTACCTGGCCGGCCTGGAGAAGGCCCGCGAGGCCGGACACGACCTGTCCAAGATCCATTCGGTGGCTTCGTTTTTCGTATCCCGGGTGGACACCGAGATCGACAAGCGGCTGGAGAAGATCGGCAACGAGGACGCGCTCGCGCTACGCGGTAAGGCCGGCGTGGCGAATGCCCGGCTGGCCTATGCGGCCTACCAGGAGGTGTTCGAGGGCGGCGACCGCTACGCGTCACTCAAGGCCGACGGGGCCCGCGTGCAGCGTCCGCTGTGGGCGTCGACGGGCGTCAAGAACCCGGACTACTCGGACACCCTCTACGTCACCGAACTGGTGGCGCCCAACACGGTGAACACCATGCCGGAGAAGACCATTGACGCCGTCGCCGATCACGGCGAGATCAAGGGCGACACGGTCTCCGGCACCGCCGGCGAGGCCCAGCAGGTGTTCGACAAGCTGTCCGAGGTCGGGATCGACTTGCGGGACGTGTTCGTGGTGCTGGAGAACGAGGGCGTCGAGAAGTTCGTGGATTCGTGGACCGAGCTGCTGGAGGAAACACAGAAGCAACTGGGTTCCGCCTCCAAATGAGCCCGGCCCGTACCGCGCCGCAATGGCAAAACCCGTTACGGGACAAGCGCGATAAGCGGCTCCCGCGGATCGCGGGGCCGTGCGGGATGGTCATCTTCGGCGTCACCGGCGACCTGGCCCGCAAGAAGGTCATGCCGGCGATCTACGACCTGGCCAATCGCGGGCTACTGCCGCCCAGCTTCTCGCTGGTGGGCTTCGCCCGCCGGGATTGGAGTACACAGGATTTCGGCAAGGTGGTGCACGAGGCCGTCAAGGAACACTGCCGCACGCCGTTCCGGCAGGAGAGCTGGGATCGGCTGGCCGAGGGATTCCGTTTCGTGTCAGGCGCTTTCGACGATGACGAGGCGTTCGCTCGGCTGGCCGAGACCCTGGACAAGCTGGACGCCGAGCGCGGGACCGGCGGTAACCACGCCTTCTATCTGGCCATTCCGCCCAAGTCCTTTCCCTTGGTGTTGGAGCAACTACACAAGTCCGGTTTGGCGCGTCCGCAGGGCGAACGGTGGAGCCGGGTGGTCATCGAGAAACCGTTCGGCCACGACCTGGAAAGCGCGCAAGCCCTGAACAAGACCGTCAACGCCGTCTTTCCGGAGGAGGCGGTCTTCCGGATCGATCACTACCTCGGTAAGGAGACGGTGCGTAACCTCCTGGCCCTGCGGTTCGCCAATCAGTTGTTCGACCCGATCTGGAACGCGCACTACGTCGACCATGTGCAGATCACCATGGCCGAAGACATCGGATTAGGCGGCCGGGCAGGCTATTACGATGGCATCGGCGCCGCGCGCGACGTCATCCAGAACCATTTGATGCAACTGCTGGCGCTGACCGCGATGGAAGAGCCGGTCAGCTTCACTCCGAAGGCGCTGCAGGCGGAAAAGATCAAGGTGCTCTCGGCAACGCAGCTCGCCGAGCCACTCGATGAGACCACCAGTCGCGGCCAGTACGCCGCGGGCTGGCAGGGCGGCGAGAAGGTCGTCGGACTGCTCGACGAGGACGGGTTCGCCAAGGACTCGACCACCGAGACGTTCGCCGCCATCACGCTCGAGGTGGACACCCGCCGCTGGGCCGGCGTGCCCTTCTACCTGCGAACCGGAAAACGCCTGGGCCGCAGGGTGACGGAGATCGCCCTGATCTTCAAGCGTGCGCCGCACCTGCCGTTCGACGCGACCATGACCGACGAGCTGGGCGCCAACGCCATGGTGATCCGGGTGCAGCCCGACGAAGGCGTCACGCTGCGGTTCGGCTCCAAGGTGCCGGGCACCGCGATGGAAGTCCGCGACGTCAACATGGACTTCTCCTACGGCTCGGCGTTCGCCGAGGAATCCCCGGAAGCCTACGAACAGCTGATCCTGGACGTGCTGCTGGGCGAGCCGTCCCTCTTCCCGGTCAACGAAGAGGTCGAATTGGCTTGGGAGATACTCGATCCCGTCCTCGATAACTGGGCAACGAGCGGCAAACCCGAAGCCTATGAGGCGGGCACCTGGGGCCCGGATTCATCCTTCGAGATGCTGCGTCGCACCGGCCGGGAATGGCGGCGGCCGTGATCCGCGCCACGACGATGCAGAGCCACCGCGATGAGAAGGAGTGGCGCCGTTGATCATTGACATGCCGGGCACCACCACCACCGCGGTCAACAAGAAGCTCGACGAACTGCGCGAAAGGGTCGGCGCCGTCGCGATGGGCCGGGTGCTGACTTTGATCATCGCGCCGGACAGCGAGGAGATCCTCGAAGAGTCGCTGCAAGCGGCCAACGACGCCAGCCATGAACACCCCAGCCGAATCATCGTCACGATGCGCGGCGATCCGTACGCGGACAAGCCGCGCCTGGACGCGCAGCTGCGCGCCGGCGGCGATACCGGCGCGACCGAAGTCGTGGTGCTGCGGCTGTCGGGGGCGCTGTTCGGCCACGCCGCCAGCGTGGTCACCCCCTTCCTGCTACCCGACATCCCGGTGGTGGCCTGGTGGCCCGACGTCGCGCCGGCGGTCCCCGCACAAGATCCATTGGGCCGGTTGGCGATTCGGCGCATTACCGACGCGACCAACGGGGTCGACCCGTTGGCGGCCATCAAGAGCCGGCTGCCCGGATACACCGCGGGTGACACCGACCTGGCCTGGGCGCGCATCACCTACTGGCGCGCGCTGCTCACCTCCGCCGTCGACCTGACGCCGCATGAACCGATCGAGTCGGCGCTGGTGTCCGGTCTGCGAACCGAGCCGGCCCTGGACGTCCTGGCCGGGTGGCTGGCCAGCCGCATCGACGGCCCGGTGCGCCGGGCGGTCGGCGAGCTCAAGATCGAACTGGCGCGCAACAGCGAAACCATCGTCTTGAGCCGGCCGCAGGAAGGCAGGACGGCCACACTGAGTCGCACGGCCCGCCCAGACGCCCTGCTTCCCTTGGCGCGCAGGGAAACCGGCGAGTGCCTCGCCGAGGACCTGCGTCGATTGGATCCCGACGAGATTTACCAAACCGCGCTCGAAGGCATTGAGAAAGTGCAATACGTGTGAGCACCAACATCGAAGTTTTCCCGGACAGCAAGACCCTGGTCGACGCCGCCGCGACGCGGCTGACCGACACCATCGCGACCGCCGTGGCGGCGCGGGGCCGAGCGCTCATCGTGCTGACCGGCGGCGGCAACGGCATCGGGCTGTTGCAATCGTTGGTGGGACGCGACATCGACTGGTCGAAGGTGCATCTGTTCTGGGGCGACGAACGCTACGTCCCCGAAGACGACGACGAGCGCAACGACAAGCAGGCCCGGGCCGCGTTGCTCTCACACGTCGACGTCCCGTCCAGCCAGGTGCACCCGATGCCGGCCAGCGACGGCGAATTCGGCAGCGACCTCGCGGCGGCGGCGCTGGCCTACGAGCAGCTGCTGGCCGCCAACGCCGCACCCGGCGAGCCGGTTCCGAATTTCGACGTCCACCTGCTGGGCATGGGACCCGAGGGCCACATCAACTCGCTGTTCCCCGACACCCCGGCGGTGCTCGAAACCGCGCGCATGGTGGTGTCGGTCGACGACTCCCCCAAGCCCCCGCCGCAGCGAATCACCTTGACGCTGCCCGCCATTGCGCGGTCCCGCGAGGTGTGGCTGCTGGTGACCGGCGGCGGCAAGGCCGACGCGGTGGCCGCCGCCATCGGGGGCGCCGCACCGGTCTCGGTGCCGGCCGCCGGGGCGGTCGGACAGGACACCACGCTGTGGCTGCTCGACGAGGACGCCGCGGCCAAGCTGCCGTCGAACCCATCCGGCGTCGCGTGACCCGGTTCTGAAATGCGATAGCGCTTTCGGTAGTCGTGCATCCCTTCGGGCTCCCGCCCGCGCCGGCCGGGTCATAATGACGGACATGGCAGACAGAACCGTGCGCGGGGGGCAAGAGCGAAGCCGGATCAAGACGCTCACCCAGGCCGCGTTGAACGCCGACAAGACGGTGGAGCAGGTCGAAGACGTCCTCGACGGTTTGAGCACCACCATGAAGGAGCTGAGCAGTTCCCTTTCCGCCCTGAACGCCACGGTCGAGCGCCTGGAGGCGGGCCTGGATCACCTGGACGGCACCATGACCAGCCTGGACGACCTGGCCAAGCGGCTGATCGTGCTGGTCGAGCCGGTGGAAGCCATCGTCGCGCGGGTCGATGACATGGTGCGGGTGGGCGAGACCATGATCTCCCCGCTGGCGATGACCGAGCATGCGGTGCGCGGCTTCGTGGACCGGCTGCGCAACCGGACCATCCAGTAGGCGCCTCGACAGGACCCTCGATGGCCACGTTGCTGCTGCACCACTCCGCCTTCGCCGCCCATCGGACGGCTCCGGGCCATCCGGAACGGCCGGACCGCTACCGCGCGGTGCAGGCGGCGCTGAGCCGGCCGCAGTTCGACGCCCTGGTGCGCGAGGAGGCCGAGCCCGCCGACCTCGCCACGACGCGCTACGTGCACTCCCATCGCTACGTGGACGCACTGGAAGCCGCGCGGCCCGACGAAGGTTACGTCTACCTCGACGGCGGCGACACCATGATGGAGCCCTCGACCTGGGAGGCGGCGCTGCGCGGGGTGGGCGCCACGCTGCAGGCCGTGGACCGAGTGTTGGCCGGTGACGCGCAGAACGCGTTCGTCGCGTGCCGCCCGCC
The DNA here is from genome assembly GCF_001672755.1 of Mycobacterium colombiense. Classification (GTDB taxonomy): domain Bacteria; phylum Actinomycetota; class Actinomycetes; order Mycobacteriales; family Mycobacteriaceae; genus Mycobacterium; species Mycobacterium colombiense_C. The sequence goes on along the minus strand of NZ_LZKI01000013.1, from coordinate 14,229 downwards.
GGGCCACCATGCCGAGACCGAGCGGGCGATGGGCTTCTGCCTGTTCAACAACATCAGCATCGGCGCGCGTCACGCACAACGCAAACACGGGCTGCTGCGGGTCGCCATCGTCGATTTCGATGTTCATCACGGCAACGGCACCCAGCAGATCTTCTACTCCGACCCGAGCGTGCTCTACGCGTCCACGCATCAGATGCCGCTGTTTCCCGGGACCGGCGCGGTGCGAGAGACCGGCGTCGGCAACATCTTCAATTCGCCGCTGGCGCCGGGTGATGGCGGCGCCGAATTGCGCGCGGCATTTCAGGATCGCATAGTGCCCGCGCTGCAGGCATTTTCGCCAGAGCTGATCATCGTGTCCGCGGGTTTCGACGCCCACGAACGCGATCCGCTCGGCTCACTGACCATGACGGCCGCCGACTTCGCCTGGGTCACCAGGGAATTGATGACGACGGCCGAAAAGCTGTGCGACGGCCGGTTGGTGGCGGTGCTCGAAGGCGGTTACGACCTGCAGGGCCTCACCGATTCGGTCACCGCGCACGTCGGCGAGCTGCTGAAGGGCTGAGCTAGCTCGCCTTCTGGTGCATCTCGGGGTAGGGACCGCCGACCGGTGTCGCCGCCCCCAGGATGTCGTCGATGGCAACGAGGTCGCCCTCGGACAGCGTGATGTCGGCCGCGCGCGAGCTTTCCCGCAGGTATCGCAGGTGCTGGGCACCGACGATGGCGACGTGCACACCCGGCTGCGCGATGGCCCGCGCGATCGCCAGCTGGCTGATCGTCACGCCCAGGCCGGCGGCCAGATCTTCAAGGCGCGCAACGACTTCCAGGTTGCGCAGGTAGCCGTCGCCGCTGAAGATATCGCTCTTGCCGCGCCAGTCCTGGGCGGCGAAACGGGTATCGGCCTTCATCGTCCCGGTCAGCAGACCGTGCGCCAGCGGCCCGTACACCATCACGCCGATGTCCTGCTCGCGCGCATACGGCAGCAGCTCGTCCTCGATATCGCGGCGGAACAGGTGATAGGGCGGCTGCACCACTTCCACCGGCAGCGTCTCGGAAAACTCGCGCACCTGCGCGGTGTCGTAGTTCGACACACCCACGTGGCGAATCTTGCCTTCCGACACCAGTTCTGCGAGCGCCCCGGCGGTGTCGGCCGCCGGGGTGTCGGGGTCGGGCCAGTGCACCAGGTAGACGTCGATGTGGTCGATGCCCAGTGCTTTCAGGCTGGACTCCACGCCTTCGCGCAGCCATTTCCGGCTGCCGTCGCGAACCAGGCCGTTGTCGGTGGCACGCAGGCCGCCCTTGGTGGCGATCACCACCTCGTCCCGCGATTTCTTGAGGTCGTCGCGAAGGGCCTTGCCCAGGAGGCGTTCGGCCGCGCCGAACCCGTATTGCTGCGCGGTGTCGAAGAAGTTGATGCCGAGCTCGCGGGCGCTGCGGATCATGGCGATCGCGGCCTCCTCGTCGGCATGGCCCCAGTCACTACAAAACTCCCAGGTACCGAACGCCAACCGGGAAACCTCGAGCCCCGTCTTGCCGAATGTGATGGTCTTCAATGCCAACCTCCCCGTTGCATAGACGTCCACTGCGTATGCGGCCCTTGCGGCCGAGCCCCCGAACTCAACCATTACCCGGCCGATACCGCGGCCCGCAACGTCAATGCTCAGCGCGGGAAGTAGCGGCTGTCGTTGTCGACCGAGTCGAAAATGTCCAACGCGTGCTGGAACGGCCCGGAGGTTATGCGCTGATCGGTCGCGTACGAGTGATCAAGCTGGAACACGACGCACAGCAGCACACCCAGCAGAACCGCGACCGTGCCGGACACGATGACGTGGCCGACGGTGCTGCCCATCCGCAGGAAACCCGTAAACGCAACCAGCACAACCGCACCGAAGATCAGGCCCGCCCACATCAGGGCGGGGATCCGTGGCTTGGTGCCCACGATCCGCTCGTTGCGGTCGGACGCCAGCACGCTCAACTGGTTGAGGAACTGCTGATTGATCGGCTTGGCCGCGACGTTGGGCTGCTGGCGCCCGACGGTGCGATACATCCGGGTGATCGCGGCGCGCGCGCCGTCGTTGCGCTGCTTGTTCCACTCCGGGCCCGCCACCGAGCTCGCGTACTTGCGCAACAGCTCCTGAACTTCGGTGCGCTCCGGTTCGGGCATCGCGACGGTCTGCCGGTACATCGTCGTCAGCGCGGACGCCTCGCCGGACACGACGACCTGGGTGGACGAGAAGTGCTCCCAGGTGGCCACCACGGTGAAGCCCAGCAGGGCGCCGTAAATGAACCCGACGACGGTCAGGAACGAGGCGATCGCCGGGTTCGGTCCCTTCCCGTAGTGCTGCATCGGCAGGATGCGATTTCCCAACCAGATGGAGCCCACCGCGATCACGATCGCCACGGCGATGACAGAAACCAAAAAGAGCCACAGGGGTAGTCCGGATCCGCTCACTGCTCTCCTCGGTCGACGGCGCGTCGATTCAGGGTATTCGCGAGCGCCCCGGGCCGGTGACCGATTCGCGGGTTATCAGCCGCTGTTTCGCAGCGCGCTGGCCAGTCCGTTCATCGTCAGCAAAATGCCGCGCTGCACCAACTCGTCGTCATCGCCGGACCGGTAGCGGCGGAGCAACTCCACCTGCAGGTGATTCAGCGGCTCGAGGTACGGGAAACGGTTGAACACCGAACGCGCCAGCGCCGGGTTGTCGGCCAGCAGGTTGTCCTGACCGGTGATGAGCTTGTGCATGGCGATGGTGCGGCGGTGCTCGTCGACGATCTTGTCGAACACCCGGTGCCGCAACTCCTCGTCGTCCACCAGTTCGGCGTAGCGCGCGGCCAGGCCGAGGTCGCTCTTGGCCAGCACTTGAGCCAGATTCGACAGGACGCTGCGGAAAAACGGCCAGCGCTGGTACAAGTCGTGCAGGATGTCCACCCGCTCGCTTTCGCTTTCCGGGCCCGCTGCGATCCACTGTTCGAACGCCGACCCGGTGCCGTACCAGCCGGGCAGCATCACCCGGGACTGACTCCACGCCAGCACCCACGGGATGGCGCGCAGGTCGGAGATGGACTGGGTGGGTTTGCGGGAGGTGGGCCGGCTGCCGATGTTCAGCGAACCGATCTCGCTGACCGGGGTGGAGGCCATGAAGTAGTCGACGAAACCCGGTGTGTCGTGCACCAATTCGGCATAGGCGCGCTGTGCCAGCACGGCTACCTCGTCGAGCACCGCATACGCCGGCTCCGCGGCGTCGCCCAAGCCCTCCACATCCAGCAGCGTCGATTCCAGTGTGGCGGCCAGCAGGCTCTCCAGGTTGCGTTGTGCCGCTTGCGGTTCGGCGTATTTCGCGGCGATCACCTCGCCCTGCTCGGTGAGCCGCAGCGAGCCGTTCACCGCCCCGGGCGGCTGCGCCAGGATGGCTTCGTAGCTCGGGCCGCCGCCGCGGCCGACGGTGCCGCCGCGACCGTGGAAGAGCCGCAACCGGATTCCGGTCTTGCGCGCCACCTCGACCAGGGCCAGCTCTGCCCGGTACACCGCCCAGCTGGAGGCCAGATATCCGCCGTCCTTATTGGAGTCGGAATACCCCAGCATCACTTCCTGGCTGTCGTCGCGCGCGGCCACCAGCGCGCGATAGATCGGGAGTTCGAGCATCGCGTGCAGGATCGTCGCGCCGTTGTGCAGATCGTCGATGGTCTCGAACAGCGGCGAGATGCCCACCGGGCAGTAGGGCGCGTCCCCGGACGCGTCGATCAGGCCCGCCTCCTTGAGCAGGATCGCGGCCTCCAGGACGTCGGAGACCGAACGGCACATGGAGATCACGTAATTCGGTACGGCGGACGGCCCGTAGCGCTGGATGGCATGCGCGGCCGCGCGTACCACGCCCAGCTCTTGGTGCGCCAGCTCGGACAGTTCCGCGCGGTCGCCGACCAGCGGCCGGCGGGTGGCCAGCTCGGCGGCCAACAGCTCGACCCGCTCGTCTTCGGGCAGCGAACCGTAATCCGGATGCACGCCCGCCCACGACAGCAGCTCGGCGACCACTTCCTCGTGCACGTCGGAGTTCTGCCGCATGTCCAGGCCGCACAGATGAAAGCCGAAGACCCGCACGCCTTCTCGCAGCAGCGCCAGGCGGTCATCGGCCAGCAGTGCGCTGCCGTGCGCGCGCAGCGACGCATCGATGGTGTCCAGGTCGGCCTGCAGCTCGGCCGGGGCGGCGTACGGCGTCAACCCCAGGTCCAGCTGATGCTGCGGTCGCCGATCCAGGATCTCGGCGCCCGTCGCGGTGAGCCGGGCGCGGATGACACGCACCGCGCGCCGGTACGGCTCGTCGGCGCGGGCCTTCTCCCCGCAGCCCTCGGCCAGCTCCGTCAGCTCGGGGGTGACCGCGACCAGGCGCGCCGACATCGACAGCTCCTGTTCCAGGGCGGTCAATTCGGCCAGGTAGTGCGCCAGTGCGGTGAACGCTGCGTTGCCGGTGGCCTGGCGCACCACGTCGGCCGTCACGTTCGGATTGCCGTCGCGGTCACCGCCGATCCACGACCCGGGCTGCAGGATCGGCTGGTTCAACAGGTCGGCATCGGGCCAGCGTGTCCGCAGCGCGTCGCGCACCCCGGCGTTGACCTGCGGGACCACCCGGAAGAACGCGGCGGCGTAGTAGCGCAGCCCCACCTCGATCTCGTCGGTGATCTGCAGCCGGGACAACCGGATCAGCGCGGTCTGCCACAGCGTGAGGACCTGGCGGCGCAGCTCGAGTTCGATGTTGCGGCCTTCGTCGGTCTCCCGGTGCCCCTCGGCGTGCAGCCGCATCAGCTCGGTGATTCGGTGCTGGGTGACGAAGACGGTGCGCCGGCGGGTCTCGGTGGGGTGCGCGGTGATCACCGGGGCCACCACCGCGCCCTTCAGCGCGTCGGCGACGGTGGCCGAATCCAGTTGCGCCCGGTCGAGTTTGGCGTAGGTTGCGGCCAGGCTGCTGTCCTGCGGCGCCTCGCCGGCGGCGACGTGAATCGCCCGGCGGCGCTCCCGGTGGATGTCTTCGGCGACGTTGGCGAGCAGAGCGAAGTGGCTGAACGCGCGGATAACCGGGATGGCCTGGCGGATGTCGATGCCGTCGAACATCCGCGCCAGCTCGGCGCGGTCGATCTCGGAGCGGCGCACCCGGAACGATTCCACCCGGGCGCGCTCGACGAGCTCGAATACCTCGTGCCCGTTCTGCTCGCGGACGGTGTCGCCCAGGATGGCGCCCAGCAGCCTGATGTCGGCCCGCATCGGTTCGGTCGCCTCACGACCGACCAGGGTGCGCTGTACGGCGCCGATCGGTTCCAGCGTGCCCTCGGATGCCTCAACCATGGGACCCAGTATCGATGCGGATGTCAGTGTCCGCCCGTCGAGGTGATCAGCGGTCAGCGGTACTTGATCAGCAGCGCCATGCCGACGATGCACACCAGCCAGATGGCGGTGATGAAGTACGTCAGCCGGTCCAGGTTCTTTTCCACCACCGTGGAGCCGGACAGGCTGGACTGCACACCGCCACCGAACAAGGTGGACAGGCCACCACCCTTGGCGCGGTGCAGCAGCACCAGCAGCACCACCAGGATGCTGGTGACGACAAGGGTGATCTGCAAAGCCAACTGCATGACGGCCAGCTTACCGGGGCGGGGTCGTTCTCAGGGCCCCACCCTATGGAAGAGGCCCACCGGCGGCGATCGCCGCCAGCGTGGCGAACTGCTCGCCGTCCAGGGACGCGCCGCCGACCAGACCGCCGTCGATGTCGTCGCGGGCGATCAGCTCGCCGATGTTCTTCGCGTTCACCGAGCCGCCGTAGAGCACCCGCACGTCCTCGGCGATCTGCGGTGATGCCAGCGCGGCCAGTTCCTTGCGGATCGCCGCGCACACCTCTTGGGCGTCGCCGGCGCTGGCCACCCGCCCGGTGCCGATCGCCCACACCGGTTCGTAGGCGATGACGACCTTGCCGATCTGCTCGGCGGACAGCCCGGCCAGCGAGCCGCGCAGCTGCTCCTCACAGTGGCCGACGTGGTTTCCCGCCTCGCGCACCTCGAGGTGCTCGCCGATGCAGACGATCGGGGTCAATTCGTGCTTGAGCGCCGCGGCGGTCTTGGCGGCCACCACCGCGTCGTCCTCGTGGTGGTAGGTGCGCCGCTCGGAGTGCCCGACGACGACGAACCTGCATCCCAGCTTGGCCAGGAAGGCGCCGCTGATGTCGCCGGTGTAGGCGCCCGAATCGTGCTCGGAGAGGTCCTGCCCGCCGTAGGTCAACCGCAGCTTGTCACCGTCGACCAGGGTCTGCACGCTGCGCAGATCCGTGAACGGCGGCAGCACCGTCACGTCCACTTTGTCGTAGTACTTGTCCGGCAACGCGAACGCGATCTTTTGCACCAGCGCGATGGCCTCGAAGTGGTTGAGGTTCATCTTCCAGTTGCCGGCGATCAGCGGTTTGCGGCTCACGACTCAGGGCCTCCCTAGTTGTGGTCGGGCTGGGGTCGGCTCAACACCTCGATACCCGGAAGCGTCTTGCCCTCAAGGTATTCCAGCGACGCTCCCCCACCGGTGGAGATGTGCGAGAAGTCGCCTTCCGGGATGCCCAGCGCGCGCACCGCGGCCGCGGAGTCCCCGCCGCCCACCACGCTGAACGCGCCCTTGCCGGTGGCGGCGGCGATCGCCTCGGCGACGCCCTTGGTGCCCGCGGCGAACGCCGGGAACTCGAACACGCCCATCGGGCCGTTCCAGAACACGGTCTGGGCGTTGGACAGCAGCGTGGTGAACCGCTTGATCGAGCCCGGTCCGATGTCCAGGCCCATCAGGTCGTCCGGGATGGCGTCGGCCGCGACGGTCTGTGGGGTCGCATCGGCGGCGAACTTGTCGGCCACCACGATGTCCACCGGCAGCCGCAGCACGTCGACGTAGGTGTCCAGCAGCCTGCGGCAGGTGTCCACCATGTCGGTCTCCAGTAGCGACTTACCAACCGAGAAGCCTTGGGCGGCAAGGAAGGTGAAGCACATCCCGCCGCCGATGACGATGCTGTCGGCCTTGGTGGCGAGCGACTCGATGACGCCGAGCTTGTCGGACACCTTCGACCCACCCAGTACCACCGCGTAGGGGCGCGTCGTGGAGCTGGTCAACTGCTCCAGCACCCGGATCTCGTCGGCCACCAGCGTGCCGGCGTAGTGCGGCAGCAGGGTGGCGATGTCGTACACGGAGGCCTGCTTGCGGTGCACCACGCCGAAGCCGTCGGAGACGAAAGCTCCTGTCGGCCCGACCAATTCGGCCAGTTGCTCGGCCAGCGCCAGCCGCTCGCCGTCGTCCTTGCTGGTTTCGCGGGCGTCGAAGCGGATGTTCTCCAGCAGCAGGACGTCGCCGTCGGTCAGGCCCTCGGCGCGCGCCAGCGCGTCGGTGCCGACGACGTCGCCGGCCAGCTGCACGTGCCGGCCGAGCTGGTCACCGAGCGCCGCGGCGACCGGCGCCAGCGACAGCTTCGGGTCGGGTCCGCCCTTGGGCCGCCCCAGGTGCGCGGCGATCACCACCTTGGCGCCCGCGTCGACCAAGGCCTTCAGCGTGGGCACCGAGGCGGTGATGCGGCCGGCGTCGGTGATCTTGCTGTGCTGACCGTCGGAGTCGAGCGGCACGTTCAGATCGGAGCGCACCAGCACGCCGCGTCCGGAAACCCCCTCGGCGAGAAGGTCTTTCAGAGTGTGGACAGCCACGGTTTACAGCGACTTGCCGACCAGGGCGACCAGGTCGACGAGGCGGTTGGAGTAGCCCCATTCGTTGTCGTACCAGGACACCACCTTGGCTTGGTCGTCGATCACCTTGGTCAGGCCGGAGTCGAAGATCGAGCTGTGCGGGTCGGTGACGATGTCGCTGGACACGATCGGCGCGTCGTAGTACTTCAGGATGCCCTTCATGGGCCCCTCGGCGGCGGCCCTCATCGCGGCGTTGATCTCGTCGGCGGTGGCGGACTTCTTCAGCTCGGCGGTGAGGTCGGTGACCGAACCGGTGGGGATCGGCACCCGCAGCGCGTACCCGTCCAGCTTGCCCTTCAGCTCGGGCAGCACCAGGCCGATGGCCTTGGCGGCGCCGGTGGAGGTCGGCACGATGTTCAGCGCGGCGGCGCGGGCCCGGCGCAGGTCCTTGTGCGGCCCGTCCTGCAGGTTCTGGTCCTGGGTGTAGGCGTGGATGGTGGTCATCAGGCCCTTGACGATGCCGAACTCGTCGTTGAGCACCTTGGCGATCGGGCCGAGGCAGTTAGTGGTGCACGAGGCGTTGGAGATGATGTTCTGGCTGCCGTCGTACTTGTCGTCGTTGACGCCCAGCACGATGGTGATGTCTTCGTCGGTGGCGGGCGCGGAGATGATCACCTTCTTGGCGCCGGCGTCCAGGTGGCCCTTGGCCTTGGCGGCGTTGGTGAAGATGCCGGTGGACTCGACGACGACGTCGACGCCCAGGTCGCCCCAGGGCAGCGCCGCCGGGCCTTCCTTGACCTCGAGCGCCTTGATCTTCTTGCTGCCGACGACGATGGTGTCGTCACCCTCGAGGCTGACGTCGTGGGGAAGGCGGCCCAGGATGGAGTCGAACTTCAGCAGGTGTGCCAGGCTGGCGTTGTCGGTGAGGTCGTTGACCGCGACCACCTCGATGTCGGCGGTGCCTTGCTCCTGTTGAGCCAGTAGGGCCCGGTAGAAGTTCCGCCCGATGCGACCGAAGCCGTTGATACCTACTCGGACCGTCACTTGTCTCTCCTGTCGTCTTTCTTTCCTGTGTCCGCTGATCTGCGCTCGTCGCCAGCCTAGATCAGTGAGCTCGACCGTTGCCGCCCTGGTACAACGGCCGTGACGTCGGCCACACGCGACCGGAGCTAACGGTGACGGCGGCGGGCCCAGCCCAGTGCGGCCTCGGCGGCGTAATAGCCACACAGGCCGTGAATCCCGGCTCCCGGCGGCGTGGACTGCGAACACAAATAGACACCCGGCACGCCGGTCGCATACGGGTTGACCGAGATGCGGGGCCGCAGGATGACCTGGAGGCCGTCGTTGGCGCCGCCGAGGATGTCGCCGCCGATGTAGTTGGCGTTGTAGGCCGCCAGCTCGGTGGTGCTCTTGCTGACCGTCGCGACGATGCGGTCGCGGAATCCCGGGGCGAACCGCTCGATCTGGTCGATGACGGCCGCGGTGGCATCGCCGGTGTAGCCGAACGGCACGTGCGCGTAGGCCCAGACCGGGTTGACGCCGCCCGCCGAGCGCGACGGGTCGGCCAGGTACTGCTGCCCGACGAGGACGAACGGCCGCTGGGCCATTGTGCCTTGCGCGCGTTGACGTTCGGTGCCGGCGATCTCGGCGAAGCCGCCGCCGAGGTGCACGCTGCCCGCGCGCCTGCAGTCGGCGTTGGTCCAGGGGATGTCGCCCCGCACGGCGAAGTCGACCTTGAACGCCGAGGACCCCTGGCGGTAGCGCCGGTAGGAGCGTTTGATGCGGTCGGGCATGGCGTCGCCGTAGAGCTGCAGCGCGGCGGCGGGGCTCAGGTCGAGCATGACGATGTCGGCGTCCGGGATGTCGCGGCGGCCCGTGACGGTCACCCCGGTGGCGATGGCGCCGCCGTGCGCCTCCACCGCGGTGGCCAGGGCCCGGGTGATCGACCCGGAGCCGCCCTCGGCGACGGGCCATCCGTAGCGGTGCCCGCTGGCCAGAAAGAGCAGCCCCATGGAGGCTGTCAGCGGGCGGTCCAGCCGGGTATAGATGTGCGCGGCGGCGCCGCCGAACAGCGCGCGGGCCTGCTCGGTGCGAAACCAGCGGGCCATCACCGTGGCCGGCAGCAGCGCGCGCGGCCCGAAACCGGCCAGGCGCACCGGGTGGCGTGGGACGTGCAGCACCGGGCGCAGCAGGTCCTGCGCCAGCTGATCGAATCCGGCGGCGAGGTCCCCGACGGCGCGCCGCCACCGGGGAGCGTCGGGTCCCATGCCGGCCGTCGTCCGATCGATCGACTGGTACAGCACGCCGGCGGTGCCGTCGTCGAGCGGATGCGCGCAGTCGATTTCCGGCCACTTCCAGACCAGCCCGTAGCTCGTCAGGTCGATCTCCGCCCAGAACGGCGAGCCGACGCCGAACGGGTGGGTGGCCGAGCAGACGTCGTGGATCACACCGGGCACCGTGAGCTCGGCCGAGCGCGCTCCCCCGCCGACGGTGTCGCGCGCCTCCAGCACCTGCACGTCGACGCCGTGGCGGGCGAGCTGGATCGCCGCGGCCAGGCCGTTGGGCCCGGCGCCGACGACGACAGCCTTCGTCACGACTCGCCGTGAACGACGGGTTGTGTGGTGAGGTGAACCGGAAATTCGTCACCCCGTTCGGGCCACGGCTGACGCGACGCCATGTCCTCGATGGTGACGTAGCCCGCCTCGATCAATCCGGTCTTGGCGTCCAGAATGCGGTACCACTGCTTTTGGATATGGATCGGTTGACCCTCGAGGACGATCACGCGAAGCTCGCCGTCCTCGAAGTTGCAGCGCCGCTGTACCGCCTCGAGCAGCTGCTCGTTGTGCAAATGGCCTTCGCCGAAGTTCCACCCGACCAGGGGCCCGGCCACGACCTCGCCCTCGCGCACCTTGTAGTCGGCCTCGTTGCCGATCGCCCGCGGCAACAGGCCATTGAGCGCCCGGCCGTGAATATGCATCGCGCGGAACGCCGCCACCTTGTCCGCCATGATTTCGGCGGTCTCCGGTCCATAGAGCCGGGCCAGCTGATTGACGACGAGCGCGGAGCTTTTGACAACCTGGGCGTCGACCTTCTCCTCGGTGCCCGCCCGGAAGCACCACAGGCTGGTGGCCCAGTTGCCGGCGTAGTAGCGCATGGCCGGCAGGAACGAAATCTTCTCGGGGAACATGTTTCCCGCAACCACGATGGCCACCACGACCACCACGAGCGCCAGCAGCAGCGGCGAGGAAAGATCGGTGGCACGAATCCCGCCGTAATGCCCGAACAGGTAGAACAGCGAGAAGATGAAGAACACGTTCCACTCCAACGGCACTCCCATCGGGAGGTTGGAAATGATGTTGAGGTGGAAGACCACCATGAACCCGATCAGGAACCACCGCCACGGTTGATCGCCGGCGACGAACACCAGAACCGTGGGAACGATGAATTCGGCTGTCGTACCACCAACATGAGCCATCAGCTTCGGCAACCAGGTGGGCCGTAGGTCGTTGACGTGGTCGCGGTAGAGCAGGTGCTTGATCGGGGTGAACAACTTGGGCCGTAGGAGCGCGTTGTTGCTCGTCATCACCGCAACTACGTAAGGGAAGTGGTGGTTGAGCTTGGAAGTCGCTGCGCCCCACCACAAGCAGAGCATGATGATCTTGAAGGCCGCGATCTGGTCGGTGAACGGGAAGAAGAACACGAACAGCTTCAGCCAATAATGTTCGCCGCGGGCGGCCAAGAAGATCGTCTTGTCGCGCAGTCCCAGCAGCGCCAGGGCGACGATCGTCGGGATGACCCGGACGGGCTCGATCAGGCCGACGTCGCCGGTGGCGGTGACCGGCCCGCCGTGACCGGGTGATAGCAGCGCCCACACCCCGCCGATCAGAACGATGGCATACAGTGCGACGTCGACGACGGTACGGCTGTCGCCACTGGTGAACGGAACCTTACCGGGCCAGGCCGGTAGGCGAATCGTGTTGGGCCGCAACCAGTAAAGGATGCCTCCGATCGGTGGCATGAACCGCCCGGTCAGTGGCCCGGATCCGCAGCCGAGGCCCGTGACCTCGAACAGCAGCGTGAAGATGACGACCTTCTGGTAGACGATGGGTTGCGTCCACCAGTCGCCGATGCGGCCGAGCCCGCCGAGGCCGGGAGTGAGCGAGATGATGGCGGCGGGCACCGCGATGTACAGCAGGATCTTGAGCAGGTACAGCAGGTATACCGCGTACGGCGTCCCGAAGCCGTGCTCCGCCCAATGCCGCGTCACCACTTGCAGTCGGGTGGCCCGGGGCAGGGTCGGCCAGTTCTTGTGATCGACGTCCGGAAGTTCCGGAGCCATGAATCCCATGGGCGGCCTCTTTCCTGTCTAGAAACAAGCTGGCCCATCGAATGTATCGGCACCACGATGCGGGCGGGTCGATTTGCGCATGCCAGTGATCTGTGCGACTACCTCGTCACTGCTCCGATGACGAAAACGGCTGCGGCGATGGGCGATTCAGCGCGGGCCTTGGGCTACGCGGCGGACAAACCGCCGGCGCAGCTTGTCGAGCAGGTCGTCCAGGGTCCGCCGATCCTGCTCACCGATGCGCACCAGGCGGCGCAGGTTCACCACCGCGTCGAGATCGCCCTTGGCTTCCGCGGTGCCGATCTTGCGCTGATACTCCTCGATGCGCTGATCGATGAAGCCGCGCCGCCCGGCGAGCAGGCGCACGAAGTAGTCGGCCTGCTGCTGGTCCGCGCTCTCCGGGCCGGCCGCGGCGAGCGCATCGGCGACCCGCTCGAGGGCCGGTGCGGGCCGGGACGGTTCTTGACTGTGACGAGCGGTTTCCGCGCGGGGCGCGCCCGTATGGTGCCGCCGTCCGCGACGGTCCCGGGTGCCCGCCGATCTGTGCGTGGCGCTTGGGCGTGTGCCGCGTTCGGGTGACAGACCCGCTACGTCCATCAAGGTCCCCTTTGCTCGAGGATTACTTAGGGCGCCGTAACAATAGCGCCCGGGCGGGGACCGCACCATATACCTGGACGAAATGGAGTGAAACACCCTGACAGCAGCGAGGGTCCGGTCGCTACCATCGAGGGACTCGACTCGGCTCCGCAAACCTCAAGCGGCATCGTGCGAGTGTCAAGGGAGGAACGTGACCGACAACGGCAACCCCGGCGGCGGGGATATCGGCAAATTCGACCCCGGCTTGACCCAGCGCCTGATGGCGGTCATGCGCCCGGTCCTGAAAACCTACTTCCGGTCCGAGGTGCACGGCCTGGACGCGTTCCCGCCCGGCGGGGCGCTGGTGGTCGGCAACCACTCCGGCGGCATGTTCCCCATGGACGTCCCGATCTTCAGCGTCCACTTCTACGACAAACTCGGCTACGACCGGCCGGTCTACACGCTGAGCCACGACATCCTGATGACCGGCCCCACCGCAGACTTCTTCCGGCGCACCGGATACATCCGGGCCAATCGGGAGAACGCGGCCGAGGCGTTGCGGTCCGGCGGCGTGGTGATCGTGTTCCCCGGCGGCGATTACGACGCCTACCGGCCGACCCTGTCGGAGAACGTGATCGACTTCAACGGCCGCAAGGGATACATCCGCACCGCGATCGAGGCCGGCGTACCAATCGTGCCTGCGGTGTCCATCGGCGGCCAGGAGACCCAGCTCTACCTGACCCGCGGCACCTGGCTGGCCGAGCGGCTGGGCATCAAACGCTTGCTGCGCAGCGCGATTCTGCCGTTGTCGTTCGGCTTCCCCTTCGGCCTGAGCGCGGTCATCCCGCCGAACCTGCCGCTGCCCACCAAGATCGTGACCCAGGTGCTCGAGCCCATCGACATCGCCAAGCAATTCGGCGACGACCCGGACGTCGACGAGGTCGACGAGTACGTGCGGTCGGTGATGCAGGAAGCGCTGACCGAGCTGGCCGCCAAGCGTCGTTTCCCGATCCTGGGCTGAGCCGTGCCGAACCCGTTGAGCGAGACCCTCGGCCTGGTCACCACGCTGAGCCGCGCCGGCATGATCGCGCCGATGCGCCCCGACCGCTACCTGAAGATGGCCGCGGCCATGCGCCGCGAGGGCATGGGCATGACGGTCGGCTTCGCCAGTGCGGCGCAGCGCTGCCCGGATCGCCCGGGGCTGATCGACGAACGCGGCACGTTGACCTGGCGCGAGCTCGACGAGCGGATCAACGCATTCGGCGCCGCGCTGCAACAGCTGCCCGCGGGTCAACCCAAGGTCGTGGGCATCATGTGCCGCAATCATCGCGGCTTCGTCGAGGCGGTGGTGGCCGTCAACCGGATCGGTTCCGACGTCGTGCTGCTCAACACCTCGTTCGCCGGGCCCGCGCTGGCCGAGGTGGTCAACCGCGAGGGCGTCGACGCCGTGGTGTACGACGAGGAATTCACCCCGACGGTGAGATGGTGTTGCCCGTCCGTCCAGGCCACGATGCGGGCGGCGTCCGGCCTGTCGGCCAGTGCGCGGTCCACCGTCGGGGTGAATTCCTCGTCGTACACCACGGCGTCGACGCCCTCGCGGTTGACCACCTCGGCCAGCGCGGGCC
>NZ_LZKI01000012.1 GCF_001672755.1 Mycobacterium colombiense | reverse complement strand
CCGCGGATTGTTGTCGGTGGGTGCGGCTAGTTTCGGGGTATGAGTTCGGGCGGCATCATCGATCGGGACGCGATCACGGCGGCCTTCGATGCACTCGATGACGCGGTCGAGGGCGTAGCGGACCTGACTTTCGACGCGTTGACTCCCCGAGAGTGCCTGGCGTTCTTGGAGCGCTGCGAAAAGCTGCGCCGACGGCTGCCGGTCGCCGAGCACAAGCTGATCAACCACGTTGCGCGACAGGCCACCCCGGCCGAGCTCGGCGGCAAGCTGTCTCACGCGCTGGCCGAACGGACCTTGATCAGCCGCGCCGAGGCCGCGCGCCGCATCCGCGAAGCCACCGACCTGGGACCACGCCAAGGGCTGACCGGGGAGCCCTTGACGCCGGCCCTGGCGGGCACCGCCGCCGCGCAGCGGGCGGGACAGCTCGGGGCCGGTCACGTCGCCGTCATCCGCCGGTTCTGCCACCGGCTGCCCGGCTGGATCGACCAACTCACCCGCGAGCGCGCCGAAGCCGATCTGGCCAAGCAGGGCAGTCGATATCGGCCCGAGCAGTTGGCCGCGCTGGCCGACACGCTGGCCGATTGCCTCAACCCCGACGGGACCTACCGCGACGAGGACCGCGCCCGCCGCCGCGGCCTGACCCTGGGTAATCAACAAACCGACGGCATGTCGCAGTTGCGCGGCTGGCTGACCCCCGAAGCACGTGCCACCCTGGAGGCGGTGCTGGCCAAGCTGGCCGCGCCGGGCATGTGCAACCCCTTCGACGAGACGCCGTGCGTGGACGGCGCGCCCAGCCAAGAGGCGATCGAGCACGACCCGCGATCGGCGGCCCAGCGCAACCACGACGGACTCAACGCGGCACTGCGCGCCATGTTGGCCTCTGGAAAGTTGGGCCAGCACAACGGGTTGCCGGCCTCCATCGTGGTCACCACCACCCTCAGCGACCTGCAGGCCGCGGCCGGCCGCGGCCTGACCGGCGGCGGCACCGTCCTGCCGATGAGCGACGTGATCCGCCTGGCCCGCCACGCCCATCACTACCTGGCCGTCTTCGACAAGGGCAAGGCGTTGGCGCTCTATCACACCAAACGACTCGCCTCACCGGGACAGCGGATTGTGTTGTACGCCAAGGATCGCGGGTGTAGCGCACCGGGCTGCACGGTGCCCGGCTACTACTGCGAGGTCCACCACGTCACCGACTACGCCACCTGCCACAGCACCGACGTCAACGACCTGACCTTCGCCTGCGGACCCCAACACCGCCTGCTGCAACCGGGCGGCTGGACCACCCGCAAGAACCCCAACGGCGACACCGAATGGATCCCGCCCCCACACCTGGACCGAGGCCAACCGCGAATCAACACCTTCCATCACCCCGAAAAACTGCTCCGCGACGGAGACGACGA
>NZ_LZKI01000011.1 GCF_001672755.1 Mycobacterium colombiense | reverse complement strand
GCACGTTCTGGTTGACGACGACGTGGTCGGTCGACAGCGACGCGGAGTCGAGGGTGGTTCCGGTGCCGTCGCTGATCAGCGTGGCGTCGACGTCCAGGGGGACCTTGGTGATCCTGCTGGTGGTGTACGTCGTCAAAAGCAGCGCGGCGATAAGCAGGGCAGCTCCGAGTCCGATGATCCCGCATGCGGCGAACCGCAACATGACTGCTCGGTTCACGTCGCTGTGCCCTCCTCAATTCCTCGCTTCATCAGCCGCGACCCGACCCGAGCAAGCAGCCCGGGGCAAACTCGTCTGACCCTAACAGCACAAAGTAAGGCAGCGACTTACGAACCTATGGCTCGCGCGGACGGGTCCAGCGGGTGTACCCACTCGCCGGTCAACACATCACAGGCAAACTGTGGTGGTGAGCGACGACCAGCGGGTGGGCGGGGTCCGCAGCTTCCTGCCGGCCGTGGAAGGCATGCGCGCCTGCGCCGCCATGGGTGTGGTGGTCACGCACGTCGCGTTCCAGACCGGGCACTCCAGCGGCGCCACCGGCAGGTTGTTCGGCCGCTTCGACCTGGCCGTCGCGGTGTTCTTCGCGCTGTCGGGTTTTCTGCTGTGGCGCGGACATGCCGCGGCGGCAAGGGATCTGGGACCGCGCCCGCGTACCGGCCACTACCTGCGGTCGCGGGTGGTCCGCATCATGCCCGCCTACGTGGTGGCCGTCGTCGTGATCCTGACCCTGTTGCCCGACGCCGACCACGCCAGCCTGACGGTATGGCTGGCCAACCTGACGCTCACCCAGATCTACGTGCCGCTGACGCTGACCGGCGGGCTGACCCAGATGTGGAGCCTGTCCGTCGAGGTCAGCTTCTACCTGGCGCTGCCGATCCTCGCGCTGCTGGCCCGCCGCCTGCCGGTGCGGGCCAGGGTGCCCGCGATCGCCGCCCTGGGCGCCCTCAGCTGGGCGTGGGGCTGGGTACCTCTCTTTTCGGGAGGCGGCGGTCCTGGGATCAACCCGCTGAACTGGCCGCCGGCGTTCTTCTCCTGGTTCGCCGCCGGCATGCTGCTGGCCGAGTTGGTGCACAGCGGGATCGGGTTGCCGGTGCGCATCGCTCGCCACCGGCTGTTGATGGCCGCTGTCGCGGTGGTCGCCTATTTGATCGCGGCGTCGCCGCTGGCCGGTCCCGAAGGCCTGGTGCCCGGCACCCCGGCCCAGTTCGCGGTGAAGACGGCGATGGGCTCGTTGGTGGCTTTCGCGCTGGTGGCCCCGCTGGTACTGGACCGGATGGACACGCCGCATCGCATCTTGGGGACCACCGCGATGGTGACCCTGGGGCGCTGGTCCTACGGGCTGTTCGTGTGGCACCTGGCGGCGCTGGCCATGGTGTTCCCGGTGCTCGGCACGTTCCCGTTCACCGGCCGCATGCCCACGGTGTTGGTGTTGACGTTGATCTTCGGCTTCGCGATCGCCGCGGTCAGCTATGCGCTGGTCGAATCGCCGTGCCGAGAAGCGTTGCGTCGCTGGGAGAAACGCGAGAGGCCGGGCGAGCCGGCTCAGGCGGTCGATGCCGAGGCGGACGCGATCGCGCCTTGAGTCTGCCCGGACCGCCAGCTGAATTCCTCTCCGGGCGGTACCGAAGGTCTCGAAACCTCATTTATGGGTAACCCCGAGTGTGATAGAGCGGCGGGTCACCGGGTGCCGGTAGCGGCAAAGGCAACGAAGTCGCTTCGGCCCTGGAGAGGTGTTCAACCATGGACAACGACATGGTCGTGGCACGGTCGATCGCGGGCACGCCCCATGAGGACTTGCGTCCTGCCGAGCGTCCGCTCTTGCCGGATGACGATCCCTTCTACCAACCGCCGCCGGGGTATGAGCAGGCTGAATGTGGCACCGTGCTCCGCTCGCGCACCGTCGAGTTGGGCTTTCTGGGTGTGCTGCCGCAAAGCTTTCCGGCCACCCAACTCCTCTACCGCAGCACGAACCTGCACGACGACCCGGAGGTTGCCGTGACCACCGTCTTGCTGCCGGAACAGCGCGATCCGCACGCGATGTGTCCGGTGCTGTCGTATCAGTGCGCTATCGATGCGGTGGCGTCACAATGTTTCCCGTCGTACGCGCTGCGCCGCGGCGCCGGGGCGATCGGCGCGTTCACCCAGGCGGAATTCCTGCTGATGGCGGCGGCATTGGCGGAAGGCTGGGCGGTCTCGGTACCCGACCATGAGGGCTGTCACGGCATGTGGGGCGCACCCCGCGAGCCGGGGTACCGCATCCTCGACGGTGTCCGGGCTGCCCTGAACTGCGAACGGCTGGGCTTGTCAACGTCGGCCCCAGTGGGTCTGTGGGGTTATTCGGGCGGTGGTTTCGCCTCCGCGTGGGCGGCCGAGGCGGCCGCCCGCTACGCGCCGGAACTCAACATCGTCGGCGCGGTGCTCGGCTCACCGGTCGCCGACCCGGAAAGCGTCGCGCGCCGCCTCAACGGGTCGTTTTTCGCCGGACTGGCGGCGCTGATGATCGCGGCGCTGACCGAGGTGTTCCCGGAAGCACAGCGGGTCGTCATTGAGCACGCCACCGAAGAGGGCAGGGCGGTGCTGAACGAATTACGGAAGCTGACCACCGCGGGCGCGGTTCGGCGGTTGCGCAACGCAGACATCGGCTCCTACGTCGACATCTCCACCGACGAACTGTGGGACCTGCCGGAGGTGCGCCACATCTTCGACGAAACCAAGCTCGGCAAGACCCCACCCGCACTGCCCCTGCTGGTGATCCAGGCGGTGCACGACAGAATCATCAGCATCGACGACATCGATCAGCTTGTCGCGACGTATGTCGCCGCCGGGGTAGCGGTCACCTACCACCGCGATCGATTCTGCGATCACCTGCTGCTTCACCCGCTCTCCTCGCCGATGGCCCTGAGATGGCTACGCGACCGGTTCGCCGGACGGCCGCTCGACGAAAACAAGAGCAGTACGGTGTGGCCGACCCTGTTCAACCCGTCCACCTACCTCGGCATGCTGAAGCTCGGCGCGATCACGGCCAAGGTGATCTTGGGACGGCCGGTCCGGTCCCGTCCGCTCTCCAAATCCGACGCGGCGTAGCGGTTCGCCGGGCTATCCCGCGTGCGCATCGCCACCGATCCGCCCGCGGGTCAGCTCGCCTCCGCGGCCGCCAGGCGCTCCAGGATCTGTTCGCGGACCGCCGAGCGGCGGGCCTTGCCGGCGTCGTCGCGCAGCGGGGTGTCGACGAACTCGACGGTGTGCGGCACCTTGTACCCCGCCACGTGGTCGCGTAGAAACGCTTGCACGGCAACCGAATCCAGCTCCGAACCATCGATCGGGTGCACGAGCGCGTACGGCACCTGGCCGAGATCTTCGTGAGGGACGCCGACGACCAGACAGGACAACACATCCGGGTGCGCCGAGAGTGCGTTCTCGATCTCGGCGGGGTAGACGTTGCGGCCGCCGACGGTGAACATGTCGACCCGCCGGTCCGAGAGGTACAGGAACCCGTCGGTGTCGAAATAGCCGAGATCACCCAGCGAGTCCCACCCGTCGCGGCTTTTCGCCGTGGCGCCGACGTAGCGGTAGGTGGGCGCGCTGTCCGGGCCCGGCCGCATGTAGATCTCGCCGACCACGCCGGGCGGGCAGGGGTTGCCGTCGTCGTCGAGCACCTTCATCTGTCCGGCGACCACCACGCCGACCGACCCGCGGTGCGTCAGCCACTGGTCCCCGGAGATGAACGTCAGCGCCTGTAATTCGGTGCCGCCGTAGAGCTCCCAGACTTTCTCCGCGCCCAGCAGGTCGATCCACGCCTGCTTGATGGCGGGCGGGCAGGGCGCCCCCAGGTGCCAGAACCGCCGGATCGACGAGAGGTCGTAGGCGCCCGGGTCGGCCTGGTAGACGGGCAGCGTGCGCTGCATGATCGTCGGCACCGTCGTCAGGAACGTCACGCGATGGTCGGCGATCAGGCGCAGGAACCGCTCGGGGTCGAACCGGCTCATCAGCACCAGGTGATGGCGCATCAGCAACGCGATGGTCGCGGTGGTGAAGCCGGTGTTGTGCGACAGCGGTACCGGCACCAGGGTGGTGTCGCCCTCCTGGGCGCCCAGCGGATAGCCGATCGCCGACGGAATCCGGCTGTCGCCGCCGGATTCGATCAGCTTGGGCCGGCCGGTGCTGCCGCCCGAACCCATCGCCTTCCACACCGGCGACACCGCCTCCGGCAGCGCGTCGTCCGACGGCCCCGGATCGGGCGTGAAACCCATTGGCACGCTGGGTATCTGGTGATGGTCACGGCCGACCAGCAAGGCCGGTGGTCGCAGGTCCACCAAGCCCTGCAGCTCCGCGTCGGGCAACCGCGCGGACAACGGCTGCGGCACCGCGCCCAGCTTCCAGCAAGCCACGGCGGCCTGGATCCATTCGACCGAGTTGGGCAGCACCATGGTCACGTAGTCGCCGACGCCCACACCACGCTCGGCGTAGGCGCGGGCCAGCCGATTGGTCGAGCGGTCGAGCTGTGCGCGGGTGAGGGTAATGCCGTCGCAGGTGACCGCCGGCTCGTCGGGGGCGAGTTCGGCCAGCGCCGAAATCTGCGTGCCGATCGGCGGGATCGGCTCACTCATACGCGCCCTGCCGCTCGAAGATGCGCCGCGGGTTGTCCACCAGCATGGTGTGCAACTGTTCGTCGGTGACGCCGCGCTCCTTGAGCGCCGGGATGACGTCGTTGTGGATGTGCAGGTAGTGCCAGTTCGGCATCACCTGCGACACCAGCTCGTCGGGCAGCGCGTCAAAGTAACAGTTGGCGTCGTGCGAGAGCACCATCTTGTCGGCGTGCCCGCGCTCGCACATCTGCGCCACGGTGTTCACCCGGTCCTCGAACGGCAGGAACGCGTCGATGCCGAAGCGGTCCATCCCGAGGTAGGAGCCGGCAGCGATGAGCTCCTCGAGGTAGCCGATGTCGGTGCTGTCGCCGGAATGCCCGATGATCACCCGGCTCAGGTCGACACCCTCCTCTTCGAAGATGCGCTGCTGCTCGAGCCCGCGCCGCATGCCCGCGTGGGTGTGCGTGGAGATCGGCACCCCGGTGCGCTTGTGCGCCTGGGCCACCGCCCGCAGCACCCGCTCGACGCCGGGGGTGACCCCGGGTGTGTCGGTCGCGCACTTGAGGATCCCGGCCTTGATACCGGTGTCGGCGATGCCCTGCTCGATGTCCCGGACGAACATGTCGGTCATGATCTCCGGGCCGCCGAGTTCGCCGCCCGGGCCGAGGTAGTGGAAGTACATCGGCACGTCGTTGTAGGTGTAAAGCCCGGTCGCCACAACGATATTCAGCTCGGTCTCGGCCGCGACCCGGGCGATCCGCGGGATGTAGCGGCCCAGGCCGATCACCGTGAGGTCGACGATGGTGTCCACGCCGCGGGCCTTCAGTTCGTTGAGTCGCTTGATGGCGTCGGCGACGCGCCGGTCTTCATCGCCCCACGCTTCGGGATAGTTCTCGGCGATCTCGGTGGTCATGATGAACACGTGCTCATGCATGAGGGTGACGCCCAGCGCGGCGGTATCGATGGACCCGCGAGCGGTATTGAGTTCTGACACTCCAGTGATGCTAGGGCGACGGGCACCCGACCAACAGGGTCGTTTTGTTCCGGTCGCCCCGACGGCCGCGCGATTGCAGTACCGTCACCCTCGTCTTCGTCGAGAACCCGCTGGGAGTCACCTCATGTTGCTTAATCCCAACCACCTGCAACGCCAGTACCCAGACCGTCGTTCGGGGGAGATCATGGCCGCGACGGTCGACTTCTTCGAGTCCCGGGGCAAGGCCCGGCTGAAGGCCGACGACCACGAACGGGTGTGGTATTCGGAGTTTTTGGACCACATCGGCCGGGAGCGCATCTTCGCCTCATTGCTGACACCGAGCGCCTACGGAGCGGACGATTGCCGCTGGGACACCTACCGGATCAGTGCGTTCGCCGAGATCGTCGGCTTCTACGGGCTGAACTACTGGTATCCCTTCCAGGTCACCGCGCTGGGCCTCGGGCCGATCTGGATGAGCGCCAACTCCGACGCCAAGCGCAAGGCCGCCGCGCTGCTCGAGGCCGGCGAGGTGTTCGCCTTCGGGCTGTCGGAGCAGACGCACGGCGCGGACGTCTACCAGACCGACATGAACCTCACCCCTGCGCCGGGTGGGGGCTGGACCGCCACCGGGGAGAAGTACTACATCGGCAACGCCAACGTGGCGCGGATGGTCTCCACCTTCGGCAAGTTCGACGGCACCGACGAGTACGTGTTCTTCGCCGCCGACTCGCAGCACGAGCGCTATGACCTGATCAAGAACGTGGTGAACTCGCAGAACTTCGTCGCCAACTACGCGCTGCGCGACTACCCGGTCACCGAGGCCGACATCCTGCACCGCGGCCCCGAGGCCTTCCACGCCGCGCTCAACACCGTCAACGTCTGCAAGTACAACCTCGGCTGGGGAGCCGTCGGCATGTGTACCCACGCGATGTACGAGGCGGTCACCCACGCGTCCAACCGCATCCTGTACGGGACCGTCGTCACCGACTTCACCCACGTGCGACGGCTGCTCACCGACGCCTATGCGCGGCTGGTCGCGATGCGGCTGGTCGCCACCCGGGCGTGCGACTACATGCGCAGCGCGTCGGCCGAGGACCGCCGCTACCTGCTGTACAGCCCGCTCACCAAGGCGAAGATCACCAGCGAAGGTGAACGCGTCGTCACCGCGCTGTGGGACGTGATCGCCGCCAAGGGCGTGGAGAAGGACACCATCTTCGAGGCGATGACCCGCGAAATCGGCCTGCTGCCAAGGCTGGAGGGCACCGTCCACATCAACATCGGGCTGCTCGCCAAGTTCATGCCCAACTTCCTGTTCGCCCCCAACAACGCGCTGCCGTTGATCGGCAGGCGTGACGACGCGGCCGACGACACCTTCCTGTTCGCGCAGGGGCCCACCGGCGGCCTGGGCAAGGTGCGCTTCCACGACTGGCGCGCGCCGTTCGACAGCTTCGGGCACCTGCCGAATGTCGCGCTGCTGCGCTCGCAGATCGACGTGCTCGCCGACATGCTGGCCGGCGCCACCCCGGATGCCGCGCAGCAGAAGGACATCGACTTCGCGTTCGCCGTGGGCCAGTTGTTCGCGACCGTGCCCTACGCCCAGCTCATCCTGGAGGAGGCCGGGCTGTCGGGCGTCGACGAGGGGTTGCTCGACGAGATCTTCGCCGTGCTGGTCCGCGACTTCAACGCCTACGCCGTGGAGCTGTCCGACAAGCCGGCGACGACGGACGAACAGGCCCGCTTCGCGCTGCGGATGATCCGCCG
>NZ_LZKI01000010.1 GCF_001672755.1 Mycobacterium colombiense | reverse complement strand
GCAGCTGCGCAAGGCCAACGAGGTCACCGTTCTCGACGAGGCGAGCGCGACGCAGCTGGCGGCGGGCCTGCGCGGCGCCCAGCTCAACGTCGCGTCGGTGGAGGAAAAGCCCTACACCCGGCGCCCCTACGCGCCGTTCATGACCTCGACGCTGCAGCAGGAAGCCGGCCGCAAGTTGCGGTTCTCCTCCGAGCGCACGATGAGCATCGCCCAGCGGCTGTACGAGAACGGCTACATCACCTATATGCGTACCGACTCCACCACGCTGTCGGAGTCGGCGATCAACGCCGCGCAGGCCCGCCGCCAGCTGCGTCGCGCTCGCCTCGTCGAGAACGGTGACCTCGTTGGCCTTGCGCAGCTGCCCCAGCGAGTCGAAGTCCCGGCCGGCGGCCACGCGCAGGCCGTCGACGCCGGTCAGGCGGGCGGTGAAGATGGGCGGCGAGGCCTGCGGGTCGGACACGCTGGCATCGAGCTGGGCCACGATGTCCCAGTAGGAAGCGCTGCGAAAGGCCATGCGGTCGCGTTCGCGCTGCACGATGATGCGGGTGGCCACCGATTGGACCCGGCCCGCCGACAGCTTCGGCGCGACCTTCTTCCACAGCACGGGGCTGACCTCGTAGCCGTACAGGCGGTCCAGGATGCGCCGGGTTTCCTGCGCGTCGACCAGGTCGATGTCCAGGTCGCGGGGGTTCTCGGCGGCCTCGAGAATGGCCGGCTCGGTGATCTCGTGGAACACCATCCGCTTGACCGGGATGTTCGGCTTCAGGGTTTCCAGCAGGTGCCAGGCGATGGCTTCGCCCTCGCGGTCACCATCCGTGGCCAGATAGAGCTCGTCGACTTCCTTGAGCAGGCCCTTGAGCTCGGTCACCGTGCTCTTCTTCTCGGGGCTGATGATGTACAGCGGTTCGAAGTCCGCATCGACGTTGACCCCGAGGCGGGCCCACGGCTCCGACTTGAATTTCGCCGGCACGTCGGCGGCGGCGCGGGGCAGGTCGCGGATGTGACCGCGCGACGACTCCACGATGTACCTGGAGCCCAGGTAGCTGGCCAGTTTGCGCGCCTTGGTGGGCGACTCGACAATCACGAGTCGCCGGCGGCTGCCATTCCCGCCGCTGCCGGTGTCCTTTAGTTTCGGGTCAGCCAACTGCCCTTACGCTCCATCTCTGATTGGTCCCCCCTGCGAGACCACTGCAGGAAGAATGACAGGTCGGCATCGAAAATTCCGGTGAAATTCAGGTACGCGACCGTTCCTTCGCCCTGCGGCACCTGACAATTTCGCACCCTTGGCCGGGCCTGCGCAAACTGACATCCGCGAAAATGCCGGAAAGCCGACACAGTTTCGGGCGTTTACTCCAGCCTAGACTCGCGGCCACCGCGACAGCGCCTCATCGCCATCGGGCGGCTCGCCCACGTTCTCTACCAGGCGCGATAGCCTGCGCCGCCCACTGATCCGCAGCGCCGGCCGGCCACCGCGGGTGCCGATCAGGGTGGGCGCGATGCCGACGCGCATCAATGCCGACGCCAGCGGCGAGTGCGTGTCCGGCGCGTGCGGGTCCAATGCCAGCAGGTAATGCTCGCCCTCGGGGTTTCCGGCCGCCAACGTCCACGCCCGCAGCTCGCGCGGCCCGGGCAGCCAGCGCGGCGGTACGGTCTTGACGGCACCGCGCGTCCATTCGGCGGCCAGCGTGCTCAATGAGGGGTCCACCGCGGTGCGCACCAGCGGGGTGTCCTCGTCGGTCCGGCTGATCTCGGCCACCAGGCCCGCCTCCCGGATCATCTCGGCGAGCGCCGAGGCCCGCCAGGACTGGTCCACGACCACCGACAGCCGGGCACCCGCGACCTGGCTTTCGCCGGTGGCACCCACGGTGACGATCTGCCCGGACGCCGCCAGCACCCCGGAAAGATCGGCGACCGCGGGCGGCACCGACTCCGCTGTAAAGAAGGAAAGCTGGCTCACGCCACCGACAGTAGGCCAGGGGGCCCATCCGCGTCTTGAGGCAACCGGCGCGGCGTCCGGGACCGACGGGATGCGCACCTGGTCGCGCCGGTAAAAGAGGAAACCCCCCGGCCGGACCCGCTGGGCGGGTCTGCACGGGGGGATCCGTTCAGGTCTGCTCTGTCTTAGACGGAGCGGACTCCGGTGGCCTGGGGGCCCTTAGGGCTGTGGCCGATCTCGAACTCGACCTTCTGGTTCTCTTCGAGGGTGCGGAAGCCCGAACCCTGGATCTCCGTGTAGTGGACAAACACATCGGCGGAACCGTCTTCGGGGGCGATGAACCCGAAGCCCTTCTCCGCGTTGAACCACTTCACAGTTCCCTGTGGCATCTCTCGATCTTTCCTTTTCTTCTGGGTGCGGAGCATCGCCTTTCGATGCCCCGGGCCTGGTACGACCGCCATACCTCGCTGAGTCGCCGGAACTTCACCCGACCGATTAACCTCGCAGGAACCGCGGCCGCAACGTCGATCCTGCGAAAGTTTTACACGAACACAGAAGCTGCGACCGCAATTAGTCAACCATGTTCATCGCGTCGGCGACAGACTTGTGTCTGCCGCCGATTCGAAGGCCGATTCCAGCGCCGATTTCACAACGGATTCCGGAGGGAGTGAGATGGCGAGTTTCGGCAGCGACCTGCTTGCCGCCGCGCTCGCCGGAACAGCGTCGGACGAGCGCCCGCTGCGTCACGTCGCCGAACTGCCACCACGCAGCGGCCGGCCGCGGGAGTGGCCGGCCTGGGCCGCGCCCGACGTGGTCAGCGCGTTCGCCGACCGCGGGATCACCTCACCGTGGTCGCATCAGTTCGCCGCCGCGGACCTGGCGTACGCGGGCCGTCACGTCGTGCTCAGCACCGGTACCGCGTCGGGCAAGTCACTGGCCTATCAGCTCCCGGTCCTCAACGCGCTGGCAACCGATCCGCGGGCTCGGGTGCTCTACCTGTCGCCCACCAAAGCGTTGGGCCACGACCAATTGCGGGCCGCGCACGCGCTCACCGCGGCGATTCCACGGCTGCACGACGTCGCTCCCACCGCCTACGACGGCGACAGCCCAACCGAGGTCCGACGCTTCGCGCGGGAACGTTCGCGGTGGTTGTTCTCCAACCCCGACATGATCCATTTGTCGATCTTGCGCAATCATGCCCGTTGGGGCGTCCTGTTGCGTGGCCTTCGCTTCGTGATCGTCGACGAATGTCATTACTACCGTGGGGTTTTCGGTTCCAACGTGGCGATGGTGCTGCGCCGCCTGTTGCGGTTGTGCGCCCGCTATTCGTCGTCGCCGACGGTGATCTTCGCCAGCGCGACAACGGATTCACCGGGCGCGACGGCCGCCGAACTCATCGGGCTGCCGGTCGAGGAGGTCACCGAGGACGGTTCACCGCAGGGCGCCCGGACGGTGGCGCTGTGGGAGCCCGCGCTGCGGGCCGACCTGACCGGCGAGAACGGCGCGCCGGTGCGCCGCTCCGCCGGTGCCGAGGCGGCGCGCGTGATGGCCGACCTGATCGCCGAGGGCGCTCAGACCCTGACGTTCGTGCGGTCGCGCCGCGCCGCGGAATTGACCGCGCTCGGCGCACAGGCGCGGCTGGACGAGATCGCCCCGGAGCTGTCCCGACAGGTCGCGTCGTATCGGGCCGGTTACCTCTCCGAGGACCGCACCGCGCTGGAGCGTGCGCTGGCCGAGGGCCGGCTGCGGGGTCTGGCCACCACCAACGCGCTGGAACTGGGCGTGGACATCGCCGGACTGGACGCGGTGGTGCTCGCCGGTTTCCCGGGCACGGTGGCCTCGTTCTGGCAGCAGGCGGGCCGGTCCGGGCGGCGCGGCCAGGGCGCGCTGGTGGTGCTGGTCGCCCGCGACGACCCGCTGGACACCTATCTGGTGCACCACCCCGCTGCGCTGCTGGACAAGCCGGTCGAGCGGGTCGTGATCGACCCGGCCAACCCCTACATCCTGGGTCCGCAGCTGCTGTGCGCGGCAACCGAACTACCGCTCGAGGAAGCGGAGGTACGCGCCCTCGACGCCACCGAGGTGGCCGACGGCCTGGTCGACGACGGGCTGCTGCGGCGGCGCGGCGGCAGGTACTTTCCGGTGCCCGGCTTGGAACCCCATGCCGCGGTGGATATCCGGGGCTCGGCGGGCGGTCAGATCGTCATCGTGGAGGCCGACACCGGAAGGCTGCTGGGCAGCGCCGGCGCCGGTCAGGCGCCGGCCACCGTCCACCCCGGCGCGGTGTACCTGCATCAAGGCGACAGCTACGTGGTGGACTCCCTGGACACCGAGGAAGGCATCGCGTTCGTGCACGCCGAGGACCCCGGTTACGCGACGTTCGCGCGCGAGATCACCGATATCGCCGTCACGGGAACCGGCGAGCGCCTGACGTTCGGGCCGGTAACGCTTGGTCTGGTGCCGGTCAGGGTCACCCATCAGGTGGTGGGGTATCTGCGCCGCCGGCTCTCCGGGGAGGTGATCGACTTCATCGAATTGGACATGCCGGAACACACCCTGGCCACCACGGCGGTGGTGTACACCATCACCGAAGATGTGTTGCAGCGCAAGGGCATTGAGGCAACGCGAATCCCCGGAGCGCTGCACGCCGCCGAACACGCGGCGATCGGGCTGCTGCCGCTGGTGGCCAGCTGCGACCGCGGCGACATCGGCGGGCTGTCCACCGCCGTCGGGCCCGACCCCCTCGGCCTGCCCAGCGTCTTCGTCTACGACGGTTACCCGGGCGGCGCGGGATTCGCCGAGCGGGGCTTTCGCCAGGCCCGCACCTGGCTGGGTGCGACAGCAGCCGCCATCGAAGCATGCGAGTGCCCGCGGGGCTGCCCGTCGTGCGTGCAATCCCCCAAGTGCGGCAACGGCAACGACCCGCTCGACAAGGCGGGCGCGGTGCTGGTGCTGAAGCTGGTCCTCGCAGAATTGGCGCAGGGCCCCGGGAGGGCAGTTTCCGCGGATGACGACCGACCCCTCGACGGTCGACCCAGCGGATTTGCCTCGTGACGCCCACGCCAAGAACACATTTCCTGCTGCTCAAGAAATGGCGGCGTGCTGTCGCACTGAATGAGAAAAACGATTAGTTGTGGGCCATCCGCAACCCCGACGATGCGGACGCAGCAGCAAAGTACCAAGGCCCAGACGGCATCGCAAGCACCACCGACGCCGGTGACGGCTGCCGGCCGCGGAGGTCTTCGGCGCCCGGCGAATCGGCCGCACTCCCCCACACCCCTCGCCTCATCCGTAAACTCGGCCGCATGGCCCACGACTGGTTGCTCGTGGAGACACTCGGGGGTGATCCCACCGTGGTGGCGCAGGGCCGCCAGCTCAAAAATCTCGTCCCCATCACCACATTCCTGCGCCGCAGTCCCTTTCTGGCCGCGGTCCGCACGGCGATCACCGAGTCGGTGCAGACCGGGCAGGCCCTGACCAGCATCACGACCAAGCGGGACCGCATCATTCGCACCGAACCGGTGGTGATGTCCGACGGCTTCATCCACGGCGTGCATGTCTGGACCGGTCCCGCCGACGTCGAGCCGCCCGAGCGGCCGATTCCGGGGCCGCTGAAGTGGGACCTGACCCTCGGCGTGGCCACCGACACCCGCGAATCGCTGATCAACAGCGGCAAGAACCCCGAAGTCGAGGTCACCTTCGGCAGGGCCTTCGCCGAAGACCTCCCATCCCGTGAACTCAACCCGAACGAGACCAAAGTGCTGGCCATGGCGGTCAAGGCCAAGCCCGACCAAACACTGTGCAGCACCTGGGATCTCACCGACTGGCGCGGCGAGGCGATCCGGATAGGTTTTGTCGCACGCACGATTCTGGAACCGGGACCCGACGGCCGGGAGCACCTGGTGGCGCGGGCGATGAACTGGCAGTCCGAACTCAGGGGCCCGGAGGTGTCGACCGATGATCTGGCGCAACGGATCCTCAGCGGGCTGGCCCAGGCCGGGGTGCACCGGGCGCTGATCGACCTCAACACCTGGACGTTGCTCAAATGGCTCGACGAGCCCTGCACGTTCTACGACTGGCGCAGCAGTGAGACGGGCAAGCCCCGGGTTCACCCCGATGACCACGATCTGATGTCCACCATGACAAGGGAATTCAGTGGGGGCGCCACCAGCCGGGTGTTGCGGATGCCCGGGCACGACGGGGATTGGGTGCCCGTGCACGTCACGGTCAACCGGGTGGAACTCGAACCGGACACGTACGCCGGGCTGGTCTCGCTGCGGCTGCCCACCGACGAGGAACTGGCCACCGCGGGATTGTCACCCAGCCCCGACGCCGCGACCTGATCGACTTTCCCCGTCGCCGGCCCTGCCCGCGCGGCGGCCTGCGCCGCGCCGCCGAACGCGACGGCCACCCGCGCGGTGACGATGACATCGAGACCGTCCACCGCACAGCCGATGTCATCGATCCGCATCCGGCGTGCCACGCCCGCAGCACTGGCGCAGGCCGCATCCGCTCCGGAAGTCAGCCGCGCCGCGCCCGCCAGCGCGGCCAGGTCGGCAACCGCCTGCGCGCGGTGGCGGGCCACCACCGCCGAGCCCAGGTACGCGCCGGCGCCGGTCACCGCCAGCAGCACCACGATCATCCAGGCCGCGACCAGGGCGGCCGAGCCCCGCTCACCGCGACGGCTCGGCCGCCGAGACCGCTTTTGCCGCAATGTCGATGGTGGGCAACAACTTCGAATGCGCGACGACGGTGGCCACCAGGAAGTCGCCGTCGCGGCGCAGGTCGATCCGCGCGCCACCGGGCGCCAGCCGGCGCGCGGCGGCCACCGCGGAGCGTTCGTCGCCGCGCGCCGCCAGCCGGGCGGCTTCGCGGGCGGCGTCGACGCAGCGCACCTGCATCGACACCGCGCTGACACCGGCCAGGCACAGCACCAGCACCACCACGAGCGCGGCGATGCCCAGTGCCGCCTCCACGGTGGATGCGCCGGCATCGCCGGCTACACCTTGGTGTTGAGCGCGCGACCGATGATGTTGGTCAGCGCCGAGACGATGGAATCGCCGGTTACGACGGTGTAGAGCACCGCGCCGAAGGCCGCCGCCGCGATGGTGCCGATGGCGTACTCGACCGTCGACATGCCCGACTCGTCGGCCACCAGCACGGCCACGCGTGCCGAGAATTCGCGAAACATGTTGACCATCAATCGTTTCCTTTCGTTTCACAGCAGGCCCGACTGCAAGACATCGCCGGCCAGACCGGCCACCACCGGGACGATGCCCAGGCAGACGAACGCCGGCAGGAAGCACAGGCCCAACGGTCCGGCGATCAGCACGCCGGCCCGCTCGGCCGCGGCGGTCGCCGCGTGCGCGGCGTCGTGGCGGGACTCCCCGGCCAGCTCGGTGACGCCGCCGGCCAGCGCCGCGCCCGAGGACGCCGAGCGCCTGGCCAGCCGCAGCAACGCATCGATCTGCGGATCGGCCGCGTTCTGCGGGCCGGGCGGAATAGACCAGGCGACAGCG
Organism: Mycobacterium colombiense; assembly: GCF_001672755.1. Lineage (GTDB taxonomy): Bacteria > Actinomycetota > Actinomycetes > Mycobacteriales > Mycobacteriaceae > Mycobacterium > Mycobacterium colombiense_C. Next base: position 80,417 of record NZ_LZKI01000010.1, on the reverse strand, counting down.
GGATCCGCACCGAGCGCGAGCAGGTCGGCGGCGCGGCGCAGCACCCCGGCCAACTTTGGCGGCGCCGCCGGGGCCGCCGCCGCGGCGGCCGTCGACACGGCCATGCCGGCCCCCAGGCACACGGCCAGCACGTCCAGACAGGAGGCGACCGCCAGCGGATCCGGCCCACGCGACGGTGCCCGGCCCCGCGACCGTCGACCGCCACGCATCGGCGTCCCGATGCGGCTGCGCACCAGCGAGGGACCGGGGCCGACCCACAGCGCCACGGCCAGCAGCACCGCCACGAAATCCATGCGCCCCTCCTCCTCATCGCTTCGCTCTGCATCGTCGCCGACACGGTTCATTCGCCGCCCCTCACGACGCCACCCCATCCGCAATGCGATCCGCCCACAGCAGGCCGACGCAGGCCAGCGCCGAGCCGACGAGCAGCAGCCACCCGCCCGCGTGTCCGCCCAGCAAGAAGCCCAGCGGGCGGGCCCCGATCAACTGGCCGAGCAGCACGCCGAGCGCCGGCAGCGCGGCCAGTATCGTCGCGGTTGCCCGCGCCCCGGCCATGCTCGACGAGACGCGGGCCGAGAACCGTTGCCGCTCAGCGATGTCGCGCTGGGCGGCGCGCATCAGGGTGGCGATGCCCAGCCCGTTGTCGCTGGCCAGCCGCCAGCACAGGGCGAGCCGCTCCCAGTGCGCCGGCAGCGCCGAGTCGCGGGCCGCGGCGGCCAGGCCGGCCGCGACGTCGGCTCCCAGCCGGGCCCGCGCCGCCACCGAACGCAGCGACGCCGCAACCGCGCCGACGGTGTCGTCGGCGGCGACGCCGAAGGCGCGCACCGGATGCGAACCGGCCCGCAACTCACCGACCAGCACCTCGAGCGCGGATTGCAGCGCGTCGCCCTCAGCCGCGGCGCGCCGGATGCTCCGGCGGCGCCGATACCGCAGACCCGCGGTCGCGCCCACGACCGCGACGCACAGGACGGTGGTCAGCGGCAGCACGACAACGGCGAGGCAGCCGATACCCGCGGCGACGCAGGCCGCCCCGCGAAGCCCGACCACCGGGAGCCGCGGGCGTCGTGAGGCCGACAGGCGTCGTCGCGGCGAGGGCCGAACGACGATGAGCGCCAACGACAACGGCAGCGCGCCGGCCAGCGGGCCGCTCATGCCGCCATCCGGCCGCGCAGCAGGCGCTGCAGCTGCGGGGCGGCATCCGTCATTCCCCGATCCGCATGCCACACGGTGATCGCGCGCACGCGACCGTGGTCGTTGTGCAGCGCGGCGATTTCGCTGAGCCGCCGCCGGCCGGCGCGGTCGCGCTCGACGTGCAGCAACACCTGCACCGCGGCGGCGAGTTGGCTGTGCAGCGCGGCCCGGTCGAGGCCGCCGAGCGCGCCCAATGCCTCCAGGCGGGCGGGCACCTCCCCGGGGCTGTTCGCGTGCACGGTGCCCGCGCCGCCGTCGTGGCCGGTGTTCAGCGCGGCCAGTAGGTCCACGACTTCGGCTCCCCTGACCTCGCCGACCACGATGCGGTCGGGCCGCATCCGCAGCGCCTGCCGGACCAGCTCGCGTACCGGAACCTCGCCGACGCCTTCGACGTTGGCGCACCGCGCGACCAGCTTCACCAGGTGCGGGTGCCGCGGGGCCAGCTCCGCGGCATCCTCGACACAGACGATCCGTTCGCCCGGCGGCACGGCGCCCAGCATCGCGGCGAGCAGTGTGGTCTTGCCGGCGCCGGTGCCACCGCTGACCAGGAACGCCAGCCGGGCGCCGATGATGTCGGTGACCAGGGCGGCGGCCGCGGGCTCGATCGCGCCGGCGGCGGTCAGGGCCGCCAGATCCTGGCTGGCGGGCCGCAGGACGCGCAGCGACAGGCAGGTGCCCGCGGCCGCCACCGGCGGCAGCACCGCGTGTAGCCGCACCGCGAAGCCGCCGGCGCCGATGCCGCTCAGCTCGCCGTCCACCCAGGGCTGCGCGTCGTCCAGGCGCCGGCCCGCGGCCAGCGCCAGCCGCTGGGCCAGCCGCCGCACCGCCGCCTCGTCGGGGAAGCGAATTTCGGTGCGCCGCAGGGCGGTGCCGTCGTCGACCCACACCGCATCCGGTGCGGTGACCAACACGTCGGTTGTCCCGTCCGCGCAGAGCAGCGGATCGAGAATGCCGGCACCGGTGAGCTCCGTCTGCAGGATCCGCAGGTTGGCCAGCACCTCGGTGTCGCCGAGCATCCCGCCGGACTCGGCCCTGATCGCGGCGGCCACCACGGCCGGTCCCAGCGGGCCGGCCTCGCCGGCCAACCGCTCGCGGACCCGTTCGATCAGCGAACCGCTCACGCCGCCTTGCCGTTCCGCCGCGACCCAACGGGCGGGAGCACGCCGAGCACTTGTCGGGCCGCCGCCGCGAGCGCCGAGCGCCGCCCTAACCGCAGGCCGCCGCGATCGACCTGCTCGGCGAGCTGCGGCTGCGCCTTGATCGAGGCCAACAGCGGCAGGCCGGCGATATCGGCGATCTCGGCTGGGCGTAATCCGGCGGGCGACGGCCCCCGCACCACCAGGCCGATGTTGGGATTGAGGGACGCCAGGACCGGCGCCAGCGCCCCGGTCGCCGCGCAGGCCCGCACGTCAGCGCGACTGATGACGACGACCAGATCGGCCGCGCTCAGTGCGGCCTGGGCGGCGTCGGTGAGCCGACGGGGAAGGTCGCAGATGACGCTGACCGCGCCGCGCCGTCCGGCGTCGACGATGGCGTGTACCGGCCCGGCGTCCAGCTCGTAACCGCGCCGGGTACCGGACAGCACGCTGATCCCGCGGTGCCGTGGCAGCGCGTCGCGGACGGCCGACCAGTTCAGCCGCCCGCCCTGCAACGCCAGATCCGGCCAGCGCAGGCCCGGCGCGCTTTCGCCGCCCAGCAACAAGTCGAGGCCGCCACCCCAGGGGTCGAGGTCCACCAACAACGCGTCCGTGGCGGCCTGGGCCAGGGCGACCGCGAGCAGGGACGCGCCGGCCCCGCCGCAGCCCCCGATGACGGCGACCGCGTGGCCGCGTGCCCCGTCGTCGCGCGACGATTCGCTGGCCTCGGCGAGTGCGCGGACCAGATCCGCTTCCTGCCCGGGCAGCCGCAACACATGTGCGGCGCCGACCCCGACGGCGGCCGCCCACGTCGTCGTCTCCGGTTCGGCGACCGTCAGCACGGTCACGTGGTCGCGGCGCGGCAGCGCCCATCGCCCGCAGCGCGCCGCCGCCCGCGCGTCCAGCACGACGGCCGCGGCCGCCGCCCAACTCTTGCGGCTGACCGGAGAACCGTCACCGGCATGCACCACCCGGACACCGGCGGCAGCCGCCACCCGGTCCAACTCGGCGCGCATCTCGGGCTCCGCCAGCATCGCGAACACACCCGCGGAACCCGTCGCGTCAACTTCGGAGCTGCTAGCCACCCGACCACTGTGCGGGGCCGTGACCTTGGCACACCAGTCCCAGATGCGCATTTGTGGATAGAGACGCGAGTGTGCACAAACGCAGCTCGAAGGCACCCCGCCAGCGACGACGGACACACTTTCCCGCAACGCACCCAGGGCCGAGCCGGGCGCCGTGCAGAGGAAAAAACCGACCCTAGAAAAGGGACGACCCCCGCCAGGGGGGGAGGAGGCGAGGGTCGTCGTGTATCAGCCCCGGGGGGTCGGGCTGATACACCCTCGGCTCAAGGCCGAGTAATGCTTACTATACACATGACAAGCCCGAGTAACGCAAGACATCATTTTCTGAAAAAACAGCTTGAGCCGCGTAAACACTGCTCCGCCCGCCCCCCGAACCCCGCTGAGCGGCCATTTCCGGTGCGGGATCACGGCGTCGCGGGACCGTCGACCTATGCTGGGTCGGTGACCGTCTTCGACCCGACCGCGGAGCAGTCAGCCTCGGAGCAAGCAGCGGCAAGCACCGCTCCGCACGCCCGAACGGCAGCCTTCTTCGACCTGGACAAGACGATCATCGCCAAGTCCAGCACCCTGGCGTTCAGCAAACCGTTTTTCAACCAGGGCCTGCTCAACCGCCGCGCGGTGCTCAAGTCCAGCTACGCGCAGTTCATCTATCTGCTGTCCGGTGCTGATCATGACCAGATGGATCGGATGCGCGCGCACATGACCAACATGTGCACCGGCTGGGACGTCGAACAGGTCAAGTCGATCGTCAACGAGACGCTGCACGACATCGTGACTCCGCTGGTGTTCGCGGAGGCGGCCGACCTGATCGCCGCGCACAAGTTGTGCGGACGCGACGTCGTGGTGGTGTCGGCCTCCGGCGAGGAAATCGTCGCCCCCATCGCGCGGGCGCTCGGTGCCACCCACGCGATGGCGACCCGGATGGTTGTCGAGGACGGTCGGTACACCGGCGAGATCGCGTTCTATTGCTATGGCGACGGCAAGGTGCAGGCGATCCGCGAGCTGGCCGCGCGCGAGGGCTACCCGCTGGAACACTGCTACGCCTACTCCGACTCGATCACCGATCTGCCGATGCTCGAATCCGTCGGCCACCCCAGCGTGGTGAATCCGGACCGCGGGTTGCGCCGCGAAGCCGTCGAACGCGGTTGGCCCGTAATGTCGTTCTCCCGTCCGGTATCCCTGCGCGACCGCATTCCGGCGCCCTCCGGTGCGGCGATCGCCACGACGGCCGCGGTGGGTATCAGCGCGCTGGCCGCCGGCGCGGTCACGTACTCGTTGTTGCGCCGCTACGCGTTCTGAGCGCGGCGGCATGCGGCAGCAAACTCGTTAAACGCGCAATCCAAAATGGATTCGGCGCCATTTCGCGAATTGCCCTTGCTGTGCTAGGGGTCTAGTAGTACAAAGGAACCACGGAAGCCCGGTGAGGCCTAGGTCGATCCGGAAGAGAAGGTTCGTTCTCCCAACCCGGGCGCCCAGCACGGTGCTCGGCACCCACGCGGAGTCATAGCCGCGAAAATGGCAGAAGTGTTGCGGGCCTGCGAAATTGCGAAAATGCGGAAGGTATCGACGGCCCTTTGGGTGGGGTCGCAACCAGAAGCGTCGTGAGATCGCCGAGGCCAACCCACGCAGCCCCGAGATGCACGCTTGGTAACCGAGCCCCGTGCTAGCGGGCGGCGGACCGAACATTCGGAACGTCGCCCGCTCTACATTTTTCCGGCCGTTTCTCCGGTGACGTTTCCCGGCCCTCGGTCACCGCTTCAGCTACCGGTTCGACATCGAGTCGGCAATCGACACGGCCTCTTGCGCACCGGCTTTCATCGCCCGGCAGCACAGCACCAGCCACGCCCCAACGCCCTCCGGTGTGCCGTCGGCGAATCCCTGCGCGGCATCGCGATACGCGGCGGGTTGGCGCATCCAGCTGACCTCGGGCACGCCCAGCCCGTGCGGGTCCAGCCCGCTGGCGATGGTCACCAATCTCGACACCGCCCGGGCCACCACACCGTCGGAGCTGCCGAACGGCTTCAGCGTCAGCAGTTCGCCGTGAGCGACGGCGGCAAGCACCGGCGCCGGCACCCGGGTGCGTCCGTTCACCAAGTCCGCCAACAACTCCAGTCGCGGGCCAACGCCTGCGTCCGCGCGCGGACGACCCAACCGCTCATCGTCGACCTGCTCCGCCGCGGCCAGCACGTGCAGTCGGGCCAGCGCCTGCAGCGGCGCCCGTCGCCAGATCGCGACTACGGGGCCTTCGCCGCCCTCCAGCGCCTGGGCCACCCGGAGCGCCCCTGCGAATACCGGATCACTGATCTGTCCGGCGTCGGCCAGATCCTCCAGTCGGACAGGGCCACCGTCCAGCACCGACGATGCGCGCGCCGCCCGCAGCGCCGCCTCGGCGGCGGTCACGGGCCAGCCGCGCAGGTTGGCGGGGTGGCGGTGGGCACGACCCAGCGCGTCGCGGGCGCGGTCACTGGCCTCGGCGACGCCGGGCAGCTCCATCAAGGGGGCCAGCGGATCAGCTGTCACAACGTCACAACCTATCCCCGTCGTATTTCGGCCCACGCGGGATGGCGTCCAGCAACTGCCGGGTGTACTCGTGCCCGGGGTCGGTGAACAGCTGCTCGGTGGATGCGTGCTCCACGACCCGGCCCGCCCGCATCACCAGGACGTCGTCGGCGATCTGCCGCATCACCGCCAGGTCGTGGCTGATGAACAGGTAGGCCAGTCCCAGTTCGGCCTGCAACTCGCCCAGCAGATCGAGGATCTGAGCCTGCACCAGCACGTCGAGCGCCGACACCGCCTCGTCGCAGACCAGCACCTCGGGCCGCAGCGCCAAGGCCCGCGCGATCGCGACCCGCTGACGTTGGCCACCCGACAGCTCGCGCGGCAACCTGCTCAGCACCGACGACGGCAGCGCCACCTGGTCGACGAGTTCGCGCACCGATTTCGCGCGGTGCCTGCGGTCGCCCACGCGGTGGATGCGCAGCGGTTCCTCGATGGCGCGGAACACCGAGTACATCGGGTCCAGGCTGCTGTACGGGTTCTGGAAGACCGGTTGGACGCGCCGGCGGAAGGCCATCATCGCGTCCCGATCCGTCGCGTCGGAGATCTGCGTGCCGTCGAAAACGACTGTGCCGGAGGTGGGTTGGAGCAGGCCGAGCGCCATGCGGGCCACCGTCGACTTTCCCGAGCCGGATTCGCCGACGATGGCCAGGGTGCGGGCCCGCTGCAGCCGGAACGACACCGCGTCGACCGCGCGAAACTCGCCGCGCCGCCACGGTGCGCCGTGCGAATCCCGGTACACCTTGGTGAGCTCCGAGGCGACCAGTATGTCGTCGCCTCGGGTGGGCGTCCGCCTGCTCGTGGGCGTCAGCGACGGAGCCGCGGCCACCAACCGCTGGGTGTACTCGTGTTGAGGATCTCGCAGAATGGTCCGTGCGGCACCGGTTTCCACCACAACGCCGCGGTGGACGACGACGACGCGCTCCGCCCGTTCGGCGGCCAGCGCCAGATCGTGCGTGATCAGCAGCAGCGCCGTGCCCAGTTCGTCGGTGAGCTTCTGCAGATGGTCGAGGACCTGACGCTGCACCGTGACGTCGAGCGCGGACGTCGGCTCGTCGGCGATCAGCAGCTGCGGACGACCCGCCAACCCGATGGCGATCAGCGCGCGCTGGCACATACCGCCCGATAGTTGGTGTGGGTACTTGCCCGCCTGCTTGGCCGGATCCGGCATGCCCGCCTGGGCGAGCAATTCCACCGCCCGCCGCCGCGCCTGACGGCCATTGGCGTTGGCCCGCAACGCTTCTCGTATCTGAAATCCGACCTTCCACACCGGGTTGAGGTTGGTCATCGGGTCCTGCGGCACGTAGCCGATGCGGCGCCCCCTGATCGAGCGCAGCAGCCGGCGGTCCGCCGACGTGATGTCGATCCCGTCAAACGTGATGCGGCCGGCCGTGATTCGCCCGCCCGGGGGGAGCAGCCCGAGGATCGCGGCGGCCGTGGTGGACTTCCCGGATCCCGACTCGCCGACCACGGCGACGGTCTGACCGCGCAGGACGCTCAGATCCACTCCGAGCACCGCGGGGGCGTGGTCGCCGAACCTGACCTCCAGGCCCTCGACCGTCAACAGCGGCGCTTCCCCGACGGTCATTTTGCGCCGCTCCTCACCGCTGCGCTCTGCATCGTCGCCGGCGGTCATGCGCGCCTGGACCGCGAGGCCGGATCCAGGGCGTCGCGCAGCGCGTCGCCCATCATCATGAACGCGAGCACGGTCATCGCCAGCGCACCTGCGGGATAGAACAGGATCGGCGATCCGGCCCGCAGCCGCGTCTGGGCGAGGTTGATGTCGCCGCCCCACGACACCACCGAACTCGGCAGGCCGACGCCGAGGTAGGACAGCGTGGCCTCGGTGACGATGAAGGCACCGAGTGCGATCGTGGACATCGCGATCACCGGGCCCACCGCGTTGGGCAGGGCGTGCCGGAGCAGCGTTTGAAACCTGCTCATCCCCAGCGCTTTAGCCGCGAGCACGTAGTCGCTGCCCCGCACCTCCAGCACCGCGCCGCGGGCGATCCTGGCAATCTGCGGCCAGCCGAACAGGGCCAAAATGGCGATCACCATCCACACCGTGCGATGGTGCAGCACCTGCATGAGCACGATCGCGGCCAGCAGCAGCGGCAGCCCGAAGAAGATGTCGGTGACGCGGGAGATGACGGCGTCGAACCATCCCCCGTAGAAGCCGGCGAGCGCGCCCAACGCCCCGCCGACGACGAACACCAGCAGCGTGGCGCCCAGCCCGACCGTCACCGACGCGCGCGCGCCGTAGACGGTGCGCGCGTAGATGTCATGGCCCTGCAGGTCGGTGCCGAACCAGTGCGCCGCCGACGGGCTGCGGAGGCTTTGGCTGGGATCGGCATAGCCGGGGTCGGCGTGGGTGAACAACGTGGGAAACAGTGCGACGAGAAGGACGAGGACGATCAGCACGGCGGCGATGACGAACTTCGGACGGCGGTGCAGCTTTCGCCAGGTCTCACCCCAAAAGCCAGAGTGCTCAGCCATAGCGGATCCTCGGGTCCAGCGCGGCGTAGAGCAGGTCCACCATCAGGTTGGTGATCAGATAGATCAGCACCAGCACCGTCACGATGGAGACCACCGTGGGCGCTTCTTGCCTGGTGACGGCCTGATAGAGCACGCCGCCCACCCCGTGGATGTTGAAAATGCCTTCGGTCACGATGGCCCCGCCCATCAGCGCCCCCAGGTCGGCGCCCAGGAACGTCACGACCGGGATCAGCGAGTTGCGCAGGATGTGCACGGTCACCACCCGTGGCCGTGACAGCCCCTTGGCGGTGGCGGTGCGGACATAGTCGGCGTGCGCATTGGCGGCCACCGCCGACCGGGTCAACCGGACGATGTAGGCGAATGAGACTGAACCCAGGACGAATCCGGGGAGCAGCAGGCGCGCGAAGGTCGCTCGTTCGCCGACGGTGACGGGCGCGATGCCCAGCTTGACTCCGAACAGGAATTGGGCCAGGAAGCCGAGCACGAAGATCGGGATCGCGATGATGATCAGGCCGGCGATCAGCACCGTGGCATCGAAGACTCCCCCCTGACGCAGCCCGGAAATCACGCCGAACCCGACCCCCAGCACCGCCTCGACGACCAAAGCGACCAAGGCGAGCCGGAGCGTGACCGGAAACGCATGTGCGAGAACGGCACTGACCGGCAAGCCGGAATAGGCGCGGCCCAGGTCGCCGTGCACAACGCCGCCCAGGTAGCGCAGGTACTGCACGATGAAGGGATCGTCGAGGTGATAGCGAGCGCGCAGCGCGGCGGCCACCGCCGGCGTCAGCGGGCGATCGCCGGCGATGGCGGCCAGCGGGTCGCCGGGCAACAGGAAGACCATGCCGTAGATCAGGAGGGTGGCGCCCAGGAAGACGGGCACCATGACGGCGATCCGGCGTGCGATGTACCAACCCATGTTCACGCCTTGACGATGTTCTCGTAGTCGGGCAGTCCGTTCCAGGTGACCTTGACGGCGCTGACCTCCGGCGACCATCCCACCACGGCGATGTAGTACCACAGCGGCACAGCGGGCATGTCGTGCAACAGGATTCGCTGCGCGACGTTGACGAGCGTCGCGGCCTGCCGGAGGTCGGGAGCCGCCTCGGCGGCGGCCAGGCCGGCGTCGAAGTCGCGGCTGGAATATCCGACGTCGTTGGATCCCGCACCGGTGGCGTAGAGCGGTGCGAGGAATTCGATCATCGACGGGTAGTCGCCCATCCAGCCCGCCCGGAACGCGGTGTCGATGGTGCGGTTGGTGATCTGGGTGCGGAACCCGGCGAAGGTGGGCTGCGGCGCACCGACGGCATCGATGCCCAGTATGTTCTTGATGCTGTTGGCCACCGCGTCCACCCACTCCTGATGGCCGCTGTCGGCGTTGTAGGCGATGGCGTACCGCCCGCTCCACGGCGAGATCGCGTTGGCCTGAGCCCAGAGTTGTTGTGCTCGTTGGGGGTTGAAGTCCAATGCGTCACTGCCCGGGATATTCGGATCGAATCCAGGCAACGAGCTGGCGGTGAAGTCGCGGGCCGGGCTGCGGGTGTTGTTGAAGATCTGCTGACAGATTTGCGGACGGTTGATGGCCGCCGACAACGCCAACCGGCGCAGCCGGCCTTCCTCACCCCCGAAGTGCGGCAGCCGCAGCGGCGTGTCGACGGACTGGCTGACGGCGACGGGCCCGCGAGCAGCGTTGCCGCCCAGGTCGCGCTGGTAGATCGTCAACGCGCTGGACGGGATCGTGTCCAGCACATCGAGGTTGCCCGACAGCAGGTCGGCGTAGGCGGTGTCCAGGTTGGAGTAGAACTCGAACCTCAGCCCCTTGTTGTGTGGCGTGCGGTTGCCGTGGTAACCGGGGTTGGGCCGCAGGTCGATTCGGACGTTGTGCTCCCAGGCGGGCCCGTCGGGACCGCCGGCGAGTTGGTACGGGCCGTCGCCGATCGGGTGCTGCCCGAAGGCGCTCATGTCCCGAAAGGCCGCCCGCGGCAACGGATAGAACGCGCTGTGGCCCAGTCGCAATTTGAAGTCGATGGTGGGCGCCTTCAGCCGGACGGTGAACTCCCGGTCGTTGATCACGCGTAGGCCGGACATGGTGGTGGCCGTCGGCTTGCCGTCGCCGCCCAGCCCGGCAACGGCGTCATACCCGTCGATGGGGCTGAAAAAGCTCTGCTGCAGTTGGGCATTGGTGCTCAGAGCCCCGTAGTTCCATGCGTCGACGAAGGAATGGGCGGTCACCGGCGAGCCGTCGGTGAACGCCCAGCCGGGTTTGAGGACGATCCGATAGTTGACGTTGTCGGTGGTGTCGACCGACTGGGCGACCTCCGGCGACGGATTTCCGGCGGCGTCGTAGGACATCAGCCCGGCGAAGAGCCGATCGAGGATCCGGCCGCCCTGGCTGTCGTTGGTGCCGGTGGGAATCAGGGGGTTCGGCGGTTCCCCGCCGTTGACCACCACCAGATCCGGGCTCAGCGCGCCGCCACCGCAACCGGCCAGCGAGGCGATCGTCAGCATCGCGGCGGCGACCGGGGCCAGCAAGGCCAACGGTATCCGCATCCCACGCATGACACCCGACCCTAGGGCCTGAAGTCGCCTCGGAGAGCAGCCCGACGGCAAACGGGAGCATTCGATCTAGTTGGCTACCCCGTCCCCGCGCGGGTCTACCGCCTGCTCAGAGCCGATTGACGTCGCTCAGACCGCGGTGATCGGGTGCACCTGGAGCGCGCAGGCGTCGATGGTCGCGGACACGGTCACCACATCGGTGGTGTCCGGCGGATTGACGACCAGGTCGGTATAGGTGGGGCACGGCTTGCCGTCGGCCTCGACGGCCATGCCCTCGACGATGGCCTGCCCCTGCGTCGATATCGACAGGATGACCGTCGGCGGCTCATTGACCCCGGTCTGCAGGCCGCCCATGTATCCGCGCAGCGTGGGCTGGGCGTGAATCAGCGGTCCCCCCGCACCCGAGTCGACCCCGGCGTATCCGGTCAGCGTGCACGGGTCGGCGCCACCGGCGAGGCTGAACATCAGGGTGAGCGCGCGATGCCCCACGGCGGCCTCGGCGGGCGAGGCGGTGACGGCGATCTGGTCTGACCAGCACGGCGTCGGCGCGTCGGCGTTGTCGGCAGGCATGGCCGATGCGGGCCACCCCAGCGTGGTGGCCGCCGCGTAAATCGTTGCGGCCCCGGCAAAGCTGGGGATTAGTCGGCGGATGCCCCGCCCATGACCCGGCACACGGGTGATTATCCGACATCAGGGCACACTTTGACCCCGGATTCGCGCGAGCCCACCACTCGCACAGCTACACCTCACACGGCTAGGCTCGCAGTCGGCCACCGAACGGCGCAGTCTCGACACAGGAGAACCCAGTGACCGCCACCAATACCGCAGGCCCGTCGTCGTACCCGCCGCCGGCGCAATTCGCCGAGCAGGCCAATGCCGGCGAGGAGCTGTACCGCGAAGCCGAGCAGGACCGGTTGGCCTTCTGGGCCAAGCAGGCCAACCGGCTGTCGTGGGCGACGCCGTTCACCGAGGTGCTGGACTGGTCGGAGGCACCGTTCGCGAAGTGGTTCGCCGACGGCAAACTCAACGTCGCCTACAACTGTGTGGACCGCCATGTGGAGGCGGGGCACGGGGATCGGGTCGCCATCCATTGGGTGGGTGAACCCGTCGGCGATCACCGCAGCCTGACCTTTTCCGATCTGCAGGCCGAGGTGTGCAAGGCCGCCAACGCGCTGACCGATCTCGGTCTGGTCGCCGGCGACCGGGTCGCGATCTACCTGCCGCTCATCCCGGAGGCGGTGATCGCGATGCTGGCCTGCGCACGCCTGGGGCTGATGCACAGCGTGGTGTTCGCCGGCTTCACCGCCAAGGCGTTGCAGGCCCGGATCGCCGACGCGCAGGCCAAGCTGCTCATCACCAGCGACGGCCAGTTCCGCCGCGGCAAGCCGGCGCCGTTGAAGGACGCGGCCGACGAGGCCGTCAAGGGCGACGACAGCCCCGTCGAGCACGTTCTTGTGGTGCGGCGCACCGGAATTGACGTGTCCTGGAACGACGGCCGCGACCTGTGGTGGCACGACGTCGTCGACGCCGCCTCCGCCGAACACACCCCGGAATCCTTTGAGGCGGAGCAGCCGCTGTTTCTGCTGTACACCTCGGGAACCACCGGCAAGCCCAAGGGCATCGTGCACACCAGCGGCGGCTATCTGACCCACGCCGCCTACACGCACTACTACGTCTTCGACATCAAGGCCGAAACCGATGTGTTCTGGTGCACCGCCGACATCGGCTGGGTCACCGGACACACCTACGGCGTGTACGGGCCGCTGGCCAACGGCGCCACCGAGGTCCTCTACGAGGGCACGCCCGACTCGCCCAGCCAGCACCGGCATTTCGAGATCATCGAAAAGTACGGTGTGACAATCTATTACACCGCGCCCACGCTGATTCGCACGTTCATGAAGTGGGGACGCGAGATACCGGACGCGCACGACCTGTCCAGCCTGAGGCTGCTGGGTTCGGTGGGCGAACCGATCAACCCCGAGGCGTGGCGCTGGTACCGCAAGGTGATCGGCGCCGACCGCCTGCCCATCGTCGACACCTGGTGGCAGACGGAGACGGGCGCCACGATGATCTCCCCGCTTCCGGGAGTCGCTGCGGCCAAACCGGGTTCGGCGATGAGGGCGCTGCCGGGCATCTCGGCCAAGATCGTCGACGACCACGGCGATCAACTGGTGCCGGGCATCCACCAGGGCGAGCACGTCACCGGCTACCTGGTGTTGGACCAGCCGTGGCCGTCCATGCTGCGCGGCATCTGGGGCGATCCCGAGCGATACATCGAAACCTACTGGTCCCGGTTCGCCGAGCAGGGCTGGTATTTCGCCGGTGACAGCGCCTATTACGACCGCGACGGCGCCATCTGGGTGGTGGGCCGCATCGACGACGTCATGAACGTGTCGGGACACCGGCTGTCCACCGCCGAGGTGGAGTCGGCGCTGGTCGGCCACGTCGCGGTGGCCGAGGCGGCGGTGGTCGGAGCGACCGATTCGACCACCGGCCAGGCCATCTGCGCGTTCGTCGTCTTGTGCGCGGATTACCAAGTGCACGACGGGATCGTCGACGAGTTGCGCGTCGAGGTGGCCCGGGAGATCTCTCCCATCGCCCGCCCGCGCGAAGTGCACGTGGTGCCCGAATTACCCAAGACCCGCAGCGGCAAAATCATGCGCCGGCTGTTGCGCGACATCGCCGAAAACCGCGAATTGGGCGACACCTCGACGCTGCTGGATCCCGGCGTCTTCGACGCGATCAGGGCGGCGAAGTAGTCGCACCGGTCAGCCCGGCAGCGGGCTGAACCCCGCACCCGGCCGGTGTTTTGCGTTGATGTCGGCGAGGGCGGCGTTGAACGACATCACCACCGCCGGGGTGTGCAGCGGAATGTACTTGATGATGCACGTCGGCAGGTTGTCACTGAATGCGCCGTGAATCATGCCGACCAGCAGGTTGTTGACGGTGACCGGCGCCCCGGAGTCACCCGGCTGGCCGCAGACCTGCATGACGATCGTGCCCGGATCCTGCCCCGGTCCCCAGGTGACGCCGCACGAATTGCCTGTCGTTCTGCCCTGTTTGCAGGCGATCTGGCCGAAGGCCGGGTCCGGTCCGATGCCGTTGATCACGAAACCGTTGTAGTTGGCCACCGGTGTCACCTTGGTCGGGTCGAACTTGATCACCGCGTAGTCCAGATTGTCGTTGCCCGAAACCATGGTGCCCAGTACGCCCGCGTTCTCGGCGCCCTCGGCCGCCACCTGCGCTCCGGGGCCGCCGCAGTGCGCGGAGGTGAAGCCGATCAGCTCGCCTGCGGCATCACCGCCGATGGTGGTCAGGGTGCACATCGTGTCGCCGTTGATGACGATGCCCGCCCCACCGCCCATCGGGATCCGGACGTCAGCGGCGGCGGCGCGGGCAAACGAACCCATCGCGGCCACGAGCAGGGCGACAATCGCCACCAGGAAGCATCGGTGCGCCCTCCGCACAGCCCCACTCCTATCGGTAGGCCGGACATCGCGACCGGCTTGGCCGAGTGTAATCGGCCGGGATGTGATGTTCGCGCTCTGAAAGCGCCTTGGCCCGGCGTCGTCGCCGACCGCCTTCTGGCCGAACGGAACTGGCCGTCGAGCGCTCGAACCTGCGGCGCGGTGCTCGTACCCGCCTCGTCTGGCTTCTCCTGCCCAGGCGCCACATGGCAACATAAACCGCGACGACAGCGAGCCGGGTGACGACGAAAGAGGACCGTCCGTGAGCAAAGCCGATGGCAAGAACGGTGTGCCCAGCACCCTGACCACGATTCCGTTGACCGACCCGCATGCCAAACCTGCCGAGCCGTCGATCGGTGATCTGATCAAAGACGCGACCACCCAGGTGTCCACGCTGGTGCGCGCCGAAGTCGAACTGGCCCGCGCCGAAATTACCCGGGACGTCAAAAAGGGTCTCACCGGCAGCGTCTTCTTCATCGCGGCGCTGGTGGTGCTGTTCTACTCCACCTTCTTTTTCTTCTTCTTCCTCGCCGAGCTGCTGGACACCTGGCTGTGGCGCTGGGTGTCGTTCCTGATCGTGTTCGGGATCATGGTGGTAGTCGGCGCCGTGCTGGCCCTGTTCGGCTTCCTCAAGGTGCGCCGGATCCGGGGGCCGCGCGAGACGATCGAATCGGTCAAGGAGACGCGCAGCGCGCTGACGCCGGGCCACGACAAGGCCCCCGGCGGCGCGAAGGCGCTCCCCGAGCCCCAAGCCAGGCACGCGAAGCCCGGTAACGGCGCTGCCGGCGATCCATCGGGTTGGTAGATGGCGCCGCCGGATCCGTCGGTAACCCGCATCGAGGGGCCGTGGCGCCATCTCGATGTGCACGCCAATGGCATCCGCTTCCACGTGGTCGAGGCGCTGAGCGACGCCGACGGCCCGCCCGCGACGGCGCGCCCGCTGGTGATGCTGCTGCACGGTTTCGGATCATTCTGGTGGTCCTGGCGTCATCAACTGCGCGGACTGCGCGGCGCGCGAGTGGTCGCCGTCGACCTGCGCGGCTACGGCGGCAGCGATAAGCCGCCCCGCGGCTACGACGGCTGGACGATGTCCGGCGACACCGCCGGACTCATTCGGGCGCTGGGGCACTCCTCGGCCACCTTGGTGGGCCACGCCGACGGCGGGCTGGCGTGCTGGGCCACCGCCTTGCTGCATCCGCGGCTGGTGTCGGCGATCGCGCTGATCAGCTCGCCGCACCCGGCGGCGTTGCGGCGATCCACGTTGACGCGACGCGACCAGGGTTACGCGCTGTTGCCGACGCTGCTGCAATACCAACTACCGTTGTGGCCCGAGCGCGTACTGACCCGGGACGACGGCGCCGAGATCGAGCGCCTGGTCCGCAGTCGCAGCTGCGGCAAATGGCTTGCCTCCGAAGACTTCTCCGAAACCATCGGCCACCTGCGGACGGCGATTCAGATCCCGGCGGCCGCGCACAGCGCACTCGAGTACCAGCGCTGGGCGGCGCGCAGCCAGCTGCGCGACGAGGGCCGGCGCTTCATGAAGTCGATGAGCCGGCAACTCAGCGTGCCGCTGTTACACCTGCGCGGCGAGGCGGATCCGTACGTGCTGGCCGACCCCGTCGACCGTACCCGGCGCTACGCGCCGCAGGGCCGCTACGTATCCATCGCGGGCGCAGGGCATTTCAGCCATGAAGAGGCCCCCGACGAAATCAACCGGCACCTGACGAAGTTCCTCGAACAGGTGCACCTGACCCGAGCCAGATAAGCGCGCCGGTTCAGCCGACGCAGGAGCCGGTGCCCACCAGCTGGGTGTCACCGATCCTGGAGAGCTGACTGGCCACCTCGTCGGCGGTCAACACGAACCCGGTGTCGGGATCGTCGACCGCCGCGCCGAACACCACACCGAGCACGTGACCGTCGAGGTCGATCAACGGCCCACCCGAATTGCCTTGCTCCACACTGGCTCTGATGGTGTAGACGTCGCGGGTGACCGGGGCCGGATCCCGGTAGATGTCGGGCCCGCTCAGCTTGATCAGCTCGCGAATCCTGGCCGGGGTTGCGGTGAAGTTTCCGCCACCGGGATAACCCAGGACTACCACGCTGGCACCGGTTTTCGCGTCGCCCTGCGCGAAAGCCAGTGGGGGCGGCGGCAAATTGGGCACGGCCAGGATCGCGATGTCGACGGCCGGATCGTACGACACCACCGTGGCGTCCAGCGGACTGCCACTGGCGTAGATCTGCACGCTGTTGGATCCGGCCACCACGTGCGCGTTGGTCATCACCCGGTCGGGCGCGATCACGAATCCGCTGCCCTCCAACACTTTCTGGCAGCTGGGGGCCAGGCTGCGCACCTTGACCACGCTGGGCGCGGTGGCCTGCACCACCGGGTTGCCGGCCAGCTCGGGATCGGGTGAGGCGACGGGAATGACCGGGGTGCGGCTGAACGGTTCCAGCACCGCGGGCAGGCCGGAGGTGTTCAGCAGCGCGGACAGCCGCTTGGGTACCGTCTTGAGCCAGGGCGGCGCTACGTCGTTGACCTGAGCCAACACTCGCGAACCGCGGACCGCGGCGGCCAGTTCCGGCTGGTCCTTTGACTGGGTCAGCGGCGTCGCCAACAACCACGCCGCGGTCAGCACCACGACCAGCTGGACCGCCACCCCGATGACCGAGTCGACCGTTCGGATCAAACGGCTGCGGATCGCACCCCGCACGGCGCGTCCCAACACCACACCTGCGACCTCGCCGATGACGACCAGCGCCAGGATCAAAAACAGTGCGGCAAACAATTTCGCCCGCGGGGCCGCGATGTGGCTGACCAGGTGGGGCGCCAGCAGTACACCCGCAATAGCACCGAGCAACACGCCGACGAACGAGAGCAACGAGCCCAGCGCGCCCGACCGCCAGCCCGAGATCGCCGCGATGAAGGCGACCGCCAGGACGGCGACGTCCAGCCACTGCGACGGGCTCATGGAATTCATCGAGATTCGCCCCCGTCGCCGACCAGCGCCATCGCCGCGTCCAATTCCCGCTCGTCGGTGGTATCCCACGGCTGGGCCCAGCCGGCGACGTCCAGCAACGCAGAAATCACCTGGCCGGTGAATCCCCAGACCAGCATCTCGTTGAGCAGAAACGCGGGGCCGGCCCATCGGCGGCCGAGATCGCCGCGGTACACCATCAGCCGGTTGTCCGGATTGATGAAGGCGCGCACCGGAACTCGCGCGACGATTGCCGTTTCGGCCTCGTTGACGACGGCCACCGGGCCGGGATCCGGCGAGTAGGCCAGCACCGGGACGACGTGGAACTGCGACGGCGCGATGAACATCTTTTCCATCGTCGCCAAGGGGGACAGCCTGCTGACATCGATGCCGGTTTCCTCGCGGGCCTCGCGCAGCGCGGTATCGATCGGGCCGTCGTCGGTGGGATCGGCGGCACCGCCGGGAAACGCCGCCTGGCCGGCGTGGTGGCGCAGGGTCGATGCCCGCACGGTGACCAGCAGGTCGGCCTCGTCGGGAAAACCGCCGTCGGGTGCGCCGGATTCGGGGCCGGAGAACAACACCAGCACGGCGGCTTCGCGGCTCGCGCCGCGCAGGGTCGCCACCGCCGACGCGGCCTTGGTGGTGATCATCGCCAGTACGTCGGCCGGCAGCCGGCGCCGGGCCGCGTCGGGAACGTCGTCGACGTGGTCGACAAGCGGACGCAGCCAGGGCGGGCAGGCGTCAGGCCTCAGCGGAACGGACCCGCGCGCGGGGGCGGGGTCCCCACTCCGCAGGGGCGAACCCCCAGCACTCACGGCCCCTCCAGTCGGTTCAATTTTTCCGCTTATCCCCTGTCGTTGCCGATCGCGGCCGCGATCTCATCGGCAGTGGTGAAAGCTCGTGGCAGCGTTTGGGCAACGCTACCGTCCGGCCGCAGGACCACCGTCGCGGGCATCACATTTACCACCCGCAGCGCGGCTGCGACCCGGCGACGACCGTCCTGCAGGGTCGGCAGCCGCACCCCGAGCTCGGCCAGCCGCAGCAGCGCCGCGGTCTCGTTCTCGTCTTGATGCACCGTCACCACCGTCACGTCCGAACCGGCCCGACGTTGATACTCGGCCATCGCGGGCAGTTCGGCCGCGCACGGCGCGCACCAATATGCCCACAGGTTGAGGACCACCCGGCGCCCGGCCAGCGCGCGGGCGACGTCGACCAGGGAGCCGTCGGCGGCGCAGTCGGCCGTCACCCCGCGCAGCGCGGCGGGACCGTCGCCAGTTCCGGCGCCGGGGCATGGCGGCAGGTCGGCGCGCTGCCGCGGACCTGCCAACGCGGCGGCCGTGTCGGCGTCGCGGTGTTCCCGGTCGGCCGCCGGCTGATCGCTCGCGGGCCTCGGCGTCGAGGCGGAGTCGTCGCGCAGCTGGGCGACCAGCGCCACGATCAGCGCCGCGACCACCGCCAGAATCGCGATGTGCCAGCGAGCCTTCCGGGTCAACGTCGGCATTGCGGTCCCTGCGCGTCGGTCGCGGGCCGGCTTACAGCCCGGCCAGCGCGAGCAGGTGCTCGGTTTCCGGGCCCTTCACCAGGGGAGCGGCCAACGCCGGTTCGGTGGGGCCGAGGCCGAAAGAGGGGCAGTCTTTGGCGATCAGGCAGACGCCGCATGCCGGTTTGCGCGCGTGGCAGACCCGGCGGCCGTGGAAGATCACCCGGTGGCTCAGCATGGTCCACTCACCGCGTTCGATGAGCTCACCGACGGAGTGCTCGATCTTGACCGCATCCTTGTCCTCGGTCCATCGCCACCGGTGCACCAGCCGCGTGAAATGGGTGTCGACCGTGATGCCGGGGACGCCGAAGGCGTTTCCCAGAATGACGTTGGCCGTCTTGCGTCCGACCCCGGGCAGGGTGACCAATTCGGCCATGGTCGACGGCACGTCGCCGTCGAAGCGTTCGACCAGGGCCTGCCCCAGACCGATCAGCGAGGAAGCCTTGTTGCGGAAGAACCCGGTCGGCCGGATCAGGTTTTCCAGCTCGGCGCGGTCCGCCTGGGCGTAATCCAGCGCCGACGGGTACCGCTTGAACAGTGCCGGTGTCGTCAGATTGACCCGCTTATCGGTGCTCTGCGCCGAAAGGATTGTGGCGACCGTCAATTCGAGCGGCGTGGTGAAGTCCAGCTCGCAGTGAGCGTCCGGAAATGCTTGTGCCAGAGCACGATTCATGCGCCGCGCCCGCCGCACCAGGCCGACTCGAGTTTCCTCGGACCAGCGTCGGGCATCGCCGCCGCCGGGCGAGGCCGGAGTCGATTTCGAACGCCCGGACGACTTAGCCGCTGTCACCTACGACAGAGTACTGATTTCGTGATCTCGCCGAGACCCCGAGTTGACACCAGGCGATGTTTACTCTTCGTGTGTCGTGGTTGCTGGTGGCCGGTATTCCGGCGCTGCTGATGCTGGCGGCGCTGGGCCTTGGGCGGCTCGAGTCCGAGCTCGCCCCAGGCGCCTTGGCGGTGGCCGACGTCGACGAATTCCTGGAGCTTGCCGGCGGTGTGGACATGCACACGCTGGCCTCCGAGGGCATGCCCGAGGCGTTGGAATACCTGCATCGGCGCGAGCTTGCGCAGCTGTCCGAGGCCCCGGCCAACGGGCGCGGCGGCGGACCGCGTCACGCCGCGCCGTCGTTTGCCGTCAGCTTCGTCGACCGCGATGAGATGACCTTGCCGACCCGGATCCGCGGCCATTCGCCTGTCAATCCGCAGTTTAGGGCACCTCGACACGCCAATCGTGTGTAGCGTTGGCACGTTGGACACAACGGCGTTCCTCTAGACTCGTCACGCGAGCAAGGGGTTAGCCTGCCCGTATCACATTAATTTTTTGGGAAAGTTGAAGAGGCAACGTGGACGAGATCCTGGCAAGGGCAGGAATCTTCCAAGGGGTTGAACCCGGCGCAGTCACAGCGCTGACCAAGCAGCTGCAACCCGTCGACTTCCCCCGCGGACACACGGTCTTCGCCGAGGGGGAACCCGGCGATCGGCTGTACATCATCGTCTCGGGGAAGGTGAAGATCGGTCGCCGCTCGCCCGACGGACGCGAGAACCTGCTGACGATCATGGGCCCCTCGGACATGTTCGGCGAGCTGTCGATCTTCGACCCGGGTCCGCGGACGTCCAGCGCCACCACCATCACCGAGGTGCGCGCGGTGTCCATGGACCGCGACGCGCTGCGCGCGTGGATCGCCGATCGTCCCGAGATCGCCGAGCAGTTGCTGCGGGTGCTGGCCCGACGGCTGCGCCGCACCAACAACAACCTGGCCGACCTGATCTTCACCGACGTGCCCGGCCGGGTGGCCAAGCAGCTGCTGCAGCTCGCCCAGCGGTTCGGCACCCAGGAGGGCGGCGCCATGCGGGTCACCCACGACCTGACGCAGGAGGAGATCGCGCAGCTGGTCGGGGCGTCCCGCGAGACGGTGAACAAGGCGCTGGCCGACTTCGCCCACCGCGGCTGGATCCGCCTGGAGGGCAAGAGCGTGCTGATCTCGGACTCCGAGCGGCTGGCGCGCCGAGCTCGGTAAAAGCGCGGGCCCGCCGGACCGTTCGGCCGGCCTTTGCCGCACCAGTCACATGGGCACCGCCGTGCGTCCCATGAAGCGACTTCACAACGCGCAAGCGCCGGCGCTAGCGAGTTTCGGCAGCACCGTATCCCACCCGACCCGGGATCCGTGGGGCGATAGTGACCTGTGCGAACGCAGTTACGCCGACGGCTCCGAGCGCAGGTGATTCAGCTGCACCTGCACCGACCACTCGGCGGCGTCCCACAGCTTCTCGTCGACGTCGACATAGACGTGCTCGACGATCCGCCGGGCGCTGGCGTCCTCCCCCAGCTCCCGCACCGCCGATCGCACCTGATCCAGTCGCTCCCGCCGGTGCTCGAGGTAGCCCTGCGCGACGCTTTCCAGATCGGTCAGGTCCGGGCCATGGCCGGGCAGCACCGTCCGCGGGCCCAGGCCGCGCAGCCGCCGCAGCGATTCCAGGTAGTCCGTCAGGCTGCCGTCCTCCTTGTCGAGGACTGCCGTGCCGCGGCCCAGGACGGTGTCGGCGGTCAACACGGCGTCGTCTATCAGGAAGGACAGCGAATCGGCGGTGTGGCCGGGGGTCGCCATGACCTTGATCTTGAGGCCGGCGGCATCGATCACCTCGCCGTCGGTCAGCTCGCCGCCCAGGCCGCGCAGAAAACCGCTGCCCGCCGAGCGGACGGTCGCGCCGGTGCGCTCGACCAGCTTGTCGATGCCGTCGGTGTGATCGCTGTGCCGGTGGCTGATCAAGACCAGGGCGATACGGCCGAGCGCGGCCACCCGTGCGATGTGCTCGTCGTCGTCGGGTCCGGGGTCCACGATGACCAGCTCGTCGCTGCGCGGGCCGCGCAGCACCCAGGTGTTGGTGCCCTCGAGCGTGAGCAGCCCGGGGTTATCGGCCAGCAGGACAGACGCGGTCTCGGTGACCGGCCGCAACTTGGCGTACGCGGGATGGGTCAGCGGCTCGGCGGCCTTGGTCACGGTGTCAGCCGACCTCGACGACCAGCTCCACTTCCACCGGCGCATCCAGTGGCAGCTCGGAGACGCCGACCGCCGAGCGGGCATGCGCGCCCCGCTCGCCGAACACCTCGGCGAGCAGCTCGGAGGCCCCATTGATGACGCTGGGCTGGCCGTTGAATCCCGGGGCCGAGGCGACGAATCCGACCACCTTCACCACCCGGGCCACCTCGTCGATACCCACCAGCGAATTGACGGCCGCCAGCGCGTTGAGCGCACAGATCCGCGCCATCGCTTTGCCCTCATCCGGGCTGATGCCGGCGCCGACCTTGCCGGTGGCCAACAGCTTGCCGTCCCGCATCGGGAGCTGGCCCGCGGTGTAGACGAGGTTTCCGGTGCGCACCGCCGGTACGTAGGACGCCAGCGGCGCAACCACCTCCGGCAGCGCGAGGCCGAGCTGCCCGAGCCGGGCCGAAGCACTCATCGGATGCGACCCTCTACTTGGGGCGCTTGAGATACGCGACGTGCTGCTCGCCGGTCGGCCCCGGCAGCACCGACACCAACTCCCAGCCGTCGGCGCCCCACTGGTCGAGGATCTGTTTGGTGGCATGCGTCAGCAGCGGAACCGTGACGTATTCCCATGCGGTCGGTTGGCTCATGCCGCGAGCTTATCGGTCGCAGGTGAACCGCTCCGGCCAGCCCAAGGGCCCGTCGGGCTAGCATGCGAAGGTGGCAACCACATTGGGCGGCGGAGCTGCCGTCGGCTGGCCTGCGCGCTTGACGAAGGCCCGTTTACATTTCGTGACCGGCAAGGGCGGCACGGGCAAGTCGACCGTCGCGGCCGCGCTGGCGCTCACCCTGGCCGCCGGGGGCCGCAAGGTGCTGCTGGTGGAAGTCGAGGGCCGCCAAGGGATTGCGCAACTCTTCGACGTCCCGCCCCTGCCGTATCAGGAGGTCAAGATCGCGACCGCCGAACGCGGCGGTCAGGTCAACGCCCTGGCGATCGACATCGAGGCCGCGTTCCTGGAATACCTCGACATGTTCTACAACCTGGGCATTGCGGGCCGCGCGATGCGCCGCATCGGCGCGATCGAGTTCGCGACGACGATCGCGCCGGGTCTGCGTGACGTGCTGTTGACCGGCAAGATCAAGGAGACGGTGATCCGGGTCGACAAGAATCGGCTCCCGGTTTACGACGCGATCGTCGTCGACGCCCCGCCGACCGGACGGATCGCGCGCTTCCTGGATGTCACCAAGGCGGTGTCCGATTTGGCCAAGGGTGGGCCGGTGCATTCGCAGGCCGACGGCGTGGTGAAGCTCCTGCACTCCGAGCAGACGGCCATTCACTTAGTCACCCTGCTGGAGGCGTTGCCGGTGCAGGAGACACTGGAAGCCATCGAGGAGCTTGCCGAGATGCAGCTGCCGATCGGCAGCGTCATCGTCAACCGCAACATCCCCACTTACTTGCAACCGGCGGATCTGGCGAAGGCCGCCGAGGGCGACGTCGATGCGGACTCGGTGCGGGCCGGATTGGAAAAGTCTGGAATCAGCTTGACCGACAAGGACTTCGCGGGCCTGCTGACGGAGACCATCGAGCATGCCACCGTCGTCGCCACCCGCGCCGAGATCGCGCAACAGCTCGATGCGTTGAAGGTGGCGCGACTGGAATTACCGGCCATTTCCGACGGTGTCGACCTCGGTAGCCTCTACGAACTGTCGGAATCGCTTGCACAGCAGGGTGTTCGATGAGCGTCACGCCCAAACAGCTTGATATGGCCGCCATCCTGGCCGACACCACCAACCGCGTCGTGGTGTGCTGCGGCGCGGGCGGGGTGGGCAAGACCACCACCGCGGCCGCGATCGCGCTGCGCGCCGCCGAGTACGGGCGCAACGTCTGCGTTTTGACGATCGATCCGGCCAACGGCTGGCCCAGGCGCTGGGAGTCAGCGACCTCGGCAACACGCCGCAGCGAGTCCCGCTGGCGGCGGAGGTTCCCGGCGAGCTGCACGCGATGATGCTCGACATGCGTCGCACCTTCGACGAGATGGTGATCCAGTACTCCGGACCCGGTCGGGCACAAGCGATTCTGGATAACCAGTTTTATCAAACGGTCGCCAGTTCACTCGCCGGCACGCAGGAGTACATGGCGATGGAGAAGCTGGGCCAGCTGCTGGCCGAGGATCGCTGGGACCTGGTGGTGGTCGATACCCCGCCGTCGCGCAACGCGCTGGACTTCCTGGACGCGCCCAAACGGCTGGGCAGCTTCATGGACAGCCGGCTGTGGCGGCTGCTGCTGGCGCCGGGCCGGGGCATCGGGCGGTTGGTCACCGGCGCAATGGGTTTGGCGATGAAGGCGATGTCGACAATCCTGGGTTCACAGATGCTCGGCGACGCCGCGGCGTTCGTGCAGTCGCTGGACGCGACCTTCGGCGGCTTCCGCGAGAAGGCCGATCGCACCTATGCGCTGCTGAAAAGGCGTGGGACGCAGTTCGTTGTGGTGTCGGCGGCCGAGCCGGACGCGCTGCGCGAGGCGGCGTTCTTCGTCGACCGGCTGTCGCAGGAAGGGATGCCGCTCGCCGGGCTGGTCCTCAACCGCACCCATCCGCCGCTGTGCTCCCTGCCGGCCGAGCGGGCGATCGACGGCAGCGAAATGCTGGACCACGACGCCGACTGCGAGGCGGCGTCGCTGGCCTCGGCGGTGCTGAAGATTCACGCCGACCGGGCGCAGACCGCCAAGCGGGAGATCAGATTGCTCTCCCGGTTCACCGGCGCCAATCCGCACGTGCCGGTCATCGGCGTTCCGTCGCTGCCGTTCGATGTCTCGGATCTCGAGGCGCTCCGCGCGCTGGCCGATCAGATCACTTCGGTCGGCGACGGCCGGGCAGCGGCTCGCTGAATCACTTTCAACTCCGCGGTCCGGCCTGCCTTAACAGAAACGTAATCACGAGCGGCGGGCCGGTCAGACCTACCGTCCACCAATCGGCGGGGTGACCCGTCGGCGCGGCGAAGGGTCAGCCGACGCTGCGGGTCCGCCTCTTGTCGAAGAAGTCCGCCCAGGAAACCACCTCGGGGTGCTGCTTGAGCAGGGCGCGGCGCTGCCGCTCGGTCATGCCGCCCCAGACCCCGAACTCGACCTTGTTGTCCAGCGCGTCTGCCCCGCACTCCTGCATCACCGGGCAATGCCGGCAGATCACTGCCGCCTTACGCTGGGCCGCGCCGCGGACAAACAGTTCGTCGGGATCGGTGGTCCGACATAGCGCCCTCGAGACCCAGGCGATCCGTTCTTCGGCATCGACACTGCGGAGTACCCCTTGTGCGGCTGCAATGTTTGTCCTACGCGCCGCCGGCCGTATTGGTGACACGAACTGTTCCCTTTCCCTACCGGCCGCCCGTCACGGCCGCCCTCCTTGGGGTGCAGATCCCGTCTCGCGATCTACGCCACACTGTGTACTTCGGTGTTACCTGAATCTCACCGTGTGTCTAAGTTAGGTGGTCAGGTGCCAATTGCGCAACAGTCCGATAACGCTTTTTTTGGGACGGGCGTCCAGCCTCGTACCAAAAGATCGGCGAGGAAGTGATCTTGGACACGCCTTAGCCCGTCTGACCTGTGCCGCAATTCGAAATTCGCGCCCGTCGGCGCCGGTCTTGAGATGACGAAATTTTTCGGAGAACGCGCAGCGTGGTGGCGTGACTGGGGCCCGCTACTGTAGTACCCATGTCAGACCGCCCCCCGGCCGCGCTCACGATCCTCAAGCTTGCGGGGCTCTGCGTGTTGGCCAGCGTCGTCGCGACGGCTCTCCTGTTCCCCTTCGCCGGCGGAATAGGACTGGTGTCCAATCGCGCGTCGGAAGTGGTCGCCAACGGCTCGGCTCAGCTTCTCGAGGGCGACGTGCCGGCCGTCTCGACGATGGTCGACACCAAGGGCAACACCATCGCCTGGCTGTATTCGCAGCGCCGGTTCGAGGTGCCCAGCGACAAGATCGCCAACACGATGAAGCTGGCGATCGTCTCCATCGAGGACAAGCGGTTCGCCGACCACAACGGGGTGGACTGGAAAGGGACCCTGACCGGTCTGGCCGGCTATGCCCGCGGCGACGTCGACACCCGCGGCGGCTCGACCATCGAGCAGCAGTACATCAAGAACTACCAACTGCTGGTCACCGCGAAGACCGACGCCGAGAAGCGCGCGGCGGTCGAAACCACCCCGGCCCGCAAGCTGCGCGAGATCCGCATGGCGCTGACGCTGGACAAGACCTTCACCAAACCCGAGATCCTGACCCGGTATCTGAACCTGGTCTCGTTCGGCAACGGATCGTTCGGCGTGCAGGACGCCGCCCAGACGTACTTCGGCATCAACGCGTCCGACCTGAACTGGCAACAGGCGGCCCTGCTGGCGGGCATGGTGCAGTCGACCAGTGCGCTCAACCCGTACATCAACCCCGATGGCGCGCTGGCACGGCGAAACTTGGTGCTGGACACCATGATCGAGAACATCCCGCAGGAGGAGGAGGCGCTGCGCGCCGCGAAGGCGGCGCCGCTGGGCATCCTGCCGCAGCCCAACGAGCTGCCCCGCGGTTGCATCGCGGCAGGCGACCGCGCGTTCTTCTGCGACTACGTCCAGGAGTACCTGTCCCGAGCCGGCATCAGTAAGGAACAGGTGGCCCGGGGAGGCTACCTGATCAAGACGACGCTGGACCCGGACGTGCAGATCCCGGTCAAGACGGCCATCGACAAGTTCGCCAGCCCGACGCTGCCGGGTATTTCGAGCGTGATGAGCGTGATCCAGCCCGGCAAGACGTCGCACAAGGTGATGGCCATGGCCAGCAACCGCACCTACGGGCTCGACGTCGACGCGGGTCAAACCATGCGCCCGCAGCCCTTCTCGCTGGTCGGCGACGGCGCGGGATCCGTCTTCAAAATCTTCACCACGGCCGCGGCCCTGGACATGGGCATGGGCACCAACGCCACCCTCGAGGTGCCGGGCCGCTTCCAGGCCAAGGGCATGGGTAGCGGTGGAGCCAAGGGCTGCCCCAAGGACAACTGGTGCGTGGTCAACGCCGGCAACTACCGCGGGTCGATGAACGTCACCGACGCGCTGGCCACCTCGCCCAATACCGCGTTCGCCAAGCTGATCCAGCAGGTCGGCGTGACGCGCACGGTGGACATGGCGATCAAACTCGGGCTCCGGTCCTACGCCGACCCGGGCACCGCCCGCGACTACAACCCCGACAGCAACGAGAGCCTGGCCGACTTCGTCAAACGGCAGAA
The DNA here is from genome assembly GCF_001672755.1 of Mycobacterium colombiense. Classification (GTDB taxonomy): domain Bacteria; phylum Actinomycetota; class Actinomycetes; order Mycobacteriales; family Mycobacteriaceae; genus Mycobacterium; species Mycobacterium colombiense_C. The sequence continues at coordinate 53,169 of NZ_LZKI01000010.1, read as the reverse complement.
CATCGGCTCGTTCACGCTGGGCCCGATCGAGGTGAACGCGCTGGAGCTGTCCAACGTCGCGGCCACCCTCGCCTCGGGCGGCACCTGGTGCCCGCCCAACCCGATCGACAAGCTGGTCGACCGGAAGGGCAACGAGATCGCGGTGACCACCGAGACCTGCGATCAGGTGGTGCCCGAGGGGCTGGCGAACACCCTGGCCAACGCGATGAGCAAGGACGCGCTGGGCGGCGGCACGGCGGCCGGCTCGGCCAGCGCGGCGGGCTGGGACCTGCCGGTGTCCGGTAAGACCGGCACCACCGAGGCCCACCGCTCGTCGGGCTTCGTGGGCTTCACCAACCACTACGCGGCGGCCAACTACATCTACGACGACTCCACCACCCCCACCGATCTGTGCTCCGCCCCGCTGCGCCACTGCGGCGAGGGCGACCTGTACGGCGGTAACGAGCCGGCGCGCACGTGGTTCACCGCGATGAAGCCGATCGCCACGAATTTCGGGCCGGTGCAGATGCCGCCCACCGACCCTCGCTACGTCGACGGTGCACCGGGCTCCCGGGTACCCAGCGTCGCCGGCCTGGATATCGACGCGGCGCGCCAGCGCATCAAGGAGGCGGGCTTCCAGGTCGCCGACCAGAACAACTTCGTCAACAGCAGCGCCAAGCAGGGCGAGGTGGTCGGGACGACACCCAGCGGCGCAACGATTCCGGGGTCGATCGTCACGATCCAGGTCAGCAACGGCATCCCGCCGGCGCCGCCGCCACCACCGGAAGGCGCGCCGCCGCCGGTCGGCTCGCAGGTCGTCGAGATTCCGGGGCTGCCGCCGATCACGATCCCGCTGCTGGCGCCACCGCCACCGCCACCCGGTCAGCCGCCCCCCTAGGCGCGGTTGCCGCACTCCTCCTCACCTCAGTCCCGGGCCGCATCGTCGTACGGCTCGGCGCCGTGACCCAAGAGATACGCTGCCAGTCCCCGACCGGCAGTAGGCTGCCAGCATGGCTGATGTTTTGCCCGTCCTGATACGTGCCGGCGCCGCCACGCTAGCTTCGAGCGTGGCCGGCCTCGGCTATGCCGCGGTCATCGAGCGCAACGCGTTCGTCCTGCGCGAGATCACGATGCCCGTGCTCACCCCGGGCTCGACCCCGCTGCGGGTGCTGCATGTCAGCGACCTCCACATGACGCCCGGCCAGCGCCGCAAACAGGCGTGGCTGCGCGAACTGGCGGGCTGGGAACCGGATCTGGTGGTCAACACCGGCGACAACCTGGCGCACCCCAAGGCGGTCCCGGCGGTCATCCAGGCCCTGGGCGATCTGCTGTCGCGGCCGGGTGTCTTCGTGTTCGGCAGCAACGACTACTTCGGCCCGCGGCTGAAGAACCCAATGAACTACGTGACCAACCCGTCGCACCGGGTTCGCGGTGAACCGCTGCCCTGGCAGGACCTGCGGGCGGCGTTCACCGAGCGCGGCTGGCTTGACCTCACCCACACCCGACGCGAGTTCGAGGTGGCGGGTCTGCACATCGCGGCCGCGGGCGTGGACGACCCGCACATAGACCGCGACCGCTACGAAACCATCGCGGGCCCGGCCAGTCCGGCCGCGAATCTTCGGCTGGGACTGACCCATTCGCCCGAGCCGCGGGTGCTGGACCGCTACGCCGCCGACGGCTATCAGCTGGTGATGGCCGGACACACCCACGGCGGTCAGGTGTGCCTGCCGTTCTACGGCGCGCTGGTGACCAACTGCGGTCTGGACCGCTCGCGCGCGAAGGGACCGTCGCGCTGGGGCGCCAACATGCAGTTGCACGTGTCCGCCGGGATGGGCACCTCGCCGTTCGCGCCGGTGCGATTCTGCTGCCGACCGGAGGCGACCCTGCTGACGTTGATCGCCACCCCGATGGGCGACCGCGACGCGGCCAGTGACCTGAGCCGTTCGCAGCCAACAGCATCGGTGCGTTGACCGACCAGACCCGGATCGCGGTTCGCAGCCGCTCTCGCTGCTGGACAGACAACGCGATCCGGCTGATCCAGGCCGACGCCCGGCGCAGCGCCGACACCCACCTGCTGCGCTACCCGCTGCCCTCGGCATGGAGCGCGGGCGCCGACGTCGCGCTGTACCTCAAAGACGAGACGACGCACATCACCGGCAGCCTCAAGCACCGGTTGGCCCGCTCGTTGTTCCTCTATGCGCTGTGCAACGGCTGGATCGACGAGGGCACCACGGTGGTCGAGGCGTCGTCGGGTTCGACGGCGGTGTCCGAGGCCTACTTCGCGGCGCTGCTGGGACTGCCGTTCGTCGCCGTGATGCCCGCGGCGACGAGCACGTCGAAGGTGGCGTTGATCGAATCCCACGGCGGCCGTTGCCATTTCGTGCAGAGCTCCAGCGAGGTGTACGCCGAGGCCGAGCGGGTCGCGAGGGAGACGGGCGGGCACTACCTGGACCAGTTCACCAACGCCGAGCGCGCCACCGACTGGCGGGGCAACAACAACATCGCCGAGTCGATCTTCGAGCAGATGCGCGAGGAGCGTTACCCCGTCCCGGACTGGATCGTGGTCGGGGCGGGCACCGGCGGAACCAGCGCCACGATCGGCCGCTACATCCGCTACCGGCGGCACGCCACCCGGCTGTGCGTCGTCGACCCGGAGAACTCCGCGTTCTTTCCCGCCTACGCGCAGGACCGCGAGGACGTCGTGATGCCCACCTCGTCGCGCATCGAGGGCATCGGCCGGCCGCGGGTGGAGCCGTCGTTCCTGCCCGGCGTGGTCGACCGGATGGTGTCCGTCCCGGACGCGGCGTCGATCGCGGCCGCGCGGCACGTCAGCGCCGTGCTGGGCCGTCGCGTCGGGCCGTCGACCGGCACCAACCTGTGGGGCGCGTTCGGCCTGCTCGCCGAGATGGTCGCCGAGGGCCGCAGCGGCTCGGTGGTCACGCTGCTCGCCGACAGCGGCGACCGCTACCGCGACACCTATTTCAGCGACGAATGGGTGACGGCGCAGGGGCTGGACCCGGCGGGCCCGGCCGAGGCGCTGGTGGAGTTCGAGCGATCGTGCTCCTGGAAGTGACCTGCCCCACCGCGGTTTGGCCTCCCGATGGCCCGGTGCGATAGGCTGTCGAAGCTTCAAGCGGGGTGTGGCGCAGCTTGGTAGCGCGCTTCGTTCGGGACGAAGAGGCCGTGGGTTCGAATCCCGCCACCCCGACTCGTAATTCAAAAGCCTGACCGGCAGCAGCACGGTCAGTGCTTCTCGCGACAGGAGAACTAGCCTGGCCGGCCGCGACACCGGACGTGTTGATATCCGGGCCCGGCTGCAGCCATGTAAGCGGCGCACTATTCGGTGTAGCGTCATCGTTGTCCGGCGGGACGTTGGCGTCCGGGACAGACTCAGATGGGTTCGGCGGGACGTTGGCGTCCGGGACCTGGCGAGCCTCCTGCTCCCGTGAGCGGAGCGGGCGCCCATTACGAAGGAGGGCTCCCTCCATGGCCGCCAATGACACGTCGCAGCCGGTGAGTCCGGCACGGTCAGACGATCTGCGCGTCACCCTGGCCTTGAGCCGAGACAAGCTCGTTCGCCAGCGCGTGGACGTGCTTGCACAGATTCGCACGCTTTCCGGGCAACTCGAATCGATCGACCGCCAACTCGAGCACATCGCGCACATTGAGGCCGCGCACGTCGAGCCCTGATCAAGGCTCAGTTGTCTCAGTATTCAGCGTGACGCGTCCGCGCTCTGGGTCTCCATCACGTCATCGTCGCCAGGTTGTGCCAGAAGTTCTTGAGGCTGTCCGTTCCGCCGAACAGCGTCGTGAAATTCGTGGAGTCGACGAGCACGATGTCGCCGGCCCGGTTGCCGGCCGGCGGCATCCAGACCAGCGCGTTGAATTCGCTGTTGCCCGCCGCGGTAAAGGGATGGGGCCGTTGCGGGTCCACGAGTTGCCTGCCGAGGACGCGCAGCAGGTCGCTTTCCGGGGCGGTGAGTTCGTAATGCGGCAGGTGCGGGTGAAAGTTCAGCGTCGTGACGTTGTTCAACAGGCCCGGCGCGTCCAGATCGCGGAAGCCGGTCAGCGGGGCGATCTCGCCGGTCCCCTCGACCAGCGCGGGACGCAATCCCCACGCGTTGCGCACGGGAACGTCGAGCGCCTTCATCAGTGAGCGCGTGTAGGCGGTGAACCGCTGCTGTCGTGGCACCAACGGATCCCCGTGGTGCAGGTATTCGACCTGGCGCTGCGCTGGGTCGTCGGTGAAGCCGACGTCGTGGTGCGGCGCCAGCAGCAGGCAGGTGCCATCGCGTTGCAGCCACTCGCGCAGGGCGGCGATCTCTTCGGGGCGCGCCTCCTCTTGGCCGACGAGATGGTCGAGCCCGAACACCATCAGGGTGTCGGCGTCGGCCAATATCCGTTCGTCGATCAGCTGCTGGTAGCCGGCCTGGTCGATGCGCTGGAACACCGCGACCGGATGGCCGGTGGCGTCGCCCGCCAGCTCCTGAAATGCCAGCGTCGACCGGTGGAACAGTTCCAGGGTGCCGGCGATGCCCTGCAGGAAGTGCGCCTCATCCCAGTCGGGTCCCTCGTACTGCGGCCAGGCCGCTCTGCGCACTTCGGTCATCGTTGAAAACCGGTTGTCCAGCGCTTCGACGTCGCGCTGGGATTCCCACGGATAGCTCCACGTCCAGTAGATGCTGATGCGCCGTCCGGCCGTGCGCGGTCGCGGCACGTGGGTCTGGTTGTACGTGCGTGCGGCGGGCAAGGTGCTCATGATGGTTCCCGGTTGTCAGTCGAGCGCCGCGAGGTAGCGCATGGCGTTGATGCCCGGCAGGAAGAAGTACGCCCCACCGGTGAGCGTCGTGAACGCTGGAAGGCCCTTGAGAACCCGGCGAATCGGGCGCTTCGGCACTTTGAATTCCATTGTGCCGTCTTGTGTTCCGCAGATGGGGTCGTGCTCGTTGCCGAGTTCGTGGAACGTGCGGTCGTTGATCCAGACGTTCTGCGCGAATTCGAATTGCCGGATCAGGCTGGCGCAGATGATGAACGCGGCGATGCCGCGGTCCACTCCGTCGTCGGGCGCACCGTCGGGAAGCGCCGGCCCGTAGGTGGCCCCGCGGCGGATCATCCGTCGCCGGTTCATGTTGGGCGCGGTGTCTCGCGGGTTGAGCCGCCGGGCGTGGGCACCCAGGGGACACGCGTAGCCGAGCGGGTCCATCTCCTTGTAGTTGAAGTCGTTGTTGCGCATCGGGTCCGCACCCAGTTCGGGGTCATCGGCGTCCGGCGCCAGCACCAAGGGAGCGCCGCTGCGCCAGCGGCCCATGAATTTCGCGGCCAACAGCTCCTCGTCATCGGGCGCGCGGGCCTGCGAACGGATGTAGTCGCGGAACAACGCCACGTGCTCGTGCAGTCGCCGGTACGCGGCGTAGGTCCCGTTGCGCGAGAGCACATCCGGCTGGGGCGACTTGGCCACCGGGCCGACCTCGTCGGGATAGCCGAGGATGAACTCGCCGGCCTTCAGCGGCGCGCCCGAGCCGGGCGTGGGTTCCTCACCCGATCCCTCGATCACCGGCTGCGACAACCGATCCCGAAAGCCGAAATGGTCGTGGGCATAGTTGAACGGGGGTGTCGCATTCAGATCCAGGTACGACAACCGGCGCACGCCGCCGCACCTTTGCACCAGGTCGTCGTGCGCCCGGGTGGCGCGGGCGTGTTCGGCGTCGTCTCGCGCGAACAGAATCGCGATCGCGTGCAGGTCGTCGCCCGCCAGTCCCCCGACCCAGTTGTCGGGGTGGTTTCGTCCGGTGTCGCCGAGGATGTCGGCCCGGGCGGCCATGCCCTGACGGAACTCTTCCGGGAAGGTTGCGAGCGCCTCCTCCGGCACACCGAGCGCCCGAAGGCCGCTCCAGGTGAAACCCAGGGTGACCCAGCGCCTGGTGTCATCCATGGTGTCTCGCACCGACGCGGCGGACTCCACGACGTCCAGCAGTTCGGACAGCCAGGCCCGGCCGGCCGCCGGATCGTCGAACGAAAGAAACTCGTAACGCCCGGTCAGGGCCGGGGTCCGGGTCAGCAGGATGTGCTGGATGTCGTCGAGCTCAAGCATCTGCACGCTCCGATGTGCGTCACTGCATCTGATCCAGCATGGCGCCGAACGCGGCTTTCAGCCGCAGCCCCTTCTTGATCTCGTCGGCCGTGGCATAGGGGTACTCCCCGTATTCCAGGAAGCTCGGGCACTGGTGCTCGCGAACGAACTTGACGAAGGCCTCCGGGTTCTCCCGCCAGTCCTCGGGGAAGCCCTCGAGGTTGGTGAAGACGGTGGTGATCCCGGTCTGGCTGAACAGCTGCACCGCGTCCTCGGTGTATTTGTCGAAGTCGGTGTCGAAGATGCCCTGGTACTGGAAGTGCAGCCCCGACCCGACGTCGAAGAGCTGCCAGCGCAGATAGTGCAGCCGCAACGGTGCCAGCACTTCCGGGTTTGCCCTGACGGCTTCTTCGATCTGTTTGCCGTAAGCGCGAACGGCTTCCTCGCGGCCTTCCTTGACCTTGGCGATGATGGAAAAGCCGTAGCAGGCCGGGGTGCGCGGATACAGCGGCCCGTACCGGCCGCGTTCCAGCTCGAAATAGCCTTCCTTGGGGATGGCCAGGGCCGCGGGTTTGCTCCACAAGTCTTCGGTTGCCACCATCGTCGCTCCAAAGTCAGGCCGATGCGCCGGACGCTACCACCTGACTCCGCCCACGCAACACGGATCGACCGAAGGCGGCCGCCCCGGCCGCAGGGCACGCATTTGCCGGACCGGTAGCGGGCGCCATCCCCCGAAACCAGGCCGATATAATCGGTCTCACCGTAATGCTGAGCAAACAGCATTGACATTCGTCGCCGTCACAAACTCCAAGTGATCGCCTTGCGAGACCGCAGGCTCCTGAACGGTACGGGTTATGCCTGCCACCGGTCTCGAAGCATGAGGGCGATACTCAGTGACCAATCTTGACGATCTCAGCCTGCTCACCGACGTTCTGCGGGCCATCTATTCGGCCGACGCCGGCGACTTTCCCCAGGTGCTGGACGACCTGACCAGGGCGGCGGCCCGCTGGGTGCCGGGCGCCCAGGAAGCGGGGATCACCGTCACCAGCCGGCAGAACGAGGTCAGCACCCCGTCGGTCACGCACGACTGCGCCCGGCTGCTCGACGAGTTCCAGCAGCGCCACCTCGAGGGACCCTGCGTCCACGCCGCGTGGACGCGCAAGGTCGTCGTCATCGACGACCTCGAAGCCGATGAGCGCTGGCCGAAGTATCGGGCCGACGCGCTCGAACACACTCCGATTCGCAGCGTGCTGTCGCTGCCCATGTTCGCCGACGAGCTGAGCATGGGCGCGCTGAACTTCTACGCCGAGCGCCCGCAGTCCTTCTCCGAAGACTCGCGCCGGATCGCCGCCATCTTCGCGACGCTGGGCGCCCTGGCCTGGAGCAACGTCGTGCGCACCCAGCAGTTCCGCGAAGCCCTGAGCACCCGCGACATGATCGGCCAGGCCAAAGGCATTCTCCTCGAGCGCTACGACCTCGACGACCAGACCGCCTTCAACACCCTGATCAAACTGTCGCAGAGCATGAACACCCCGTTGCGCGACATCGCGCGGCGGGTGATCGAGGACGCAACCGGGCGCTGACGCCACGGAGGGATGGCGGCCCGGCCGAACATGCCGTGGCCCATGGCATCTCGCTAGCTTTCCCACTCCGGTTCCAGCCGTTGCGGTCTGGCCTGCGGAGCGACCCGATGGGTGCGCCGCGGACCCGGCACGACGACGGGCTGAATTCGCGTCCAGCTCTGCACCTGGGAGCGGCCCACCAGGCGGCAATGGTGGGTACCGGCCAACCGGCGGGCCGCCTTGGTGAAGGTCTGGTTGGTCACGACCACCGTCCGGTTACAGCCGTGCTGCAGCGCCCCGGCCACGACCTGCTGGACCGCGGCCACTCCGACGGCCTTCGCCAGCCTCTTGCATTGGACGGCCATGCGGGCGCCGTCCTTCCTGGCGATCAGATCCACGCCGTAGTCACCGGTGCTGGCGGTCGGGGTGACGCTGTACCCCGCGACGCGAAGCTGCGCCGCAACGAATTCCTCGAACTCGGTGCCCGACATCCGGTCGATCGCCCGAAGACCGGATTTCGACAGTTTGAGGTCGCGTCGTCGGTGCGCGTCGGCCTGGTAGCGGTCCCGCTGCAGCGACAGCCACCACAAGATCGCCACGGCGACGGCGAGCCCGCCGAGTCCGGCGAGGCATCCCGCCGGCAGGCTGCCGGTGGCCTTCTGCGTGAAATACCAAGGGAGCGCTAAACCCAGCAGCAGGAGCGACCCGAGTACCTTCTCCATTTGTCCGATGAACCTAGTGGATGCCACTGACAATCCAGGGCAATCCAGCGCGGGTTCACGGTCGCGGCATGGGCCGGGAGGCGCCTCACCCGGCTCGAGGGGCGGGTGTCAGGCGCAGTCGGCGCACACCGGCAGGCCGGCGCCGGAGACCCGCATCCGGCTGCGGTGCTGCACCAGAAAGCAGCTCGAGCAGGTGAACTCGTCGGCCCGCTGGGGAATCACCGTCACCGACAGTTCTTCTCCGGACAGGTCGGCGCCCGGCAGCTCGAAGAAGTTCACATCGTTGGGGTCCTCGTCGACCACGGCGATGGCAGACCCGTGCAGGGTCGGCGCCAGTTCGCGGAGCGGGGATTTCTCCTGGGTGTCGGCGTCAGATACACGGCGTGCGTCATAGTCAGTGGTGGTCGCCATTGGTGTTCCTTCCTGCGATGGAACGGGTTGACGCACTTTCCTGTACTCACCCGTGGCGCAGGCAGTACCCCGTTCGGGGGTGCGTTACACGGTCGCGGCCCGAAAAAGTTGCGGCAGCCGCCGACAGCCGCGCGATGCCGAAAGTGGTCAACTCGACAGACCAGGCGTCCTCAGCTGCTGGGCGGTGGCGCCGGCTGATCGGAATGCTCAGCGTGCCAGCGCAGTTCGGCGTCGCGGACTTTGCGGTGGGCGCGCAGCAGCCACGCCGCACTGAGCGCGCCCAGCACGACCGCCACGAGCAGGGCGATGGCGCCGCTCACCAGATGCCCGGCCGCCACGGCGAACAGCCCTACGGTCAGGGCGATGACCGCGACGGCTGAACCGACGAGACCTGGGGCGTTGGCACCGTTCTTGAAGGATTCGCCGGCGTGCTGACGGGTGGTGCGGGCATGGTCGACCGGGGCGTTCTTGGGGTAGTCCAATGTCATTCCTCGTCGAGAATTACTGTGTACCAGCATTATTCGTACGCGTACGATTGCTATCGAGCCGCAGGCGGGCACCATGAACCCCGGGCCCGATGTCGCGGATCATCACGCACGTGTACCCGGCGCGCCGGTGGCCAAACGAGACCCCGCACTGTGTCAGCCGCACCCGGCCTGGGTATGCCGGGCACATGACTTCAGGGCATGCTCCCGGCGGCGCACCCGCCGTCCTGTTCGATGTCGACGGCACGCTGGTGGATTCCAACTATCTGCACGTGTACGCCTGGCAGCGCGCGTTCGACGCCGAAGGCATGCGGGTGCCGTCCTGGCAAATCCATCGCTGCATCGGCATGGACGGGTCCCGACTGGTCCGAGCGCTCTCCGATGACGCCCCGGACGATGTTCAGGAGCGGCTCAGCGACAAGCACAGCCAGTACTACCGGGAGATCACCCCGCTGCTGCAACCTTTGCCCGGCGCTCGCGACCTGCTGCGCCGCGTCGCCGACCTGGGCTTACAGGTCGTGCTGGCCAGCTCGGCGCCCGAAGACGAGCTGGAGATTCTGCGCAAGGCGCTCGACTGCGACGACGTGATCTCCGAGACGACATCCTCGCGCGATGTCGACACCGCCAAGCCCGAGCCCGGCATCGTGCGGGTGGCGCTGGACCGCGCCGGCGTCGACGCTGCGCACGCCGTGTTCGTCGGGGACGCCGTGTGGGACGCGCACGCCGCGGCCGGCGCGGAATTGCCGTGCATCGGGCTGCTGAGCGGCGGCATTGCCCGCGCCGAGCTGCGGGAGGCGGGCGCCGAACCTGTCTTCGCCGATCCGCGCGACCTGCTCGAGCACCTGGACTCCACTCGAATCGCGGCACTCGCGCCGGGCCGCTGACCGACGAGTTTCGCCTCAGTCGCCGCGCGTCCGCAGCATCAGCGGCAGCACCCACCAGAAGAAGGTGAACAGCGGCAACGCACACGCTCCGGCTATGAGGCCGACATTTCGCCCGGCCACCGCGGCGAAAATGATCGTGGTGAGGCCGATCAGCGCCAGACCGAGCAGGCCGAGCCCGGCGAAGGCGCACCGGTGCGCAGCCGATACGAGGACCTGAAGCCGATGACGCCGGAAGAGTATGCGATGCATGGCGACCGGGGCGATCAATAAGACGGTCGCGCACACCGCGCACACCACGGTGCCCAGATAGACGACGCGCATGTGCGGGCCCAACACGTCGAAGCGCTGCTGGAACGGCAGGGTCAACAGGAAGCCGGTCAGCAGCTGCACCCCGGTCTGGACCACCCGCAGCTCCTGCAGCAGGCTGTTCCAATTGCGGTCCAGCCGTTGAACTTCGGTCTCGCCTCGCTCACGGCGATCCCACCGCTGGTCGTCTTGCGGATGGTCGACGTCCATAGTCCTGATCATCGCATCTGGGCTACGCGGGGACACCGGTTCACGACGACCGGCCGCCGATAAAGGTCTTCGCCGGTTTTGTTCGGGTGAATTCCTGCCGCGGACGGCGTTTCCGGGAAAAATGCGGGATAAGTCCCGAAATCGATGCAGTGCGGAATCAAACTCGCCGCCTTTGCGCCAAACATGTTGTCAGGCAACTAAACCTGTCAGAATTCGGCCCACCGGGCCCGGGCCATGGAGACGGCGCGCCGCCAGGGCGGCGGGGTGGGTAGCTAGCCGTTCAGCTTGCCGTCCCGCACCCCGGTCAACGCATCGTCGAGCGTCGGGTACAGCGGGAAGGTCTTGTCCAGGCCGGTCAGATGGATCGGCCTGCGGGTGGCCGGACCGCGAGCGACCACGCCGAACCCGGTCTGGTCGCCCAGCTTCTCGTAGGTCGCCGCCAGGATCTTCAGGCCGACCGAGCCCAGAAACTCGACCGCGGAGAGATCGATGATCAGTGCTGTAGGGCTGTCCGCGACGACCGCGCTGATGGCTTGTTCCAGGGCTGGAGCCGTGACCAAATCGATTTCGCCGCTGACACTGACCACGGACACGCCGTCATGGTCCTCAACCAACGTGGTAATCGAATCAGGAGCTGACAATGGCAATCCTTTGTCCTGGGCCGTGGCGTGGTTCAACCCTAGCCTGCGTTACCGAACTGCGAGAAGAATATGCCCTCTACACGTGCCCCGCGACAACCCACGCTAGTCTCGCAAAAGGAACTGCAGACCGCAGGGCGCGACGTGGCACTCGGGAGGCCAGATGTCAGATTCGCCGTCGGATTTCAACAGTACCGGCACCGCAGCACAGACCATCGGCATTTCCAGTGAGGGTCTCCTTCCCCAGCTAGTCCAGCATCTGCGGCAGAACCGAACCGTCCTGCGGGAGGAGTGGGCCCGCAGGATCACCGAGGCCGAGCTGCTCACCGCGATGACCCCCGAGGAGATCTTCTCCGAGGCGACGACCGTGTACGACAGCTACGTCGAGGTGCTCGAGACCGGTAGCGTCGAGGCGCTGCAAGATTACGCTCGCGACCTGTCCGAACGCATCATCCCCCGGGGCGTGGAGACCGACGAGGTCGTCGGCATCGTGCTGCTGCTCCGCGACGTGCTGGCGCGGTCACTGTTCGAGAAGTACCAGACCGACTTCGAGATGCTCAACCGCGTCCTCGACGCCTACGAACCGGCGGCCAACCGCATCGCCAATACCGTGGCCGTGTCCTTCGTGCAGGAACGCGAGCGCATCATCCGCCAGCAGCAGGAGGCCATCCGCGAGCTGTCGACGCCGGTGCTGCAGGTGCGTGAGCAGCTGCTGATCCTGCCGATCATCGGCGTGCTGGACAGCCAGCGCGCCCGCCAGGTCACCGAACAGCTGCTGCGGGCCATCCGCGCGAACCGCGCCAAAGTGGTGGTCATCGACATCACCGGTGTGCCGACCATCGACTCGACGGTGGCCAACCACCTGGTGCAGACGGTCGACGCGTCCGGCCTGATGGGCGCCAGCGTGATCATCACCGGCCTGTCCTCCGAGATCGCGCTGACGCTGGTGACGATCGGGCTGGACCTGTCGAAGATGAACGCCGTCGGTGACCTGCAGGGTGGCATCGAGGAAGCCGAACGCCTGCTGGGTTACGAGGTGACCCGCACGGGCGAGCAGACCGGATAACCACCATCGACGCGAGCACCCCATGCCAGTACCGATCCTGAAACAGGGCTCGATCCTCATCGCGTCGGTACAGGCCGCCCTCACCGACTCCGACGCCGAACGCCTGCGCTACGACCTGATGGAACGGGTCAGCCAGTTCCGCGCGCAGGGCATCATCGTCGATGTCACCGCCATCGATGTGATGGATTCCTTCGCCGCCAGGTCGCTGCGGACGATCGCTCACATGACGCGGCTGCGCGGCGCGGACACCGTGATCGTCGGATTGCAGCCGGAGGTTGCCTTCGCGATGGTCCAGCTTGGTCTGGCGTTCGACGACATGAACACCGCCCTGGATCTCGAAGAGGGCCTGGCGCTGCTGAATCGTCAAGGCGCAGCGGGGAAGTCAACGATCGGGCTCGACGGTGGCGGCTGATATCGTCGTCGCCATCGACCACCCCGACGACATCGTCGAAGCCCGCAAAGCCGGACACGAGCTCGCCCTTGATTGGGGATTCTCCCTGACCGATGTCACGATGATCGCCACTGCGATCTCCGAGATCGCCCGAAATATCACCAGCTACGCCGGCCGCGGCGCCGTCCGGGTCACCATCGCCGACCGGGAGGGGCGCAAGGCTCTGGTGGTGCGCGCCGAGGACGAGGGCCCCGGCATCGCCGACATCGAACGGGCGATGGAGGACGGCTACACAACCGGACGCGGGCTGGGCATGGGTTTGCCGGGCGCGCGCCGGCTGATGGACCGGTTGGTCGTCGAATCCACCCTGGGACAGGGAACTGTCATCGAAATGTGGAAATGGGTCCCCCCTCGTGCATGAGAGCGGTCGCTTCGGACCTATCGAATGGGCAAGGGCGGGGCGGCCTTTGCCCAGTGAATACACCTCCGGTGACCGGGGTATCGCAGTCGAGGTCGGCGGTGACGCCGCGCTGTTCGGGGTGGTGGACGGCCTCGGCCATGGGCCGGCCGCCGCCGAAGCCGCGCTGCGCGCCGTCGACGTGGTCACGCGCGCCAGCTCCGAGCGGGTCGAGGTGCTGATCCAGCTCTGCCACCGCGTGTTGGTCGGCACCCGCGGAGTCGCAATGACGTTGGCGCGGGTGGATTTCGCCGCCAACACGCTCACCTGGACCGGCGTCGGCAATGTCACCGCCGACCTGGTGGCCAAGGCGCCAACCGGTAACCAGATTCGTTCCAGCGCACGGCTTACCGGGGGCATCGTCGGCTATCGCATACCGGAAATCAGGCCGGCGCAGGTGGTTTCGATTCGCCCCGGCGATCTGATCGTGATGAGCACCGACGGAATCGTCGAAGACTACCTGGACCACATCGACTTCTCGGCCACCGCTGTCGCTATCGCGGAGGGGCTCCTCGGCAAGGACGCGAAAGAGACCGACGATGCGATGGTGCTGGCGGCGCGTCACAGGGGAGTATCGATTTGAGCGGCGACAACGACTTTCACGCGCAATACGAGGCCGCCCTGCGTGCCTATCTGAACTCACACGACGAGGCCAGCCTGTCGGTCGGCAACGAGCTCGGGCGCAGGGCCCTGAAGGAACAGATCAGCCTGCTCGACATCGTCGAGCAGCACGTCCGCCTGGTCTTCGAAATCTCGCAAGACGTGCGGATCGATGCGCCGATCGCGCTGGAGTTCCTGTTGCAGTTGCTGGTTCCGCTGGATATCGCAACACGCGGCTTCATCGACGGCAACCGGCGCTACGCCGAACAGCGGGCCCGCGCCGAGGGGCTGGCCGACCGGGACAAATTCCGCACCGCCCTGGTGAATTCGCTGCAGGAAGGCTTCTTCGTCGCCGATCACGAGGGCTCCGTGGTCGAGATGAACAACGCCTTCATCGAGATCCTCGGGTTTCCCAACGAGGGCCTGCCGTACCGGTGGCCGCACCCATGGCTGGTCGACACGAAGACGGCGGCCGAGCAGATATCAGAGGTGCTGGCCAACGGCCGGGCCGACTACGAAACACCGATCCGCCATGCCGACGGACACCTGGCGTGGGTGAAGGTGAGCATCAACGCGGTCAAGGAAACCGGCAGCGATCGGGATGCCTACGTCGGCACGATCCGCGACGTCACCGCCGAGCGCGCCTTCGCGGCCCGGGAGAGTGCGGTGTTGCGGCTGGCCACCGCCGTGGCGGTGGCCAAGAGCGTGGACGAGTTGCTGTCGATCACGCTCGACGAGTGCAGCGCGGCGATCGATGTGCAACGGGTGATCGCGGTCTCGTGGCCCAACGGCGACAGCGACCCCACGGTGCAGGCGGCGGGCGAGCCCTCGGCCTCATCGTGGCGCAAACTGGATCCGTGGCTGCGCCATACCTTCCAGGATGCGCGTCACCAGTTGCCTCTCACCGCGAAAACGGTTGAGGCGCCTGATCATCCGGGCAAGGCCCAGGGACTGGTCGCGGCACTCTCCGGTACCGGTGACCTGACGCTGTGGCTGGAGCTGCGCACGCCTCGCTGGGTCAGCGGGGAGGACCGGCTGCTGGTCACCGTGCTCATCGGTCACTTGAGCCTGGCCATGCAGCACGTGCGCCAGTTCGAGAGCGCGCGTGAGACGTCGCTGACATTGCAGCGGGCCATGCTCCCGCCGGTTCAGCCGCCGCCGGGCTTCGCCGTTCGCTACGAACCCGCGGTGCCGCCCTTGGAGATCGGCGGTGACTGGTACGACGTGCTGCCGATCGGCGAGCACCACATCGGCATCGTCGTCGGAGACTGCGTGGGCCGCGGCCTGCCGGCGGCCGCGATCATGGGTCAGCTGCGCAGTTCCGCGCGTGCGCTGCTGATCAACGGGGCCGAGCCCGCCGTGCTGCTCGACCAGCTGGACTCGGCGGCGTCGCTGATCCCGAACGCGTACTGCACGACCGTGTTTCTGGCCATCCTGGACACCGAGACCGGGGTGCTGCAGTACAGCAACGCCGGCCACATGCCGGCCGTGCTGGCCGGCCCGCAGCCCGGCACGACAATGCTGTTGACCGATGCCGCGTCGGTGCCGCTGGCGGTCCGCCGCAACGAGCCACGCCCGCAGGCAACGCAGGTGCTGCCGCCCGGCTCTACGCTGATGCTGTTCACCGATGGACTCGTCGAACGCAAACATGAGTCGATCGACGACGGGATCGACCGTGCGGCAGACGTTCTGGCGCAGACCATGACATCGCCGCTGGACACCGTCGCCGATGTGGTGCTTCGCGAACTGGCGCCTGCGGCCGGGTATGACGACGACGTCGCGATGGTGATCTACCGACACCAGCACACACCCCTGCGGATCGAAACCGGCGCCACCGCGGACCAATTGGTCCTCATCCGGCATCGGCTGGCGGGCTGGCTACACGCCGGAGGCGTGACGGAGGACCGGGCGGCGGACATCGTGCTGGTCGTCAACGAGGCGTGCACCAACTGCGTCGAACACGCCTACCGGGGTTTCGCCGCCGGAACCATGCTGCTCGAGGTCAATCTCGCCGACGGCGAAGTGCGCACCCGGATCAAAGATTACGGATCGTGGAAGACGCCGGCCAACCCCCCGGGCAACGGCGGGCGCGGCCTGCCGCTGATGCGGGTGCTCAGCGACTCGATAGAGCTCGACACCACGGCCAGCGGCACCACCGCGGACATCACCTTCCGGCTACCCTCAGAAGCCGCCTGAGACGCGGTGACGGCCGTTAGCGGCCGGCCGGCGTGCCGTTTGCCCGTCCCGCACAGCGGGTAGACATCGGCGTGACCCACGCATCGACCCTGACCGAACCGGTCCTGCCTGCGGCGCACGGGCCCCTGTCAACGGCCGTGCGCTGTGCGCTGGCCGGTCCACCGTCGGTTGACCACCTGGCGCGTATCGGTGCCTCGGTGCGCGATTCCGATCCTTGCGGCCTTGATCTGCAACTGGCGCTGTCGATGTGCTACGAGTTGCACTACCGCGGCCTCGCCGGCGTGGACCCCGCCTGGGAGTGGAATCCCGCGCTACTGGGGCTGCGCGCCGAACTGGAACGGGTGTTCCTGGCGGGCGTGCGCCGCGATGTCGGGCACATCGATCCCGATCAGACGGCGGCGGCCGAGATGGAAGCGCTCACGGTCGAAGCCGCCGACGGCACCGGCCCGTCGTATTACCTGCGCGACACCGGAACCTGGCAGCAGATGTGCGAATACTTCATACATCGCTCCCTATACCACCTGAAAGAGGGCGATCCGCATGCCTTTGCCATCCCGCGCCTGACGGGTGTGGCGAAAGCGGCTTTTGTGGCAATCGAATTCGACGAATACGGCGCCGGACGGGGGCCGCGGCTGCACCAGCAGCTGTTCGCTGATCTGCTGGCAGCGGCGGGTCTGGACGCGACGTATTGGGGTTACGTCGACGCGGTGCCCGCCGAATCCTTGGCGGTCGTCAACCTCATGTCACTCTTCGGCCTGCACCGCTCGATGCGCGGCGCGGCGATCGGGCACTTCGCGTCGACGGAGATCACCTCACCGCCGGGATCGCAGCGCATGGTGAAGGCCTTGCGGCGCCTGCGGGCACCGGCGGCCTGCATCGAGTTCTACAGCGAGCACGTCGAAGCCGACGCGGTGCACGAACACGTCGTGCGCAACGACGTGGTGGGCGATCTCGTCGCCCAGGACCCACGGCTCGAGCACGATGTCATCTTTGGCATCCGCGCCCATGCCGCCGTCGAAGACCGCTTGGCAGAACGGATTATGACGTCGTGGGGGCGGAGTCAGACGTCGCTGCGGAGGCCGCTGGAGCAGACGAGCCTGCCGACGTCTTGAGGCGCCGGCACCGGCGATGGCTGGTGTCGCACAGCGGGTAGCGGTCGCTGCGACGGCAGGTGCAGATGGCCACCATGAAGCGGTCGGACTCGACGACCTCGCCACCGGGCATCTCGATGCGCACCGGACCCGACACCAGCACCGGCCCGTTGGGCACCACCTGCACCCGGGTGGTGGTCATCGCTTCTCCGCGCGGATCACGATCAGCTCTTCTTCCCGCCGCCCGCGCGGGATCAGGCCGACCTCCTCCAGCCACTTCGCCCGGGAAGACATCACCGGGCCGAACGGTATCCATTTGGAGGCAATCACTTTCGCATCCATACCGGCCCACTTCAGCGAATCCAGGGACTGCTGAACGCCGGCGAGCGCCGAATGCACCAGCAGCAGGGATCCGCCGTCGCGCAGGAGCTTCGGTGCCGACTCGCACAGCGGGTCGAGGATCATCCGGCCATCCACACCGGCGTTCCACGCCCAGGACGGTCCCGCGTTCGGGCAGATCTCTTCCAACTCCGCACCGGGTGGCGTGGGCACATAAGGCGGATTCGACACGACCACGTCGAACGGCGCGCAATCCACCGCCGCGATCCACGATCCTTCGCGCACGTCGACCTCGACACCGGCCACCGCCGCGTTCTCCCGGGCGCACCGCACCGCGTGCGGGCAGATGTCGAACGCCGTCGCGCCGGCACATCCCATCGCGGCGGCCGCGATGGCCACGAAACCGCTGCCGGTGCACAGATCGAGAACCCGCCGCCCGGGAATCAGGCCGGTGTCATGCATCACGTCGACCAGCAATCGAGAGTCCTCTTGCGGCTGATACACGTTCGGAACGGACGAGACAGCGGGCTCGGGATACGTGGTTGTCACTGTTGGCCTTTCGAGAACCCTACAAGGATTGCCGCTCAGCACGGCTTGGCGGGATAATGCCCGCAAACCGGCGCATTCAAACGGACCTGCCGGAAAGTCGTGGCGGCTAACCCGCCGTCTCACGGGCGAACTGTTTGAGGATGGCCGCGCAGAACGCCGGGAGGTCCGACGGCGACCGGCTCGAGATCAGATTGCCGTCGACCACGACCTCCTCGTCGACGACGTGTGCGCCCGCATTGCGCAGATCGGTGCGAATGCTGGGATACGACGTCAGCGTGCGGCCCACTGCCACACCGGCTTCCGCCAGCGTCCAGGGCCCATGACAGATGGCCGCCACCGGCTTGCCCGACCCGACGAAATCACGGACGAAGGAGACGGCGGAGCTGTCCATGCGCAGCTTGTCCGGGTTGACGGTGCCGCCCGGCAGCACCAGGCCGTCGTATTCGTCCACCGACGCCTCGGATACCAACCGGTCGACGGCGAACGTTCCGGCCGGTTCGAGATCGTGGTTGCGTGCCTGGATTTCGCCGTCCTTCAGGGACAGCAGCTGCACCCGCGCGCCGGCATCCTGCAGCGCCGCACGCGGCTGTTCGAGCTCCACCTTTTCCACGCCGTCAGCCGCCAAGATCGCTATCGTTTTGCCCTGCAATTCATTTGACATCGTCGCATCCCTTCCTACATCACCCGTCGGATCAAACAGCTGGTAGCTGCGAAGCACCGCGTCGGTCCGCGGTGGTTCGCAACGCCGTGTAGAGGTCGAGTCCGGCGATGCCGGAAAGCAGGGTGGCCGAAATGGCGCCCTGGCGCCGTCGGCCCGGCCCACGGGCGACCACTCCGGCGATCAACAGCGCCATGTCCAGCACGTCACCGACCACGCGGGTCCACACCAGCTTGGCCGGCCCGGCCAGCAGCGCCGCGCCATGGCCGCATTCACGCACCCCGAGCGCGCGGATCACCCGTCGCGACCGGCCGGTGGCGTCCACGCCCGCGATCGCGGCGACTTTGCCCGGGGCAACCAGTTCGCTCACACCCAGGCCGAAACTGGCGCCGCTGAGCGCCCTGACGAGTGTGGTTGTGGTGGCGCCGGTTTGATCGCTCATAATTCACTCCCCCTGCTTTACCGGAATGCGGATGCCTGCAAGCCGGCTGTGCGGCAGCAGTGTTCTAAGGCCAACGCGCGCCGGAACGCCCGTTCACGTCCCAGCTCTACCGGTGTCCGACGCGCGTTGGCTGGCTGCGCACGACTGGGAGGCGGATACCCGGGCGCGCAGCGGTCAAACCTGCGATCAGTTTGCTGCGTCGCGCAGCGCCGCGAGCAAAGGCTCCGCGGCTTCTTCGAGGAAGCGTTCCTGGGTTTCGCCGCCGATTTGCACGAGGGCGATGTCGGTGAATCCCGCTTCCCAGTAGGGCCGGACGGCCTCGACGATCGCGTCAAGGTCAGGGCCGCAGGGAATGGTCTCGGCGACGTCTTCGGGGCGCACGTACTGGGTTGCCCCGGCGAAGCCGGCGGGCGTCGGCAGGTCGGCGTTGACCTTCCAGCCGCCGGCAAACCAGCGGAACTGCTCGTGCGCGCGTTTGACGGCGGTATCACGGTCGGGGTCCCAGGACACCGGGATCTGGCCGACCACGCGTCCACCGCCGGCAAGATTGGCGGCTTGGCGGGCTCCGTGCCAGGCGTCGACGAGCCCCTTCTCGGGTTCCGTCGCGATCAGGTGGTCGGCCAGCTTGGCGAACTTGTCGACGGCCCTGGTGCCGCCGATGGCCACCCCGATGCCGACCGGAACGTCCGGTACGTCCCACAACCGCGCCGAATCGACCTGGAAATAGTCGCCGGTGAAGTCAACCAGTTGCCCGCCGAACAGCTCGCGGATGATTTTGATGGCCTCGCGCAGCATGTCCTGCCGGCGCGTGACGGTCGGCCAGCCTTTGCCGACGACGTGTTCATTCAGGTTTTCCCCACTGCCCAGGCCCAGGGTGAACCGGCCGTCGGACAGGATCTGCACGGTGGCCGCCTGCTGAGCGACGATCGCGGGGTGATACCGCATCGTCGGGCACGTCACATAGGTGTAGAGATCGACCCGCTCGGTGGCCTGCGCCACCGCGCCCAACACCGCCCAGGCATTCGGCGCGTGCCCCTGCGAAGTGAGCCACGGCGAAAAGTGGTCGCTGCACACGTGAAAGTCGAATCCGCGCTCTTCAGCCGAAACCGCATACCGGACAAGGTCTTTGGGTCCACTCTGTTCGGTCATCAAAGTGTAGCCAAAATTCGTCATGCGTGACGGGGTACCCGGCTGCTCCGGGCGCAAACGATTCCGGCGTTCAGTCCGCGGTGGTGATGGAGTCCCCGGTGACGCCGGCCGCCCGGCGGGCGGCGAGCCTGCGCTTCTGCGGCTCGATCGTGTAGCGGGGGTCGCCGGCCGATTCCTTGCCCGCCTCGAAGAAGCCGAACCGCAGCAGCGCCGACGCCGTCAGCAACGTCAGGCCGGACAGGGCGGCGACACCGCGGTGCCGTCCGCCCAGCAGCGCACCCAAACCCCCTGCGGCGGCGAGCCATTCGCTGGCCGACAGCAACCGCCCAGGTGTGCCGTGGTGCAGCGGTTCCCGGGTCACCGGGTCCATCCGGTACTCGGTGAATCTGGCGGAGACCAAATCGCTGACCGCGCCGATGACGGCCAGCTTGCGGGCCGGCCCCGCCTCGGCGACCGGGGTGGTGATCATCGCCAACCCCGACGCGGCCAGGCTCGCCGAGCTGACGAACACGAAGGGCAGGTCTCGATACGCGGCGTTCCACGTCGGGGTCGCGGTGTCGGTGAGCAGCACCGCGGTGTAGACGGCCAGCGGCGCCGCGAAGGCGGCGGCTTCCAGTCCGGCCGGTCCCTCCGCGGCGCGCAGCACGGGCCGCAACGGGCCCAACGGGATTCGCTCGCCGGTCATCCGGTCCACCTCGGCGGCCGCGGCGACTCCGATGCCGGCGGAGAAGAAGCTGAGGATCCACGAGCCGATGCTCATCGGCGAGGTCAGCTTGACCGTGCGCAGCATGTTGACGAAACGCTCGGGCCGGCCCAGGTCCTTTACCAGCGCGACGGCGCCGAGCGACACCGCGATCAGGGCGGACAGCCTGGTGTTACGGCGCAACGTGTTTCGGCCGGTGAGCTGGGCGCCCGCCGCCAGCAGGCCGGATCCGCCGGCGACGCCGCCCAGGAAAAGGTACGCCGCCACCTCGTGTCCCCAGGGCGCCGGCTTGACCACCGGGCGTCCGTAATACGAGGTGAATTCGGCGTCGGGCACCATCGGCATCTCGCGTGACCCGTCGCCGCCGCCGCGGCGACCCGCGCGCTTGCCTTTGCGGCGCCTGCCGGGTTCCGGCGGGCGGAAGCTGTCGAATTCCGAGGTGCTCACCGGCTGCTCCAGAATGCCCACGCGGCCGCGCCGACCATGCTGGCCGCGGCCATGCTCGCCCGCTTGAACATGGTCTTCAGGTCGGCCGTGCACACCCGCGGATCTGGCGGCAGTCCGTACACCTCGGGCTCGTCGAGCAGCAGGAACACCGATCCGATCCCACCGACGCCGTCGTTCTCGTTGGCGCCGTAAAGCCTTGCCTCGGTTCGGCCTTCGGCGTGCAGCTGCGCCACACGCTCGCGCGCCTGGGTCACCAGCTCGTCGTGATTGCCGAACTTGATCGACGTCGTCGGGCAGGTCTTGGCGCACGCCGGTACCTGGTCCTCGACCAGGCGGTCGTAGCACAGCGTGCACTTCTGGGCGACGCCGGTGACGAATTCCTCTTTCGGCCTACCCGGGCGTTCCACCGGCGTCGCGTACGTGCCGTCGCTGCGCCGTTCGACCACGCCGAACGGGCATCCGGCCACGCAGGTTCCGCAGCCGTTGCACACGTCGTGCTGCACCACGACGGTGCCGAATTCGGTGCGGAACAACGCGCCCGTCGGGCACACGTCCAGGCAGCCGGCGTGCGTGCAGTGCTTGCACACGTCCGATGACATCAGCCAGCGGAATTCCGGCGTGTACAGCGGCTGCGAAACAGGCTCTGGTTCCTCGGGTTTCGCGGCACCGGGGATGGCGGGCATGCCGAGATTGATCAGCGCGCGACCGGATTCGCGGGCCTCTTCGATGCGGTCGCGGCCCTGCTCGATGAAGGCGACGTGCCGCCAGGTGCTGGCGCCCAGCGCCCCGGTGTTGTCGTACGACGACCCCAACAACTCGAGGTCGCCGTCGCGCGGGTTGCGGTTCCACTCCTTGCAGGCGACCTCGCAGGCCTTGCAGCCGATGCAGATCGAGGTGTCGGTGAAGAACCCTTTCCGCGGCTTGCGATCCGACCAACCGGCGTCGGTGGCCGGGTCAGTCGGTCCAATCAGCTGACCCATCTGCCCTCCTCGTGTCCGGCCGCCCGATGATGTCCCACACGGCATCATCGATCCGTACATTGTCCGTCTCGGTGGTGGCGCCCGACCGGGACTGGTATTCGGCGATCAAGCGCAGCAGCTCCTCGCCCTGCGGACGGCGTCCCGGGCGGATGTCGCACGAGCCGGCCTTGGACTCCTGGATCTGCACATTGGGATCGAGCGTCACACCGAGCAGGTCGTTGGCCGCGTCGCCGCTGACCACCGCGTCGCTACCCACGCCCCAGTGATACGGCAGCCCGATCTGATGCACGGTGTGGCCGTTGATGATCAGCGGGCTCACCCGCTTCGTGACCAGCACCCGGGCCTCGATCGCGGCGCGCGGCGAGATGATGGTGGCCCACCCGTAGGGCTCGAGGCCCCGTTCGGCGGCCAGTTCGGGGGACACCTCGCAGAACATCTCCGGCTGCAGCTCCGACAGGTAGGGCAGCCACCGGCTCATGCCGCCGGCCGTGTGGTGCTCGGTGAGTCGGTAGGTCGTGAAGACGTAGGGGTAGACCTCGGCGCCGGGGTCGCCCGCGCTCGGCGCGCTCAGATTGTCCTTGCGCGGGAACGTGATTCGCGCCGGATTGCGCTGCTGCGGGTAGAGCGCGTTGGTGACCGGCGACTCCTGCGGCTCGTAATGCGTGGGCAGCGGACCGTCGACCACGCCCGTCGGCGCGAACAGCCAGCCCTTGCCGTCGGCCTGCATGATGAACGGGTCGTCCCCGGCCAGCGCGTCGGGACCACCCAGGTCCGGATCGGGCCGGCTACCGGGTGCCCGGTCGGCCACGAAGTCCGGCACGTCGTAGCCGACCCAGCGCTTTTCGTCCTGGTCCCACCAGATGTACTTCTTGCGTTCGCTCCACGGCTTGCCCTCGGGGTCGGCCGAGGCGCGGTTGTAGAGCACCCGCCGGTCGGCCGGCCACGCCCAGCCCCACTCGGATTGGCTCGGCGAGTCACCGCCACCCGGCACCCGGCGCGCGGCCTGGTTGGTGGCGTTCGCGTACACCCCGGTGTAGATCCAGCAGCCGGCGGCCGTCGACCCGTCGGCGCGCAGCTCGGTGTAGGAGGTCAACGGTTTTCCGCTCTCGGCGCCCCCGACGCGGTACCCGTTGACCTCGGCCAGCACCGCTTCCCCGTCGGGCTCGCCGTGCTCGTCGGTCGGGTAGTCCCACGTCAGGTCCAGCAGCGGCCGGTCCCGCTCGTCGGTCGAGCCGGCCAGCCGTTGCCGGATCCGCTTGCCGAGTTCGTAGAAGAACTGCAGCTCGCTCTGGCACTGGCCCGGCGGCTCGACGGCCTTGTGACGCCACTGCAACAGCCGCTGGGTCTGGGTGAACGATCCCGCCTTCTCGACATGCGTTGCGGCGGGCATAAAGAACACCTCGGTCTCGATGTCGGAGGTCTTGAGCTCGCCCGACGCGATCTCCGGCCCGTCCTTCCACCAGGTGGCCGATTCGATGAGGTTGAGGTCGCGCACCACCAGCCACTTGAGATGCGACATGCCCAGGCGCTGCATGCGGCCGTGGGCCGAACCCACCGCGGGATTCTGCCCGAGCAGGAAGTAGCCCTCGACCTCGTCGTCCAGCATCCCCATCACGGTCTGATAGGTGCCGTGCGGACCGGACAGCCGCGGGAGGTAGTCGTAAGCCCAGTCGTTGTCCGCCGTGGCCGCATCCCCCCACCACGCCTTGAGCAGGCTGACCGTGTAGGCATCGGCGTTGGCCCAGAAGCCTTTCTGCTTCTTGGAGCTCACCGCGCCGAGGTAGTCGGCGAGGGTGTCGTGCATGCCCGCCTTCGGCATCGGCAGGTACCCGGGCAGCAGGTTGAACAGCGTGGGGATGTCGGTGGAGCCCTGGATGGTGGCGTGACCGCGCAGGGCCATGATCCCGCTGCCGGGTCTACCCACGTTGCCTGTCAGCAGTTGCAAAATCGTTGCGGTGCGGATGAATTGGGCGCCGAGGGTGTGCTGGGTCCAGCCGACGGCATAGGCGAAGCAGGTGGTGCGCTCGCGCCCGGAGTTCGCCACGATGGATTGGGCCAGATAGTCGAAGTCCTCGCGGCTGATACCGCAGACGTCCCTGACCATCTCCGGCGTGTAGCGGGCGTAGTGGCGCTTGAGTATCTGGAACACCGTGCGGGGGTGCTGCAGGGTTTCGTCTCGCTTCACCTTGGCGTGCGCCAGCGGCGGGCCGCCGCTGCCGTGTTCGTCACCCGCGGCGCTCTGCGAGGCGGTGGCGCCGTGCGTGTGACCCCCGTCAGGGGACTCGATCTGGCCGTCGTCCTGCTCGTCGTAGGCCCAGCTCGACGTGTCGTATTGCCCGGTTTCGGGGTCGAATCCGGAGAACAGGCCGCCGAGATCCTCGGTATCCCTGAAGTTTTCGTTGATCAGGGTCGCGGCGTTGGTGTACGCCAGCACGTACTCCTTGAACCACAGATCATTGGACAGGATGTGATTGATCAACGCGCCGAGCAGCACCACGTCCGAACCGGCGCGGATCGGGATGTGCCGGTCGGAGACCGCCGAGGTGCGGGTGAAGCGCGGGTCGACGTGGATCACCCGCGCGCCGCGGGCCCTGGCCTCTTCCACCCACTGAAAGCCGACAGGGTGGCACTCGGCCATGTTGGAGCCCTGGATGACGATGCAGTCCGCGTTGGCCATGTCTTGCAGTGATTGGGTGGCGCCGCCGCGCCCGAAGGAGGCTCCCAGACCGGGAACCGTTGAGCTGTGTCAAATACGAGCTTGGTTCTCGATCTGAATGGCGCCCGCGGCGGTGAAGAGTTTCTTGATGAGGTAGTTCTCTTCGTTGTCCAGGGTCGCACCGCCGAGCGCGGCGATACCCATGGTGCGGCGCAGCAGGTTGCCCTTCTTGTCGATGTCCTGCCAACTGTTTCGGCGTGATTCCACGAAGCGGTCGGCGATCATGTCGATCGCAGTGTCCAACTCCAGCGGCTGCCATTCGGTCGCCCGGGGCGGCCGGTAAAGCACCTGCAGTTGCCGCCCGGGTGAATTCACCAGCTGTTCGCTGGCAGAACCCTTGGGGCACAACCGCCCTCGCGAAATCGGCGAATCGGGATCACCCTCGATCTGAACGACCCGCTCATCCTTGACATACACGCGCTGCCCGCAGCCCACGGCGCAGTACGGGCACACGCTTTGCACAACACGGTCGGCGGTGGTGGTGCGCGGCGTGAGCGCGCGGGTGTGTTTGGACGTCACCGCCGAGCCGCGGCCGAGCTTGTCTGTCGACCGCAACTGGCGCAGGACGGGCCATTCCAGGAAAACTTCGCGCAGGGCCATGTGCTCACCCTAATGGCGATCGCAAGCGCGGCGAAGCCGGGCGCAGCGGGTCGCCATGCACCTTGATGCGATCGGACCGCTCACCGCACCACGATGGTGTGCTCGCCGCGCGGCACCAGTTCGCCGATGACGGGCGCCCCCGGAATCTCCCCGGCGATCAGCAGCCCACCGGAGGTCTGCGCGTCCGCGAGCAACAGGGCGTCGTCCTGGCTCACCGCCGAGAGGTCGACGTGCGGCGCCACCCAGTCGAGGTTTCGCCGGGTGCCGCCGGACAGGTAGCCGGCCGCCAGCGCCTCGCGTGCGCCGTCCAGGTAGGGCACCGCGGCCGAGTCCACCACCGCCGTCACGCCGCTGGCCCGCGCCAGCTTGTGCAGATGGCCGAGCAGCCCGAAACCGGTGACGTCGGTGGCACATTCGACGCCAGCCGCCAGCGCCGCGCCGGCCGCCTCGGCGTTGAGCGTCGTCATCACTGCGATGGCCTCCTCGAAGCGCTCCCCGGTGGCCTTATGCCTGTTGTTCAGGACGCCGACACCGAGCGGCTTGGTCAGCGACAGCGGCGTTCCCGGCTTGCCGGAATCGTTGCGCAGCAGGCGGTTTGGATCGGCGATCCCGGTGACCGCCAGCCCGTACTTGGGCTCGGGGTCATCGACGCTGTGCCCGCCGGCCAGGTGGCAGCCGGCCAGGCCGCACACGTCCAGCCCGCCGCGCAACGTCTCGGCGGCCAACTCGAACGGCAGCACCTCCCGCGGCCAGCCCAGCAGGTTCACCGCGACCACCGGGCGCCCACCCATCGCGTAGACGTCGGACAGCGCGTTGGTGGCCGCGATCCGGCCCCAGTCGTAGGCGTCGTCCACCACCGGGGTGAAGAAGTCGGTCGTCGCGATCAGCGCCGTACCGTCCTGGATACGGACCACCGCCGCGTCGTCGCCGTTGTCCAGGCCCACCAGCAGCTCCCCGACCGCGTCGCGCGGCGGCTTGGATCCCAGCCCGCGGACCACCTCCTCGAGCTCACCGGGCGGGATCTTGCAGGCGCAGCCGCCGCCGTGGGCGTATTGAGTCAGTCGGTACGTCACGGCGTCCATGGTGCCCGCGCCGCGGAGGCTGCGACAATTGGCGCCATGGCTGAAGGAGGCGTGTCCGGTCTGGTGACCGGCGCGGTCTTCAAAACCGTCGAACGGCAGTCGCTGCCGTTGGCGGGTTCAATTCCCGTCCGCCTCCGCCATGTTCTTTCGGGCCCGACATGAGCGACCCGCGCCGACGGGTGCCCGGCACCGACACGCTGCTCGCCGATCCGCGGCTGGTCGCGGCGCAACGGGTGCTAGGCCGCGACCTGGTCAAGTCGGTGATCACCGCCGCCCAGCGGCGGGCGCGGGCCGGCGAGATCGCACCCGAGCAGGTCGCCGAGCACGCGGTCGCCGCCCTTCCCGCCACCGCCTCGAGCCTGCGGCCGGTCATCAACGCCACCGGGGTGGTGGTGCACACCAATCTGGGCCGCGCCCCGCTGTCGCGGGCCGCGCTGGACGCGGTGGTCGCCGCCGGCGGGGCCACCGACGTCGAGTTCGACCTGGCGACGGGCCGGCGGGCGCGCCGCGGCCGGGGTGCGCTGGCCGCCCTGGCGGGTGCGGTCCCGACCACCGGCGGCGTGCATGTCGTCAACAACAACGCGGCCGCGCTGCTGTTGACCGCCATGGCACTGGCACCCGGCAAGGAGATCGTGCTCAGCCGAGGCGAACTCGTCGAAATCGGTGACGGGTTCCGCATCCCGGAGCTGCTGGAATCCACCGGATCGCGACTGCGCGAAGTCGGCACCACCAACCGCACCAGCCTGTGCGACTACGCCGAGGCGCTCGGGCCGCAGACCGGTTTCGTGCTGAAGGTGCATCCGTCCAACTTCCACGTCACCGGGTTCACCTCGGCCGTCGACGTCGCGACGCTGGCGCCGGAACTACGCGAGCTCGGCGTGCCGCTGGTGGTCGACATCGGCTCCGGCCTGCTGTCGCCGCATCCGGTGCTGCCCGACGAGCCGGATGCGACGTCGATGCTGGCCGACGGCGCGGACCTGGTCACCGCGAGCGGGGACAAGTTGCTGGGCGGGCCGCAGGCCGGGTTGCTCTTCGGAGGCGCCGAGCTGATCGAGCGGATCCGCCGCCATCCCGCGGCGCGCGCCCTGCGGGTCGACAAGCTGACGCTGGCCGCGCTGGAGGCGACACTGCTGGGACCGCCCCCGCCGGTGGCGCAGGCGCTGGCCGCCGATGTCGAGCGGCTGCGCGCGCGGGCCGAGTCGCTGGCCGCCGGGCTGCCCGGGGCGATGGCGGTGGACTGCGTCGCGGCCGTCGGCGGCGGCGGGGCGCCCGGTGTCGAATTGCCCAGCGCCGCGGTGAGCCTGCCCGAGTCCTACGCCGCCGCGCTGCGCCTCGCCAGCCCACCCGTCGTGGGCCGCCTGGAGGGCGGCCGGTGCCTGCTCGACCTGTGCACGGTGGCGCCCGAGGATGACGAGCTGCTGGCCGCGGCGGTGCGGGCGTGTTCGTCCTAGCCACAGCCGGACACGTTGATCACGGCAAATCGACTCTGCTGCAACGGATTACCGGCATGTGGCCGGATCGGCTGGCCGAGGAGCGGCGCCGCGGTCTGACCATCGATCTGGGCTTCGCGTGGACGGAGCTCGGCGGCCGTCAGCTCGCGTTCGTCGACGTGCCCGGCCACGAGCGGTTCGTGGCCAACATGCTGGCCGGCGTCGGTGCGGTCCCCGCGGTGGTGTTCGTCGTCGCGGCCACCGAGGGCTGGATGCCACAGTCGGAGGAGCACCTGGCCGCCCTGGATGCGCTCGGGGTCCGGCACGGACTGCTGGTGATCAGCAAGGCCGACCTCGCCGATGCGGGCCCGGCGGTCGCGCAGGCGTCCGAAAAGCTTGCCGCCACATCACTTGCGGGCACCCCCGTGGCTATCGGCACCGACCTCGACCGGGTGCGCGCCGAACTGGTGGCGCTGACCGACCGGCTGCCCGCGCCGGACCCCGGCGCCGACGTGCGGCTGTGGGTGGACCGCAGCTTCACCGTGCGGGGCGCGGGCACCGTGGTCACCGGCACGCTGGCCGCCGGCACGGTCCGGGTGGGCGACGAGCTCGAGCACGCCGGGCGGCGCGTCACCGTCCGCGGGCTGCAATCGTTGGGCCGCGGCGCGGACGCGGTGGGCCCAGTTTCGCGGGTGGCGCTGAATCTGCGCGGCGTTGACCGGCACGACGTCGGCCGCGGGGACACCGTGCGCACGCCAGGGGCCTGGTTGGACACCGCGGAGATCGACGTCGCCCTGCGGTCGGCGGACACGCTGCACCGCCAGCTGGTGTTGCACATCGGGTCGGCGGCGGTGCCGGTGCAGGTGCGCCGGCTGGGGGCCGCCGCGGCGCGGCTGCGGCTGGCCAGGCCCCTGCCGCTGCGCGTGGGGGACATCGGGTTGCTCCGCGACCCCGGAGAGCACCGGATCGCGGCGGGCGTCGAGGTGCTCGACGTCCGCCCGCCCGGACTGCGACGGCGGGGCGCGGCGCGGGCGCGCGCCGAAGAACTGGCCACCGGCGAGGCCGCCGCCCCCGACGTCGCGCGCGCCGCGGACCTGCGCGCCATGGGTCTGCCGCCGCGCGGGCAGCGGGTGGGCGACTGGGTGGTGGATCCGCGGTGGTGGGCGGCGCGGCGCGAGGAGGCGGCCGCGGCGGTGCGGCGCTGGGCGGGCGATCACGACATCGCGGCGGGCATGCCGCTGGAGACGTTGCGACAACAAGTCGGGCTGCCCGCCGCCGACCTGATGCCGAAGCTGCTGGACGGCACGGGCCTGCAGGTGACGGACGGGTTGGTCCGCCCGCCCGGGGCGGGCCTGCCGGCCCGGGTGGACGAGGCCGTGTCCGCGGTCGAGGAGTGGCTGGCCGCCGAGCCGTTCCGGGCGCCCGAGGCCGACGAGCTGGCCGAGCTGAAGCTGGGCCCGCGCGAGCTGGCCGCGGCGGTGCGGGCCGGGCGGCTGGCGCGGATCGCCGACGGGGTGGTGCTGGGGCCCGACGCCCTGGACCGCGCCGCCGGCGTGCTGGCGGCGCTGCCACAACCGTTCACCGTCAGCGAGGCGCGCCGCGCGCTGGGCACCAGCCGGCGGGTGGCGGTGCCGCTGCTGGAACAGCTCGACGCCCGGCGCGTGACGCGCCGCGGCGACGACGGAACCCGGGTGGTTACAGCCGCTCTTTGACGGCCGCCGAGAGGCGCGCGCCGTCGGCCTTGCCGGCGGCGATCGCGGTGGCGGCCTTCATCACCATGCCCATCTGTTTCATCCCCGGCCGCTCGCCGATTTCCTCGGCGACTTGCGCGATGGCGGTGTCGGCGACGTCGGCCACCTCGGCCTCGGTGAGCGGGGTGGGCAGGTACTCGTCGATGATCCGCCCCTCGGCGTGCTCGTTGGCGGCGAGCTCTCCGCGCCCGTTCTGGGTGTAGATCTCCGCGGATTCGCTCCGCTTGCGCGATTCTTTGGCCAGCACCTTGATGACTTCCTCGTCGGTGAGGTCCTTGGCCTCCTTACCGGAAACTTCCTCGGTTTGGATCGCAGCTAACAGCATGCGCAGGGTGGCCGTTCGCAACTTGTCCTGGGCCTTCATCGCCGCGGTCAGGTCGGTCCGGATCCGGGATTTGAGTTCCGCCATGTCTGAGACGCTACGCGCCGGGCAGGGGGTCAACGTTGTGAAATGCCCCGGCCGCCGACAGGATGGAGCCCATGACGAACGACGCGCCCGGCTGCAGAGGCCGCGGGGTTCGGTGAGCGCGCCGCCGCCTGGTTATCCGGCTGGTCCGCCACCGGCATCCGGCCCACAACCTGAATACGGTCCGCCTCCGGGCTACGGCCCGCCGCCGGGGTACGGTGCACCTCCGGGCTATGGCCCGCCACCGCCGTACGACGCGCCACCGGCTTTCGGCCCGCCGCCGGGGTACCAATCCCAGCCCGGCTACGGACCCCCGCCGGGGTACGGATCGCCGCCGGGCTACGGACCACCGCCCGGCTACGGGCCACCACCCGGATATGGGCCCGCGCCGGGGTACGGATCGCCGCAATCCTTCGGCACAGCGCCGGGGTACGCGGCCGTCAAACCCGGGATCATCCCGCTGCGGCCGCTGACCCTCGGCGACATCTTCAACGGCGCGGTCGGCTACGTCCGGGCTAACCCGAAAGCGACGTTGGGCCTGACCGCCATCGTCGTGGTGATCATGCAGATCGTCACCAAGGTCGCCTTCTTCGGGCCACTGGCCGCGGCCGACAGGCTCGCCAGCGATCAGCCCGGCCAACTCAGCTCGGGCGTCCTCGGGGCCTGGTCCGTGTCGGTGGGTGGCGGCATCCTGGTCGGCTGGCTGGGCGGCATGCTGCTGTCCGGGATGCTCACCGTCATCGTCGGGCGGGCGGTGTTCGGGTCACATATCACCATCGGCGAAACCTGGGCCAAGATCCGCGGGCGGCTGCTGACCCTGCTCGGCCTTGCCCTGCTGGAAGCCGTCGTGGTCGCCGCCCTTGCCGGGCTCGTCGCGGTGATCATCGGGGTGTTGGCGGCGATCGGCAGCGCCGCGGCCGCCGTGGTGCTGGGCATTCCGCTGGTGCTGGTCGTCCTCGCGCTGCTGGTGTTCCTTTACACCGTGGTGCTGTTCGCCCCGGTACTGATCGTGCTGGAGCGGCTGCCCGTCCTGGACGCGATCGCCCGATCGTTCAAGCTGGTGCGCAACGGATTCTGGCGAGTGCTGGGCATCCGGGTGCTCGCGTTCCTGGTGACGGCCGTCGTCGCCAACGCCGTCGCGGTGCCGTTCAGCATCGTCGGCCAGTTCTTCCAGATCACCTCGTCCGGCACGGCGTTCCTGGTCAGCACGGCGGTTCTCTCGGTGGGCGCCGCCATCGGCGAAATCATCACCGCACCGTTCAACGCGGGGGTCATCGTGCTGCTGTACACCGACCGCCGGATGCGCGCCGAGGCATTCGACCTGGTGCTACAGAGCGGAGCCGCCCAGGGGCCGTATGCGGCCGCGTCCACCGACAACCTCTGGCTGACGCGGCCCCTGTAAGGGCCGAGCGAGGACTAGCTCAAGGATGCCTTCCATCGACATCGACCGCGATGCCGCACATCGCGCCGCGCAGGACGAGCTCAACAAACCGATCTACTCCAAGGGCTCCGCGCGGGAACATTTCGTCGACTGGGTCAACGACCTGATCTACCGGCTGCTGCAGAAGACTTCCTCGGTGCCCGGCGGATGGCTCACCGCCACGGTGCTTTTCGTCCTGCTCGCCATCGCGGTGATCGTCGGCATCTACATTCTGCGGCGCACCATGCGCACCCGACGCGGCGGCGACCACGCGCTGTTCGAAGCCGCCCAACTGACCGCCGCCCAGCATCGCGCGACCGCGGAAAACTATGCGGCCGAGGGTGATTGGGCCGCCGCGATTCGTCACCGGCTGCGCGCCGTCGCCCGCCAGCTCGAAGAGACCGGGGTGCTGACACCGGCCCCGGGCCGCACGGCCAACGAGCTTGCCCGCGACGCGGGTGCCGCGCTGCCCCACCTCGCCGGCGAATTAACGCAAGCGGCAACGGCTTTCAACGACGTCACGTATGGCGAACAACCCGGGACCCAGGATGCCTACCAGATGATCACCGACCTGGACGACCACCTGCGGTCCCGCTGGCAGGGCGGTCCGCTCGAGCCCGGCCGGGCGCAAGCACCCGAGTCATGGGCGCAGGTGCGGTAATGGCGACGATCACCGACTCCGGTCCCGAGATCACGCCGCGCCGCGGGCGCACCTGGCGCTGGGTATTCGTCACCCTGCTGGTGCTCGCCGTCATCGCCGGCGTCGACGCATACCTGAGCGCAGCGCGACCCGGGGCCCGCATGGATCCCGCGTCGACCGGTTCCGACGGTGCCCACGCGCTGGTTGAGTTGCTGCGCGGCGCCGGAGTCGACGTCGTCGTGGCCAACAACATCGCCGACGTCGAACACGCGGCGCGCCCGGACGCGCTGATCCTGGTGGCCCAGAGCCAATACCTCACCGACACGCTGCTTGACCGGCTGGACAACGTGCATTCGGACCTGCTGCTGGTGGAACCGACGACCCGGACCCGCGAGGCGCTGCTGCCCGGCGTGCGGGTCTCCGGCGCCAACGGCTTTGACCTCGACCCGAATTGCACGCTGCGCGAGGCTGTTCGGGCCGGGTCTGTCCGATTCGGGGCCACCAATACCTACGAGTCCAAAGACGGCCGCGCCATGACCCGCTGCTACGACGGCGCGCTGATCCGCTTCCGCAGCGACGGACGCACCATCACCGCCGTCGGCAGCACCGACTTCATGACCAACGGCAGCCTGCTGCAGGCGGGCAACACCGCGCTGGCGATGAACCTCGCGGGCGACCGCCCCCGGCTCATCTGGTACGCACCGCGTCATATCGAGGGTGAATCCTCGCCCAAGTCAACGCTTTTCCAGCTGATTCCGCCCAACGTGATCTGGATCGTCGGACAACTGGCGCTGGTGGTGCTGCTGGTGGCCGTCTGGAAGGGCCGTCGGCCCGGACCGCTGGTGGCCGAGGAGTTGCCCGTGGTGGTGCGCGCCTCGGAGACCGTCGAGGGTCGCGGGCGGCTGTACCGGTCCCGACGGGCACGCGATCGCGCGGCCGCGGCTTTGCGCGCCGCCACGGTGGCGCGGCTGCTGCCGCGGCTTGGCCTGGGTGCGGGCGCTTCGCCGGCGGCCGTCGTGACCACCGCGGCCCAGCGCACCGGAGCCGATCCGGCGTTCGTCTCCTACCATCTGTTCGGTCCGCCCCCGACGACCGACAACGACCTGTTACAACTTGCCCGTGCGCTCGACGAAATCGAAAGGCAGGTCGCACACCCGTGACACAACCCATTACCGCTGGATCCCCCACCGCTGAATCGGCGCGCGAGGCGCTGCTGGCGTTGCGCGCCGAGCTCGCCAAGGCCGTCGTCGGACAGGAGGGCGTGGTCAGCGGCCTGGTGATCGCGCTGCTGTGCCGCGGCCACGTGCTGCTGGAAGGTGTTCCGGGAGTGGCGAAGACGCTGTTGGTCCGCGCGCTGTCCGCGGCGCTGCAGCTGGAGTTCAAACGGGTGCAGTTCACCCCCGACCTGATGCCCGGCGACGTGACCGGCTCACTGGTGTACGACGCGCGCACCGCCGCGTTCGTGTTCCGGCCCGGGCCGGTGTTCACCAATCTGCTGCTGGCGGACGAGATCAACCGGACCCCACCCAAGACCCAGGCCGCGCTGCTCGAGGCGATGGAAGAGCGTCAGGTCAGCGTCGACGGCGAACCGCAGCCGCTGCCCGACCCGTTCATCGTGGCCGCCACCCAGAACCCGGTCGAGTACGAGGGCACCTACCAGCTGCCCGAGGCCCAGCTGGACCGCTTCTTGCTCAAATTGAATGTGACGCTGCCGCCACGCGACGCCGAGATCGCCATCCTGCACCGGCACGCGCACGGCTTCGACCCGCGCAATCTGTCGGCGATCAACCCGGTGGCCGGGCCCTCCGACCTGGCGGCCGGCCGCGCCGCCGTGCAGAACGTGCTGGTTGCCGACGAGGTGCTGGGCTACATCGTCGACATCGTCGGGGCCACCCGTTCCTCCCCTGCGCTGCAACTGGGTGTGTCACCCCGCGGGGCGACCGCGCTGCTGGCCACGGCGCGCTCCTGGTCGTGGCTGTCCGGACGCAACTACGTCACGCCCGACGACGTGAAGGCCATGGCCCGCCCGACGCTGCGGCACCGGGTCATGCTGCGGCCCGAGGCCGAACTCGAGGGGGCCACGCCCGACGGCGTGCTCGACGGGATCCTGGCGTCGGTTCCGGTGCCCCGATAGTGGTCCTGACCGGACGCACCGGGCTGGTCGCACTGATCTGCGTCCTGCCTATCGCGCTTTCTCCTTGGCCGGCAACCACTTTCGCGGCCCTGCTGATGGCGCTGGCAATCGCGGTGGCCTTCGACATCGTCCTTGCCGCCAGCACGGCCAAACTGCGCTACGTGCGTTCCCCGGATCGCTCGGCGCGGCTCGGGCAGCAGGTGGAGTGCGGGCTGTCGATCCACAACGACGGCGCGCGCCGGTTCCGCGGCCAGATCCGCGACGCCTGGCCGCCCAGCGCCCAGGCGCGGCCGCGCATTCATCCCGTCGACATCCCCGCCGGGCAAGACCAGCACGTCCAGACCCGGCTACAGCCCGTTCGCCGCGGCGACCAGCGAGCGACCGTGGTGACCGCCCGATCGATCGGCCCGCTCGGGCTGGCGGGACGGCAGGGTTCGCGACCGGTGCCCGGACAGCTGCGGGTACTGCCCCCGTTCCTGGCCCGCAAGCACCTGCCGTCGCGGCTCGCCAAGCTCCGCGAGATCGACGGCCTGCTGCCCACGCTGGTACGCGGGCAGGGCACCGAATTCGACTCGCTGCGAGAGTATGTCGTCGGCGACGACGTGCGCTCGATCGACTGGCGCGCCACCGCGCGTCGCGCCGACGTGGTGGTGCGCACCTGGCGGCCCGAACGCGACCGGCGGGTGGTGATCGTGCTCGACACGGGCCGCACGGCGGCGGGTCGGGTCGGTGTCGACCCGACGGCGTCCGATCCGGCGGGCTGGCCGCGGCTGGATTGGTCGATGGACGCCGCACTGCTGTTGGCGGCCCTGGCGTCGCGGGCCGGCGACCATGTCGACTTCCTCGCCCACGACCGGGTGAGCCGAGTCGGCGTGTTCGGCGCCTCGCGCACCGAACTGCTTGCCCAGCTGGTCGACGCGATGGCGCCCCTGCAACCTACCCTCGTCGAATCAGATTGGCGGGCA
Source organism: Mycobacterium colombiense (assembly GCF_001672755.1). Taxonomy (GTDB): domain Bacteria; phylum Actinomycetota; class Actinomycetes; order Mycobacteriales; family Mycobacteriaceae; genus Mycobacterium; species Mycobacterium colombiense_C. Next base: position 17,690 of record NZ_LZKI01000010.1, on the reverse strand, counting down.
ATGGCTTCCGCGATCGCGCTGCGCGCCCGCCGGCGGTCCCTGGTGGTGCTGCTGACCGATCTCAACGCGGCCGCGCTTGACGAGGGCCTGCTGCCCGTGCTGCCGCAGCTGTCGGCCAAGCATCACCTGCTGGTGGCGGCTGTCTCCGATCCGCGCGTCGACCAAATGGCCGGGGGGCGCTCGGACGCCGCGGCGGTGTACGACGCGGCGGCCGCCGAGCGATCCCGCAATGACCGCGGCGCGATCGCCACCCGGCTGCGCCGCAGCGGGGTGGAGGTCGTCGACGCCCCGCCCACCGAACTGGCACCCGCCCTCGCCGATCACTATCTGGCGATGAAGGCGACCGGGCGTCTGTAGCCCGCCGGCGACACCCGGCTCAGCGAGTCGGAACGAAGTCCGGCGCGTCGGCCATGTCGCCGCTTTCCCCGGCCTTCACCCCGCGGCGGCCGAAGTAGACGATGTAGGACAAGAACGCCACCTCGGCGATGACGCCGATTCCGACCCGCACGAACGTCGGCAACGGCGACGGTGTCACGAGCGCTTCGATCAACCCTGAAACCAGCAGCACCGCAACCAGACCCACGGCGACCGAGACGACGGCGCGGCCCTGTTCGGCGAGCACCTGGCCCCGGGGCCGGTCCCCGGGCGAGATCACCGACCAGCCCAGCCGCATTCCCGTTGCGCCCGAGAGGAATACCGCCGTGAGCTCCAGCAGTCCGTGCGGGACAAGCAAACCCAGCAGCAGTGCACCCTTGCCGGCCGGGAACATCAGCCCGGCGATGACGCCCAGGTTGGCGGCATTCTGGAACAGCACAAAGGGAATCGGCACGCCCAGCACCACGGACAATGCGATGCATTGCGCGGAAACCCAGGAGTTGTTGACCCAGATCTGCAGCGCGAACGCCGCGGCGGGATGTTCGCTGTAGTACGACTCCACGTCGTGGTTGACCAATTGCTGGATGTCGCTGGGTGTTCCGAGCGAGGACTGCACATCCGGGCTGCCGGCGACCCAGAGCGCGACGATCACGACCACGGCGAAGAACGCCGCCGCGGTGGCCAGCCACCACCGCCAGGTGCGGTAGGCCACGACCGGAAACGAGACGGTCCAGAACCGGGTGAACGCACTGCTCAGTGGCGCGTGGGCACCGGTCACCGCCGACCGGGCCCGCGCGACCAGGCTCGACAGCCGGCCGATCAGCACGGAATCCGACGACGCCGAGCGCAGCATCGACAGGTGGGTGGAGACCCGCTGGTAAAGCTCGACGAGTTCGTCGACTTCCGCGCCGGACAGCGACCGGCGCCGGCCGATCAATCGGTCGAGGCGGTCCCAGGTCGGGCGATGGGCCAGCACGAATGCATCGACATCCACCCTCGGCAGCCTAATCGCACCGCCGGCCTGACAAAGTGCGGCCGGCCACACGCACCCAGCCTGTACCGTTCGAAGTTATGTCGGAGGTGGTGACCGGGGACGCTGTGGTGCTCGATGTGCAGATCGCCCAGCTGCCGGTGCGGACGCTCAGTGCGCTGATCGATATCGTGGTCATGGTCATCGGCTACCTGCTCGGCCTGATGTTGTGGGCGGCCACCCTGACTCAATTCGATACCGCACTGACCAACGCGATCCTGCTGATATTTACGGTGCTGGTCATTGTCGGCTATCCCTTGGTTCTCGAAACGGCCACGCGGGGGCGCTCGGTCGGCAAGATCGCGATGGGCCTGCGTGTGGTGTCCGACGACGGCGGCCCAGAACGCTTCCGCCAGGCGCTGTTTCGGGCCCTGGCGGGGCTGGTGGAGATCTGGATGCTGTTCGGTAGTCCCGCCGTTATCTGCAGCATCTTGTCTCCGAAGGCCAAACGGATCGGCGACATCTTCGCCGGCACCGTGGTGGTCAACGAACGCGGACCCCGGCTCGGGCCCCCGCCCATGATGCCGCCCTCCTTGGCATGGTGGGCGTCGTCGTTGCAGCTGTCCGGTCTGTCGGCCGGTCAGGCCGAGGTGGCGCGCCAATTCCTTTCCAGGGCAACGCAGCTCGACCGTCAGCTGCGCCTGCAGATGGGATACCGGATCGCCGGTGACGTGGTGGCCCGCATCGCGCCGCCACCACCGCCCGGCGCCCCACCGGAGCTGGTGCTCGCGGCCGTCCTCGCCGAGCGGCACCGGCGCGAGCTGGCCCGGCTGCGCCCGGTCATGCCCGCGCCAGGACCGATGGGGCCGACGCCGTGGCCACCGCCCGGCGGTGCGTACCACGGCCCCCCGGGCTGGCCCAGCCCGCCGCCGGGCGCGGTGCCGTCAGCGCCGCAATCATCCGTCGGATGGCCTGACCCCCGATCGGGTGGTCCCGGTCCGGGAGACCCCGGTACGCCGGACGGATTCTCAGTGCCGCACTAGCCGGCCACGCTCGCCGCCATGAGGGCGACGTCGATGATCAGCAACGCCCATCCGCACAGCGGTACCGCGATGCCGCCGCGCCGCTTCGCGGTGAAGAACGAGATGACGATGACGACCACCGCGACCGCAGGCGCACCGTAGAACGCGACGCCGAAATCGATCCCACCGTGGCCCAGGTTGGGACAGCTGCGGTCGCTGCAACCGTCGGTGCTCATCACGGCACCGAGCGCGAAGAGCATCACGAGCGCGGCCGCGGGCACCGTCGCCAGCGCCAGCCCCCAGTTGATCCACGTCCAGCTGTTGCGGCGCCGGGCACCGTCGGGCCGCCCGAATGCGGCCGCGCCCGTGCGACCGCCGTCGACCTTCAGGTTGTTGTCAGCGTTCATCTCACTAGTTCCTACCCGCCGTCTGGTGCATGCAAACCGTACGGCCATGAACGAGCATCACCCGGTTTGCGCAGCTCAGCGGCAAATTAATGCAGGTATTCAACATATCTCGTTGCATCGCGTTAGTTTTCGATATATCGTGATGTTTCGAAGCGCACGACCGGTGCGCGACCCCCAAACGTAAGGACAGAAAAATGAGCAACCCATTCACTCCCCCCGAAGGACCATTCGCCGGTCGGCCCGGTATCGGATTCGGCTTCGGCTCCGGCCCGGTTGACCGGCGCGCCCTGCACGAGGCACGGCGCCAGGCCCGGCGGGACTTCCGCGAGCACCTGCGCGATCACGCCGGTGGCCACGACGGCCCGCTCGGATTCGGCCCAGGTTTCGGCCCGGGCTTCGGTCCCGGCTTCGGCCCGGGCTTCGGCTTCGGCCCCGGTGGCCGGCGCGGCGGATGGCGCCGCGGCGGCCCGGGTCGCGGCAAGCGCGGCGACGTGCGAGCGGCCATCCTGACGCTGCTGGCCGAGCGGCCGATGCACGGCTACGAAATGATCCACCAGATCGCCGAGCGCAGCAATGGACTGTGGAAGCCGAGCCCCGGTTCGGTCTACCCGACACTGCAACTGCTCGACGACGAAGGCCTGATCACCGCGAGCGAAACCGACGGCAGCAAGAAGCGTTTCGAGCTGACCGAACAGGGCCGCGCGGCGGCCGAGAAGATCGAAACCCCGCCGTGGGAGGAGATCACCGAAGGCGCCGACCCGGGTCACATGAATCTGCGGGCGGCCGTCGGCCAATTGTTCGGCGCGGTCGGGCAGTCCGCCCACACCGCTTCGGCCGACCAGCAGCAGCGCATCGTGGACATCCTCAACAATGCGCGGCGTGAGATCTACGGCATTCTCGGCGAAGACTGAGTGCCTCCGGCGGGCCCCGGATCGGGCGGCGTCACGTGACCCTCAGGTTACGGAGACCCAATCCAGGGTCCGCTGCACGGCTTTGCGCCACCCCGCATAACCCGCGGCGCGCTGCTCGTCGTTCCACGCCGGAGCCCAGCGCCTGCCCTCCTGCCAATTGGCGCGCAGGTCGGCCGGATCGGCCCAGAACCCCACCGCCAGACCTGCCGCGTAGGCGGCGCCCAGCGCGGTCGTCTCCGCGACCACCGGGCGCACGACGTCCACGCCCAACACGTCGGCCTGGATCTGCATGCACAGGTCGTTACCGGTGATACCGCCGTCGACCTTCAAAACCTCAAGGCGCACACCGGAATCCGCCGCCATGGCGTCCACCACGTCGCGACTCTGATAGCAGATCGCCTCCAGCGTTGCGCGCGCCAGATGCGCGTTGGTGTTGAACCGGGACAGGCCGACGATCGCGCCGCGCGCATCGGACCGCCAGTAGGGCGCGAACAAACCGGAAAACGCGGGAACGAAATAGACCCCGCCGTTGTCGTCGACCTGTCGTGCCAGCGATTCGCTTTGCGCGGCACCGCTGATGATGCCCAGCTGATCGCGCAGCCACTGCACGGCCGCGCCGGTCACCGCGATCGAACCCTCGAGCGCGTACACGGGTTTGGCGTCCCCGAACTGATAGCAGACGGTGGTCACCAACCCGTTGTCTGACCGCACGATGGTCTCACCGGTGTTGAGCAGCAGGAAGTTTCCGGTGCCGTAGGTGTTTTTGGCTTCCCCCTCGGACAGACACACCTGACCCACCATCGCCGCGTGCTGGTCGCCGAGCATCCCGGTGATCGGTACCTCGCCGCCGGCCGGCCCGGTCTCCGACGTCACGCCGTAGGGCCGCGGAGACGACGACGGCCCGATCTTCGGCAACATTGCACGAGGGATGGAGAAGATCGACAACAGTTCGTCGTCCCAGTCCAGGGTCTCCAGGTTCATCAGCATGGTCCGGCTGGCGTTGGTCACGTCGGTGGCGTGTACTCCGCCGCGCGGCCCCCCGGTCAGGTTCCACAACACCCAGGTGTCGGCGGTGCCGAACAGGGCGTCACCGTTGTCGGCGGCCGCGCGCACCCCGTCGACGTTCTCCAGGATCCACTGCAGCTTGGCGCCGGAGAAGTAGGTGGCCGGAGGCAGGCCCGCCTTGCGCCGGATCACGTCGCCGCGACCATCGCGTTCCAGCGCCGACGCGATCCGGTCGGTGCGGGTGTCCTGCCAGACGATCGCGTTGTAATAGGGTCGCCCGGTCTTGCGGTTCCACACCAGAGTCGTCTCGCGCTGATTCGTAATACCGAGCGCAGCAAGGTTTTTCGTACTCAGGTTGGCCCGGTTCAACACCGACGTCAGCACCGAGGAGGTGCGCTCCCAGATCTCGACCGGATCGTGCTCCACCCAGCCGGCCCGGGGCAGGATCTGTTCGTGCTCGAGTTGATGACGTGCCACCTCGGCACCCTCGTGATCGAAGATCATGCAGCGAGTGCTGGTGGTCCCCTGGTCGATCGCGGCGACGAATTCGGCGAACTCGGCCAACTGCTCTCCTCCACCCGTGACACATTTGCGGCAAAAGTCCATCATGGTCTACCCGCCCGGCGGACGGGGCCACAACTGCGACTCGTGAAAGCTTGCGTAACTGGCGTTAACCCTGTTGCATCTGCGGTGTGGGCGAAGAGGTCAAGCGCACCACGTACGACAGCGCACACCGACGGGAATACCGGCGCAAGATACAGCTGTGTCTGGACGCCTTCGAGAGGATGCTCGCCCAGTCAGACTTCGATTCCGAGCAGCCGCTGACCGGCATGGAGATCGAGTGCAACCTGGTCGACGCCGACTACCAGCCGGCGATGTCCAATCGCCACGTGCTGGACGCGATCGGCGATCCGGCGTACCAGGTCGAATTGGGCGCCTACAACATTGAATTCAACGTTCCGCCGCACGCACTGCCCGGGCACACCGGCCTGGATCTCGAGACCGAGGTGCGGGCCAGCCTGAACGAGGCCGAGAACAAAGCCGGCGCCGCAGGCGGTGCCCACATCGTCATGATCGGCATCCTGCCCACACTGATGGCCGAACACCTGGAGCACGGCTGGATGAGCGAATCGAAGCGATACGCCGCGCTCAACGAATCGATCTTCACCTCCCGCGGCGAAGACATCCACATCAACATTTCCGGACCCGAGCCGCTGAGCTGGCACACCTCGACGATCGCACCCGAATCCGCTTGCACCAGCATGCAATTGCATCTGCAGCTGGATCCGGAGACCTTCGCCGCCAACTGGAATGCGGCGCAGATCGTGGCCGGCCCGCAGTTGGCGCTGGGCGCCAACTCGCCGTTCTTCTTCGGCCACCGGCTGTGGGCGGAAACCCGTATCGAGCTGTTCGCGCAGTCCACCGACACCAGATCCGATGAGCTGAAATCCCAAGGCGTGCGGCCGCGGGTGTGGTTCGGCGAACAGTGGATCAGCTCGGTCCTCGACCTGTACCAAGAGAACATCCGCTTCTTCGAATTCCTGCTGCCCGAGGTGTCCGACGAAGATCCGGTCGCCGAGCTGGCCGCCGGGCGCATCCCGCACCTTGCCGAATTGCGGCTGCACAACGGCACCGTCTACCGGTGGAACCGTCCGGTGTACGACGTGGTCGACGGTCGTCCCCATCTGAGGCTGGAGAACCGGGTATTGCCGGCCGGGCCGACCGTCATTGACATGCTGGCGAATTCGGCCTTCTTCTACGGCATGCTGCGCAGCTTGTCCGAAGCGGACAAACCGTTGTGGACCGCCATGGATTTCGGTGTGGCGGAAGCCAATTTCCTGGCGGCCGCGCTGGACGGCATCGACGCCCGGCTGCGCTGGCCCGGGCTCGGTGAGGTGACGGCGCGCGAACTGGTGCTCGACACCCTGCTGCCGATCGCCGACGAGGGGTTGCAGCGCTGGGGTGTCGACGCCGAGGTCCGCGACCGGTTCCTCGGGGTCATCGAGGGCCGGGCGCGGACCGGTCGCAACGGCGCCAGCTGGCAGGTGTCCACCGTGCGGGCCCTGCAGGACGGCGGCATGAGCAGGCCGGCGGCGCTGGCCGAGATGCTGCACCGGTACTGCGAGCACATGCACGCCAACGAGCCGGTGCACACGTGGGAGTCCTGACCGCGGGTAGCTCGCCGCAGACAAGCGCGGCTTACCAACGTCATGGGCATGACAGGCACAAACTCGGCGACGCGTCGCGCGGAAGTACTGTTGAAGCGGTTGGCGGCTCGACGTGCCGAGCTGACAGCGCAACCACGCGGAGCTGCCGGTGCATGGCTGCGCTGCATACCCGTCTTCGCGCCAGCGGCGCGTAACAGCAAACAGGGAGTTGGAAACCGTGCCCGATCAAGTCATGGACTGGGACAGCGCGTATCGCGAGCAGGGCGAGTTCGAGGGCCCGCCGCCGTGGAACATCGGTGAGCCGCAGCCCGAACTGGCCGCCCTGATCGCGGCCGGCAAGTTCCGCAGCGACGTGCTGGACGCGGGCTGCGGAGTCGCCGAGCTGTCGTTGACCCTGGCCACCCAGGGCTACACCGTGGTCGGCATCGACCTCACCCCCACCGCCGTCGCGGCGGCCACCAAGGCCGCGGCCGACCGCGGCCTGACCAAGGCCACCTTCGTGCAGGCCGACATCACGTCGTTCACCGGCTACGACGGACGGTTCTCCACCGTGGCCGACAGCACGCTGTTCCACTCGTTGCCGATCGAGGGCCGCGACGGCTACCTCAACTCGGTACACCGCGCGGCGGCGCCGGGGGCCGGCTACTTCGTGCTGGTCTTCGCCAAGGGCGCCTTCCCCGACGAGTGGGAAAGCAAGCCCAACGAGGTCGACGAGGACGAGCTGCGCGAGGCGGTCAGCAAGTACTGGGAGATCGACGAGATCCGGCCGGCCTACATCCACGCCAACATTCCGCCGGTCCCCGACGGCCCGCAGCACGACCGCGACGAGAAGGGCCGGATGAAGATGCCGGCCTACCTGCTGACCGCACACAAGGCCGGCTAGCTGGTCGCGGTCGCCGCCGTGGCGGCGATGAGCGCCTCGGCGAACGTCTCCAGGTCTTCGGCGGTGGTGTCCACGTGCGGCGAGATCCGCAGCACGGGTTCCGTCAGCTCCAGCGGCGCCCGCTGCACGCCGGCGAACGTGGTCAGGATTCGCCGCTCGGCGAGCAGCCAGTCGCGGACCGCCTGCGGGTCGGCGCCGTCGTTCGGCACCAAAGTGGTTATGGCACTGGGTTCTTCGACCTCTTCGATCACCGTCCAGGCGGCCACATCGGCCAGCACCGTGCGGCTCACGCCGCCCACCTCGGCCAGCCGCGCACACACCGCCTGCGGCCCGTACGCCAGATGCTCGCCCAGCGCCAGCGAAAACCCCACGCGCGCGGCGACATTGGCCTCGCCGAATTCCAGCTGTTCGGCCACCGTCGGCGAACCGTCTCTGCGGGCCCAGTCCGGCGCGGCCAGCCGTGGGCGCAGGCTTTCCATCAGCTCGCGGCGCACCCCGAGCATCCCGACACCGCGCGGCCCGGCGATCCACTTGCGCGACGAGGAATAGGTCGCGTCGGCGCCCACCGCGCAGTCCACCTGGCCCAGCGCCTGGGCCGCGTCGACGACCAGCGGCAGCCCCAGCTCCCGGCAGAGCTGGGCGACCATCGAAACCGGTTGCACCACACCGCAATGGCTGGCCACCGCGGTCAGATGCACCAAGTCGGGCGGATCGGTTTGCAACGCCAGCGCCGCGTCGTCCAGCGCGACCCGGCCGTCTTCCAGGGTCGGCAGCAGCTGCCTGTCGAATCCGTGCGCGGCCAGCATCGCCAGGTTGGGTCCGTATTCGCCGGGCAGGCAAGCCACCGTTCGGCGCTTTGCCGGCCAGCTGCCCAGCAACAGATCCAGGGCGTTCAGCGAGCCGGTGGTGAAAACCACCTCGGCATCGGCCATTCCGGTCAGCGCGGCGAATGCCACGCGTCCGGCGTCGAGCACCGGTGTGGCCGCCTCCGCCGCGACATAGCCGCCGAGCTCGGACTCGTTGCGGGCGTGCTGCGCGGCGGCCTCGATCACCGCCAGACTCTGCCGCGAACAGGCGGCGTTGTCCAGGTGCAGTCCGGCCATCGGCGGGCGGGCTGACCGCCATTGATCGGCCAGCGCGGTGGGGCCGGTCACTTCACGGCCAACGACAACCCGAAGTCGTTCGCCTCGTCGGTCCACCACTGGGTGCGGCGCAACCCCGCAGTCGCCAATTCACCAGTCACCTTGTCGGAGTGGAACTTACACGACACCTCGGTGAGCATTTCCTCGCCGTCTTCGAAGTCGACGGTCAGCTCGAGCGCACCGACCCGCACCCGCTGGCGCCGGTCGGACCGCAGCCACATCTCGATGCGTTCTTCCGCCGCGTTCCACCGGGCCACATGCCGGTAGGCGCCGACGTCGAAGTCGGCGTCGAGCTCCCTGTTCACCACCGCGAGCACATTGCGGTTGAACGCCGCCGTCACCCCGGCGGCGTCGTCATAGGCGCGCACCAGCCGCTCGGTGTCCTTGATCAGGTCCGTGCCCAGCAGCAGGCTGTCGCCGGTCCGCATCTGCGCGGACAGTGCCGCGAGGAATTCCGCGCGGGGTTCGGGCGTGAGATTGCCGATCGTCGACCCCAGGAACACGAACAGCCGGCGCCCGCCGTCGGGGATCTCCGTCAGGTGCTCTTCGAAATCGCCGCAGACGGCCTTGATTTCGACGCCCTCATACTCCTGCTGGATCGCCGCGGCGGCGGTCGACAGGATGCTGGCGTCCACGTCGAACGGGACGAACCTGCGCAGCGAACCCCGCGCCCGCAGCGCGTCGAGCAACACCCGCGTCTTCTCCGATGTCCCGCTGCCCAGTTCCACCAGGGTGTCGGCCTCGCTGGCCGATGCGACTTCGGCCGCCCGTGCCCGCAAGATCTCGGCCTCGGCGCGCGTGGGGTAGTACTCCGGCAGGCGGGTGATCTGGTCGAACAGCTCACTGCCCACGGAATCGTAGAACCATTTGGGCGGCAATGTCTTTGGTGTCTTCTGCAGGCCTTCCAGCACGTCGCGGCGCAAGGCGTGGTACGCCGAGTCGGCGGCCAGGTGGTTCGACAGCGACAGCGTCATCAAGATCCTCTCGACTGATCCAGCGGCGTCATCGTGACACCGTTCGCGGTGACTTCGACAAGGTGGCGGTCCGGCACGTCCTCCCAGTCGGAGTCGTTGTCGTAGGGTTCGCTGGCCAGGACCACTCCGTCCGGGCGCCGCAGGATGGACAACGTGTCGCCCCAGGCCGTCGCCAGCATGCGAGAGCCATTGGCGGCCAATATGTTCAGCCGGGCGTTCGGATCGGCCGCGGCGACCTCTTCGATGGTCTCCCCCAGCGCGTCGAGGCCGCGCCCGAAGATGGTGGCCGCCAGTATCGCGCTGTCACAGACCGATTCGGCGCGCGACGTCGCCGGCAACACGGCCAGATCCACGATTCCGTTGTGCGACAACAACCACTGCCCGTCGGTGAACGGCGCACACGCGCTGGCCTCGATCGGCATGCCGACGGTGGCCGAGCGCACCGCGGCCACCACGCAGCGGCTGCGCAGCGCGGGCGCGATGGAATCGAACGACACGTCGCCCCACAGCGGCGCCTGGCTGCGCCAGCGGCGCGGCTCATGATCGTCGAAAAACCCGACGCCCCAACCGTCGGCGTTGAGCAGGCAGTGCTTTTGTCGGCGCGGCGCGTAGGACTGCACCCGCAGGCCGAACGGCGGGTCGAGCACCAGCGAGGAAATCGTGACGTCGGTCCCCAGCCAGCCCAGGTGCCGGCACATCAGGCGCGACCCCCGGCGTCGGGGACGTCCCATGCCAACCGGACGCCGGAGAAGATCTGGCGCCGGTAGGGGTGATCCCAGTTGCGGAAACTCGGGCGCATGATGCCGGGCTCGACGGCCCAGGAGCCGCCGCGCAGCACCCGGTAATCGCCGTCGAAGAAGGGCTGCGAATACCGTTCGTAGAGCATCGGCACGAACCCCGGCCAGGGCCGCAGCGGGGAGGTGGTCCACTCCCAGACCTCGCCGAGCATCTGCTCGGCCCCGCACGGCGAAGCGCCTCCCGGGTAGGCGCCGACGGGCGCCGGCCGCAACGCGGTGCCGCCGAGGTTGGCCAGCGCCTCGTCCGGTTTGCGCTCGCCCCAGGGAAACCGGCGCCGGGTATTGGTGGACGGATCCCAGGTGCAGGCCTTCTCCCATTCCATCTCGGTGGGCAGCCGGGCACCGGCCCAGGCCGCGTAGGCCTCGGCCTCGAAATAGCTGACGTGCTGGACGGGTTCGTCGGCCGGGATGTCCTCGACGTGGCCGAACCGGGTGCGGGTCGCGCCGTCGGAGCTCCAGAACTGCGGCGCGGTGAGGCCCGCAACCCGGCGGTGCTGCCAGCCGCGCTCCGACCACCAGCGCGGCTGGTCGTAGCCGCCGTCGTCGACGAACCGGCGCCATTCGCCGTTGGTGACCGGAACCCGGCCGATCCGGAACGCGGGCAGGTCGACGACGTGGGCCGGGCGCTCGTTGTCCAGCGAATACGGCTCGGCGGCGGCGTCCACACCGAGCACGAATTCGCCGCCGGGCACCAGCACCGACGTGCCGGCCAAACCCGCTCGACCGGCCGGCAGCACGGCGGCGTCCCGCAACAGGGGTGCGCCGCTGCGCAGATTCAGCGCCTGCAACATGGTTTCGTCGTGCTGGTTTTCGTGGCTGACCACCATCGCGTACACGAACGCGGCCTCGTCGCCGGCGGGATCATCGGGCAAGGCGTCGAGCGCGTCGAGCACGGCCGAACGCACGGTCCGGCAGTAGGCCCGCGCCTTGTCCGGCGACAGCAGCGGCAGATCGACCCGGCTGGCGCGGGAATGCACGAAGGCGTCGTAGAGCCCCTCCACCGCCGGCGGCAGCATCCCGGGGCGCGCGGGGTCACCGCCGCGCAACAGCCACAGCTCCTCCTGCTGGCCGATGTGCGCCAGGTCCCATACCAGCGGGCTCATCAACGGGTCGTACTGCCGGTAGAGTTCGGCGTCGTCGAACTCGACCAGCCGCAGCGTCCGCGTCCGCGTCCGCGCCAGGTCGTCGGCGATGCCCTCCCGGCATGACGACCGTAAGCGCGGCGCAGCCGGGCGCAGCGGGTCGGAATTCTCCGGAGACGTCACGGCTCCCCTTGCGCGAGTCGCGCCACCGTGGGGGCCAGGCCGTGCGCGACCACCTGGTCGGAGAAATCGTCGCCGGGGCAGCGGCCCTGGTCGACCAATCGGACCAGCCGGCGCATCGAATCGCCGAGTTCGGCGGGCGCCTTCGCGGCGGCGACGGTCATGCACGCGTTGGCCGCCGCGTACAGCCGCCGGTCCCGCAGCCCGACCCGGGCCGCGGTGTCCCAGGCGGTGGCCACCGGTTCGACGGCCTCGGCCGCGATGTCGGCGGCGGCCGGGTCGTCGAGCAGGACCGTCAGGGTGAACGCGACGGCGGGCCACAGCGCGTCGGGCACGCTGTCCAGATAACGGATCTCCAGCCACTGCCTGGGTCGCACCGGCGGGAACAGCGTGGTCAGGTGGTATTCCAGGTCTGCGACGCTGGGGCGACGATCCCCGAGCAACACGCGGCCGTCGACCCAATCGGCAAAGGGCACCCAATGCGTGACCGCCTCGGCGTCGGGGTTGTGCACCAGCATCACCGGGGCCTTGAGCGCATACCGCGCCCAGTCGGTGCCCGGGTCGTCGCCGCTGGCGCCCAGGATGGGTCCACAGCGCGCTGAATCCATCCGGCCCCACACCCGCTGCCGGCTCGACACCCAGCCGGTGAAGTCGCCGTCCAGCATCGGCGAGTTGGCGGTGATCGCGATCATGGTGGGCCCCAACGCATGTGCGAGGCGCACCCGGGCCGCCCAGCCGTCGCGCGGCCCGGCGTCCAGGTTGACCTGAATCGATGCGGTGGAGGTCATCATCGCCGCGCCGGCCTCCCCGGAGTCGCTGGTCGCGAAGAACTGTTCCATGGCGCGGTACCGGGCGCCGGGGTTGATGCGCTTGGGCGGGCGCAGCGGATCGGCGCCGAGGAAGACCAGGCCCAACCCGGCCGCAGCAAACGCCGGCTGGAGCACGGCCTGATCCCGGCGCATGCCCTCGATGGCCGGCACCACGCCGTCGGCCGGCGGCCCCGACAGTTCGACGGCACCGCCCGGTTCCACGGTGATCCTGCTGCCGCCCGGCAGCGCGGGCAGCGCGTCGAGCACGTCGGCGATCTCGCTCCAGCCCGGTCTGCGGTGCGGGTCGGCCGGGTCGTGGCAGTGGGCCTCCAACTCCAGGCCGACACGACCCAGCGGGGCGTCCACCAGACATCCCTCGGCGATGTATTGCGCGACGGCCGCGGAGTCGGCCAGTTCGGCGATGTTGAGTTCGGGGGCGGGTTCGGCACCGGGCACGCGCGACTCCGACTGCGAAGCCGCGGCGGTGATCGGCGCGAACGTCATATCACGATCCCTTCGGGCCCGGGCAAACCTGAACATGCGCCTGCGGACCGCTTCCCTGCGCAGCTAATCGAACGTTAATCGGCACCACTTCGTCTAGTGCTTCATCTATCAGATGCCCCCGACAAATTCCCTTCTCCGCACTTCGAGGTGCTCGGGACAGACGGTTACCCAATCGCTCGACTATTGACCCAACGCGTTCTGCATCGCCCCAGCTAGCACGTTCACCGCGGGTCCGGCGTTACCGGATTGGCACACTTTCGCCTGCAGCAACACGTTTTCGCGCAGCCTGGTTTGATTGAAGCACCGGCGATCGGTGCCGGCCTCCTGCTTCGTCCAGTTCTCATCGGCCGGGCCGGCCGGCCCGCCGTCGAACGACCACACCTGCGTGCTGCCGTTGTCCAGGTGGAGCGCGGTGGTCTGTCCCGAACAGCCCACCGTCCGATCCACCACCCGGTGAAATGCCCGTCCGGCGGCCTCGTTGGTGGCGAACACCCCGACGGCCTGTTTGACCAGATGGGTCTGGTCGCTGGCCGACGTCTGGGTGAGGGCCCCGTTGAACGACGCCAGGTCGGGATCGTTGTACACCTCGGGCAAACCGATGTCGGCCCAGTTGTTGCAGTCCGGGAGGTCCACCCAGTCACCTTGCCCGGGCTGGGTGAACACCGACTCCCACCCCATGGGCCCGCCGACGATGTTGCCGACCGATCCCTTGCCCAGCACGGCGTAGTTCACCACGCCGGGCTCCGACGGGTGCGCGGCCGCCACCGGCATTGCGGCCGCGGCCGCCAGAACCAATCCGATGGCCATCGCGGCCCCGTGCAGCTGGACAACCTGCGTCACCCGCATGGTCATGCAGCGATCATGCCAGGCGCACCGACGGGCGGTCAGCCCCCGTTGCCCCGCACGCCTTCCTCGACCTTTTTGCCGAGGTCGGGATCGACGTTGCGCCAGTACTCGAACACCCGCGACAGCACCGGCTCTTTCACACCTTGGGAGACGTGGCCAATGATGTTGTGCGCCAGGCGTTCCCTGGCCGCATCGTCGAGGACCTCGCGCACCATGGTGCCGGCCTGCCCCCAGTCGTCGTCCTCCGCGTGCAGCGTGTAGGCCGAGCGGACCATGTCCCCGTCGGCGTGCCAGCGGATCTCGGCGGCGCGTGCGGGGTCGGCGTGCGGCCCGCCGTAGGAATTGGGCGCATAGACCGGGTCGGACACGTTGTTCATCCGCATGGCGCCGTCCTTGGAGTAGCTGTTCACCTCGACCTTGGGGGTGTTGACCGGGATCTGGCGGTAGTTGGTCCCCAGCCGGGCGCGATGGGCGTCGGAGTACGAGAAGCCGCGAGCCTGCAGCATCTTGTCCGGGCTCAACCCGGTGCCGGGCACGGTGTTGTTCGGCTCGAAGGCCGCCTGCTCGATCTCGGCGTGGTAGTCGGTGACGTTGCGGTTCAGCGTCATCTTGCCGACGTCGATCAACGGGTAGTCGCCGTGCGGCCACACCTTGGTCAGGTCGAACGGGTTGAACCGATAGTTCTTGGCCTCCTCGTACGGCATGATCTGCATCTTCAGCGTCCAGCTCGGGTGATCCCCGCGTTCGATCGACTCGAACAGGTCGCGCTGGTGATAGTCGCCGTCCTCACCGGCCAACCGGTCGGCGTCCTCCTGGGTCAGGAACTCGATGCCCTGATCGGTGACGAAGTGGTACTTCACCCAGAAGATCTCGCCGGCCGCGTTGATCCAGCTGTAGGTGTGGCTGCTGTAGCCGTTCATGTTCCGCCAGGTCTTGGGGATTCCCCGGTCGCCCATCAGCCATGTCACCTGGTGCGCCGATTCCGGGGACAGGCTCCAGAAATCCCACTGCATGTTGTGGTCACGCACATTGCTTGCCTGTAAGCGCTTCTGGGACCGGATGAAGTGCTGGAACTTCAGCGGGTCGCGCATGAAGAAGACCGGGGTGTTGTTGCCGACCAGGTCGAAATTGCCCTCGCTCGTGTAGAACTTCAGCGCGAAGCCCCGCGGGTCGCGCCAGGTGTCTGGGCTGCCCCGCTCGCCGGCGACGGTGGAAAACCTGGCCAGCATCTCGGTTTTGGTGCCGGGCTGGAACACCGCGGCCCTGGTGTATTGGCTGACGTCATTGGTCACTTCGAAATGACCATATGCGCCACCACCTTTGGCGTGCGGCTGGCGCTCCGGGATGCGCTCCCGATTGAACATCGCCATCTGTTCGATCAGGTAGTGGTCCTGCAACAGAATCGGGCCGTCTGGGCCGATCGTCAGCGACTGGTCGTCACTCGGCGCAGCGATGCCCGCGTCAGTGGTCGTGAAAGGCTCCGTCATTTCGCTCTCCTCGTCACCGGGCTGAAGGCCGCGGTGCCCGAGGTCGCACACCGCGGTACCGAATCGCCTGAGCATCAGGCATTTTCATTACCGCAGTGAGCGCCCCGGATCTTCCGGCCTGCAATCGAGTATTCCCCTTATCTTGACCTGGTCAAGAAAATACGGGCGACTTCCGATCGGCCGCCCACTACGGGTTCATACCCATTCGGGCGCGACTTAAGGCGTGACTTGAGCAGGCGCTCGTCAGGGGCGCGGCGCGGGCGCGCCGGGGCCGGGGCTGACCGCGGGCGGCTGGCCGGGGCCGCTGACGCCCGGGCCGGCAACCGGTCCGCCGGGACCGCCCGGGCCACCGGGGGGCATCGGAACGATCAGGCCAGGACCGCCGGGCCCATATCCCCACGGCCCGTTGTCGGGTCCGCCCGGGCCCCCGTACCACGGCCCGTAGCCGCCGGGGGCGCCGTACTGGCCGGGTCCGTTACCCGGCCCGGGCCCGCCGGGGCCTCCCCACGGTCCGTTGCCCGGCCCGGGGCCGCCGGGGCCGCCCGGGTGGAACATGCCGTGGTGATGGTGGCAGGGGTGTTGGTGTTTCCAGATGAAGGCGCCGACGAAGAACAGCGACGAGAGGATGAAGACGATGCCCGCGACGATCACCACCCACGCGGCCGCCGTGTAGAGCCGCGGCGGCTTCACCCGGTGCGGGGGTGGCGGCGGCGGCGCGGTGACGGGTGCGGCCGGGGTCGAATCAGTCGGCTCGGTGTGTGGTTCGGGTGTCTCACTCATGCCTTGCCATATTGCCCCGCGCTGGCTGGTCCTAACAGGTCTCGGCGAGAAAATTGTTGTGAATCGAGATGCGGCGGTTAGGCGCCGGTGACCGCGAACGACAGGTGGCCCGGCGCTCACGAGGAGCGCCGGGCCACTGGTTGACAAGGGTTTTTCAGTTGGTCAGCACGATGATGCTCGGGACCTGACCCGTCGCGGCCGCGGAGTGGAAGACCGACGCCGGGAGCTGACCCGGGGCCATGCCGCTGGGACGCACGCCCGACGTCGACGGAGGAGCGGTGGTGGCTCCCGGACCGTTCTGTCCGCCCTGTCCACCCTGGCCGCCCGGTGCGCCCGGGCCGCCGAAGTTGCCGGGGCCGCCAGGACCGCGGTGGTGAACCATCGCGTGGTGGTGCTTGTGGTGGTGGTGGCCGTGATGGCCGCCGCGGTGGCCGAGGATGAAGCCGGTGAAGAAGATGACCGCGACGATGAACACGATCCCGGCGACGATGGCGACCCACGCGGCGAGTTGGAAGACCCGCGGGGCCCGGTAGGCCGCCGCCGCTTCGGCGGCGACCGGTGCAGTGGCGGTGGAGTGCCGCACAGTGGGGGTTTCAGATGTTTCACTCATGAGACAAATGATGAAGCCGTTAACAGTAGTGGCGGCTATGCGCTGCTTATGTAGCAGCTGTGAACTAAAGCCCCCGGTCAGCGGGCGTATCGGCGCGGCAAAGCTCCGGTGATCACCCACACGATCAGCCACCCGCGAACGGGCCTGGGAACCCTGGGGCCTACTCAGGCCGAAACGGGTTGACCGCGAACTGGATGACCCGGTACGGCGCGGCCACCCGCGCGCGAGTGTCCCACTGGCTCACGAAGATTCGCAGCTCATCCAGGGTGGAGCCGGGCGAGATGTAGCCGCCGTACGGTTGCGCGAGCCGATTGTCGTAGGGCGGCGGCAGGCTCTCCGCCGGATCCGGCCACTCGTCGTGCTGCACCACCGTGGTGACCGGCGCATCGCCCAGGCCCGTCGGGTCGTTGGCCACCCGGACCTCCATGTTGCCGGTGACCGCGTTGAAATAGGACAGCACCGCCTTGCCGTCGATCTGCCGAATGCACATCTCGCCCACCGCATCCGGCCACAGCGGCGTCGGCGGCTTGCCCCAGCCCCCGCCCGGGCCACTCGCCCAGCGGGTGGGTGTACATCGTCGCCGACAGTTTCACCCGCAGGGACCCGGTGCTGCTGTACCGGGCCACCCCGCAGACGTTCACCGACCGGTCGCGATGGCAGGGCTGGGCGAGTGGCCCGGGCGGGGGCTGGGGCAAGCCGCCGACGCCGCTGTGGCCGGATGCGGTGGGCGAGATGTGC
>NZ_LZKI01000009.1 GCF_001672755.1 Mycobacterium colombiense | reverse complement strand
CCCACCTGCCCGGCAAACACCTCCACCACCGACACCGACACCACCGACCGACCCAACGCAAAACCATTGCCCCACTGGGCAAGCCGAGCATGCTCGCCTTTCTCGAGCACATCGATCGACGACAGGCGGCGCCGAGGGTCCTCGGTCATGGCGACCAACACCCGCCGCAAGCGTTCAGTCAGGGCGCGGATGCTGTCGGCGTCGAACACGTCGGCGCGAAATTCGACCGTCCCGCCGATCCCGGCCGGCCTGCCGTCACCGCTCCAGCGGGCAGACATCGAGAACGTCAAATCCATCCGGGCGGTGCGGGTTTGCATCGGCTCGGCCGCGACCTGCAGATCACCCAGATTCAGCTCCGCGGGGTCGTTGCCCTGCCAGGCGAGCATCACCTGCACAAGGGGGTGATGCGCCAGCGAGCGGGTGGGGTTGAGCCGGTCGACCAGGACCTCGAACGGCACGTCCTGGTTTTCGTACGCGGCCAGGCTGCGCTGCCGCACCCGGGCCAACAGGTCCGCGACGCTGGGGTCGCCACCCACGTCCACCCGTAGCACCAGGGTGTTGACGAAGAAGCC
This sequence comes from Mycobacterium colombiense, assembly GCF_001672755.1. Classification (GTDB taxonomy): domain Bacteria; phylum Actinomycetota; class Actinomycetes; order Mycobacteriales; family Mycobacteriaceae; genus Mycobacterium; species Mycobacterium colombiense_C. The sequence goes on along the minus strand of NZ_LZKI01000009.1, from coordinate 157 downwards.
CACCAGATCGTCCAGGGCGGTATCGCGCCGCCCCGCGATCGGAAAGCCTACCGCCACATCGGTACTCGCGGTGACCTTGGCCAGCAGCACCGCCAGCGCGGCCTGCATCACCATGAACTCGGTGGCGTTGTGCGCCCGCGCCACCGCACGCACCCGC
>NZ_LZKI01000008.1 GCF_001672755.1 Mycobacterium colombiense | reverse complement strand
CGACACCCCCGTGGCGCAATCGCCGTGGCGGCACCTCCCGATCGCGGTGTCGCTGCTGTGCCTGGCGCTGTTGACCATCGCGCTGGCCACCCCCACCCACGACATGCGCATCCCGCGCAACCGCGCCGTCATCATGCTGGTGATCGACATGTCGCAGTCCATGCGGGCGACCGACGTCGAGCCCAACCGGCTCAAGGCCGCCGAACAGGCCGCCACGCAGTTCGCCGGCCAGCTCACGCCCGGCATCAACCTCGGGCTGGTCGGATTCGCCGGCACGCCCTATCTGCTGGTGCCGCCGACCCCGCAGCACCAGGCCACCATCGACGCGCTGAAGAAGCTGGATTTCGCCGACAGCACCGCCACCGGCGAGGCGATCTTCACCGCCCTGCATGCGATCAGCGCCACGGCCGTCGCCGGCGGCGACAAACCGCCACCGGCCCGCATCGTGCTGGAGTCCGACGGCGCCGAGAACGTGCCGCTGGACCCCAACGCGCCGCAGGGGGCGTTCACCGCGGCCCGCGCCGCCAAGGCCGAGGGCGTGCAGATCTCGACGATCTCGTTCGGCACCCCGTACGGCACCGTCGACTACGAGGGCGCCACCATCCCGGTCCCGGTCGACGACCAGACCCTGCAGAAGATCTGCGAGATCACCGATGGTCAGTCGTTCCACGCCGACAGCCTGGACTCGCTGAAGAACGTGTACTCGACGCTGCAGCGCCAGATCGGCTACGAAACCGTGAAGGGCGACGCGAGCCTGGCCTGGATGCTGCTCGGCGCCTTCGTCATGGCCGGCGCCGTCTTGGCCGGTCTGCTGCTGAACCGCAGGCTGCCCGCCTGAGCGCTCAGCTGGGCAGGCGCCGGTTGATCAGCAGCGCCAGCGCCGTCGCGATCAGGGCGGTCAGCACGCCGAGGCGCAGCCAGCCGGCGCTGCCCGGCCCCGGCACGGTGCGATAGCCGATCTCGTTCTCGATGGCGTTGTAGCTCTTTTCGAGCTCACCCAGGCTGGTGGCGGTGTAGGACTGCCCGCCGGACAGCTTGGCGACCATCTTCATCTGGTCGGTCGAGACCGGGACGGCGATGCGCTGCCCGTCCATCTCGATCTCGCCGCCCTTGGTCCCGAACGAGATCGTCGAGATGGGCA
>NZ_LZKI01000007.1 GCF_001672755.1 Mycobacterium colombiense | reverse complement strand
GTTGTTGAGTACATAACTGACCGTGGCGGTGGACACGCTGGCCAGTCGGGCCACGTCGGCGGTGGTCGGACGCGCAGCTTTATTGGTGCTCAACTTCCGTTACCTTCCGGGCCCGGTCATGCCCCATCGTGGCACGCGACCCCGATTGGCATCGCGCCATCCCACATTGGGCGCCCGCTGCCGATGGTCAGACTGCAGACTAATAGTCCATTCCCGTACGCTGGGCTGGAAATGATCCGCCGCTTACGGGCGCGTGGCTGCTCGTCTGCCACGCACCGGATTAAGCCTGGCAATGCCGTCGCCTACGCCCGGCCGCGCCGATTGACACTGTGACTCACGCCATTATCTACTAGTCACTAACTATTGACCGAGGAGCGCGGCATGAACAAGGACGATCTGATCCTGATCAGCGTGGACGATCACATCGCCGAGCCGGCCGACATGTTCGACGCGCACCTCCCCGCCGCCTACAAAGACCGCGCCCCGCGGGTGGTCGTCGAACCCGACGGCGTCCAGCAGTGGTACTACGGCGAGATCCGCGGACGCAACATGGGACTGAACGCCGTCGCGGGAAAGCCGCGCGAGATGTACAACATCGACGCCTCACGTTACGACGAGATGCGGCCGGGCTGCTTCAACGTCGACGAGCGGGTGCGCGACATGAACGCCGGCGGCCAGCTGGCGGGGCTGAACTTCCCGAACTTCACCGGCTTCTCCGGCCAGGTCCTCAACCAGGGCCCCGACCGCGACACCAACCTGGTGATGATCAAGGCCTACAACGACTGGCACGTCGACGAATGGTGCGGGGCGTACCCGGGCCGATTCATCCCTTGCGGCATCTTGCCGCTGTTCGACGTGGCCGAGGCGGCCAAGGAGGTCAAACGTCTCGCCGACAAGGGCTGTCACGCCGTCACGTTCTCGGAGAACCCAGAGGCGTTGCAAATGCCCAGCATTCACACCAAGTACTGGTACCCGTTGTTCGAGGCCGTGTGTGAAAGCAATACGGTGCTGTGCACCCACGTGGGCTCCGCGTCGCGCTCGCCTCAGGTGTCGACGGACGCCCCGCCCAGCGTGCAGATGACCGCCTCGTCGATGATGAGCATGTTCACCTTCACCGAGCTGATCTGGGCGCAGTTCTGGGCGGACTTCCCTCAGCTGAAGTTCTCGCTGACCGAGGGCGACGTCGGCTGGATCCCGTACTTCCTCTGGCGGGCCGAGCACGTCTACAACCGGCACTCGGGTTGGACGCTGGCGTCCTTCCCGCCCGGATACGACGGGCCGACCGACGTGTTCAAGCGGCACTTCTTCACCTGCTTCATCAGCGACAAAGTCGGTGTGCAGAACATGAATTGGTTCAACGAGGACATGCTGTGCTGGGAGTCCGACTTCCCGCACTCCGACAGCAACTGGCCGTTTGCGCCCGAAGACGTCGTCGCCACTATGGGCCACCTCGACGACGCGGTCATCGACAAGATCACCCACCAAAATGCCATGGCCGCATACTCGTTCGACCCGTTCCGGTACATCCCGAAGGAGCATGCGCGGGCCGGCTACCTGCGCGCACAGGCCACCGACGTCGACGTGGTCACCCATGTCGGCCGCCAAGCAAGCCAGCGTGACCGGGACGCATGGACGCGGATGACGCAGTTCGCCCTGCAGGCGCAGGCCTCGGCGCAGGCGCCGGTGACGGTCGAGGTGTCAGATATTTCCGGGCGATCCGCCCGGCGTGGCGCCACCACCCTGGGCAACTGAGCGTGGCAGCCGAGGCGCCCTTCGCGGACTGGCGCGTGCTGGAGTTGTGCAACGGCCTGGCCGCGTCCTATTGCGGCAAGATGTTCACCGACGCCGGCGCCGACGTGGTGAAAGTCGAATCACCGCAGGGTGATTCGATGCGTGGCTGGTCGGCGGGCGGGCCGCCCGGGGCGCTGTTCGGCTACCTGGCCGCGGGCAAGAAGTCGGTGGTCAATCACGACCAGGCCGAGGTCAACGCGCTGCTGGCCGGCGCCGACCTCGTGCTCACCGACCTCACCGACGGATGGACACTGGACGCCATCACCGCCCACACCGCCGCGCGTGCCGTGGTCGTGGCCATCACACCATTCGGCACCACCGGCCCCTACGTCGAAAACCAGGTCGTTGCCAACGAATTCATCCTGCAGGCGCTGTGCGGATCGATCGCCGGTCGCGGCTGGCCGGACGATGAGCCGGTGCAAGCCGGCGGCCGGCTCGGCGAGTGGCTGGCGGGCACCTTCGCGGCGGCGGTCGCCGCGGCGACAACGCGGCATGCCACGCGCAGCGGTCGTGGCGAGGTCATCGACGTGTCCACCTATGAGGCCATGGCGATCGCGATGGGCGGGCTGTCCGCTATGTCCGCCAGCGTGCTGGGTGCCGATTCGCTGCTGCACGAACGCAGCCTGGAGCTGCCCTCGATCGTTCCGACGGCCGACGGAATGGTCGGCTTCTGCACCATCACGGCGCAGCAGTTCCAGGACTTTCTGGTGATGATCGAGCGCGCCGATCTGGTCGACGACGCCGAACTGGCTTCGTTCGCCGGCCGCGTCGAGCGCCGCGACGAGTTCCTGGGCATGGTCACCGAATGGACCGGGAGCCGAACCACCCAGGAGATCGTCGACCTCGCGGTGGCATTCCGGATTCCGGTCGCCCCCATCGCAACTCCCGAGATGCTGCCCAAGGTCGACCACTTCGTGGAACGCGGCGTCTTCGCCGAATCGCCGGCCGGGGTGCTGGCCCCGCGGGTGCCGTATCGCAGCGACGCGATAACGGCTGGGGCGCCCGCGGAGCCGCCGCAACTCGGTGCCGACACCGGGAGCGTGCGGTGGCCCGCGCGCCCCGAATCGCCGCGCAACGATGACGCCGACGCACTGCCGTTGTCCGACATCCGCGTCACCGACTTCACCGCCTTCTGGGCCGGGCCGGTCGCCACCCAACTGCTGGGCGCCCTGGGCGCCGACGTGATCAAGATCGAGGGCGTGCGCCGCCCCGACGGCATGCGGTTCTCCGCCGGCCGCCCACCGGACTGGGACCAATGGTGGGAATGGGGCCCGGTGTTCCTGTGCAGCAACAACAACAAGCGCGGGGTCAGCATCGAACTCGGCACCGAGGCCGGACGCAAGCTCGCCCTCGAACTCATCGCCGCGAGCGATCTCGTCGTCGAGAACTTTTCGCCCCGGGTGATGGCGAACTTCGGCCTGGAGTTCGACGCGGTGCGCGCGGCCAACCCGCGGGCGATCATGGTCCGGATGCCCGCATTCGGCCTCGACGGCCCGTGGCGCGATCGGGTTGGCTTCGCGCAGACCATGGAACAGGCCACCGGCATGGCGTGGATGACCGGACACGCCGACGGCCCACCGGTGATACCGCGCGGTGTGTGCGACCCGATCGCCGGCCTGCACGCCGCCTTCGCCGCCGTCGTGGCGCTGGTGATCCGCGACCGCGGCGGCACCGGAATGCAGGTGGAGTCCACTATGGTCGAGGCCGCACTGAACGTGGCTGCCGAAATGCTGGTCGAGTACTCCCGTAATGGGATCGCGATGCGCCGCAATGGAAACCGCGATAAGGGGGCCTGCCCCCAGGGCGTCTACCGCTGCCGCGGTGACGACGAGTGGGTCGCGCTGGCCGCGATGGACGCCGCCGCCCGCACGTCGCTGGGCGGCCTCGTCGGCCAGCCCGGGCTGGAGGAATCCGGGTGGGCAGAGCGTGCCGACGACATCGACAAACTCATCGCCGCCTGGGCCGCGAGGCAGTCGGTGACCGATGCCGTCGACGTCCTGCGCACCGCCGGAGTGGCCGCGGCGCGCGTCACCCCGGCTGCGGCGCTGCTGACGGATCCGCAGCTGCGGGCCCGCGGCTTCTGGGAGGCGGTCGACCACCCTGTCGCCGGCTCTTTTCTTTGCACCGGAATGCCTTTCGCGTTCCTGGGCAAGCCGCGGCGCTGGATTCGGCGGGTGCCGCCGCTGTACGGCCAGCACACCGATGAGGTGTTGGCCGACATGCTGGGGCACAGCCGGGACGATCTGACCGCCCTGCGGCAGTCGGGAGCCATCAGCGCTCGGCCGGCGGGCCTGTGACATGGCAGTCAGCCTGTGCGTGCCGCCCCGCGCCGGCGAGCTGTGTGCACCGGTGCGCTTTCTGGTGCGTCAGGACTCCGTGGTGATGGAGCTGACCGCCCGCCACCGCATCACCAGCGTCGAATGGGACGACGACGAACGCGCCGTCGCGATGGTCGTCGAGATCACCGACCCGCAGACGGCGCGGCCGGTGGACGTGCGCATCGATGTCGTGGAAATGGATGCGGCGGCCGACACCCAGTCCATCGACACACGTGGCACCATGATCGGCACCATCACCCGGGACGGGCGGCAATACGAAGTCCGCGGCACCTACCTGGGTGTCGTCGCGGACGAAAATTGAAGGGCTGCAACGGAATGGAATGTCAGTGACGGCGGCGAAGCGCACCGCGGCGATCGTCGGAGTGCACAACACCCGGCAGGGGCGCCGCCTGGACGGCGAAACCTCGCGGGGCCTGGCGATCAAGGCGATCCTGGGTGCCCTCGATGACGCCGGCCTGACCCTCGACGACGTCGACGGCATCAGCGCGGCCCCGCACTCGACCTCGTTGATCTACGACCTGCGGCTAGGGCCGGCCTGGCAGGGGCTGGCGTTCGGGGTCGGCATGATCACCGAAGCGGTCACCGCCATCGAGCACGGCATGGCCGACGTGGTGGTGCTGGTCGCGGCCCAGGCCGGCGAGTACCGCGACCACGAGGCCACCGCGCCGTGGACCCGGCCCGAAAACGAATTCGTCGCCCCCTGGGGCATGTTCACCACCGCCGAGTTCGCGCTCATCGCGCGGCGCCACATGCATGTCTATGGCACCACGCGCGAACAACTTTCGACGGTGGCGGCCACCATCCGCAACAACGGCTCACGCAATCCCGAAGCCGTCTACTACGACCGTGGGCCGTTCGCACCGGAGGACATCACCGCATCCCGGCCCATCGCCGATCCGTTCCATCTGCTGGACTGCGCCACCACCTCCGAGGGAGGTTGTGCGCTGGTGGTGGCCAACATCGATGCCGTCGACGTTGCGGGCCAACCCGTCTACGTGCTGGGCAGCGGGGCGGACTTCCACGGCCCGTCCTACCAGCATCCGCCCGCGTACGACCTTGCCGGACGGCGCGGGGATCACGTCAACGGGGTGGTGGGCCGGCGCGCCGCCGACTGCGCGTTCAACCATGCGGGGCTGCGCCGCGACGACGTCGACGTGCTGGAACTCTACGACCCGTTCTCCTTCGAAATCATCCGCCAGCTAGAGGCTTTCGGCTTCTGCGGTGACGGCGAGGGCGGGCCGTTCGTGGCCGACGGTCACATCGCGATCGACGGCAGCCATCCGATCACCACCGACGGGGGGACCATGTCGTTCAGCCACGCGGGCGCCAACCCGCAGATGATGCAGCGGGCCATCCGCGCGGTGCAACAGCTGCGCGGACAGGCCGGCGATCTTCAGGTCCCCGACGCCCATGTCGCGTTGTGCAGCAACGGGGGAGCCGGGGCCCTGTTCACGACGGTGCTGATCCTGGGAGACCAACCACGATGACCTCCGATCCGTTGCGGCCCCAGACCGGGCCCGTCCCGCACGCGAGCAGCCAGTTCAGCCGACCGTTCTGGGAGGGCTGCCGGTGCCATGAGCTGCGCTACCAGCGTTGCGCGGCGTGCGGATCGGCGAACTTCCCGCCGACCGAGCGTTGCCGCCAATGCCTTTCGGAGGACCTCAGCTGGCAACGGTGCGGCGGCGGCGGCGAGATCTACAGCTGGACCGTCGTATATCGGCCGGTCACAACGGAATTCGAGCCGCCCTACGCGCCGGCCATCATCACCCTGGACGAGGGCTACCAGATGCTGACCAACGTCGTCGGCGTACCACCGGAGGTCTTGGCCGTCGGCCTGCGGGTACGGGTGGAGTTCCACGCCACCGGGCCCGACGTCACGTTGCCGTACTTCACCGGCGCGGAGACGGACAGCTCGTGAGCCCAAGGACCGCCAACGGCCTGCCGGTCACCGCCTACCTGGTGCTCGGGGTGCTGGCGGCCAACGACGAGCAACTCACCGCCGGCGAGATCAAGATGCGCGCGGAACTGTCGGTCGGCCACTTCTACTGGTCACCGTCGGTCAGTCACGTGCGGCGCGAACTGACCCGCCTGTTGCAGCGGGGCATGGTCAGCGAGACCGGCGCGCGATCCGGTAAGCGTGCCATCACGTTGTACGAGACCACCGATGCCGGCCTCGAGGCGCTGCGCCGCTGGGTCCAGCACTTCCCGGGCCAGGACCAGGTGGTCATCAAACACCCCGTCATCCTCAAAACGTGGCTGGCCCGGGGGCAGGATCCCGAGCACGTCCTCGACGCGTTGGACCGGCATCTGGAAGCCACCCGGACCCGGCTGGACGAGGCGCTGTGGTCGCGGCAGCGGTCGGTCGAGCTCGGCATCACCGAGGACCCCGAGCAGCGCTACTCGTTCGCGGTGTTGGACTACGCGATCCGCGGGCTGTACGCGGAGATCTCCAACATCTCCCAACTGCGTGACGAGATCGCCGGCGGCACAACCCGAGACCCGGTCAAACGGGTGCGACGGTCGAAGGGGCAGATCCGGCGCCGGGTACCGAGGAGCCCGGGGTAGCGGTGTAGGCCGTGCCCCGTGGTTCGCGCTGCCACAGCACCTCGCCCGGCCCGACGTCCGTTCCCTGAGCGATCAACTGACGCTTCAGCACCTTATGCGTTGCGGTGCTGGGCAGATCGGCGGCGATGCGGACGAAGCGCGGCCGGGCCTTGGGGGACAGGTCGGGCTGCGCGTCCAGGAACGCTTCGAATTCGGCGGGCGCAAGGCTGTGGCCGTCGTTGAGCACGATCGCGGCCATCACCTGATCACCGACGTGACCGTCCGCCACGGCATAGATCGCGATCCGACTGATCGCGCTGTGGCGCAACAGAATCCGCTCGATCGGCGCCGCGGCCAGGTTCTCACCGTCCACCCGCATCCAGTCAGCGGTGCGCCCGGCCAGGTAAATCCAGCCGTCCGCGTCGCGGTACGCCAGGTCCCCGGACCAGTACATGCCGTGGCGCATGCGTTCGGCGTTGGCGTCCGGGTCGTTGTAGTAGCCGGTGAAAAAACCCGAACCGGCCGTGTTGACCAACTCGCCGACCGCTTCGTCGGCGTTGACCAGCGCCCCATCGGCATCGAACCGGGCGACCGCACATTCGGTGACGGTGTCGCTGTGGTAGATCGCGATCCCGTCCATGCCTTTGCCGATCGAGCCCTTGGGGGTGCCCTCTTCGCGGATCACGATCACGGCGTTCTCGGTGGAGCCGAAGCCGTCCTCGACCTGCACACCGAAGCGGCGGGCGAATTCGTCGATGTCCTTATCGTTGGCCTCGTTGCCGAAGGCCACCCGCAGGGGATTGTCGGCGTCGTCGTCGCGTTCGGCGGTGGCGAGGATGTAGGCGAGCGGTTTCCCGACGTAGTTCATGTAGGTGGCGCCGTGGTGGCGGATGTCGTCGAGGAAACTGCTCGCCGAGAACTTCGCCGGCACCATGGCGGCACCGGAGCACACCGCGGGCGCCCATCCGGCGACGACCGCGTTGGAGTGGAACAGTGGCATCGAGACGTAGCAGGTGTCCTGTTCGGTGAGGGCGAAGCGCTGCACCAGATTGAGTCCGGCGAACGTCGCCATGAGGTGTGATACCTGCACCGCCTTGGGATTTCCGCTCGTCCCCGAGGTGAAGATCATCATGAAGGCGTCCATCGCCGTGACCTCGCGGTGTGGCTTCAGCTCCCCTGCGGCGTCGACGAATTCGCTCCATTGCGGTGTCGAGGAGTCGAGGATCTGCGTGGCGCCGAGGTCCAAGCCGTCCAGCAGCGGCCGGTGTTCGGCGTCGGTGACCACAAACTGGCAGTCCGCGCGCCGGACGTCGGCGGCCAGCGCCTCACCGCGCCGGGTGGTGTTCAGTCCGCACAGGACGTAGCCGCCGAGCCCGGCCGCCGCCATCTGACTGACCATCTCGGGGGTGTTTCCCAGCAGGGCGCCGATGTGCATCGGCCGCTGCGGGTCGGCGCCGGCCAGCAACGCGGCGGCCCGTGCCGCGGCGCCCGCCAGGTACTGGCGCCAAGTCCATTGCACGTCACGGTATTTCACCGCGACCCCGGGGTCGGACAGGCGCTTGCGCAGCAGCGCCTGAATCGTGTCGTCAGCCATCGGTCGAATTCACCTTCACTCCGCCCATACTACGAGACGAGACGGTCCGTCTTATAATAGCGGGAGGCTCAGCGTCGCCAAACCGCACCGGCAGGCGGTTCCGGTGGACGCATGCCCTGCACCATCTCGCGTTGTAAAAATTTTCACGCCCATTTCGCCCAGGATTCCCGATCGGGGACCGCGTGTACAGCCGTTCCGTTCGCATTCAACGGCCATCATTGGACCCATGCTCTTTGAGTTGCACAGGTCGCTGATCCTGCTCAGGAATCGAGCGCGCGAATATCGCCTCGAAGTCGCACAATCGCGGTCGACGGCCGTCTCCGGCCGGCGGCGCCGTCGCACTCAGACTGCCGGGCCAGAAGTCCACGACCAAAGCTGATGCCGCTCAACGCTGTTGGTAATTGAGGCCATCGCCCGTCGGCTGCCTAACCGCCCACCATCATCAGGCCGCCGTCCACGGCCAGCAGTTGACCGGTGATGAAGCCGGAGCCGGGGCCGGCCAGGAAGACCAGCATCGGACCGACGTCGCGGGCGGGCTCACCGAGCGTGCCGCCGAGCGGGATCATCATCTGCATCTGCTGGTCGATCAGGGCAGCGGCATCCGGACCCAGGAAATCGCGAAGTCGGTCGGCGCCCGCCGTCTGCACCGCGGGCGCAAGGGCGTTGACGGTGATGTTGTCGGAGGCCCAGGCCTTGGCGGCCGACCGGGTCCACGCCTGCACCGCACCCTTGGTTGCGGCGTAGACGGCCGAGATCGGGCTGCCCATCACGGCTTCGGACGACCCGAAGTTGATGATGCGACCCCCCTTGGGGTCTTGGTCCTTCATCACCGCATAGGCGGCCTGGTTGGTGAGGATGGTCGCTTTGACGTTGGTGTCCAACAGGAATGAGATGTCGTCGGCGCCGATGTAACCCGGAATTCCCGCCTGCCACAGCCCGGCGGCGTTCACCAGGACGTCGAGTCCACCGAGGCGCTGCGCGGCTTCGCCGACCATCGCCGAGACAGCCTCGGGCTCGCGCACGTCGCACTGCAACCACTCGGCCGTCAGACCGTCCGGCGGTGGCGTCTGGTGATAGGTCGCGGCGACGTTGGCCCCAGCCGCCGTCAGGACCGAAACGGCGGCCGCGCCGATACCGGTGGCGCCGCCGGTGACCAGGATTCGCCTGCCGAACAGGGGAGACGTCGCATCTGACATGGCCAAGACGCTACCGCGAGCGGCGGCTTCCGCCGCGGCGGCATCACGCGGGTCAGGTGCGCACGGCGATCGTCGAGAGCAGATCGGCGAGCCGGTCGGGCTGATCGATCATGGAAAATGTCCTGGCCCCCGCGATCACTTCGAGGCGGGCGTTGGGGATGGTCGCGGCCAGCCGCGCCCCGTCTTCCTGCTCGAAGAACACGTCGTCGGCCGACCACGCGATGAGCGTCGGCTTGTCGAAGTCGTACAACCGGGTCGCCACCGTCGTCGTCACCTCGGTGCGCATCGACAGCGTGAATTGCCGCAGATCCTCGGCGACCGCGGGGAGCGACAGCGCCGGGCGCACCCAGACCTCGGTGAGCTCATCGATGTTGCTATGCGCCAGGCCGTTGAACGCGCGGGCGCGCACGACCGGCGCGCGCACCGCCTGAATCGCGGTGCGGAACAACGTCTTCGACTTGGCCGCCAGCAGCAGTGGCCGCAGGATCGGAGGTGGAAAGTGCTCGAACGCATCGCAACTCGTGAGCACCAGGGCGCCCAGCCGCTCGCGATGATGCACGGCCACCAGCTGGGTGACGACGCCGCCGGTGTCGTTGCCGACCAGCACCACGTCCCGCAGGTCGAGCGCGGCGAGTACTTCGGCGACCATGCCGGCAACACCGGTGATGGTCTGGTCGGCGCCGGGGCGCAGCGGCTCCGGATGCGCGCCCAAGGGCCAGGTCGGGGCGATGCAGCGCAGACCACGGGCGGCCAGGCGCTCGCTGACCTTGCGCCACAATTGCCTGCCCATCATGTATCCGTGCACGAAGACCACCGGCCTGCCGTCCTCGGGTCCGGTTGCTTCGTAATGGATGGTTCCGGCACTAATGTCGATCGTCGACATAGCAAACTCCTAGTTCAGAGATACACTTACAAACAGGCTGCCTGTTCGTAAGTTACCAACAGGTTGTATGGAAAGCAAGAGACGGACGCAGGAAGAGCGCTCCGCGGCGACCCGCGACGCGCTGATTGCGGCTGCCCGCAAGCTGTGGGGGCTGCGGGGGTACGCCGACGTGGGCACGCCGGAGATCGCCACCGCCGCCGGGGTCACCCGGGGCGCGATGTATCACCAATTCGCCGACAAGGCAGCGTTATTCCGCGAGGTCGTCGAGGTCGTCGAGCAGGATGTGATGGCGCGGATGGCCGTCGTGGTGGCCGAATCCGGGGCCACCACGCCCACGGAGGCGGTCCGCGCCGCGGTCGACGCGTGGCTCGACGTCTCCGGCGATCCCGAGGTGCGCCAGCTGATCCTGTTGGATGCACCGAGCGTGCTCGGCTGGGCCGAATTCCGTGATGTCGCACAGCGCTACAGCCTCGGCATGACCGAGCAGATGCTCAGCGAGGCCATCCGGGCCGGCGAACTGGCCGAGCAGCCGGTGCGGCCGTTGGCGCACGTGCTGATCGGCGCGCTCGACGAGGCGGCCATGGTGATCGCCACCGCCGACGACCCGCAACGGACCCGTGGCGAAGTCGGTCAGGTGCTGCACCGGCTCATCGGCGCCATGTTCGCCGCCCGGTGACACCCGAACCCCCAGGGGCCGGCCGACTTCCGTCACCCACCGCGGACGCTGGCGACGCCCGCGATGACGCCTTGGATCAGCCGGTCCAGGTGCGCGGCATCGTCGACGGCCGGCTGGCCCGCGACGAAGGTCAGCATGATGCCGTTGATGAACGCGAGCGTGGCGATCGCCTGGTCGTCGACCAGTGCCGGGTCCGGCGCGCTGTCGGCGCGATGCCACTGGGTGACGACGTCGCGCGCCAGCGCGTAGAGCCGGTCGGCGGAGTCGCTGAGGGCCGCAGCCAGCTCCGCGTCCCGCCCGGCGAGCAGGGCGAGCTCGTAGCGCGCCTTGGCGCGGGTCAGCCAGGGCTCACTGTTGACGTACATGACGATGCGGGCCAGGCCTGCGGTGCCGGTGAACTGCGTGGCGTGACCCTCGGCGAGTTCAGCCATCATCGAGAAGTCCGCGAGGTCGAGTTCGGCCAGCCGCGTCGCCATGGCGTGCATCAGCGCCTTGCGTGTCCGGAAGTAGAACGACGTGGTGCCGGCCGGTACGCCGGCGTGATCGTCGACTTTCGGGTGACTGACGCCGTGCACCCCGTTGCCGCCCAGCAGTTCGATCGCGGCGTCGGCGAGCTGGCGGCGCCGTTCCGCCGCGTTGTGCTTTCTACGTGCAGCGATACGCCCCAGTTTAGAACTGGCCGCAGTTCGGTGCGGTGGGCTCGCCATTGAAGCGGGCGGCGATCCATTGCATGGCGGGTTCGCCGTCGACCAGCATCGGCAGCGCGTGGTTGATGATCAGCTTGTTGAGGAAGGGCGGCTCTTCATTGGTGCGGAATTCCACGTCGGCGCCCTGCGCGCACCAGTCGCGGCCGAGCTGATTGGCCGCGGTCCACGGCACCAGCGGGTCGTACCGGTTGCTGTCGATCATCACCGGCGCGTTGGGTTTGAAGCGGCCGATCCGTTGCGCGTCGAACAGGGTGTTGAACGGCTCCTCGTTGACCAGCTTGTAGATGTCTTCGGTGAAGTAGGGCTGCAGGTGACGAAACATGAAGTCCAGCAGGGTCTGTCCCACGCATTGGCGCGACACCGACTCCAGCATCGCCAGCCCGCGCGGCGTCATCTTGGAGCGGATGGTATCGGCGAACTCCGGGTAGGCGGCCATCACGCTGTTGAGCGCGTACCCCACGACACCGACCAGGACGCTGCCGTCGGCGTAGGGGAACAACTCCTTGAGGTCGGCCGGCGGGGCGCCGGCATAGGTTCCCACGATATGAAGGTCGGGGGCATATTGCGAGGCGAGTTCGGCGGCCGACGCCGAAGCGCCACCGCCCTGTGAGTAGCCCCAAAAGGCCACCGGCCCATGCGGATCCAACGACGTTCCGGGCAGCCGCATGGCGGCGCGGGCGGCGTCGAGCACGGCCTGCCCCTCGGCCACCCGGCCCACATAGGTGTGCATCGACGGGGTGCCCAGGCCCTGGTAATCGGTCATCACGATGGCGAAGCCACGGGCCACCATGGTCGCGACGAACAGCTCCTCGTAGTTGAACATGATGTCCCAGCCACCCGAATAGTGGATGCCCTGGTTGAACATTCGCGACGGGGCGCACTGATTGCCCTGGCCCTGGGTGCCGGGTGCGTAACTGATCAGCGGCCGCGGTCCGCCGCCGGGCCAGTCGTTATAGGGCTCGAAATAGGTTCCGGTGACAGCGATCGGGTTCCCCCGGGTATCGGTGCTGCGGTACATGATCCGGGTGCCGGTGGCCATGATCGCGCCCAGCTGGCCGGAGGGTTCCAGCACCAGCCGCGACGGCTCGGTGCGGATCAGGTCGCCGGGCTGGCCGGGCGGCAGCGGATCAGGTGGCAGATAGAAATCCGCATACTGCGGTTCATCCCCGCCGTCGGCCCGCGCATTTCCGACTCCTGCGAGTGCGGAAACAATTAGCAGCAGTGCTGCGTAAACTCCCCCGGCCCGACGCATTACGGAACGGTAACAATCAGCGGGTCGCCAATGGAAGGGAAATCTCTAATTTTTTAGAGATTGGTTTTCGCTATCGATGTTTCTGGCTGAAGAATTGCCAGATGGTGTCCGTGGCGTCCAGGGCCGTCGACGGCGCCGGAATCCCGGCGACCTTTTCCGCCAGGGGACTCGGCTCACCGCCGGGCCATTGATGGCCGGCCCCCGCTACCGAGATCAGCTCCACGGCGCGCCCGTCGGCGCAGCCCGCCGTCTGCCTGGTCACGTCGCCGGCGGTGGTCGAGCCCGGCGCCCCGCATCCGTCGATGGCGCGCCAGGTGGCGTTGACGGACCACACCGACGGGCCGTCGACGCGCGGGGATCCGTTGATCGCGAACGCCTTTCCGGGCCCGCCGTTATACGGCACGCGGTCGTCGGCGGTGCCGTGGATCTGCAGCACGGATGCCGGCCGTGCCGCGGAGCAGTCGGTCAGCAGCGTGCCGGCCACCGGTGCGATCGCCGCGAAGGTGTCGGACTGGCAGCCCAGGCGAAGCGCCATCATGGCGCCGTTCGACATGCCCGTGACATAGATCCGCGCGCGATCGACCGGGATCTCCTGCTCGATGGCGCCGACCATGGCGGTGAGGAATCCGACGTCGTCGGTGTTGAGGCGTCCGGGCTCACCGCAACAGGTGCCGGCGTTCCACGCCCGGTTGAGGCCGTCGGGGTAGGCGACCAGGAAGTGCCCGTTGTCCGCCTCGGCGTCCCAGTGGTAGGAGCGCTCGGCCTGCGCGCCGTCGCCGAAGCCGCCGTGCAGCATCACCACCACCGGCACGGCCTCGCTGAGCCCCTGGGGCCGGTAGAGGTGGAAGGTTCTGTTCGCTCCTCCCAAAGAGATGCTTTGTGTGGATTGGCCCACCGGGATCGGTTGTGAGCCGGGGGTTCCCAGCGCATGGCCGCCACCGAGACATCCGCCGAGCACGACAACCAGAACGGGTGACAGGCAAACGCTCGCCACCCGGATCCACCTCCATCGCATGACCACAGCGTGGCACCGATCGCCGATTTTGACAAGCAACTTGTCAATCAGGTTCCGGATGGCAGACTGTCGACATGGCACAGGAACCGGGTTCCGGGTGGGAGCCCACCGTGCCCGCGCTGGTAAACCTGGTCGCCGCCGCCGGGGGGCCGCACTTGCGCGCGGCCTTCGCTGCGGCCGGCCTCGACGGGATCCGCCCCGCGCAATCGGTCGCCCTGGTGCCGCTGGCGGCGGGCGGATTGCACGCATCCGATCTGGCCGATCGCCTCAGGGTGAGTCGGCAGGCGGTGGCCCAGGCGATAGCGGCCCTGGAGCGGCATGGCTACGTCACCCGAGGTCCCGACCCGGTGGACGCACGTGCCCGCATCATCGAATTGACCACGCGCGGCCGCCGGGCGCTGCAGGTAATGCGTTCTAACGCAATGGCTTTGGAGCAGCGATGGACCGAAGTGCTGGGCGAGCGACGGCTGGGGGAGTTACGCGAGACGCTGAAGGCGTTGCTCGCCAGTGAGGCCGAAACGACACCGAAATCGGTTGACTAGCAGCCCGTTACGGCGTCTTGAGGAACACGTCGTTGAGCGTGACGGTGCGAAGGTTCCGGTCGCGGATGATGTCGATGAGCTGCGGGTAGACATGCGTCACCGGCAGGTGATTGAGGTGCCCGATCACGATGGACTGCGGTGTGAAGTACTGATCGGCCATCTGCACGATGTACTCCTCGGTGATCAACGTCGAGTCCGACAGCGATCCCGACCACAAGGTCGGGACCTTGTAACCGAGGTCGGCGGCCACCGCGTCGACGGCGGCGTTGCGCTTCGCGTACGGCGGCCGCCAATACGGCTTGGCGCCGATCCCGTAGGTGTTCTTGAGAAACGCATCATTGCGTGAGAGCTGTTCGGCGACTTTTTCTTTCGTCAGCGTGGTCAAGTCCGGGTGTGACCAGGTGTGGTTGCCGAGCTGAATCTGCCCGCTGTCCACCAACGGCCGCAGCATGTCCAGATTCTCGGTCCACGAGTCGTAGATCCCGTTGACGAAATAGGTGAGCCGGATGTCGGTGTCCTTGGCGAACTGCGTATAGGCCCGCACCACCTCGCTGTTGACGCCGTCGTCGACGGTCAGCGCGAGCAGATCGCCCTCGCCGGGGATCTTCATCAAGGCGCCGCCGCCGGGCAGCGGGATGCGGGCGCTCGGTGGCGGAGGCGGCAGCAGGGCCTGCGGGGCGGTCGGGCCGGAGGTCGGAATGTCGGCCGCCGGAGTTTGGGCGAACGTGCGTGGCTGCGGATCGACGATGAGCCGCGCCGCGCCTACGCCGGCGACGACCGACGCGGCGAGCGATCCGAGGAACTGACGACGGTTCATCGTTGACAAGCGAGGGCGTCGAACAAATGCGATAACGGAAATGGCGAATTCGGCCCGAGTATTCGCTCATCTATTGTGGCGCGCTGCGCAACCAGCGGGTCCGCGTAGGAACCGCCGTCGGTGCGAAACATCGAGGCCACAGCAGCGAACCGTACCATTCGCGGTGCCCAGATGTCGGCTGCGTTACGGGAGGGTCAGCTGTGAATTTCCGCCGACATCGATTATCGCCGGTGAACGCCAGCCCACCAGCGGGAATTAATGCGGTTCGGCGGCGGCCCGTTGCGGAAGCTGGACCGGTTCGGTATTAGGGGTGCCGAGAGTCGAGGCCAGCCAGGGTAGCGCCGTGGCAAACGCCTCGGCGGCGAACGGCCAGTCGTGTTTGCCCGGCTGGGTGACAACCGCGCAGGCGATGCCATTGGCGGTGCCGACGGCGCACAGCGAATTCGCCGCGACGTCCTGGCCCTCAGGGTTGGCGGCGGGATCGCTGCTGGACGCGATCAGGGCCGGATTGCCTTCCTGCGCGACGTTGTGCGCCGCGTCGGAGCCCGGCACGTCGAACCAACCCGACAAGCCGTCGTAGTGACCGTGCTTCGTCATGACGGTGACCGGGTCGAAGGCCGCCCAGGCGTCGTGATTGCCGCCGAACAACCGGGCGACGGTTTGATCCTTGGAGCCGCCGTTGGGTCCGCGGTCACCCGCGATGTCCACGAACGCGCTGAACAGCTCGGGGTGCATGACGGCCAGGGTCACGGCGCAGGTCCCGCCCATCGACCATCCGGCGACGCCCCAGTTCAACCGGTCGGCGCTGACGCCGAAGTTCGACACCATGAAGGGCTCGATGTCCTTCGTCAGATGGTCGGCGGCATTGCCGCGGCTGCCGTTGACGCACTCGGTGTCGTTGTCGAAGGAACCGGTCGGATCTACGAACACCAGCACCGGGGAGAAGCCGTGGTGTGCGGCCGCGAAGTTGTCGATGGCGGTGAACGCGCCGCCGGGGCCCAGCCAGTCGGCCGGGGTGTTGAACGCGGA
This sequence comes from Mycobacterium colombiense, assembly GCF_001672755.1. Classification (GTDB taxonomy): domain Bacteria; phylum Actinomycetota; class Actinomycetes; order Mycobacteriales; family Mycobacteriaceae; genus Mycobacterium; species Mycobacterium colombiense_C. The sequence continues at coordinate 12,398 of NZ_LZKI01000007.1, read as the reverse complement.
GCTGATCATCATGACCGCAGGCAGCCGAGGTGGCGGATTGGTGTTGAACCACGCGGGAGGTAGGTAGACCAGTTCGCGGCGGTGCGCGAAGTGCGAGCCGTTGTCGTCGATGTCCACCGGCACTACCACGCCCTTGGTCGGCTTGGTCCCGGCGACCTGCATCTCGGTCACCCTCAGCCGGTCGATCTGGTCGGGCAGCGGCACCGAGGTCAGCTGATTCCACGCGGCGAGCGCGGTGGGGAAGTAGCCCACCCAGCCGTTCAGCGCCATGCCCGCGCACAGGACACACAGCGGTATCGCCAGCACCGCCACCCCTCGCCGCCACCAGCGGATTCCCCGCCACCCCACCAGGAAGACCGCGGCGGCCAGGCCGCTCATGGCGATCCAGAGCCACAGCGTGGTGGGTGCCGGATCGCCGGCCACCCCGAGCGAAGTGATGTACCACCGGGCCAGCAGCGTCACCGCGACGGCGGCGATCAGCGCCACCGGCAGCACCCGCTTGAGCCAGCTTCGTGCGCGCCACTGAATCGCGACGAGCAGCACGAGCAGCGCGAGGCCCTGCACGGCCGGCGGAAACCAGCCGTGCAACAGGGACAGTTGTCCGAAGAACTGCTCCAACGGTCGTGACCTTTGCTAGATCGATCGCTGCGCGCGGGTGAGGTGAGTATCGAAGGGCCGGTCGGGGTCACCGAAGGCGGCGGCCGGACCAACTATCCCATACGAACGTGGCACGTCAGCCGACCGTTTCTGCGTGTGGGCCGACCAGATTCGCCTCGACGGGGATCCGCTGCTCATGCGTCGTCGATGACGCTGGTGAACGAGCGCAGCCGCAGGCTGTTGCCGACGACGAGAAGGCTGGAGGCCGCCATCGCGGCGCCGGCGAACATCGGGTTGAGCATGCCGAGCGCCGCCAGCGGGATCGCGGCCAGGTTGTATCCGAAGGCCCACACCAGGTTGGCCTTGATGGTGGCCAGGGTTCGCCGGGACAGCCGGATCGCGTCGACGGCGGCACGCAGGTCACCGCGGATCACCGTGAGGTCGGCGGCCTGGATCGCGACGTCGGTGCCGGTGCCCATGGCCAGGCCCAGGTCGGCGGCGGCCAAAGCCGCGGCGTCGTTGATGCCGTCACCGACCATGGCGACCACCTTGCCCTCGGATTGCAGGCGTTTGACGGCGGCGACCTTGTCGGCGGGCGTCGCGTCGGCGATGACCTGCGCGATGCCGAGTTCGTCGGCGATGTGCGCGGCGACGGTGGTGTTGTCCCCGGTCAGCAGCACCGGGGTCAGGCCCAGCCGGGTGAACTGCCGCACCGCCTCGGCGCTGGACGGCTTGACGGTGTCGGCGACCACCAGGATGCCTTGGGCGGTGCCGTCCCAGCCGACGGCGACGGCGGTCTTGCCCTCGGCTTCGGCGCGGTTTTTGGCCTCCGACAGGGCCGCGTCGAGGCGGATTCCGCACTCGGTCAGCAGGCTCTCGCGCCCGGCGGCGACGGCGCGCCCGTCGACCGTGCCCCGCACACCCTTGCCGTTGACCTCGGTGAAGCCGCCGGGTGCCGGGAGCGCGCCGAGTTGCGCCGTGGCGCCCCGGGCGATGGCTCGCGCGACGGGATGCTCGGAGGCGTCTTCGAGGGCGCCGGCGTAGCGCAACAGGGTGGTGCGGTCGGTCCCCGCCGCGGCGATCGCGTCGACCAGGCTCATCCGGCCGGTGGTGACGGTGCCGGTCTTGTCGAGCACGATCGTGTCGACGTTGCGGGTCGACTCGAGCACCTCGGGCCCGTTGATGAGCACCCCGAGTTGGGCGGCGCGGCCGGTGCCGACCAGCAGGGCGGTCGGGGTCGCCAGCCCGAGGGCGCACGGGCAGGCGATGATGAGCACCGCGACGGCGGCGGTCAGGGCGGTGGTGAGCGAGAAGCCCGCCGCGAGCCAGCCGGCCAGGGTTGCCGCCGCCAGCGCCATGACCACGGGCACGAACACCCCCGAGACGCGGTCGGCGAGGCGCTGTACCCGGGCCTTGCCGGATTGGGCCCGCTCGACAAGCCTGGCCAGCTGCGCCAACTGGGTGTCGTCGCCGACCCCGGTGGCCCGGACGACGAGCCGACCGCCGGCGTTGACGGTGGCGCCGGTGACGGTGTCGCCCTCGCCGACCTCAACCGGGACGGACTCGCCGGTCAGCATGGAGGCGTCCACGGCCGAGGAACCCGCGACGACGATCCCGTCGGTGGCGATCCGTTCGCCGGGACGCACGACGAATTCGTCGCCGACCGCCAGCCGCTCGATCGGGACGCGGCTTTCGCTGCCTTCGCGCAGCACCGCGACATCCTTGGCGCCCAGCGTCAGCAGCGTGCGCAGCGCGGCGCCGGCCGCCCGCTTGGACCGCCTTTCGAAATAGCGCCCGGCGAGGACGAACAGGGTCACGCCCGCGGCGACTTCGAAGTAGACGCGGCACGGGGCGCCGTCGCGCCCGACGGTCAGCTCGAAGTCGTGCTGCATGCCCGGCTGGCCCGCCGTCCCGAACAACAGGGCGTAGACCGACCACAGGAATGCCGCCAGGGTGCCGAGCGAGACCAGGGTGTCCATGGTGGCCACGCCGTGTTTGAGGTTGCTCCAGGCCGCCGCGTGGAACGGAAGGCCGCACCACACCACGACCGGCGTGGTCAGCGCCAGCGAAAGCCAGTGCCAGTGCGGGAATTGCAGGGCGGGAAGCATGGCCATGGCGACGACCGGGCCGGCCAGCACGATCGCGGTGACCAGACGCCGGCGCAGCGAGGTCAGATCGGGGTCATCCGGCGTCGCCGCGTCCCGGCCGGGCTCCGGCGCGCGCTGCGGCACGGCGGCCCCGTAGCCGGCCTTTTCGATCTCGCCGATGAGAATCCGTGCGTCGTAACCGGCGGGGGCGGTCACGGCGGCCTTCTCGGTCGCGTAGTTGACGGTGGCGGCGACGCCGTCGAGCTTATTCAGTTTCTTCTCGATCCGGCCCGCGCAGGAGGCGCAGGTCATCCCGCTGACGTCTAGCTCGATCAGAGGCGATGCGGGGTTATCGGGGAGGGCGCCCTCGTCAATCTGCCGTGGGGGCGTGCTCATGCGACCAAGACGGCCTCATAGCCGGCCTCGTCGACCGCGCCGAGCACGGCGCCCGCGTCGATGGGTTGTGCGCTGGTGACGACGAGCTTGCCGGTGGCGGCGCTGACCGTCACGTCGTCGATGCCCGGGATCTGGGCCACCTCGCTACGGACCGCGGCCTCGCAGTGGCCGCAGCTCATTCCGCTCACCTGATATTCGCTGGTGGGCATGCCGCTCCTTCTCGATCCCCCGGCAGTCTTGACCACACCATTCTGCCTGCCGGGCGGAGCGGCCTATTGCCGCAGGTGCGATCCGCCGCCGATGTACCAGACCTGACCGGTGATCCATTCGGCCTCGTCGGACAGCAGGAACGCGCTGATCGCGGCCAGGTCGTCCGGTCTGCCCAGCCGGCTGGTCTTGCCGAACATCAGGAAGGCCTGCTGCAGCGCGACGTCGTTCTGTCGTTCCTGGGTCTCGCCCATCACCAGGCCGGGCATGACGCCGTTGCTGCGGATGTTGTGCTTGCCCCAGTTGACGGCCACGTGCCGGGTCAGGTGGTTGACGGCGGCCTTGGAGGCGCCATAGGCGACGTGCGACGGATCGCTGCCCAGCGCGGCGCCCGAGGAGGTGTTCACGATGCTGCCGCCGCCCTGGGCGAGCAGATGGGGGAGGACGGCGCGGATCGTCCGGACGTACCCCAGCAGGTTGACGTCAAGGGTGCGCTGCCAGACGTCCATGCCGGTATCGAGGATGGTGGTGTCGCGTCCCAGGTTGTCCTCGGAAAGGTCGGCGCCCACGTTGTGCAGGCCGTGGATGGCGCCGAATTCGCTGATGGTCGTCTGGACGAGGCGTTGCACCGACTGTTCGTCGGCAAGGTCGAATTCGACGGCAATGGCGCGGCCGCCGGCGGCCGTGATCTGGTCGGCCGTGCCGGTGGCGCCGGCGAGGTTGTTGTCCCCGATGGCCACGCCGGCTCCTTCGGCGGCAAGGCGTTTGGCGGTGGCCGCCCCGATCCCGGTGGCGCCCCCGGCGACCAGGAAGGTCTTGTCAGCGAGGCCGCGCATCAGATGTATCCGACGCCGATGTCGACCGAAACTTGGCTTGCGGTAACCAATCTGGACTGGTCGGAGGCGAGCCACGCCACCGCGTCGGCGATGTCCTCCGGTTGTGCGATGCCTTCGGGCAGCAGCGGTTTGTGCATGCCGCGCAGGTGCGGGTATTCGTCGGCGGCCGCCTCCAGAGCGTCGCGCATCCGGCCGGTCCCCATCGGGGTGGCGACACCGCCCGGGTTGAGGCTATTGACGCGGATGTTGTAGCGGCCGAGTTCGGCGGCGAATGCCCGTGCCATCCCGACGACGGCGTGTTTGCTTGCGGTGTAATGGATCATGAACGACTGCATTTTGATGCCGGCGGCCGAACCGATCAGGATGATCGAGCCGCCGCGTTCGCCGTCGATGATGTGTTGCGCGCCGGCCATCACGGTGTTCCAGGTGCCGATGACGTTGGTGTCGATGGTGTCGCGGAACGCCCGCGCGCTGATCTGATTCCAAGGTGCGGGGCAACAGATCCCGGCGTTGGCGACGATGATATCGAGCCGGCCCAGTTCCGCTACGGCGTTGCCGACGACGGCGGTCATGACGTCCAGATCGCGGACGTCGGCGTTGGCGGCAATGACCTTGCGGCCGTTGGCGCTTACCAGCCGGGCGGTCTCGGCGAGATCGTCGAGTGTCGGTGAATCGTAGGGGACGCTGGGCGGTAGCGGCCCGGCGATGTCAACCGCGATGACGTCGGCCCCCTCGGCGGCAAGGCGTACCGCGTGTGCCCGGCCCTGCCCCCGCGCGGCCCCGGTGATCAGCGCGACCTTTCCGGAAAGTGACTGGTTCATGAGTCGCGTGTTTTCCCTTCAGTCGCGGGCGATCTTGTCGAGCGGGTTGGAGCGTTCCAGCATGCCGTAGGCCTGTTCGCCGTCCCACGTGTAACGCACGCCAGCCTGCTGCACGGCCGGAAACTGGGCCATCTCCTCTTTGAGCGCGTTCATGGAGTACATGTCGTCGTCGTGATGAATGTCGTGAGTGGAAAACACTGTTTCGCCGTCGATTTCGATGCGGCCCTCGGCGGTCTCGAGTATCACCGGCACGGGCTCGCCGAGCGGCCGCAGCTGCGTCAGCCACGGCGCCTGCAAAGCCCTGGCCGGGATCAGGCCGCCGTCGCCGGTGAAGATGAATCCCTCGTTGAAGGTGGGCTGGCCATCGGGGCGCGGCGGGTAGGCGATGTAGCCGAATGCGCGGCCGCTGCCGAACACGGCCGACTGCCAGCAGTGTCCCCAGAACCCGGCGAGCTTGCGCACCCCGGTGCGGCGGATGCGCAGCCCGCTACCGGTGAAGGGGTACCGCTCATCCGCCACCCGGAATTCGCCTGTGGCGGTGAACAATTGTTCGTACCGTGGCCCGCCCATAATGGCACCGACCGCGGTGGTCTTGAGTTGGGTGTCGGCGTCGGATTGCAATGCGCCCTGAATCCACGGGGGTACGGCCATTTTGGCTTCGACGTGGAAACTGATGGCGGCGGTCGGGCCGTCCTTGCGGCCCGCGACCAAGTCGGCCGAGGAGGTCTGGACCGCGGGTCCGTCGTAGGACATCGTCCAGGTATCAAACGGCTCGACGCAGTGGAAAGCAAGGCCGCCGGCGCCGAGCACCGTCGCCCGCCCGTCGGGTCCGCGGGTGGGCAGGGCGGGCCCGTTGGTGCGCAGCCGGTAGACGCGGCCGTCCGGGAACGCCGCGTTGACCTGAATGTCATGGAAATCCCAATTGGCGCCCACGGCTTCGATTCCGATGCGCGGCAGGCCGATCTCGCCACGGTCATCCACCACCCAGAAGCTCACCGAGTCGCGCATCTCCGGATCCTCGGGGCGCTGCGCCAGCACGTATTCGCGGGACGGGTCGATGCCGCCCGTGAGGTCAACTGCCATTGCTCTTGTCACTCCTTGGGTGTGCCGTCCACCGCCGTGCGCTGTCCACATACCGGGCGAATCGGGGCCGTACCTCGTTTAGGTCGATGCCGAACTCCACCGGGTCGGCGTGCGAACTCGGCTCCCGCTCCGCGGCGGCGTGCCGCCACCAACTCTGCATCCGCGCCTCGAACTCGTCGGACACCGGGACCCCCAGCCATGCGTACAGGCCGGCGACCTCGCCGATCGGATCCGCCTGCATGGCGCGAAAGTCGATGTCGTAGAACCGATCCTCCGCACCGTCGGCGCGGAACCGCAATGCGCGTTCCATCCCCAGCGACCAGTGTTCGACGTTGAGCGTGCCGATATACCGGCGGTCGATCCGGTCGCTGAACGATCCGATGATGTCGGCGTACAGGTCGGCCACCGACAAGAGGACGTCGGTGGGATCGCGATGGGTCATTACGAAGCGCGCGTCCGGGAACACCGCGTCCAGGGCGTCCAGCCACAACACGTGCGACGGGCATTTGAGACGCCACGGGTGTGGCGGCTCGCCCCATTGCAGTAGCCGCATCACCCGGCGCTGATACCGGAACGTGGAGGTGAGGTCGGCATGCTCGACCAACCAGGTTGAGTACGAGGGTATTTCGGCGAACGACTGAAAGATGTGCGACTTGAAATCGAGCGCCATCAACTCGTGGCACTCCATCGGCCCATGAGTATCGCCCGGCACGTGGTGGCGGGTGCCCACCATCTCGCCCTTGTCGGGCGGGATGCGCGGGTCCACGCCCCGCACCGTCGAGGGCGGGGGACAGGGTTGCGCGGACTCCCACCGGCGCAGGTAGCGCACGCCGGGATCCTGCGCCAGCAACATCGATAACGCGGTGGACCCGGTCCGGGGCAGTCCCAGACCGATCAACGGCGCGGTGATTGCGACGTCGCCGATCTCCGGATGCCTGCGATACCAGTCCTCGACCTGGAGTCGCTGCGAGAGATAACCCGAGATGCGTTGATGCAGAAAGGCTTCGCCGCGCCCATTGAGGTGCGCCTCGTTTCGCAGCGCCGACAGCAGCATGTCGAGGCCTTCGGCGTAGGATTCGTCACCGAAGTCGGACAGCCCGGTCTGTATCCTGGCCTCGTCCAAAACCGTTTGGCAGGTTAGCATCTCAACCCATCCACTGGCCGCCAGCGACGTCGATGGTCTGGCCGCACATGTAGTCGGCGGCCTCGGAAGCGAGGAAGGCGACCATGTTGGCGGCTTCCTCGGGCAACGACGCGCGTCCCAGCTGGACCTGATGGGTGATCGCTTCCTGGATGGCGCCGCGGCCCGCGCGTTGCCTGTCGTCCTGGGGATCGAGCAGGTACTGCCGCATCTCCGGTTTGATCATGATGCCCGGTGCCACGCCCAACACGTTGACACCGCGCAGCGCGACCTCGTGGGCGAGGTTTCGGGTGAACCCGATGACGCCGGCCTTGCACGCGTTGTAGACAACCAGACCGCGCTGCTGGATGCGGCCGCCGACCGAACCGATATTGATGATCTTCCCGGAGCCCTGGGCGAGCATGTGCTGCAGTGCCGCGTGTGCGCCGTACATCATCATCGTCAGGCTGCCCAGCACCGTGTAGTCGATGTCGGCCTTCGTCTGCAGCTCGAAGGGACCCGCGGCCACCATCACCGGGTTGTTCACCATGATGTCGAGCCCACCGAGTTCGTCGTGCGCCTGATCCACCGCGTCGTGCACTTGGTCCCAGTCGGACATGTCGGCCCTGACGGGGATGGCCCGCACCCCCCAGCGCTGCTCGACCTCCTGCGCGCGGCGCGCGACCTTCTCGAAGGTGCGGCCGATGAGCGCCACGTCGGCTCCGCAGCCGGCCAGCCGGTTGGCGATCGCCTGCCCCAGGCCGTCACCGCCGGCACCGGTGACGAAGGCCTTCTTGCCGGACAGGTCCATCAGCTCGGTGACCCGCTTGCCGACGATGTGCTCGGGCAACCGATCCAGACCCAGCAGTTGCACCCAGTCCCGCTCGTCTTGAACCGTCATCGTCGACCTCTCCCCAGATGTTGAGACGTTCAACGCGTGACCGCCAGTCATCCCGGCAGGGCATCGCATCGGGCCGCCTTGGCCGCGTCAGCCGACCATATGACCCGATCGGCGGCGCGAGGTAATACCAATTCGGGAAAGCAGTCATGCTGGATTTATATGGCTGGTAGAAGTGGTTGCGATGGACACCCACCGGCTCAAGTACTTCCTGCGGATTGCAGAGGAGGGGTCGATCACGCGCGCGGCCGCCGTGCTGGGAATCGCCCAGCCGGCGCTCAGCCGCCAGATCCGGTTGTTGGAAGAGGACCTCGGGATCACGCTGTTCGAGCGGACCAGGCGGGGCGTTCATCTCACCGAGGAGGGCGAACGGTTGCGGTCGTCGACGGCCGCGCCGCTGCGTCAGCTCGAACTCGCGGTCCGGTATGCGGGATCGCCGTTGGCGCGGATCGAGCGCGGGCTGCTGTTCGGCATGGTGCCGTCGACGGCCGGCGTCCTGGCCGCGCCGCTGGCGGCGAGCGTTGGCGCGGCATTCCCGAACGTTCATTTCCACATCGCTGTCGCGGAGACCGACGACCTGGTGCAGCGCTTGCTGAAGGGCGCGATCGACCTGGCGGTGCTCAATCCGGTCTCCGATGACCGACTCTTCTTCCGGCACTTGGTGATCGAAGACCTCATGCTGGTCGGCGGGCCCGCGTCGGGCCTGTCGCCCGCCAACCCGATCCGCTTCGCGGATCTGGCCAAGCTTCCGCTGGTGATGCCCAGCGCGCAGACCGGCATCCGCAATACGCTGGAGAACACCGCGCTCCGGCTCAAAGTCGCTCTCACGGCACGCTTTTCGACCGATTCGGTGGAGGTGGCGAAGCATCTGGTCGAGTCCGGACTCGGGTACGCGGTGCTGCCACTGGCGGCGTGTGGCGCCGACGTCGAAGCGGGACGGCTGCGGTGCGCGTCGATCTGCGAACCCGAGATCAACCACCAGCTCGGCGTGGCCGCGAGCTCGGCGCTCGAGCTGCCCCGCGAATTCGCGACGAAGATCGGCATCGTGTTGCGCGAAGAGGTCGCGCGGTTGACCAAATCAGGCTCCTGGCCTGCGCGGTTCGTGCCGTCACCGGTGTGGGATCCGAACATCCCGGATCCGCAGGACTAGACCGGATTACGCTGCCGGTTAGCGGAAGGAGACATCATGACCGTCACTGTCGTCGACCGGGGTCCTCGCCAGGTGAGCCGCAGGGTTGAGGTGGCCGCCCCGGCCGCGGAGCTGTTTGCCTTGGTGGCCGACCCACGCCGTCACCACGAGCTGGACGGATCGGGCACGGTGCGCGACAACATCACCGTGCCGGAACAACTGGTCGAGGGCTCGAAGTTTTCGACGCACATGAAGATGTTCGGCCTTCCCTACCGGATCACCAGCACGATCACCGCACTGACGCAAAACGAACTCATCGAATGGCGCCACCCGTTGGGTCACCGCTGGCGGTGGGAATTCGAGAAGCTGTCTCCGGCGCTGACCCAGGTCACCGAGACCTTTGACTATCGCGATGCCGGCGCCCTCAAGAACAAGCTGAACTACTACGAGCGGATGGGCTTCGCAAAGGCGAACGCGACGGGCATCGAAGCGACGCTGAGTAAGCTGCGCGACCGCTACACGGGGTGATCAGCCCGCCGCCGGATCGGCTGCGTCCCAAGGCATCACGCCGGACACCCAGTGGCTGAGTTCGCTGGCCTGGTCGTTGCGGTGCAGATGGCGTGGCGGCGTTGCGAAGGTGGAGTAGGGCCGGCAGCGGATGACGACGCGGTTTTCGCGTTCGCACATCTCCCGGATGTGCGGGCGGGCCTCGTCGCCGAGTGGCTGGCCGGACATCCGGCCGCCCACCGCCATCATCACGTCGACCGCCAAGTTCCGGTCTCGGTCGATGATGGCGTCCGCGTAGACCTGCAGATAGGCGAACGGCCAGCGCTCGTCGAGGACGCACAGGCTCACCTTGGGATCGCGTTCGACGATGCGGGCCTTGCCGCGGCCGGCCATGGTGGAGACCAGCAATTCGCCGGTGTCGGTGGGGATGTAGTACACGATCGACATCGCCGGGCCGTCGTTGCGGCGGCGGTAGCCGAACACGCAGGTGCGATGTGTGCGCACGAACTCGCGTCGTTCGGAGGGCAGCATGTCGCGGTCGGTGGGAGCGGTGAAGGGCTCTGCCGCCAAGGGGAGGAGCATGGCGAATTTTCCTTGCTGTCACGGTGGTTGATCGATCCAATATTTATGGATACAGTGTGTCCGTAATATACGAGGCTGTCAAGCGGCAGGAGCGCCAGGGTGAGTGATGTGAGCGACACCAGCCGGCCGCAGCGCCGTTCCCGCGGCCGCCCCGCCCTGCCGGTCGACCGCATCCTGGTCGCGGCCGTCACACTCGTCGACGAACAGGGACCCGAGGCGCTGTCGATGCGCTCGCTGGCGCAGCGCCTGGAGTCGGGTACGGCCACGCTGTACCGCCACTTCTCCAATCGGGCACAGCTGGTCTCGCTGGTGATCGACCACATCCTCGGGGAGGTCGACCTCGACGCGGAAGAGCTGGCCGCCCTGCCGTGGCAGGACGCCTGTACCTTGTTCGCGCAGCACATGTTTGACGCGCTGAGCCGGCATGGCAATGTCGCGCCCCTGTTGATCGAGTACACGCCGATGGGGCCGCACGCGTTGGCCAACCGCGAGCGCTGCCTGGCCGTCCTGCTCGACAACGGCTTTCCACCGGCGGTGGCCGCCCACGCGTACGCGACGCTGGCCCGCTACGTCCTGGGCTTTGCGATACAGCTGTCCGGCGCGGCGGCGGACGACGGTGAACGTGACGCCGAACTCTCCGCGGCGTTTCACCGACTCGATCCGTCCCGCTATCCCGCGACGGTCACCGTCGCCGACGACCTGCCCGTCCCGCTGGCCGACGAATTCACTTTCGGACTCCGGCTCATCGTCTCGGGCCTCGAGCGGTTGCGGAAGTGAACGCGAACGCGGCCTGAACCGTGGGGTGGGTGGATGCCCGTTGTGCCCCCGAAAGGACCTCGCCCGATGATCGATCACACCCTTGCGCCCGCGACGGTGCCGGCGCTGACCCGGTGGGGCCACCGCGTCGGCCGCTACGGCCTGGTGCTCGTCCTGGCGTGGATCGGAGTCGGCAAATACGTGAAAATGGAAGCCCGCGTGCTGATTCAGCACAGCCCGTTGATGAGCTGGGTCTATGACGTCTTCCGCGCCACCTTCGTCGCGCGCGCACTCGGCACGATGGAAATCGTTGCCGCCCTTCTCATCGCGTTGCGGCCGCTGTGGCCGCGGGCCTCGGCCGCGGGCAGCGCACTGGCGGTGCTGCTGTTTTTGGGCACGCTGAGTTTTCTGTTCACGACCCCCGGTGTTGTCGCGACGTACGCCGACGGCTTTCCGGTACTCTCGGCGCTGCCGGGCCAGTTTCTGCTCAAGGATCTGGTGTTGCTCGGCGTCGCGTTGTGGACGCTGGGCGAATCACTGACGGCCGTCGGAAAAGAGCGTTCCCCGCAGTAGTCCCTTGGCCGAATCGAGCGTCGCGGCGTAAGCGTCCGGGTCGAGGCTGGCCGCCCGTTCCGTCAGACCGCGCGTCAGCGCATGGATCGCATTCACCGCGGCGCGCGGATCGGTGCCGGCGGGCAGCGCGCCCTGCGCTCGGGCGTCGCCGATGATCTCAGTGATGATGTCGGGCAACGCTTTCGGCCCGGACTGTCGCGACGGGCTGCCGTGTTCGTGGCCGATCACGCGCATCGCCCGCTCGAAGGCGGCCAGGTCGGGATAGTCGCGCATCAGCCGGCCCGACTCGTCGAGCACCGCGGCGAGGCGATCGACGACGGTGTCGGCCTGCGCGGCGGCGGCCCGCAGCCGGGGGAGTGCGATCCGGTCCATCTCGCCGACGGTGGCCTCGAGCAACTCGGACTTGTTCGCAAAGTAGTGATACAAGCTGGCGCTGGTTATGTCTGCGGCGCGGGCGATCTCACGAATCGTCGCGCGGGTGCGTCCCGCCTCGGCCACACAGCGCATCGCCGCGGCGATGATCCGCCGGCGAGTCTCCTCGCCGCTGGCACCGACCGGACGCCCGCGTGGCGCCCGCGTCACGGCGCTGCCTGCACTGGTCGCATCCTGTCCGTCGGCCGATGGTTCCGACAGATCGAATATAATCGGCCGATCAATTTGGTGATGGCGCGGAGGTGCGCGGTGCGTGACCAACCAACCCCGGGCGCGGGATGACCGTCACCGGGCCGCAATTGGGCCGGCCGGTGGGCGCCGATGCCGAGCAGACCCGGGCGCGGATCATCGCCGCGGCGATGCGCTGCGTGGCC
>NZ_LZKI01000006.1 GCF_001672755.1 Mycobacterium colombiense | reverse complement strand
CCAGGGTCCCGGCGGTCCAGGTGGCCGTGACGGAGGCGGCGGCAACTACCGCGGCGGCGGTGGCGGCGGAGTCGGCGCCCTGCCCGGGGGTGGCGGCGGTTTCCGCGGCCGTCCCGGTGGCGGTGGCGGTGGCCGGCCCGGCCAGCGCGGCGGTGCGGCAGGCGCGTTCGGCCGTCCCGGCGGTGCGCCGCGACGCGGCCGCAAGTCGAAGCGGGCGAAACGCGCCGAATACGAGAACATGCAGGCGCCCGTCGTCGGTGGCGTGCGGTTGCCGCACGGCAACGGCGAGACGATCCGGCTGGCCCGCGGCGCGTCGCTGAGTGACTTCGCCGACAAGATCAACGCCAACCCGGCCTCGCTGGTGCAGGCGCTGTTCAACCTCGGCGAGATGGTCACGGCCACGCAGTCGGTCGGCGACGAGACGCTCGAGCTGCTGGGCAGCGAGATGAACTACGTCGTCCAGGTCGTCAGTCCCGAGGACGAGGACCGCGAGCTGCTGGAGTCCTTCGACCTGAGCTACGGCGAGGACGAGGGCGGCGAGGAAGACCTGCAGACCCGGCCGCCGGTGGTGACCGTGATGGGTCACGTCGACCACGGTAAAACCCGACTGCTGGACACCATCCGGAACGCCAGCGTGCGCGAAGCCGAGGCGGGTGGCATCACCCAGCACATCGGTGCCTACCAGGTGACCGTCGAACACGACGGAGAAGAACGCCCGATCACCTTCATCGACACCCCGGGTCACGAGGCGTTCACCGCCATGCGTGCCCGCGGTGCGAAGGCCACCGACATCGCGATCCTGGTGGTCGCCGCCGACGACGGTGTCATGCCGCAGACGGTGGAGGCCATCAACCACGCGCAGGCGGCCGACGTGCCGATTGTGGTGGCGGTCAACAAGATTGACGTCGAGGGTGCCGACCCGGCCAAGATCCGCGGCCAGCTCACTGAATACGGTTTGGTGGCAGAGGACTTCGGTGGCGACACCATGTTCGTCGACATCTCGGCCAAGCAGGGCACCAACATCGAGCAGCTGCTCGAGGCGGTGCTGCTGACCGCTGACGCGGCCCTGGACCTGCGGGCCAACCCCGACATGGAGGCCCAGGGTGTGGCGATCGAGGCACACCTGGACCGCGGTCGCGGTCCAGTGGCCACTGTGCTGATCCAGCGCGGCACGCTGCGGGTCGGCGACTCGATCGTCGCCGGCGATGCCTACGGCCGGGTGCGGCGCATGGTCGACGAGCACGGCGACGATGTCGAAGAGGCGCTGCCGTCGCGGCCGGTGCAGGTCATCGGTTTCACCTCGGTGCCCGGCGCCGGCGACAACCTGCTGGTCGTCGACGAGGACCGCATCGCCCGCCAGATCGCCGACAAGCGCAGCGCCCGCAAGCGCAACGCGCTGGCGGCGCGTTCCCGCAAGCGGATCAGTCTGGAGGACCTGGACTCGGCGCTGAAGGAAACCAGCCAGCTGAACCTGATCCTCAAGGGCGACAACGCCGGTACGGTCGAGGCCCTCGAAGAGGCCCTGATGGGCATCCAGATCGACGACGAGGTTGCGTTGCGCGTCATCGACCGCGGTGTGGGTGGCATCACCGAGACCAACGTCAACCTGGCGTCGGCCTCGGATGCGGTGATCATCGGCTTCAACGTGCGCGCCGAGGGCAAGGCCACCGAGCTGGCCAACCGCGAGGGTGTGGAGATCCGCTACTACTCGGTGATCTACCAGGCGATCGACGAGATCGAGAAGGCCCTGCGCGGCATGCTCAAGCCGATCTACGAGGAGAACCAGCTGGGTCGCGCCGAGATCCGGGCGATCTTCCGGTCCTCCAAGGTCGGCATCATCGCCGGCTGCATGATCAGCAGCGGCATCGTGCGCCGCAACGCCAAGGCACGGTTGCTGCGGGACAACATCGTGGTCACCGACAACCTCTCGATCACCTCGCTGCGACGGGAGAAGGACGACGTGACCGAGGTCCGCGAGGGCTTCGAGTGCGGTATGACGCTGGGGTACTCCGACCTCAAGGAAGGCGACATCATCGAGTCCTACGAGTTGGTCCAGAAGGAACGCACCTGATGGCCGACCCGGCCAGGGCGCGCCGTTTGGCCAAGCGGATCAACACGATTGTCGCCTCGGCGATCGAGTTCGAGATCAAGGATCCCGGGCTGGAGGGGGTCACCATCGTCGACGCGAAGGTGACCGCCGATCTGCACGATGCGACGGTGTTCTACACGGTGATGGGTCGCACGCTGGATGACGAGCCGGATTACGGGGCCGCCGCGGCCGCCCTGGAACGGGCCAAGGGCACGCTGCGCACCATGGTCGGGGCCGGCACCGGCGTGCGTTTCACGCCTACCCTGACCTTCACGCGCGACACCACGTCGGACAACGTGCAGCGGATGGACGAGTTGCTGGCGCGGGCACGCGCCGCGGACGCTGATCTGGCGCGGGTTCGATCGGGCGCCAAGCCGGCTGGGGAGGCCGATCCATACCGGGACAGCGGATCGGGCGCGGAGCCCGGCCTTGACGGGAGCATCGGTGACGACGACCAACACGAATACTGACCTGGACAGCCCCAGGGTGGGGGCACGCGTCGACGCCGTGGGTGCGGTCGATCTGCTGTCGGACGCCGACACCGTCGCGGTGATCGCGCACGTGCACCCCGACGCCGACACCATCGGCGCCGGGCTGGCGCTGGGGCTGGTGCTGGACACGTGCGGCAAGCGGGTCGAGGTCAGTTTCGCCGAGCCGGCACGGTTGCCCGAGTCGCTGGCCTCGCTGCCCGGCTGCCGGCTGCTGGTCAGCCCGGATGCGATGCGCCGCGACGTCGATTTGGTTGTCACCGTTGACGTTCCGAGCGTCAAGCGGCTGGGCGCGTTGAGCGACTTGGCCGTCGAAGCCGACGAGGTGCTGGTGATCGACCACCACGCCTCCAACGACATGTTCGGCACCGCCAATTTCGTCGACGTGACGGCCGATTCGACCACGATGATGGTCGCCGACATGCTGGACGCCTGGGGTAAGCCCATCGAGCCCGACGTCGCGCACTGCATCTACGCCGGCCTGACGACCGACACCGGATCGTTCCGCTGGGCCAGCGGGCGCGCCCTGCGGCTGGCTGCCCGGCTGGTCGACGGCGGCGTGGACAACGCCGCGATCAGCCGCACCCTGTTGGACAGCCACCCGTTCGGCTGGCTCCCGCTGCTGTCGCGGGTGCTGGCCTCGGCCCAGCTGCTGCCGGAGGACGCGGGCGGCCGCGGGCTGGTGTATGCCGTTGTCAGCAACCAGGATTGGACCAGTTCACGTCCGGAGGAAGTCGAGAGCATCGTCGACATCGTGCGGACCACGCAGCAGGCCGAGGTGGCCGCTGTGTTCAAGGAGATCGCGCCGCAGCAGTGGTCGGTGTCGATGCGGGCCAAGGCCGCGGTGGACCTGGCGTCGGTCGCGTCCGGGTTCGGCGGCGGTGGGCATCGGCTGGCGGCCGGCTACTCGACCACCGGAACGATCGACGACGTGGTGGCGTCGCTGCGCACCGCCCTGGACTAGAACGCCCAGCTTCCCGAGCGCTGCACCACGAATCCGTGGTCGCCGCTGGTGGTGTCCAGGCAGGCGACCAGGTTGTCGGCTCCCACCGCGCAGGTGACGTTGAGATAGGTCAGCTTCTGGCCCGATCCCAGCGCTTTGCCGGCTGCGGGCAGCGGGGGCGCGTTGCCGTCGCATCCGCCGTTGGACATCCGGCTCAACTGATAGCCCGGGCCCTTGAAGTCCACCGAACCCACCACGCAGTCGCCGGGCCGTGGGCGGCCGCCGGGGAGGGGCACGTCGTCCATCCCGAGCATGTCGCCCTTGCATTTGATGTCCTGCGACGGTTGCGGCACGGGCGGCGGCCCGCCGTAGAAGTCGCAGACCAGGGCGGTACCGGCGGAGAAACCGACCCGCGGCGGGCTCCCGGGCGCACCCGCGCCCTGGTAGCCGTCGGCCGGTACGGCGGTGAAGGCGTCCAGGTTGGGAAATCCCGGCGGCGGCTGCGCGCCCGCGTGCGGCGCGGACACCGCGATCGCCGACGCGGCGGCCAGCGTCAGGCCGCCGAGCATCCGCACGACGACTCCGGCGACCGCGTTCATCAGCTGATCGTAT
The DNA here is from genome assembly GCF_001672755.1 of Mycobacterium colombiense. GTDB lineage: Bacteria > Actinomycetota > Actinomycetes > Mycobacteriales > Mycobacteriaceae > Mycobacterium > Mycobacterium colombiense_C. The sequence goes on along the minus strand of NZ_LZKI01000006.1, from coordinate 136,912 downwards.
GGTGTGGGCCGGATCGGCGGGAACGGACCGGCGCAAACCGCCCGGTCAGCGCACCTGCGAGCGGCCGCGCCGAAACATGGCCTCCCGGTTGGCGGCGACGTCGTCGCCGCTGGTCCGGAACTGCCGGGCCGCCGTCGCCTCCTGCCGCAGCCCCGCGCTGATCTGCGCGTCATCAATGCGGTGACAGGACGCCAGCAGCGGAGTGTCGGATTCACTGTGTTCAACCCAGGAGGTGACCGCTCGCTACTGTTTCACGTCCCGCCACACGATCTTTGCGAGCTCATCGCGGTCGGTGACGTCGAGTTTGATGCACGCGCGATAAATGTGACCTTCAACGGTACGGACGGACACCGTCAACCGCTCGGCGATTTCGCGGTTCGTCAATCCCTCGGCGACGAAGGCCGCGATTTCACGCTCTCGGGAGGTCACCGGCAGGGGGCGTCCCGCCGATCTGATGGCCGGCGTCGTTGCTCCGCCGCATTGAGCGGCCAGCCGTAGCGCACGGGCCGCAGACTCCGCGCTATTTCGCCGCTGACCGGCACGATCATGCAACGGTGCGGCCTGCGCGGCGGAGTCAGCGGCCGAAAGGAGCAAGCCGGCGACTTCGAATTCGGTACTCACTGCGTCGAGTGCCGCCGCGTCGCCGGCAGCGACGGCTGCAGCATGCTGAGCCTGGAGTGTCACCATTCGCCCCTGCACGGTTTCGGCCAGCGCCGCCACACGCTGGGCCACGGTGCGGTCGCCGAACCGTGCGGCGTGGTGCAGTGCCTCAGCTTCGACGGCGTACTGACCTGCCCTGTGGGCGACATCGGCAGCCGCGCGGGCCAATTCGACGGCGCGCCGCTCGAGCCCCTTGGCCGCGGCATGCCACGATCTGGCGACCATCATCTGCGGGGAGTGAATCGCCAGGTGCGGGCCCCGGTGCTCCTCGGCATCGGCGAACACCCGCTCGGACTCCTCTGGCCGTCCCAACGCCGCGTAAGCCTTTGCCAGCAGCACCCTGGCCGGCAACCGCCACGGCATGGAGACCTCGGTGGATGGTGCCGCGATCGCCTGCTCCAGCGCCGAGATGGCGTCGGGGAAGTTGCCGCGGTAAACGGCGACCAGACCGAACGTGATCTTGGCGATTGCCCACGCCATACGTTGTCCCGCAGAGGAGAATTCGGCGTAATCCGCTGCGCGTCGGTCGGCGAGGTCGAGCTCGCCGATAGACGTGAGGGCAAGTACGTCGCAATAGCGCACCATTACCCGGATCATGCCCTCGGTGGCGTGCTGCTCGGCACGGCATTTGGCGGCAATCGGTTCGAAATCGGCCCCGCGACCGGCGACCGGCATGGCCAGGCCCGCCGCGAAAGCAGCCCAATCGACCACTTGTTTCGGGGTGTTCGGGTCCGTGAGCACCCGCTCGGCTTCGGCGATCCCCTCAGCAATCCTGTTCTCGTGCACGGCCATTGCCGATCCTGTGGCTTCTACCGCAAGTTTCAGGCTGGGGTGTTGTACGCGTTGGCGCAAGAGGGTCAAAATCTGATTGGCGTGGGCGACCTCGCCCATCGCCCAGAACAAGATGGAAAGCCGGGGAACTCCCCACTGGACGAGCTGTAGCTCGTTGAGGTCGTCGGGTTCGAACTGATCGAGAATCTCGTCGGCCTGAGCGGGATAGCCCTGCCACAGTAGTGCGCGAGACAGCAGCTCGGCTTCGCGCACCCCACCGCTTCGCTCGAACGCGGCGCGCGCAATACGTTCTCCGAGAGGAAGATTGGATAAGAACATCGCATCCTTTGACGCCGCGACGAGTAGTTCGGTCTCGACGGCCTGGTTACTGTCAACGCACAGCTGCGCCAGGCGAATACGGCTGGCGGCTGAATCGAGATTGCGGTCCCGCAGAACCTCGACCAAGCGGCCTCTGAGTTTGCGGGCCGACGCCGTCCCGATGCGGCGGCGGACCACGTCGCCGAAGAGGGGGTGGCTGAAGCGCACGTTGACGAGGTGGGGACCGTCGCGCACGATCCGGACCAGGCCGTGCATCTCGGCCCCGTCCACGGCCTCCTCACCCGCCAGCTCGCTGAGCGTCTCTATGTCGAGCGGCTCGCACAGCGCCAGCAACTTCAAGGCGTTCATGATTTCGGAACCGGCGTGATCGAGACGGTCCTCCAGCAGAGCGGCTAGACCGGACGGAACAACGGTGGGCCCGCGCAGCTGCCACACCCCGTTGACCTCGGTCAAGGTTTCAGCATCCAGTGCCCCCTCGACCATATGGCGAAGGAACAGCGGATTTCCGCCCGATGACTCCCACATCACGTCCGCGCTCAGACCCTCGAGCGTCCCGCCGAGTACCGATTCGACGAGCGCAATGCTCTGCTTCTTGGTGAACGGCTGAAGTTCCAAACGCTGCAGGTAGCCGTCCTTCCACAGCGACGTGATGGCGTCGGGTGCCTGTTCGCCGTTGCGGACGGTGGCCACGATACGTCCGGCGCCCTCGACCGCGATTTGATGCAGCAACGTCGCGGAGAGCTGATCGAGCAAATGCGCATCGTCAATACCGACAATTGTGTTGCCTTGAGTCACAATGCATTCGCGCGCCGAGGCGATGAGTGCTACCGGGTCCCGCGATGCGGACGGACGCACCCACTGGGCAAAAGCCCCCAGCGGGATCCCGCGCGAGGATTCGGTGCAGGCCGCCCAATTCAGCTTGCAGCGCATTGACGTGGTGACGGTGCGGGCCAGCGTCGTCTTACCGACACCGGCCGCGCCGAACAATATCGCTCCGCGGCTTTCACCGCCGGTCAATGCCCATCGGATCGCCTCCTGCTCCACGGGGCGATCGAGCAGCTGCCAACGGCGGCTCATGAATTCAAAGTGTAAGTCGCCGAATTGAGCACCGCAGGAAAATTTCTTACAGGAGTTACCTTGTCGGCGGAACAGTCTGGGTGCTTGCTTCGCATTGAACACAGCCGATCGAGAGCCGAAGGCTGACGGGTTTGCTCGTCGCGGGCCAGTCGATCGTGCGTTGTTTGCAGAGATTAATCCGGACGATGATCGGGCAAGTCGCTGATATGTGCCGGTTCCTGTTGTGCCACTCGATTTTTCTCGTGACGGAACTTGCTGGATTCCTCGTACACCCGTTTCTTGAGACGGTTGATGGAGCCCAGCGGGCGATGAACGACCAGTGTTCGCCACGAGTTGAACGATAGGACGTCGTCACCGTATTGGCGCCGCGCGGGGCTGTCCGCGTTTTGGGATTCGAACACTATCCTGGCGATGGTGCGATAAGGCGAAGCAGACGCCGGCCATTCCACCGAGGCGTCCTCGATCGGCATCGTCTGAGTGTCGGTGCACAGTTGGACCTGCAGCTCGTATTCGGCACGGTTGCTCTCGAAGAATTGGACCACCGAGTCGCGGTGCGCATCAGGGCCGGCGTTGGGGGATATGGGCACACCCATCAGTGCTTTCACCGCCGGCGAAGAAGGCATGTAGCGGATCTTGACCACATGGTTGCCATAGCGCAACGGAGCCGACGAGTAGAAGATCTCCCCCAAAAGGTGATTATTGGGGAGGATCAGCAGGGCCAGCGTCGGTGAGAGCCGTATTCCAGCCCAGACAGCGGCATCGAGCACGTGGCCGACCATCCCGAGCCAGTCGTCCGGCAGCCGCGCCAACAGCCACGCCGCCAACATTCCTTTCGTGGCGTAGGCGCGGACGTCGGCAAACGGGAATTCGCGGTGGGTAACCAGTACGAAGTCTTGCGTGGTGGCCTCCGGCTCACCCGGCAACCCGGTGTCGGGCTCCCGGTCACCCGGGACCTCGAGCACCTTGATGCCGAGGCCACGGACCCCGCGGAGCTGGTCGCTGCGCAGCGCGCCCGAGGTGCTGGAGAGGCGGGCGATGACGTCGAATTCCTTCTTCGTCTCCGCGAACAGGCCCTGGCGCAGCTCGTCGTCGAGCCCATCGTTCACGATGAGTTTCCCCTGCAGGATGCCGTGGCTCTTGGCGTGCGCGTCGCGAATCCCGTGCTTGTATCTGCGGTACGCCCGTGTGTTATTCCAGTGCAGCACCTTGACGATCCAGCCAATCCACAGGTCCTCGCCGCACCGTCGTTGTTCCAGATCCTCGCTGTAGGCGATGGGTTTCACAGGGGCTTTCCCGGTGACCCGCTTCCAGGGTGCGAACGGGTTCTTGACGCCGCACAGGGCGGGTTCCAGCGCCGGGAAGTGCCGTAACAGGACGGTGCGCATGTTGTTCTCGGCGATCCAGTCCATACCGGCCTGCGTATAGATCTCGGGTCGAAAGTCGTTCGTGAAAAAACGGTCGCTGTTCAGCCGTCTGGAGGCCATCAGCATGAAGATGCGAAATGCGGTGTCGCTGAACCCGAATCCGGGCGGCTTTGGTTCGGCGTACAACCCGATCATCAGGTCCACCCGCTCCACGTCTCCGTACACATCGCGCAACTCCTGGGCCCACTGCGGATTGTCGGTGAGGTCCTCGAACGACGAGGCCGGCCTCAGGCGCAGCAACCGGCGAAATTCGTTGTAGCGCGGGACGCCGCGTTCCCGTATCCGGACGATGTCAATCGTAGCGAGGTCGACGAGCGGTCCGTCCATGTGCTGCTTGAATTCCTGCAAGTGCGTGGGGAAGTTGTGCAGGTTGAGCGCGCCCGGGTAGGAGCGGCCGAAGGAGTAGAAGATGTCCTCCATCTTGTATTCACCCAGCCGATCGCGGACCGCACCGAGCAGCAAGTCGCGTAGCTGGTAGTCGCCGAGCTTGGTGTTGTCGGTGGCGGAGCGGAAGACGAAGTCATCCGGGATCAGCGGGTGCATCCGGTAGACCGCGACGAATTCCTCGGTGAGGGAGTACGGAACCCCGAAATGGTCCGTCGGCGATCCCGGTATGCCTTGCAGGATCTCACTTTTGAAGATCCGACGCCTGAAGCGCCGACGGAAGCCCTCGCCGAGAACCCCAAACCAGTTGGCGCGCATCCCGTACACGGTGGTGGGGTGGGCGATGATCGCCGGAGTCCAGTCGATGGTGTGGATCTTGGCCATCAGCGCGATGTTGACCAGTCGCGCCTTGTCGTACAGCTCGTCGTCGGACATATTCGGGTATTCGGCGGCCAGCCGCTCGCATATCGCGTTGTGCTCCCGCATGAACAGGGAATGCAGGATCGCCAGGCCCAGCCAGTAGTTCCCGGCGGGGCCGCGATAGTCGAGGCAGTGGTCGAGGTCTTCGGGCGTCAGCCCGAGCTTGTCGATCCGCAGCTTGCCCTTGCGCTCACCGCGACGCAGGCCGTTGGCGAAATCCAGGCTGCGCCCGTACATTTGGGAGCTATCCCACCAGTGGGTGTCTTTCGTCACGAATGTGGGTTCGCCGGCAGGGTCAGCGCTTGGGTCGGGCACCGTCCGCGATACGAGCATGGGCCGGTTGGGCCACGTGTCGTGGTCGGCGATCTCGATTCTCCACGGGTTGTGTTCGAGGGTTCCGTGGCTGAACCAATCGTGTACTTCGAACTGGATCCATGCCGCCGCAAGCAGGTTCAGCGTGGTCGCCGGCTGGAAGCCGCCGTTGCCACGGCTGAGAAGGCGCTGGCTCACCTCTCGAGGGTTCGGATCTTCCTCCAGTCGCCAACGATCCTCGGGACGTGTGTCCGAGAGAGGAATGTTGCGGCCGAACCTGCTGCCCTGTGACCCCATGAGCGGATCGAGAAGGTCGTTGTAGGTGCCGTTGAGGGTGCGAGCGGTGAGGTTACCGGCTTGCGGGTCCGCGTGCGGCGGTCGGTCCTTCGGTCCGCGACCGGTGTCGTACAAATTCAGGGCTCGAAGCCGGTTCCGCAATCCGACCAGTATCGGAATGCCCAGTGGCGGCGGCAACCGCCACCACACGACCGATCGGTCGACCGTTTCGGCGGCCAGCGAGAGAAGCTTTGACAGCGGTCCGGTCACGATGGCCCCCCTTTCTCTGCTTCGGCGGGGATGACCTTGTGCGCATGCGGTGAGGGGCTACTTGATGGGTCCGGACAATAGCAATGTCTCGCCATCGATACGGCCTAACAGCGGAATTGGGGTGGGCTTCGTTGTCGTCCACGTCCCGTATCAACCTCGTCACAAGCGTGTGTCACAAGTCTGCTACTTGCGTCGGCCGTAGCCGCCCCGCACAAGACAGGTAGTCGCTACTCGCGTTTCCGCACCACGGCCGACCATACGTTCCTCCGGTACCCGACCGGTTCGACCGGTCACAACCGCAAGGAGGAAAACCGAAATGTCCACACTCGCAACGGGGTCCGCCGTGATCCCGCCCACTATTGAGGGCCGTGCGTCTGCACCCAGACGGCGGGCCGGGGCGAATCGTCTCGTCGCCGCGGTGATTCGCGGGATTGTCGGGACGGCGACGCTGGCGTTGACGATGCTGGGTTTTGTGCTCGGCACGCCAACCGCGCACGCTACCGACCAGACGGCAATCGACGCGAAGATCACCCAGTCGCTGATGTACGTCTACACCTCTTACTCGGCGAACCTGCTCGTCCCGGGAGACTACTTCGCCGATGGCCAGGCCCGGTGGGAAGGCGCCGTCAGCCTTGCCTTCACCTGTAGCGGGGTGGTGGTCGACCCGGCCGGCTTCATCGCTACCGACGGGCACTGCGTCGACTACAACCAGATGGACGTGAGGCAGGAGATCATCAAATCGATCGCCATCGGTGACGGCAACCGCTTCCGGGGGATCTTCGTCGATGAATACGGGCGGGTTCAGATCACCCAGAAGCAACTGGACAATTTCATCTACCGGGCGCTGCAGGAGGAGTGGCTGATCGAGGGCAAGGACCCGAAATCCCCACCCGCCCGCACTGTTCAGGTGATCCAGCCGATGCAGCCCAACCGGGTCATCTCGGAGTGGACGACCGCGCAGGTTGTCGACTTCCAGGCCTTCGACAACGAGGACAACGCGCTGCTCAAGGTGTCCAACGTCGCACCGCTGCAGGCATTGCCGGTGGCGTCCGACGCGCCGCCGCCGGGAACCGCGGTCACAGCGTCGGGGTTCCCGGGCGATGTGGTGTCGGGGATGGACAAGACCCGCACCCAGCCGCCCAGCTTCAAGGAGGGCAGCGTCTCCAGTCACCAGGTTCAGCAGAACGGCGCGGCCCGCACTGAGATCAGCGCGGCGATGACCAACGGTATGTCCGGTGGGCCGGTGATCGACAACAAGACGGGTGAGGTGATCGGCCTGGTCGATTACGGCGTGTACAACCCGACGTGGCAGCAGATGGAGTCCAGCTTCAACTTCGCCACGGATTCGGCTGCGCTGCATGCGTTCTTGCTGAAGAACGGCGTGCACCTGGTGGCGCCGACCGTTCCGGCACAACCGTCATTCCCGTGGGTGTGGATCGGCGTCGGCGGTGCAGCGGTCCTGGTACTGCTGTCTCCGCCCTTGGTGTTGGTGTTACGGCGAAGGGCAAAACGGCGCAGCGTGCGGCCGGTTGACGGCAGCCAACTACTTCAGCCGGTGCCGGTCACCCAGCCGGTCGCCCAGCCGCTCGAGGCCACTCAGCAATCGCCGACTGGCACGCAACAGCCGCCGAGTGACCTGCAAAGCGGCTTGACGACGGCGAAACCCGATGATCTGGCATCGATAGCAGCGGAGGTGATGACACCGACTCCCAATGGGACAGGAGAAATCAAATAAATGAGGTGTGCCGGGGAAGGCATACCATCCCGGGTCGGGTGGAGGTCAGTCGCCTCCACCCGACCTCTATGCGTGGGTCAAGGCTCGGAATAGCTTGCGATGCAGGGTATCTGGATGTGATGTAGCTGAAACGGAGTCGCCCGATGACACGCCGGACGCTCCGTGGTACCTGCCTCGACGGTCTGCGCACTTTCGAAACCGGGTACCGCGCTACTCGCGTTTTTGCACCGGCTTGGCCGAACGATATGTTCATGACCACGACCACGAATGTGTCGCCGAATGCGGTCGGCGAGCAGCGTAATCGCCCCGGACGGTTCGTCCGCCGCAGGCGCTCGCTCAAGCCGTATCTGAGGAATCGGACGGCGACCAGATACCAGTTGACCGACCGCTTACATGGTGAGCGCACGGTTTACGTGTCGGTGGACGAGATCGTGACAACGATCTCGGGGTGGTTGGCTGAGCTCGGCGTGGACAGCCCGTTGGTCGAGGATCTCGCTCATGCGGTGCGCGTTGGAGATTGGTGGAAAGCGTACCGTCTTGGTGATTGTCTCTCGGTGGAAGTAACCGGCGCGCAGTGAGGCAGGCAGTGCGACCTCAGCGCACCTGCGAGCGGCCGCGTTGCAGCACGGCTTCCCGGTTGGCGGCGATGTCGTCGCCGCTGGTCCGGAACTGCCTCGCCGCCGTCGCCTCCTGCCACAGCCCCGCGCTGGTCTGCGCGTCGTCGATGCGGTGATAGGACGCCAGCAGCGCCCGCACCGCGTCCTGGTTGTTCCCGACGATCGAGGCCGCCACCGCCCGGGAGGCGCCCAGCAACTCGTCGTGCGGCACCACCTCGGTCACCAGGCCGGCGCGCAGCGCGTCGGCGGCGGACAGGTAATCCCCGGTCATGCTCATCCGCCGGGCCAGGCCGACCCCCACCTTCTGCGGCAACCGCACGCTCAAGCCCCAGGTGGGCAGCAGCCCCACCCGGGCGTGCGTGTCGGCGAACCGGGCGTTCTCCGAGGCGACCAGAATGTCGCAGTACAGCGCCAGCTCCAGGCCGCCGGTCACCGCGGCGCCGTTGATCGCGCCGATCACCGGCTTGGTCAGCGCCGGCCACCGCGGCGAGATGTCCGGGAGCGCCGTCGAGCCGCCCAGCTCCTTGAGGTCCAGTCCCGCGCAGAACACCGGGTCGGCGCCCGTGACGATGATGACGTCGACGTCGTCGTCGGTTTCGGCGTCGGCCAGCGCGCCGAAGAAGCGGTCCCGCAACGCCGACGACAGCGCGTTGCGCGACTGGGGTCGGTTGAGGGTCAGGGTGCGCACTCGCTCGTCGGTGTCGATCAGCAGGATCTCGTCGGTCATGACATCACCGTAGCCAGTCGCGAAAACCGCCAATGCCATCGGCTGCGTGAATTCGCCACGGCAGATGATCCGTCGTTGTGAAAAAAGCAGCCCCATAACGCAGGTAGGCGATCGGCGAGGTCGATCAATGCAGGTAGCTCACTACGCGTGCCACCGCGGAACCGGCGGCCGTACGTTCCTCACGTCAACAATCCGAAACTTCGTCAGGAGGAACAAGGTCATGTCTACGACACGAGTAATCGCTGTAGTTCTGGTATTCGATGACACCGGTACCTTCACCGTGCCGGGCTGCGGGAATTCGCCTGAGGCTGCTGACACCGTCCACAGACAACTCAGGCGGGCAACATGACCCACACCGCCGGTCCGTCGGAGCTGAAGCGTCCCATGACTGTCGCGTCGCTGAGCCAGCTTCTGCATGAGTTTGGCGTCGAGTTGCGCCGGTTGGCCTATACGATGCCTGGCGGGCATGAGGACCCACTCATACGACTGAGTGAGCGGATGGTCCGCTGCGCGCGGGGACAGGTCAATGAGTAGCCCTTTGCGTGATACCGATGACGGGGAGCGGCGGCGCCGAACAGCGCTTATCGTGGGACAGATGTGCCGGAACATCACCGAACTGCGCGGTCTGCAGCCCGCGGCCACGGCCGAGGAGATCGCCGCGGCCGCGCGGCAGTACGTGCGCAAGGTCAGCGGCATCTCCCACCCCTCGGCGGCCAACGTCGACGCGTTCGAGGTGGCGGTTGCCGAGGTCACCGAGACGACGACGCGGCTGCTTCGGCAGCTGCCGCCGCGGCGCCAGCCACCGAAGACGGTCCCGCCGCTGCGGCGCCCCGAGGTGATCGCGCGGATGGCGGGCGCGAAATGACCGTCACCACAACGACGCCCGCGCTCAAGGAGTGGAGCGCGGCGGTGCACGCCCTGCTGGACGGCCGCCAGAGCATACTGCTGCGCAAGGGCGGCATCGGGGAGAAGCGATTCGAACTGGCCGCCCGCGAGTTCCTGTTGTTCCCGACGGTCGCGCACAGCCATGCCGAGCGGGTGCGCCCCGAGCATCAAGACCTGCTGGCACCCGCGGCCACCGACAGCACCGAGGACGAGCTGGTGATTCGGGCCGCCGCGAAAGTCGTTGCGGCGGTGGCGGTTGAGCGCCCGGACGGCCTTGCGGCCATCGAGGACCTGCACATCTGGACGCCGGAGTCGGTGCGCGCCGACCGGCTCGACTTTCGTCCAAAGCACAAGCTGGCCGTGCTGGTGGTATCGGTGATCCCACTGGCCGAGCCGGTGCGTCTGGACCGGACTGCGGAGTATGGCGGCTGCAAGAGCTGGGTGGAGTTGCCCGTGCGGGCGTCGTTCGCGGCGCCGGTGCACGACGACGCGGCGCTAGCCGCGGTCGCCGACCGGGTCCGCGCCGCCGTTGGCTGACAGCTCGGCCGGCCCGACCGGGAGCAGCAGCCGGGAGCGCCCGTAGCGCACGGTGTGGGTCACCGGCGTCGGCTGCCGGCCGGTCAGCACCGGTTCGCCGGAGCCGAGGTTGTGCGCGTAGCGCGGGGACCAGCTGCCGGCGACCAGCACCCGGATGCGCGAACCGGCCCGGAAGCGGTGGGCCATGCCGTCGAGCTCGAGGCGAACGATCTTCTCGGACTTGGGTTTTGCCGCGGCGTGCAGCCGGCGGTACGCCTCGCTGACGTTGCGCGACCGGCCCTTGCTGTCGACCTCGCTCACCCGCACGAACAGGTCGGCGTGCGGACCGTCCGCGCCGTGGGCGAGCTCGATGACCGGGCTGCCGTAGACGTACACGTCCTCGGTGAGGGTCGCACTGGTGAACGCCAGTACGTCATCACGCGAAGCCAGCCGGCTGTCGTCGCGGTAGCCGCCGTTGGCGGACAGCAACGGGCCCCCGGTCGTCGGCGTCGGATTGGCCGGATCGTGACGAAAGGTGGCCGGGGCCAAGCCTTTCAGGGCCGGCGCGGTCTCGCCCAGGTAGCCGCCGGGCCGCAGATACATGGCGCGTTCGATGGTGGCCGGCGGCCAGTCGGGAAGGCTGCGCCAGCCCCCGCCCGCGCCGCCGCCGGTGACGTAGACCCGCACCCGGCTGGTCCGGCGTGACGTGGTCGCATCGCCCAGATGGGTGCCCAGCCAATCCAATGCCTCACGAGCGCAGGTGGAGAACCCGCTGGTGAGCAGCTGGGTGTGCGTCCAGGGGCCGACGGTGAGCGCGACCTCGACGCCGCGGCCGCGCAGGTGCGCGTACTGCTGCAGCGTCTGCCTGATGAAGATGTCTTGCCAGCCGCCCACCAACAACACCGGCACCTGCACGCGGTCCAGCGCGTCGTTGCACCGCAACGCATTCCAGAACGGGTCGTCAGGATCGCTGTGCTCGACCCAGGATTCGAACCAGGGGGCGCCCGTGCCGAGCAGGCTGCGCGCGGCGTCGCCCAGCGGCACCGCGGCCGCCGCCCGCGCCACCCTGCGGCGGGTCTGCAGCTGGCGCAGCGCGGCGCGGACACGCACCGGGTCCTCCTGGTGCGCCACCATGTCGCTCCACCCCAGAAAGTCGTTGACCGCGAATGTTCCTGTGCCCCACGTTGATTCGTTGAAGTCGTGCGGGCCCACCATGATGACGGCGGTGGCCAGTTCCGGTGGGGGATCCTGCAGCAGTGCCCATTGTGTGAACCCCAGGTACGACATGCCGATGGTGGCGAAGCGGCCGGTGAACCATGGCTGCTCGCGCAGCCAGGCGACGGTGTCGGCGCCGTCGTCGACCTCGTTGGCCATCGGCTCGAACACCCCGCCTGATCCGAACGTGCCGCGCACGCTCTGCAGCACCACGTGGTAGCCGCGCGACGCGTACAACGCGCCGAAGATCAGCGTGAACGGGAATCCGCGGCCGTAGGGTCCGCGGACCAGCAGGGTGCCTCGGGCCGACGCGGTGGCCGGCGCGTAGTGGTCGGCCACCAGCTGGACGCGGTCGCGCATCGGCACAGCGACGCGCTGCACGGTGTAGTCGGTGGTGGCCGGCGGCAGGCCGAGTAGGCGGCCTGCGGCCTTGCCGCCCAGGTGTCGCAGGGTCTGCAGCGCCGGCTGCGCGGATTGGATCGCGGTCGTACTCACGGCCTTCACATTAAGACCCGGTCAACCGGCTGCGACTCGACCCGGGGAGAAATCAGAACTTGTAATACGGTGCGAGGTCGTTGGCGCGCTGCAGATTGGTCTGCATGCAATCGACCTCGGGGTTGGAGTAGACGGTCGAGTAGTACAGCGCCTGCTGCAGCACGCCGTAGCTGGTCTTGAACACGACCATGCAGGAGTAGTACCAGTAGCTGTTGTGGTAGGTGGGCTTGAGCACCCAGTATTGGGCGGCGCGGTGACCGGCGATCGTCGTCTCGACCGCATCGGCGGGCAGCGATTGCTCGTAGCTGCGCCAGATGATCGGCTCGACGGCCACCTGATAGTTCCCGGCGTCGAAGTGGCAGCGCAGCCCGTCTTCGTGTTCGGGCGGTGTGAAACCCAAACCGAGCCCCTGGATGACGTCGAACGGGATGTCCTCGCACGCGTCGAAGGGGCGCGGATCGGTGGTCGCCACGATCGGGCTCTTCATGGTGGTTTCCATCGGCTGCGCGGTCGACCTCAGCTCGACGGACCGGTCGCCGCCACCCGGCGCGGCCGGGGCGGTCAACAGGCCCACTGTGCCCGCGATGGCCGCCGTGAGCAGCGCACCCAGCGCCCCCATCAGACGAACATTGGCGAACACGACACCCCCCTGACGCCTCAGCGGTCCTTTGGAGGGGAGTGTACAAGTCTCGCGCGCGGCGTCACAGGCAAACCTGAACTTGTTCTAACTCACCGGCTCGCGCTCCGAAATGATGCCCGTGAAAGGGGCTTGCCCGGTTCGGGTCGTTAGGGTGGTTAATCGTGGCTGGGTATTCAGCGGGGCAGGAATCGACCAACGGTGGGCAACCGACGCTGTGGGCGGTGTCGGACCTGCACACCGGTCACCTCGGCAACAAGCCGGTCACCGAATCGCTGCATCCCTCCTCGCCGGATGACTGGCTTATCGTCGCCGGCGACGTCGCCGAACGTACCGACGAGATCCGTTGGGCCCTTGACCTGCTGCGACGGCGCTTCGCCAAGGTGATCTGGGTGCCGGGCAACCACGAGCTGTGGACCACCACCCGCGATCCGGTGCAGATCTTCGGCAAGGCGCGCTACGAGTACCTGGTCAACATGTGCGACGAGATGGGCGTGGTCACGCCCGAGCATCCGTTCCCGGTGTGGACCGAGCGCGGTGGCCCGGCAACGATCGTCCCGATGTTCCTGCTCTACGACTACAGCTTCTTGCCCGAGGGGGCCACGAGCAAAGCCGAAGGCCTGACCATCGCACGCGAGCGCAACGTGGTGGCCACCGACGAGTTCCTGCTCTCCCCGGAGCCCTACGCCACCCGTGAGGCATGGTGCCGCGAGCGCCTGCAGATCACTCGTGCCCGCCTCGAAGAGCTGGACTGGATGAACCCGACGGTCCTGGTGAATCACTTCCCGCTGGTCCGCGACCCCTGCGACGCGCTGTTCTACCCCGAGTTCTCGCTGTGGTGCGGAACCACCAAGACCGCCGACTGGCATACCCGCTACAACGCCGTGTGTTCGGTCTACGGCCACCTGCACATCCCGCGGACCACCTGGTACGACGACGTGCGCTTCGAGGAAGTGTCAGTGGGCTATCCGCGGGAGTGGCGCCGCCGCAAGCCGCCCAGCTGGCTGCGCCAGGTGCTGCCGGATCCGCAGTACTCGCCGGGCGACCTCAACGACTTCGGCGGCCACTTCAAGATCACCCCCGAGATGAAGGCGCAGGCCGCACAGTTCCGGGAACGGTTGCGGCAGCGGCAATCACGATGACGGGGGACATGCTGGTTTCCTCGGTGCTGCCGGTGACCGACGGCCTGGCCTACTCGGAGGTGTATGCCGATCCGCCCGACCTCGCGCCGCTGCCCGAAGAGGAGCCGCTGATCGCCCGGTCGGTGGCCAAGCGGCGCAACGAGTTCATCACCGTCCGGCACTGCGCCCGGATCGCGCTGGGCGAGCTCGGTCTGCCGCCGGTGCCGATCCTCAAGGGCGAGAAGGGTGAACCCTGCTGGCCCGACGGCGTCGTGGGCAGCCTCACCCACTGCACGGGCTATCGGGGTGCGGTGGTGGGCCGCACCGACGCGGTGCGCTCGGTGGGCATCGACGCCGAACCGCACGACGTTCTGCCCGACGGCGTGCTCAACGCGATCAGCCTGCCGGCCGAGCGCAGCGAGATCCCCGCACGCCTGACCGGGGACCTGCATTGGGACCGAATCCTGTTCTGCGCCAAGGAGGCAACGTACAAGGCCTGGTTCCCATTGACCAAACGGTGGCTGGGCTTCGAGGACGCGCACATCGCGTTCGAGGCGGACGGCCCCGGGGCGGCGACGGGCGGGTTCGTGTCGCAAATCCTGATCGATCCCCAAGCGCTGTCCGGCCCGCCGCTGACCGAACTGCGCGGCCGGTGGTCGGTAGAGCGCGGGCTGGTGCTGACCGCCATCGTGCTATGAGCCAAAGTCCCACCGGGCCAGGGATAGTCATCGTCGACAAGCCGCCCGGAATGACCAGTCACGACGTGGTCGGTCGTTGCCGCCGGATCTTTTCCACCCGCAGGGTGGGGCACGCGGGGACGCTGGATCCGATGGCCACCGGCGTGCTGGTGATCGGCGTCGAGCGCGCCACCAAGATCCTCGGCCTGCTGACCGCGACCGCCAAGTCCTACACCGCGACCATCCGCCTGGGTCAGAGCACGTCCACCGACGACGCCGAGGGTGAACTGGTGCACAGCGTCTCGGCGCGGCACCTGACGAGCGAGGCCATCGAATCCGCGGTGGGCGGCCTGCGTGGCGACATCGAGCAGGTGCCGTCGACGGTCAGCGCCATCAAGGTCGACGGCAAGCGCGCCTACCGGCTGGCCCGGGAGGGTCAAACCGTGGAACTGAAGGCTCGCCCGGTGCGCATCGACCGGTTCGAGGTGTGCGACGTCCGGCCCGGATCCGACGGCGACGACGTCGTCGACCTGGACGTCGCAGTGGACTGCTCGTCGGGAACCTACATCCGCGCCCTGGCTCGCGACCTCGGGGCGGCCCTCGGGGTGGGCGGGCACCTGACGGCGTTGCGGCGCACCAGCGTCGGGCGCTTCGGGCTCGATCAGGCCTACCCGCTCGACGAGCTGGCGGAGCGCCCGCGGCTCAGCTACAGCCTGGACGAGGCCTGCCTGTTGATCTTTCCGCGCCGCGACCTGTCGGCCGAGGAGGCCGAGGCGACCGGCAACGGCCGGTCGCTGGAGCCGGCGGGCATCGAGGGCATCTACGCGGCCTGCGACCCCGGCGGCCGGGTGATGGCACTGCTGCGCGACGAGGGCTCGCGGACCAAGCCGGTGGTGGTGATCCGCCCGGCGACGCTGTAACGGCCCCGGCCGAACGGTTGGTTGGGTTACGTTGCACACTGAATGCCTAGACCGCATGCCTAGACCGCCCACGGTTCGGAAGGGGACAAAGATGTCCAGCAAGGTTTATGTCGTCGGTGTCGGGATGACGAAATTCGAGAAGCCGGGCCGCCGTGAGGGCTGGGACTATCCGGACATGGCCCGGGAATCGGGAACCAACGCCCTGCAGGACGCCGGCATCGACTACCGCGAGGTCCAGCAGGGCTACGTCGGCTACGTCGCCGGTGATTCGACGTCGGGGCAGCGGGCGCTGTATGAGCTGGGCATGACCGGCATCCCGGTGGTCAACGTCAACAACAACTGCTCCACCGGCTCGACGGCGCTGTTCCTGGCCGCGCAGGCCATCCGCGGCGGCATCGTCGACTGCGCGATCGCGCTCGGCTTCGAGAAGATGCAGCCCGGGTCGCTGGGCGGCGGCGCCCAGGACCGTGAATCGCCGATGGCCAAGCACGTCAAGGCGATGGCCGCCATCGACGAGTTCGCGATGCCCGTCGCGCCGTGGATGTTCGGTGCCGCCGGACGCGAGCACATGAAGCAATACGGCAGCACCGCAGAGCATTTCGCCAAGATCGGCTACAAGAACCACAAGCACTCGGTCAACAACCCGTTCGCCCAGTTCCAGGAGTCCTACACGCTCGACGACATCCTGGCGGCGCGGATGATCTCCGACCCGCTGACCAAGCTGCAGTGTTCGCCCACCTCGGACGGCTCGGGTGCGGCCATCCTCGCCTCGGAGAGCTTCGTCGACAGCCACGGTCTGGCCGGCCAGGCGGTGGAGATCGTCGGGCAGGCCATGACCACCGACTTCGCCTCGACGTTCGACGGCAGCGCGAAGAACCTTATCGGTTACGACATGAATGTCCAGGCCGCACAACAGGTCTACGACCAGTCCGGGCTCGGGCCGCAGGACTTCCAGGTGATCGAGCTGCACGACTGCTTCTCGGCCAACGAACTGCTGCTGTACGAGGCCCTCGGACTGTGCGGTCCGGGTGAGGCGCCGAAGCTGATCGACAACAACGACACCACCTACGGCGGCCGCTGGGTGGTCAACCCGTCCGGCGGTCTGATCTCCAAGGGGCACCCGCTGGGCGCGACCGGCCTGGCGCAGTGCGCCGAACTGACCTGGCAGCTGCGCGGCACCGCCGACAAGCGTCAGGTCGACAACGTCAGCGCCGCACTGCAACACAACATCGGACTGGGCGGCGCCGCCGTCGTCACCGCCTACCAGCGCGCCGAGCGTTGAGGACGCCATGATCGAGTGGTCCGACACCGACCTGATGGTCCGGGATGCGGTTCGCCAGTTCGTCGACAAAGAGATTCGTCCGCACATCGACGAACTCGAAACCGGTGAGATGTCGCCGTATCCGATCGCGCGAAAGCTGTTCAGCCAGTTCGGCCTCGACGCCATGGCCGCCGAGTCGGTCAAGAAGATGCTGGACCGCGAGCGGGCCAAGCTCGACGGCGCGCCCACTCCCGAGGGGCAGGAAGAAAAGTCCGACGAGTCAGGCGGTTTCGGCGGCGCGCAGGGGTCGATGATCGCGGTGCTGGTTTCCGAGATCGCGAGGGTCAGCATCGGGTTGCTCAGCACCGCGTCGGTGAGCCTCGGCCTGGGCGCGGCGACCATCATGAGCCGCGGCACGCTGGCGCAGAAGGAACGCTGGCTGCCCGAGCTGATGACGCTGGAAAAGATTGCGGCATGGGCGATTACCGAGCCCGACTCGGGCTCGGACGCATTCGGCGGCATGAAGACCTACGTCAAGCGCGACGGCCAGGACTACATCCTCAACGGGCAGAAGACCTTCATCACCAACGGGCCCTGCGCCGACGTCCTGATCGTGTACGCCAAACTCGACGAGGGCGATGCGAGCCCGGACAAGCAGGACAAGCGCAACCGGCCGGTGCTGGTCTTCGTGCTCGACGCGGGCATGCCGGGCCTCACGCAGGGCAAGCCGTTCAAGAAGATGGGCATGATGTCCTCGCCGACCGGCGAGCTGTTCTTCGACAACGTGCGGCTGGGCCCGGACCGGTTGCTCGGCGAGAGCGAACAGCACACCGACGGCGACGGCCGCGACAGCGCCCGCGCCAATTTCGCCGCCGAGCGGATCGGGATCGCGATGATGGCGTTGGGCATCATCGACGAATGCCACCGGCTGTGCGTGGATTACGCCAACAGCCGGACGTTGTGGGGCAAGAACATCGGGCAATTCCAGCTGATCCAGCTCAAGCTGGCCAAGATGGAGATCGCCCGAATGAACGTGCAGAACATGGTCTTTCACACCATCGAGCGCCAGCAGGCCGGCAAGCCGCTGACCCTGGCCGAGGCGTCGGCGATCAAGCTGTACTCGTCGGAGGCGGCCACCGACGTGGCGATGGAGGCCGTACAGCTGTTCGGCGGCAACGGATACATGGCCGAATACCGGGTGGAGCAGCTGGCCCGCGACGCCAAGTCACTGATGATCTACGCGGGCAGCAACGAGGTTCAGGTCACCCATATCGCCAAGGGCCTGCTGGCCGACTGAGCGCCTGAGCCGGGTCAGGCCGTCACCCAGATGGCGCGGGCCGCCGGGCTGCCCAGGTCGACCGTCGTCTCGGCGCCGTCGCCGGAGTCGATCGCGACCGAGATCATGCCGGCGAATTCGCGTCGGGTCAGGACCCGCAGCCGGGAGTCGAGGTTGATGCCGACATCGGTGAAGTAGCGCAGCATCTCGGGGTCGGCGTCGGAGATGCGCGCCACCGTCCCGGTGTCCCCGTCGTCGCACGCCCACAGCTGGCGGGCCGGCGGGGTGGGCACCTGCCCGTCCGAGGCCGGGATCGGGTCACCGTGCGGGTCGCGCTGCGGGAAGCCCAGTTTGGCGTCGATGCGCGCCACCAGCCGATCGGACACCGCGTGCTCGAGCACCTCGGCTTCGTCGTGCACTTCGTCCCAGGCGTAGCCGAGCTCGTTGACCAGGAAGGTCTCCAGCAGCCGGTGCCGGCGCACCATTTCCAGCGCCGCGCGCCGGCCCGCCTCGGTCAACGTCACCGCACCGTACTTCTCGTGGTCGACCAGCCCCTGCTCGGCGAGCTTGCGGATGGACTCCGAGGCCGTGCTGGCCGACACCCCGATCTTCTCGGCCAGCATCTTGGTGCTGACCTTCTGCGGCGCGTCTTTGGGGGACCACTCCTGGGCATTCCAGATGACCTTGAGGTAGTCCTGGCCGACCGCGGTGATGCCGCCACGCTCTTCGTCAGCCCTCACACCGAGAAAGTTTAGGCAACCCACGCCTAATCCGGCGTGTTCCCCGACACCATGGCGGGGTTTGCCCCTCTGGATCTCCCGGTGGACCACTGCGCGCCGTAGGCTTGCGGGCGTGCAGCGGTGGCGCGGCCAAGACGAGATTCCCACGGACTGGGGCAGGTGTGTGCTCACCATCGGTGTATTCGACGGTGTGCATCGCGGCCACGCCGAGCTGATCGCGCATGCGGTCAAGGCGGCGCGGGCCCGCAACGTCCCGACGGTGCTGATGACGTTCGACCCGCATCCGATGGAAGTGGTCTACCCGGGCAGCCATCCCGCTCAGCTGACGACGCTGACCCGGCGCGCCGAGCTGGTTGAGGAGCTGGGCATCGACGTCTTCCTGGTGATGCCGTTCACCACCGACTTCATGAAGCTCACCCCGGAGCGCTACGTGCACGAACTGCTGGTGGAGAACCTGCATGTCGTCGAAGTCGTGGTGGGGGAGAACTTCACCTTCGGCAAGAAGGCGGCCGGCACCGTCGACACCCTGCGCAAGGCGGGGGACAGGTTCGGGTTCTCGGTCGAGTCGATGTCGCTGCTGTCCGAGCATCACAGCAACGAGACCGTGACGTTCTCGTCCACCTACATCCGGTCCTGCGTGGACGCGGGCGACATGGTGGCGGCCACCGAGGCGCTGGGCCGCCCGCACCGCGTCGAGGGTGTGGTGGTGCGCGGCCACGGGCGCGGAATCGAGCTGGGTTACCCGACGGCCAACGTGGCGCCGCCGATGTACTCGGCCATCCCGGCCGACGGCGTGTACGCCGCGTGGTTCACCGTGCTCGGGCACGGACCGGCCACCGGCACCGTCATCCCCGGTGAGCGCTACCAGGCGGCGGTGTCGGTCGGCACCAACCCGACCTTCTCCGGGCGCACCCGCACCGTCGAGGCGTTCGTCCTGGACACCACCGCCGACCTCTACGGCCAGCACGTCGCCCTCGATTTCGTCGCCCGGATCCGCGGTCAGCACAGGTTCGACTCCGTCAAGGAACTCGTCGTCGCGATGGGCAAGGACACCGAGAAGGCGCGTCAGCTGCTCACCGAGTGATTAGCCGGCGTGAGCGGTCCGCGACGATTCGAGCCGGGCACCTTCTGGCTGCTAAACTGCCGGACGACATCGGCGCGCGCTGCGGTTCGCGGTGGCCGCGCCTTGAACATTCACCTTTCGCGGACCGATTGATGGAGATAATTTCGTGGCGCTGACAGCCGAGCAGAAAAAAGAAATCCTGGGCAACTACGGCCTGCATGGCACCGACACCGGTTCCCCCGAGGCGCAGGTCGCGCTGCTGACCAAGCGGATCGCCGACCTGACCGAGCACCTGAAGGTGCACAAGCACGACCACCACTCGCGGCGCGGGCTGCTGCTGCTGGTCGGACGCCGCCGCCGGCTGCTCAAGTACGTCGCGCAGATCGATGTCGAGCGGTACCGCTCGCTGGTCGAGCGACTGGGCCTGCGTCGCTGACGCAACCCCCGCCGGGGCGGTAGCGCCCCGCAAATTCCGAGCGATATGGCGGGCAGGGGTCGCCCGTGTAGAGTAAGGACGTTCTGGGCCGGTTCGGCCGGAGCAAACGGTGCGGTCACGCAGATCCGCGTGTGCCGTTCCAGCGTGTCACTACGCACGTTCGAGGGAGCAGCCAGTCTGCATCGGGCGGTCTTCGGTAGTGGCTGCCGGGCTCTCCGGATCTGGGGCAGGTCGGCCGCTTCGATCGATGGCCGTAG
This sequence comes from Mycobacterium colombiense, assembly GCF_001672755.1. Taxonomy (GTDB): domain Bacteria; phylum Actinomycetota; class Actinomycetes; order Mycobacteriales; family Mycobacteriaceae; genus Mycobacterium; species Mycobacterium colombiense_C. The sequence continues at coordinate 116,401 of NZ_LZKI01000006.1, read as the reverse complement.
CCGTATTCAGACTCAACGCCTCCCGCGGGTGACCCGTGGCCGTCAGGCCTGCGGTTCGCGCGTGGCCACGCGAAAAAGCTGAATACAAGAGAGGCCGTACGGACGTCTATGTCTGTCGCTGAAATTGAAGAGGGCGTGTTCGAGGCGACCGCCACCATCGACAACGGGAGCTTCGGCACCCGCACCATCCGTTTCGAGACCGGCCGGTTGGCCCAGCAGGCAGCTGGCGCCGTGGTCGCGTACCTCGACGACGAGAACATGCTGTTGTCGGCGACCACCGCCAGCAAGAGCCCCAAGGAGCACTTCGACTTCTTCCCGCTGACCGTCGATGTCGAGGAGCGGATGTATGCCGCCGGTCGCATCCCCGGTTCGTTCTTCCGTCGCGAGGGCCGTCCCTCCACCGACGCGATCCTGACCTGCCGGCTCATCGACCGGCCGCTGCGCCCGTCGTTCGTCTCGGGGCTGCGCAACGAGATCCAGGTCGTGGTCACGGTCATGAGCCTGGACCCCAACGACCTGTACGACGTGCTGGCGATCAACGCCGCGTCGGCCTCCACCCAGCTGAGCGGGCTGCCGTTCTCGGGCCCGATCGGCGGCGTGCGGGTCGCGCTCATCGACGGCCAATGGGTGGCGTTCCCCACCGTCGAGCAGCTCGAGCGGGCCGTGTTCGACATGGTCGTCGCCGGCCGCAAGGTCGAGGGTGACGTCGCGATCATGATGGTCGAGGCCGAGGCCACCGAGAAGGTCATCGAGCTCGTCGAGGGCGGCGCCCAGGCGCCGACGGAAACCGTTGTGGCCGAAGGACTCGAGGCCGCCAAGCCGTTCATCGCCGCGCTGTGTACCGCGCAGGAGGAGCTGGCCGGGGCCGCCGCCAAGCCGGTCGGTGAGTTCCCGACGTTCCCGGACTACCAGGAAGACGTCTACTACTCGGTCGCCTCGCTGGCCACCGACGAGCTGGCGAAGGCGCTGACCATCGGCGGCAAGGCAGAGCGCGACGCGCGCACCGACGAGCTGAAAGCGGAAGTACTGGCGCGGCTCACCGGGGATTCTGCGACCTTCGAGGGCCGCGAGAAAGAGGTCAGCGCCGCCTACCGGTCGCTGACCAAGAAGCTGGTGCGCCAGCGCATCCTGACCGACCACTTCCGCATCGACGGCCGCGGCATCACCGACATCCGCGCGTTGTCGGCCGAGGTCGCCGTGGTGCCGCGGGCGCACGGCAGCGCGCTGTTCCAGCGCGGCGAGACCCAGATCCTGGGTGTCACCACGCTCGACATGGTCAAGATGGCTCAGCAGATCGACTCGCTGGGACCCGAGACCTCCAAGCGCTACATGCACCACTACAACTTCCCGCCGTTCTCCACCGGCGAGACCGGCCGCGTGGGCTCGCCCAAGCGGCGCGAGATCGGGCACGGCGCGCTCGCCGAGCGCGCGCTGATCCCGGTGCTGCCGGGCGTCGAGGAGTTCCCCTACGCCATCCGTCAGGTGTCCGAGGCGCTGGGCTCCAACGGCTCGACGTCGATGGGTTCGGTGTGCGCGTCCACCCTGTCGCTGCTGAATGCCGGTGTGCCGCTGAAGGCGCCGGTGGCCGGCATCGCGATGGGCCTGGTCTCCGATGACGTCGAGGTCGACGGCAAGACCGAGCGTCGCTTCGTCACCCTGACCGACATTCTGGGCGCCGAGGACGCGTTCGGCGACATGGACTTCAAGTGCGCGGGCACCAAGGACTTCGTCACCGCGCTGCAGCTGGACACCAAGCTCGACGGCATTCCGTCGCAGGTGCTGGCGGGCGCGCTGGGGCAGGCCAAGGACGCGCGGCTGACCATCCTGGAGGTCATGGCCGAGGCGATCGACGCGCCCGACGAGATGAGCCCGTATGCGCCGCGGGTCACCACCATCAAGGTTCCGGTGGACAAGATCGGTGAGGTGATCGGGCCCAAGGGCAAGGTCATCAACGCGATCACCGAGGAGACCGGCGCGCAGATCTCCATCGAGGACGACGGCACCGTGTTCGTCGGCGCCACCGACGGGCCCTCGGCGCAGGCCGCGATCGACCGGATCAACGCCATCGCCAACCCGCAGCTGCCGACCGTCGGCGAGCGGTTCCTCGGAACCGTGGTCAAGACAACGGATTTCGGTGCGTTCGTGTCGCTGCTGCCCGGCCGTGACGGCCTGGTGCACATCTCCAAGCTCGGCAAGGGCAAGCGGATCGCGAAGGTCGAGGACGTGGTGAACGTCGGCGACAAGCTGCGCGTCGAGATCGCCGACATCGACAAGCGGGGCAAGATCTCGCTGGTTCTGGTGGAGGAAGACAACTCGGCTCCCGCCGATGCCCCGGCGGCCACCCCTGCCGATGCCGCGACGGCGAGCAGCTGACCCATCGACCGGGACGCGTCCCGGTCGGGCCGGTGCGCTGCGCCGGAGCAAGGTCGCTGAGGAGGAATCGGCATCCCACGCCACGCTGCGGCGCACCACGCTGCCGGGTGGTTTGCGGGTGGTCACCGAGTACCTGCCCGCGGTGCGTTCCGCCTCGGTCGGGGTCTGGGTCGGGGTCGGCTCGCGCGACGAGGGTGCCACCGTGGCCGGCGCCGCGCACTTCCTCGAGCATCTGCTGTTCAAGTCCACACCCAGCCGCACGGCGGTGGACATCGCGCAGGCGATGGACGCCGTCGGGGGAGAGCTGAACGCGTTCACTGCGAAGGAGCACACCTGCTACTACGCGCACGTGCTCGACAGCGATCTGGCGCTGGCGGTCGACCTGGTCGCCGACGTGGTGCTCAACGGGTGCTGCGCGGCCGACGATGTCGAGCTGGAACGCGACGTCGTCCTCGAAGAGATCGCGATGCGCGACGACGACCCCGAGGACGCACTCGGCGACATGTTCCTGAGTGCGCTGTTCGGTGACCACCCGGTGGGCCGCCCCGTCATCGGGACCGCGCGGTCGGTGACGTCGATGACGCGCAACCAGCTGCACTCGTTTCACGTCCGGCGCTACACGCCCGAGCGGATGGTGGTGGCGGTGGCCGGCAACGTCGACCACGACGAGGTGGTTGCGTTGGTGCGCCAGCACTTCGGCCCGCATCTGGTCCGCGGCCGCGAACCGATCGCGCCGCGCAAGGGCGCCGGACGGGTCACCGGCCGACCCGGCCTGCTGCTGGGCAGCCGGGACGCTGAGCAGGCGCACGTGTCGTTGGGTGTCCGCACGCCCGGCCGCGGCTGGGAGCATCGCTGGGCGCTGTCGGTGCTCAACACCGCGCTGGGCGGCGGCCTGAGCTCCCGGTTGTTCCAGCAGGTTCGGGAACTGCGCGGGCTGGCCTACTCCGTGTACTCGACGGTGGACGTGTTCGCCGACAGCGGCGCGCTATCCGTGTACGCGGCTTGCCAGCCCGAACGCTTCGCCGAGGTGATGGCGGTGACCAGCGACGTGCTCGAGTCGGTGGCGCGCGACGGCATCACCGAGTCGGAATGCCGGATCGCGAAGGGATCGTTGCGCGGCGGTCTGGTGCTCGGACTGGAGGATTCCAGCTCGCGGATGAGCCGGCTGGGCCGCAGCGAGCTCAACTACGGCATGCACCGCAGCATCGAGCACACCCTGCACCAGATCGATAAGGTGACCGTCGAGGAGGTCAACGCGGTGGCGCACAAGCTGCTCGGGCAGCGCTACGGCGCCGCGGTTCTGGGGCCGTATGCCGCCAAACGGTCACTGCCCCAACAACTTCGGGCGATGGTACGGTAGCTTAGTGTCCGCCTTCTTACTCGCGCCGTTCCGGCGCTCGCCGTCGCCGGACTAGCCGAATGGTACTGGGCCAGATGGTGCTGGGCTTTTGGGACATCCCCGTGCCCATCGTGGGCGCACCGATGGCCGGCGGGCCCGGAACTCCCGCGTTGGCCGCGGCGGTGTCCAATGCGGGTGGGCTCGGTTTCGTCCCCGGCGGGCACCGCAGCGCCGAGCAGTTCGCCGACGACATCGTCGCGGCGCGTAAGGCCACCACCGGCCCGCTCGGGGTGAACTTGTTTGTGCCCCAACCCAGCGTCGCCGACTGGGTGGCCCTGCACTACTACGCGGCCGAACTCGAAGAGATCGCCGAGCATTACCAGGTCGAGGTCGGTCACCCGCAGCACGGCGACGACGACGAGTGGGAGCAGAAGCTCGAGGTGGTGGCCGACGTCCGGCCCGAGCTGGTGTCCTTCACCTTCGGCGTGCCGCCGCCCGACGTGATCCGGCGGCTGGGCGCGCTGGGCCTGCTGGTGATGGTCACCGTCACCTCGGCCTACGAGGCGGGCATCGCCGTCGCGGCCGGCGCCGACAGCCTGGTGGTCCAGGGGCCCGCGGCCGGCGGGCACCGCGGCACCTTCGCACCGGACATGGAGCCCGCCAACGAGTCGCTGCACCAGCTCATCGACCGCATCCGCAACGCCCATGACGTCCCGATCATCGCGGCGGGCGGCCTGGGCACCGCCGACGAGGTGGGGGCCGTGCTGCGCAGGGGAGCGGTGGCGGCCCAGGTCGGCACCGCGCTGCTGCTGGCCGACGAGGCGGGCACCAACTCCGCGCACCGGGTCGCGCTGAAGAACCCGTTGTTCGCCACCACCGTTGTGACGCGGGCGTTCTCGGGCCGCTACGCGCGGGGTCTGGAGAACGACTTCACCCGCATGCTCGACCACGTCGCGCCGCTGGGCTACCCCGAGGTCAACCAGATGACCTCACCGATCCGGGAGGCCGCCGCCGCCATCGAGGATCCCAACGGCATGCCGCTGTGGGCGGGGACGTCGTTCAAGAACGCGTGTGCCGGCCCCGCGGCCGACATCATCGCCAATCTCGCGGCCACCGCTTAGCGCACCGGTCAGCCCAGCACCCGTCAGCCCAGTACCCGGGCCGGGTCGGTGAACGGCAGGCCGAGGTCGGTGGCCACCTGTTCGGACAGCAGCCCGCCGTCATGCGTCGAAAGGCCTTTGGCCAGAGCATGATCCGAGCGGCACGCCGCCTGCCAACCGCGCTCGGCGAGCGCGAGCACGTACGGCATGGTCGCGTTGGTCAGCGCCACCGTCGATGTCTTGGGCACCGCGCTGGGCATATTCGCCACGCAGTAGAACACCGTGTCGTGCACCGCGAAGGTGGGGTCGTCATGCGTGGTGGGCCGCGAGTCCTCGAAGCAGCCGCCCTGATCGATGGAGATGTCCACCAGTACTGCTCCCGGTTTCATCTGTGAGACAAGGGAATTCGAGATCAAGTTGGGCGCCTTCGCGCCGGGCAGCAGCACCGCGCCGATCACCAGGTCGGCGCGCTTGACGGTGCCCTCCAGGTCGTAGGCCGACGAGTAGCGGGTGCGCACCTGGCCGCCGAACTCCGCGTCGAGCAGCCGAAGCTTGTTGATGTTGACGTCGAGCACCGTGACCGACGCCCCCATGCCGCCGGCGACCCGGGCGGCGTTGTAGCCGGCCGTCCCCGCACCCACCACCACGACGTCGGCGGGTTTGACGCCCGGCACCCCGCCCATCAACACGCCGCGCCCGCCGTGGGTGCGCATCAGGTGGTAGGCCCCCACCTGAGCGGACAGCCGGCCGGCGACCTCACTCATCGGGGCCAGTAGCGGCAGTGTGCCGTCGGCGCTCTGGACGGTCTCGTAGGCGATCGACGTCGTTCCCGACGCCAGCAGCGCCTCGGTGCACGCGCGCGAGGCGGCCAGATGCAGATAGGTGAACAGGGTCTGGTTGCGCCGCAACAGGTCGTACTCCGCCGGCACCGGTTCTTTGACCTTGAGCAACAGGTCCGCGTCGGCCCAGACCTGGTCGGCGGTATCGGCCAGCTGGGCGCCCGCCGCCTTGAACTCCGAATCGGTGATCGCCGACCCTTCGCCGGCGCCGGCCTGCACGAACACGTCATGGCCGCGGCGGGTCAGCTCGGCGACGCCGGCCGGGGTGATGGCAACCCGGAACTCGTTGGTCTTGGTCTCGGTCGGTACGCCGACTCGCATGATCGCCCCTTGATTGCCGGTTCGCCTTCAAGTGTGAAGAAAGTTCGCGGGGGCCGCAAAAGCTCGGTGTTTGCTGGCTATGATCGGCGGATGACCGACCCGTGCGTGCAGGCCACCGTGCAGATCGATGCCCGGCCCGACGTGGTGTACCGGCTCATCACCGACCTGCCCACGCTGGCCGAGCTTGCCGAGGAGGCGGTCGCGATGGAGTGGCGCAAGGGCGACGTGGCGAGCCCGGGCGCGGTGTTCACCGGCCACAACCGGAGCGGCAGCCGGCGCTGGAGCACCAAGTGCACGATCACCGACGCCGAACCGGGCCGTCGCTTCGCGTTCGACGTGAGCCACACCATCATTCCGGTCGCCCGCTGGCAATACGACATCGCAACGGCCGACGGCGGGTGCGAGGTCACCGAGAGCACCTGGGACCGCAGGCCCGGCTGGTTCCGCAAGGTCGCCGGCAAGGCCACCGGCGTCAGCGACCGGGTGACCGCCAATGCCGAGCACATCCGGCTCACACTGCAGCGCCTCAAGCAGCGCGCCGAGACCGAATAGCCGAAAAACCCGGGAGTTCCGATGACGCGACGTGATCCCGCCGTAGCCGTCATCGGAGCCGGCATGTCGGGGCTCTGCGTCGCAATTGCCTTGCTGCGCAGCGGCATCAGCGATGTGACCGTGTACGAGAAGGCCGACGAGGTGGGCGGCACCTGGCGGGACAACACGTATCCCGGCCTGGTCTGCGACATCCCCTCGCGCATCTACCAGTACAGTTTCGCCCGAAACCCCGACTGGTCGCACCTGTTCTCACCCGGCGGCGAAATCCAGGCCTATTTCCGGGACATCGCCGACCGCTACGCGCTACGCGACCGGATCCGCTTCGGCACCGAGATCTCCCACGCGCGTTTCGAGGACGGCCGCTGGGTGCTGCGCACCGCTGCCGGGGAGGAATCGACCGTCGACTTCTTGATCTCGGCCACCGGCGTGCTGCATCACCCGCGGCTGCCGTCGATCCCGGGCCTGAATGACTTCGGCGGCAACGTTTTCCATTCGGCGCGCTGGGATCACGGCGTCGACGTGCAGGGGCGGCGCGTCGCCGTCGTCGGCAACGGATCGACGGGCGTGCAGCTGGTGTGCGGTCTGGCCGGGGTGGCCGGCCACGTTGCGCTGTTCCAGCGCACCGCGCAATGGGTGCTGCGACTGGCGAATCCGCGCTACAGCGGCTTCACCGGAATCACCCGGCGCAAGATGCCGTGGCTGGACGGGTTGGCGTATCGCATCTACAGCCTGGGATACGACTACTTCTCGGTCGGGCTGACCAAGCCGGGCCTGCGCCGGAAGATCATGGCGGCGCTGTGCCGGGCCAGCCTCTGGGAGATCCGCGATCCCGAGTTGCGGCGGTCGCTGACTCCCGACTACACGCCGGCGTGCAAGCGGCTGGTGATGTCGAACGGTTTCTACCGGGCGATGCAGCGCGACGACGTCGACCTGGTGACGGCGAGCATCGACCATGTGGAACGGCGCGGCATCGTCACCGCCGACGGCGTCCTGCACGAGGTGGACATCATCGTGCTCGCCACCGGATTCGACACGCACGCGTTCTTCCGGCCGATGGAGCTGATCGGTCGCGACGGCATCCGCGCCAACGACGTCTGGCGTGACGGGCCGCGGGCCTACCAAACCGTCGCGCTGTCCGGGTTCCCCAACTTCTTCATGATGCTGGGGCCGCACAGCCCGGTGGGGAACCTGGCGCTGACGACGGTGGCCGAATCGCAGGCCGATCACATCCTGGGCTGGATCGAGCGCTGGCGCCGCCGCGAGTTCGACACGATCGAGCCGACGGCCGCGGCGACCGAGCGGTTCAACGCGAAGCTGCGCGCCGCGATGCCGGACACCGTGTGGACCACCGGCTGTAACAGCTGGTACCTCAACAAGGACGGCGTGCCCGAAGTGTGGCCGCTCACCCCGGCCGAACACCGCCGGATGCTGGCCAACCCCGATCCCGGCCAATACGACCTGCGCCGGCACGTCGCCGCCGGCTGAGGACAATCGCCGAAGAACCCAGTACCGGCGGTTTCGCATATCTGTCCGGCGTCCCTATACTTGGGACGCGCGACGCTCACCGCAACACCGTGATCGAGGGCCGAACGCAGAGGTAGGGGGCATGATGCTGACCGTCGACAACCAGGCAGCGGGTCCACACGACGCCTCGCTGGACCACGAGCGATTGGTGCTCGAGGCCCGCGATGTGGACTTCGACTGGACGCAGCTGCCGTTCCACTACGTGCCCGGCGAGCCGTTTGCCACCCACGTCCTCAACGTGCTGCACCTGCTGCTGCCCGCCGGCGAAGAGTTCTTCGTCGAGGTGTTCAAGCAGACGCTGCCGCTGATCAAGGACGACCAGCTGCGGCTGGACGTCCAGGGCTTCATCGGCCAGGAGGCCGTGCATTCGCAGGCGCACGCGAACGTGCTCGCCCACTTCGCCGCGCGCGACATCGACCTCACCCCCTACACCGGCCAGATCAGGTGGCTGTTCGACAAGCTGCTCGGGCCCCGGCCCGATTGGAGCGGGCGCCGCCAGCAGGCCTGGCTTCTCGAGCAGGTTTCGATCGTCTCGGCGATCGAGCACTACACCGCCATTCTCGGGGAGTGGATTCTCGACTCGCCGGCGCACGACAAGATCGGCACCGACCCGGTGATGCTGGACATGCTGCGCTGGCACGGCGCCGAAGAGGTGGAGCACAAGGCGGTGGCCTTCGACACCATGAAGCATCTGCAGGGCGGCTACTGGCGGCAGGTGCGCGCCCAGCTCGTGGTGACGCCCGCCATGCTGCTGTTGTGGATCCGCGGCGTGCGATTCATGTACTCGCTCGACCCCCACCTGCCGCCGCGCACCAAGCCGCGCTGGCGCGACTACTTCTCCGCCGCACGCCGCGGGCTGGTGCCCGGGCCGCTGCGCTTCATCAGGGCGATCGGCAATTACTACCGGCCCGGGTTTCACCCCTCTCAGCTCGGTGGACTGGAACAGGCCGTCGACTACCTGGCCATCTCACCCGCCGCGCGCGCCTCGCACTGATGACCGTCACGTCGACCATCACCGCCAGCGACGGCGTCACGCTGGCCGTGCACCGGTACACCGACATCGACCCGGCGCGCCCAACCCTCTTGGCAATTCACGGCTTTCCGGATAACCACCACGTCTGGGACGGTGTGGCCCACGAGCTGGCCGGCAAGCCCTACAACGTGGTGGCCTACGACGTGCGCGGGGCCGGTGAATCCACCCGTCCCGCAACGAGATCCGGATACCTCTTCGCGCAGCTGGTCTCCGACATCGGCGCGGTGATCGACAGCCTGGGCGTCGGGCGGGTGCACCTGCTGGCCCACGACTGGGGGTCGATTCAGGCATGGGCGGCGGTCACCGACGACTCGGTGATGGACAAGGTCGCGACCTTCACCTCGATCTCGGGCCCGCACCTGAACTACGCCGGCGCGTTTCTGCGGTCGGCGCGCACGCCGCGGGCCGTGGCGCAGGTGATCAGGCAACTGATCTCGTCGGGCTACATCGGCTTCTTCCTGTGCCCGGGCGTGCCGGAACTGTCGTTTCGCTCGCACGTGGGCGTGAAAGTCGTTGAGGCGCTTGAGCGCATCGGCCGGTCGAGCACGCGCAGCCAGCGCCACGACACCCTGCGCTCGGTCACCGACTATGTGTACGGGCTCAACCTGTACCGGCAGAACATGCCCGCCCCGATGCTGGCACCGGGACGCCAACTCCCCGAGACCACGGTCGCCGTGCAGACCCTGGTACCACGCCGCGATATCTTCGTCACGCCCGCGCTGCAACGGTTCACCGGTGCAATTCCCAACGGCGGCAGGGTGATCGAGATCGAGGGCGGGCACTGGGTGGTGACGTCGCGTCCGGACGTCATCGCCCGGCTGACCGCCGAGTGGGTCGACCGCAACGTCGCCGGCGCGCCCCCCGCCGGGGCGGCCGAGGTACGCGGCGAACGGCGCGAGGTGCGCGGCAAACTCGCCCTGGTCACCGGCGCAGGCGCCGGAATCGGCCGGGCCACCGCGGTGGAGCTGGCCCGGCACGGCGCCCGCAAGATCGTGCTCGCCGATCGTGACCTGGCCGCCGCCAACGACACCGCCGACGCCGTGCGCGCCGCGTGCGCCGAGGCCGCGACCTACCAGGTCGACGTCAGCGACGAGGCCGCCATGAATGAGCTTGCCGCGCAGGTACGCAACGAGCACGGCGTGGTCGACATTCTGGTGAACAACGCCGGCATCGGGATGGCGGGCCGGTTCCTGGAGACGAGCTCGGCGAACTGGGAAGACATCATGGGCGTCAACGTCGGCGGCGTCATCTCGGGCAGCAGGGCGTTCGGGGCGCAGATGGTCGAGCGCGGCGAGGGCGGAACGATCATCAACGTGGCGTCGGCGTCGGCGTACCTGCCGTCGAAGTCCATGGTCGCCTACAGCACCACCAAGGCGGCCGTGCTGGCGCTCAGCGAATCGCTGCGGGCCGACTTCGCCGACGAGGGCATCGGCGTCACGGCGGTGTGCCCCGGGTTCGTCAACACCAACATCGCGAAGAACACGATCTACGCGGGGATGAGCGCGGACCAGCAGGAGCGGGCGCGGGGCAAGGCCGACGCCGCCTACCGGCGCCGCAACTTCACCCCCGAAGCCACCGCGAAGGCGATCGTCAAGGCCGTCAAGACCGGTCCGGCCGTGTTGCCGATCGCCGCGGAGTCGCGGATCGGCTATGCGATGCGGCGCATCAGCCCGGGGGCGATCCGACTGTTCGCGCGCCTGGACATTCGGCAGAAGTAGGGGGCGGATTCGGTGCCGGAGAGCATTTGGGCCAGCAGACCGGCCGACCTGTACGGACGGCGCGATCACGACCGCTTCGGGTCGCTGCTGTGGGGCGTGCGGGCGGTGTTCGAGGGGTTCGCCACGGTGTCACGGTGGTCGCCGGCGCGGGTGAAACCGGTGCAGCGCAAGCTGTCAGCGGTGGTGACCAAGCGCGAGCTCGTCGCCCCGGACGTCGTCGCGCTGACCCTGGCCGATCCCGACGGCGGGTTGCTTCCGTCCTGGACGCCCGGCGGCCACATCGATGTCCTGTTGCCCTCGGGCCGGCGGCGGCAGTACTCGCTGTGCGGTGTGCCAGGGCGACGCACCGACTACCGCATCGCCGTTCGCCGGATCGCCGACGGCGGAGGCGGATCCATCGAGATGCATGAGGCGTTCGCCGTGGGCGACACGCTCCGGTTCGAGGGCCCGCGCAACGCCTTCTACCTCGGCACCGCCGAGCACGAGGTGCTGTTCGTCATCGGCGGCATCGGGGTGACGCCCATCCTGCCGATGATCCAGGTGGCCGCGCAGCGCGGAATCGATTGGCGCGCAATCTATACCGGTCGCAGCCGCGAATACATGCCGCTGCTCGACGAGGTCGTGTCGCTGGGTCCGGACCGGGTGACGGTGTGGGCCGACGACGAGCGCGGCCGCTTCGCCACCGTGGCGGAACTGCTGGACGGAGCGGGGCCGTCGTCCGCCGTCTACGTATGCGGGCCGAGCTCGATGCTGGAGGCCGTCCGCATCGCCCGCAACGAGCATGCCGGTGCGCCACTGCATTACGAGCGGTTCAGCCCTGCGCCCGTCGTCGACGGGGTGCCGTTCGAGCTGGAGCTCGCGCGATCACGGCAGGTGCTCGCGGTGCCGGCGAATCGGACCGCACTCGAGGTCATGCTCGATCGGGACCCGACCACCCCCTACTCGTGCCGGCAGGGATTCTGCGGGACCTGCAGGGTCAAAGTGCTTGCCGGACAAGTGGATCACCGCGGCCGCGCCGCGCCGGGGGACGATGGCATGCTGGTGTGTGTCTCACGCGCCGACGGCGAGCGAGTCGTCATCGACGCCTGAGGCGGTAGCCGAGGTGGGGCACCTTGACGCCGGGCGCCGGCTCCCAGTCCAGCGTGCGCCCGTCGAGGTGAAAGTCGTTCTTCTCGTAGAAGCGCCGCGCCACGGCGTTGGCCTCCGCGCACCACAACCCGACGTCACTGCCCGGATCGGAGTTCAGGGCCTTCGCGAGCAGCATGCCGCCGACGCCATGCCGCTGGCTCGCCTGCGAGATGTAGAGCGCATCGAGTTCGAGCCGCTCGGGGTCGTCGAGGTCCGGCCCGAAAATCGTCATGCCGAGCAGTCGCCCGCCGGCCTCGGCGACCCACATCCGCCAGCCGGGCCGGCCGAGGTCTCGGGGATAAAGCAGCACGGCCCAGCGCTTCGGCGACGTGAGCGTGTCGAGTACGGCATCCGGCAGCACGCCGGACCAGGACTGGCGCCAAACCGGATAGTGCATCGCGGCCACATCGGCGAAATCGATTGGCGTGGCCTCGCAAATCGTGATGTCGGCCATTACGGTCGGGACTGCTCGAGGTAGGCGGCCAGAGCGTTGGTCAGGCCGCGGCGCGCCATGTCCAGGTCGGCGTAGGAACCCAGCTGTCGCTCCGACACCAGGCCGCGCATCGCGCCCGGGATCAGGGCCGCGACCTCGCGGACCCGGTCCGGATCGACGGCCAGACCGGCGAACGCGTGCTGGCAGGTCTCCAACCAGCTTTTGCCCCAGGAAAAGAGCTCGGCCGCCGTGCGCGGGTAGAGCCGCTCGAGCTCGTCGGGATCGCGCGGCAGCGCGGCCCGCAGGTTTTCGATCGCCCGCGAATCCGGAGACGCCAGGCCGCGGTAGAGGGTGTCGATGATCGCGCCGACCCGCTCGCGCAGCGGCGCGTCCGGCGAGACGGGCGTCGACAGCGTGGAGAACGTCGCGGCGCGCCGCTCGGCGGTGCGGTGCAGCACCGCCGCCCAGAACCCATCGGTGTCACCGAACTGGTACTGCACCGCACCCCACGTGGCGCCGATGTCCTTGGCGATGCGGTTGGCCGATACCGAGCCCGGTTCGCCGGAGGCCAGCGAGCGCAACGCCGCCTCGAGCATGCTTTCGCGAGTCGCATTGCCCCGCCGATTCGGGCGCCGGCCCGCGACGCCGGCGGCGCTGCTCTGAGGGGTCATTCGCCGATCTTATCCACTGGCGGCGGTTCGAACGACGGGTTTCATAGAGGGTACTTTGATTTTGTCGCGGCGCCGCCTATAGTTCGTACGCGAGGGAGGGCGGCTCACATGGCAGGGCTCGATGGCTAAGCCACCGTTGTCGATGAAACCGACCGGCTGGTTCCAGGTCGCCTGGTCCGACGAGATCGGCGTCGGCGACGTGCACACGATGAAGTACTTCGACCAGGAGCTGGTCGCCTGGCGCGCCGAATCCGGCGAGCTGACGGTGATGAACGCCTATTGCGAACACCTGGGCGCGCACCTGGGGTATGGCGGCAAGGTCGTCGGCGAGGTGCTGCAGTGCCCGTTTCACGGGTGGCAGTGGAGCCGGGAAGGCCGCAACGTCTGCATCCCGTACCAGGATCGACCCAACCGCGGCCGTCGCATCCGCACCTACCCGGTGGTCGAGCGGAACTCGTCGGTGTACATCTGGCACGACCTGGACGGCCGCGAACCGTACTTCGACGCACCGGACGTGTTCGCCGCGTTCGAGGACGGCAGCAGCGCCGCCGACTACTACCCGCAGCAGCGGCTCTACCGCGAGACCCTGGAACTGCACCCGCAATACGTGCTGGAAAACGGGGTGGACTTCGCGCACTTCAAGTTCGTGCACAACACCCCGATCGTGCCGGTGTTCACCCGCCACGACTTCGCCGAGCCGGTGTCCTACGTCGACTTCACCATCACGTTCGAAGGCGACGACGGGCAGAGGATCGAGGACGTCAACAGCGGTGTGCAGGCCATCAACGGCGGCCTGGGCATCGCGGTCACCAAGAGCTGGGGCATGATCGACAACCGCACCATCTCGGCGATCACGCCGATCGACGAGTTCACCTCCGATGTGCGCTTCATGGTCTACATCGGCCGGACGCCGCACAAAGATCCCGACCGCGCCGCCGCAAAGGCCGACGAATTCGGGCGCGAAGTCATCCGCCAGTTCGAGCAGGACATCGAGATCTGGCGGCACCAGCGCTATTCGGATCCGCCGGCCCTGGCCCCCGACGAGTACGAAGGCTTCACCGCAATTCGCAAGTGGGCCAAGCAGTTCTATCCCGAGGCGTTCGTATCGCAGGAAGGCTCAAGGCAATGAGTGCAGCACCGGTTCGCGTCTTTCAGGTCGGAAGCGGAAACGTCGGCACCGAGATGATCAAGCGGATCGCCACCCAGCCCGACATCGAACTGATTGGCGTGCACTGTTATTCGCCGGAGAAGGTCGGCAAGGACGCCGGAGAGTTCGCCGGCCTGGCGCCCAACGGGGTGGCCTTCACCGGGACGATCGAGGAGATCATCGCCGCCAAGCCGGACGTGCTGACCTTCCACGGGGTGTTCCCCGACGAGGACCTCTACGTCGAAGTGCTCGAGGCGGGCATCAACATCGTCACCACCGCGGACTGGATCACCGGCTGGCATCGCGACAAGAACCACCCACACCCGTCGGGCAAGCCCGTCACCCAACTGTTGGCCGAGGCCTGTGAGAAGGGCGGCGCGACGTTCTACGGCACCGGGATGAACCCCGGGCTGAACCAGATCCTGGGCGTGGTGTGCTCGGCCGACGTCGCCGACATCGAGAACGTCACCACCATCGAATCGGTCGACGTGTCATGCCACCACTCCAAGGACACCTGGATCGAGGTGGGGTACGGCCAGCCCGTCGACGACCCTGAAATCCCCTCGAAGCTGGAGAAGTACACCCGCGTCTTCGCCGACAGCGTGTACATGATGGCCGATTGCTTCGACCTGCGTCTCGACGAGGTCAAGTTCAGCTACGAGCTGGGGGCGTGCACCAAGGATGTCGACCTGGGCTGGTACACCCTGCCCAAGGGTTCGCTGGGCGGTAACTACATCAAGTATCAGGGCATGGTCGACGGCGTGCCGCGCGTCGAGACGCACCTGGAATGGCAGATGACCCCGCACACCGACCCCAGCTGGAACATCAAGGGCTGCTACATCACTCAGATCCAGGGCGACCCCTGCATCTACAACAAGCACATGATCTTTCCCAAGCCCGGCGTCGACCTGTCCAACCCGGACAATTTCGCCTCCATCGGCATGACCGTCACCGGCATGCCCGCGCTCGCCTCGATCAAGTCGGTGGTCGCGGCGCCGCCGGGACTCATCACAAGCGCCGACCTACCCCTGCGCGGATTCGCCGGGCGGTTCAAGAAATAGGCGTTCGGGATGGTGAAAGTCGTTTGTCCGCGCGCCGCGGTCTAACTGCGGCGGCGGTCTCCACTCGGTGTCACCCCGACGTGTTTTGCTTGTGCGCCAGCCTTTTCCGGCCAGCTTGTGGTGTGGCACGCAGGCGAAGGTGAGGTTCTCCGCGTCGGTCGTGCCACCGGCCGCCCAGTCATCGAGATGGTGCACTTCGCACCAGTAGCCGGGTGTGTCACAGCCGGGGTGCGTGCAGCCGCGGTCGTGCGCGTACAAAACGATGCGCTGATCCGGTGTGGCAATGCGCCGGGACCGGCCGAGATACAGCGGGCGACTGGTGTGCTCGTCGAACACGGCGAGGTAGTGGTAGGCGTGGCGCGCCATCCGGATCACATCGGGCATCGGCAGCAGCGTTCCGCCACCGGTGGTCGCGCGCCCGGTGCCCGACGTCAGCTCCTGCAGTGTCGTCGACACGATGACCGTCACCGGTAACCCGTTGTGCCGGCCGAGTTTCGGGTCGCCCAGCCGACCGCGCACCAGGGCGTTGAGGGCGTCGTGCTGGCGCTGCGCGGGACTGCGCCTATCGCCGCGCGCATGCTCATCGTCGGGTTCGCCAGCAACACAAGGGGTTTGGTCGTCGGGATTGCACATTCCGGGGGCTGCGAACCGGGAGAGCCAGGCATCGAGGTTGGCGCGCAGCTCCGGCGAGGCGATCAGCTTCCCGACGCTCATCCCGTCGGGCCGTTGGCCGCACCAGGTGAAGCCGCGCTGGCGTGCGCGGTCGACGTCGGAGAATCTTCCGTCGGGATTGATCCGCAGCGCCACCTGGTGCGCGAGCTTCTGCAGCTGGTCCGGCCGCAACGTCCGCGCCTGCCGGGCCAGGAATCGCTCGGCGTTCTCCACCGTGGCAACGGGTATGGACTCCGGTAGGTCCCGGACAAAGGTCTGAATCACCCGCAGGTGCTGACCGTCGAGGGCGCCATCGCGCCAGGCCTCCGCGGTGGCGGGCAACTGCGGCGCAAGCTCCTGGCCGGTGAGGGTCAGCCGCACAGACAACTCTTTGGCATCGCGAAGCCGACGGCACGCCTCGGCATAGCTGATCCGCAGCCAGTCGGCGACGACTTTGTGCACCGGGCCGCCGATGTCGGCGGGATCCTCGGCAGCTAAGCCGGCGATGACATCGTGGCTCACCGCGATCCGCCGCCGGCGTGAGGCCTCCATCCGTTCGAGCACCCGCAGCCGGACGGCGGGGCTCAGCACATCGAAGTCCAGCGCTTGGATGGCCGCGTCGGCCGCGTCCAGCGCGGCCAGGGCGGCCGACACCTCGGCCGGCACTTCAATCGAATGCATGTTCGAATATTATGTCCGCGGTGTGACGAGGTGAGTCCGCGGTGTGACGAGGTGAGACGGACCGGGTCGCGGCTGTGGATAAACCCCGAACTGTGGACAACGAAATCCGGTCTTGGGGGACCGGATTGGCTTGACGCGGGCCTCAGGCAGTCCCGCGTTTCTCCTGGCAGCGCCGCGGGTAACCACCCGTGGTGCGCGCGGGATCTCTGAGTGCGGCAGCCGCGGTCGCCGTGGTCGTTGCCGCATGCCCGTGCCCCTCCGGTTCGGCCGATCCCGCGTCCGAGAGCCCACCGTTCCCGATCGGTCAGATGGGCGTGCCCGTGCATGCGCGGGCCGCGGGCGGCGCGACCGCCGACATCACGGTCGACAGTGCAACGTGGTTACCGCCGGGGTGCGCCTCTCATTTTGCGACTCCGACGTATGACTCCGCGTGCAACGTGGTGGAGCTGACCATCACCGCGACGTCCCACAAGTTCTTCCATTTCAACCAGCGTTATATGTTCGCCGGATACGGCGGCGGCAACGACACACCCGAGCCGGCAACGATGGCGGTCGACTACCAGAGACTGAACAAGATGCCCCCGTTGCAAACGGGCGGCCTTCACGACGGCCAGACTGCGCATGGATTCGTCGGGTTCGCTATGCCGACGGGAGGCGACCTGTACATCACGATCAACGATCCCGACCAACCCGCTCCCTACACCGAAGCGGCCTGGATCGTCCACACCTGATCGGCGTGACAAACCCCCGTTCGAGCCGGCATGGAATAACGCACGCCGCGGCGCAGAATTCTCCCGGTCTAGGGTGAAGGCCATGCGGGTAGGAGTGCTGGGAGCCAAGGGCAAGGTCGGATCGGCGATGGTGGCGGGGGTGCAGGCCGCCGAGGATCTGAGCCTGTCGGCCGAAGTGGACGCCGGCGACCCGATGAGCCTGCTGACTGAGGGCAACACCGAGGTCGTCATCGACTTCACCCATCCCGACGTGGTGATGGACAACCTGAAGTTCGTCATCGACAACGGAATTCACGCCGTCGTGGGGACCACGGGCTTCACCGCCGAGCGGCTGCAGCAGGTGCAGGACTGGCTCACCGGCAGCGGAGGCACGTCGGTGCTGATCGCGCCGAACTTCGCCATCGGGGCGGTGCTGTCGATGCACTTCGCCAAGCAGGCCGCGCCCTTCTTCGACTCGGCGGAGGTGATCGAGCTGCACCATCCACACAAGGCCGACGCCCCGTCGGGCACCGCGACGCGCACCGCGAAGCTGATCGCCGAGTCGCGAAAAGGATTGCCGCCCAACCCCGATGCCACCAGTACCAGCCTGCCGGGCGCGCGCGGTGCCGACGTCGACGGCATCCCCGTGCACTCGGTGCGGCTGGCCGGGCTGGTCGCCCATCAGGAGATCCTGTTCGGCACCGAGGGGGAGACGCTGACCATCCGTCATGACAGCATCGACCGGACCTCGTTCGTCCCCGGCGTGCTGCTGGCCGTGCGGCGGATCAAGGAACACCCCGGCCTGACGGTGGGTCTCGAGGCCCTGCTCAATCTGCAATGAGCGACACCGCGCGGGTGGTGCGCACCCAACTGCTGGTCGCCTTCATGTGCGTCGCGCTGTTGGTGTACTTCGTGCTGCTGGGGCGCGTGGCCGTCGCGATGATCGGCTCCGGCCGGGTCGCCGCCGTCGGCCTCGGACTCGCGGTGCTGATCCTGCCCGTGATCGGGCTGTGGGCGATGATCGCCACCCTGCGCGCCGGATTCGCGCATCAGAAGCTGGCGCGGCTGATCGCGGCCGACGGAATGGAACTGGACACCAGCGCGCTGCCGCGCCGCCCGTCGGGCCGCATCCAGCGCGACGCGGCCGACGAACTGTTCGCCACGGTGCGCGCCGAGGTGGAAGACCATCCGGACGATTGGCGGCGTTGGTACCGGCTGGCCCGCGCCTATGACTACGCGGGCGATCGCCGCCGCGCCCGCGAGGCCATGAAGACGGCCGTCAACCTGCAGGCCGGCCCGTGAGCAAGACGCTGCTGATCGTGCACCACACGCCGTCGCCGCACACCTACGAGATGTTCGAGGCGGTGGTCTCCGGCGCCACCGACCCCGACATCGAGGGCGTGGAGGTGCTGCGTCGCCCGGCGCTCACGGTCTCGCCGGCCGAAATGCTGGCCGCAGACGGCTACCTGCTGGGCACCCCGGCGAACCTCGGCTACATCTCGGGGGCCCTCAAGCACGCGTTCGACTGCGCCTACTACCAGCTGCTCGACTCCACTCGCGGTCGACCATTCGGGCTATACCTGCACGGCAACGAGGGCACCGAGGGCGCCGAGCGTGCCGTCGACACCATCACGACGGGCCTGGGTTGGGCGAAAGTCGCAGAGACCGTTGTAGTTTCGGGCAAGCCAAGCAAGGACGACGTCGAGGCATGCTGGAACCTCGGGGCGACGGTCGCCGCGCAGCTGATGGACTAGCCGCTGACCGCGTCACGACGGACCGATCCCGTGGCGGCGTATCCCAATGTCCCCGCGAGGACCGCGAACTTGATCAGTGCGGCGACCTGTGCGCGCCGCGCATGCACGCCGATACGTTTCCCGCGCAACACCCTCAGCAGTGAAACTCCCTCCGCCGCATCACCCGCGACGGCGACGAGCACTGCGGCGGGCAGACCGGGCGGGTGGCCCCGGCGCCGGCGCGCGCGTTCGACGAGCAGCGCCGTCAACACGCCGTAGGTGGCCATGTAGCCGAAGTCGAGCCACAGCGATAGGCGCGCGGCCCGCCGACCGTCGCTGCCCCACCGGGTCATGATGTCTTCGGCCCGAGACGCGCTGCCGGCCAACTCAAATGCGATGATCCCCGGGCCGCCGCTGCGACGCATGCGACGTTCCAGCACGAGCATCACCGCCGTATAGCCGAGGAAGGCGACGGCGGATGCCGCGAGGCGATTGTCCGGTGCGCGCTGGCTCACCACTCAAGGCTCCCGTGAAACGGCTCGTGAGTCCAGGGCACCCGCCTAGGCGTAGGTCGGTTTGAAGGCGTCCGCGGGTTGGGCCACGGCCAGCGCCGAGCTGGTGCCGAGCGGCCCGTGCCGGTCGAACAGCGTCGCGGCGCCGGTGGCGACGCCGGCCGTGCCGTAGTGGCTCTGGGCGGCCAGACCGAGGAATTCGCCGTCGGGCAACCGGCTCGCGGTGACGGTGTAGTCGGCGTTGATGTAGCGCAATCCGCCGGTGCCCCAATGGGTGAGCGAGCTGGTGATGTCGCCGACGAAGGCCAGGCGGGTGAACGGCGTGAGTGGGTGGCCGTGCACCATCGGGCGAAACAGCCGGGCCCAGGCGAACTTCTGGGAATGGGTTTGCTCCCATTCGCCGGCGGCGATTCCGGGGCTGCCCTCGAGCGTGGCGCCATACCCCCAGATGAGAAACGGCATCTCGGCTCCGAAGCCGTCCGAGGACGTCGGGAGTGGCGGCATCTGCGCGGGGGACGACCACACCTGCCCGTCGGGATGATCACCGCGGCGAAGGAACAGCGCGCTGGCCCGCGCCACGACGGTGCCGTTCTGCACCAGGCTGGCGTCGACCAACTTGATGCGCCGGCCCTCGCGCTGCACCGTGGTCTGGATCTGCACCGGCTCCATCAGGGCCGGGCGTAACAGGTCGACGGTGAACCGGGCGGGCTGCAGGCCCGCGTCGATGCCGGATTGCTCAATGCCCCAACCCAACAGGCCACCGACGATCTGGCCGCCCATGGCCGCGCCCCACGGGCCCTGCGTCATCCGGCCCGGAACATAGGAGTCGCCGTCCACGGTGAAAAACGCCTCGGGCATGATGGCGGAATCCTCGATCGTCACCGCTATCACGATAGGGCAGCAGGATAGTAAGGACCGGGCATGCCTCCAGTGATCGAAATTCCGCGCGGCCACAACCCGTTCCCGCTGACCGGAGTCTCACGCGGCTCCGACGACATTCCGCGTTATGACGCGCTGCCCGCCACCCTGCTGGACATGCTCGCCGAACAGGTTGACGCCCGTCCGGACGCCGAGGCCCTGGTCGAGCTGGGTGCGAACCGGCTGACATACCGGCAGCTCTGGGACCGGGCGGCGCGCGTCGCCGGCGGGCTGCGCGCCGGCGGCCTGAAGCCGGGCGACCGCGTCGCGGTGCGTTACCCCGCCGGAATCGACTGGGCGCTGGCGTTCTGGGGCACCGTGATGGCCGGTGGCGTTGTGGTGGCGGTCAATACGCGGTCGGCGCAACCCGAGGTCGAGTTCGTCCTGTCCGACTCCGGTGCGCACGTGGATCTGGCGCCCGGCGCCGCGCTGCCCGACGGGCAGCCCTACGTTACCGAGCAACTCGGCCGCGCCGATACGGCCGCCCTGTTCTACACCTCGGGCACCACCGGCCACCCCAAGGGCGTGCCGACCACGCATGAGGCATTCCTGACCAACACCGAGAACGCGATCCGCTGCCTGCAGCAGCCGCGGGATCTGGGCGAGGCGATGCGCACGCTCATCTCGGTGCCGTTGTTCCACGTGACCGGTTGCAACACGCAGTTGCTGGCCGCCGCCCGGCTCGGCGGAGCCTCGGTGATCATGCCCGCCCTCAACCTGGACGCGTTGCTCGCCGCGCTGACCGTCGAGCGCGTGTCGGTCATGGTCACGGTGCCGGCGATCTACTCGTTGTTGTTGCGGCACAGCGGTTTTGCGACGCTCGACGTGTCGAACGTGCGGTGGGTGGGCTACGGCGGCGCCCCGATCGCCCCGTCGCTGGTGCGGTCGGTGAAGGACGCGTTCGGCCACGCCACCGTGTTCAACGGCTACGGCATGACGGAGACGGCGTCGCTGATGACCGTGCTGCCCGACAGCGAGGCCGTCGAGCACGCCGACTCCGTCGGTTACGCCGTCCCGTCGGTGGACCTCGGGGTGATCCCGTTCGGCGACGACGCCGGCGTGGGCGAGTTGGTGGCGCGGGGCGCCAATGTGACCACGGGCTATTGGAACCGGCCGGAGGCCACCGCCAGCACCTTCGCGGACGGCTGGCTGCACACCGGTGACGTGGTGCGCGTCGACGACGCGGGCCGGGTGCACATCGTCGACCGGCTCAAGGACATCATCAACCGCGGCGGCGAGAACGTCTCCAGCGTCGAGGTGGAGGCCGTGCTGCTGGCGGCGCCCCACGTGGCCGATGCGTGCGTGCTCGGGGTCTCCGACGAGGTCATGGGGGAGAAGGTGGGGGCGGTGTTGTTCGGCGGTGACGACGAGATCGACGTGCCGGCGGTGCTCGACCACTGCCGCAGCCAGCTGGCCGATTTCAAAGTGCCGCAATATGTCACGGTGGTCTCCCACGCGCTGCCGCGCAACGCCGGCGGCAAACTGCTCAAGGCCAGGCTGCGCGAGCAGGTCCAGTGGGGCGAGCCGCTGCGATGAACGCGAGCCTGCTGGTCGCCAACCGCGGCGAGATCGCACTTCGAATCATCCGCACCGCAATCGAATTGGGCATGCGGACGGTCGCGGTCTACGCCGAGGACGATGCGGACAGCCCGCATGTGCACGCCGCCGACAAGGCGATCGGACTGCCGGGCGGCGGCCCTCGCGCCTACCTGGACCAGACCGCCATGCTGGCGGCGGCGAAGAGCTCCGGTGCGAGCCTGATCCACCCCGGTTACGGGTTCCTCAGCGAGAACGCCGAATTCGCCACCGCCTGCGCGGCGGGCGGTTACACGTTCGTCGGTCCCGACGCCCGGGTGCTCGAGCTGCTCGGCAACAAGACGTCGGCCCGCGGCGCCGCGATGGCCGCCGGGGTGCCGGTGCTGCCCGCGACCGAGGGGCCGAGCAGTGTCGAGGACATCAAGGCATTCTTCGCCGCGCACGCCGGCGGCATCATGATCAAGGCCCTCGCCGGCGGCGGAGGGCGCGGAATGCGCAAGGTGCACAGCGCCGATCAGATCGACGACGCCTACCAGCGCTGTGCCGCCGAAGCGCGGTTGGGGTTCGGCGACCCCGCGCTGTTCGCCGAGGCGCTGCTCGCCGACGCCCGCCACATCGAGGTGCAGGTCGTCGCCGCGCCCGCCGGGCACCAGACACACGCGCACGCCGTCGGCGACCGCGACTGTAGCATCCAGCGGCGCTACCAGAAGCTGGTCGAAATCGCTCCTGCCCAAGGTCTTTCGGACGAATTGCGCAGGGCCCTGCACCAGGCGGCGGTGCGGCTGTGCGCGCGCGTGGGCCTGCGGGGGCTGGCCACCGTCGAATTCCTGGTCACCGGGGACGAATTCGTTTTCCTCGAGGTCAACCCGCGCATCCAGGTCGAGCACACCGTCACCGAGCAAACCACCGGGCTCGACCTGGTGGCCGTCCAGCTGGCCATCGCCGGCGGGGCGTCCGTCTACCAGCTGGGGCTGGCCCCCGGAATCGCCTCCGACGGAATGGAAGTCATCGGCGAGCCGGCCGCTCGCCGCGGCATCGCCATTCAGCTCAGGGTCAACACGGAAACCTTCGGGCCCGACTTCTCCGTCATTCCCTCGGCCGGCACGCTCACCGCCTTCTCCCCGCCCAGCGGCCCCGGCGTTCGCGTCGACACGTACGGCCGGGCGGGGCTGGTGATCAGTCCCCAGTACGATTCGCTGCTGGCCAAGCTCATCGTGGACGTGCACGGATCATCGTGGCAGGCGGCGGTGCGCAAGGCGCGCAACGCGCTGGCCGAATTCGACATCGAGGGCGTCCACACCAACATCGGATTCCTGCGCGAGCTGCTGACCGACGACCGGATCGAATCGGGGTGGGTGGGCACCGGTTTCCTCGACGACAGGCTGCCCGAACTGGCCCGCGCCGCGCAGTCGCACGGGCAGGGACCTCGGGTGGCGGCGGTGGAGCTCTATCCCGGCGAGGATGCGCTGCGCGCGCAGCTGGCCGGGACCGTGGTCGAGGTGGCGGCCGAGGGAGCCGAATACGTCGCGGGTGGCCAGCTGGTCGTCCTGGAAGCGATGAAGATGCAGCACGTGCTCGTCGCGCCGGACGCACTGCGAACCGTGCGGGTCCTGGTCACGCCCGGGCAAGTGGTCGGGACCGGAGACCCGCTGCTGGTCTTCACCCGCACGGAGGCGCCTGGAGGCGGCGAGTCTCTTTCGGCCGCGACCGATCTCGACCGGCCACGAGCCGACCTGGACGAGGTTTTACACCGGCATTCCCTGACGCTGGACGAGGGCCGCCAGGCCGCGGTCGCCAAGCGGCACAGCCGAGGCCGGCGCACCGCGCGGGAGAACATCGCCGACCTCATCGATCCCGACAGCTTCGTCGAGTACGGTGCGCTGGCCATTGCGGCGCAGCGCAGCCGCCGCTCCGAAGAGGACCTGATCGCCAACACCCCGGCCGACGGACTGGTCGCCGGGCTGGCCACCATCGGCGCGGACCGGTTCGGGCGGGCCGCGGCGCAGGCCGTGGTGGTGTCCTACGACTACACCGTGCTGGCCGGTACGCAGGGCATGCGCAACCACGCCAAGACCGACCGCGTGTTCGACCTCGCCGCGCGAAAGCAGTTGCCGGTGGTGCTGTTCGCTGAAGGCGGCGGAGGCAGGCCGGGGGACACCGACGTCGGCGGTGCCGCCGGGCTGGACGTCCCGACCTTCCGGATGCTGGCGGCGTTGAGTGGCAAAGTGCCGCTGGTGTCGGTCGTATCGGGCCGATGCTTCGCCGGCAACGCCGCGCTGGCCGGCGTGTGCGACGTGATCATCGCAACGCCGGACGCGAACATCGGGATGGGCGGCCCGGCGATGATCGAGGGCGGCGGGCTGGGCGTGTATCCGCCGGAGGCGATCGGGCCGATCGGGGTGCAGCGCCGCAACGGCGTGGTCAGCCTGGTCGCCCGGGACGAGTCGCACGCGGTCGAGCTGGCCAGGCAATACCTCTCGTATTTTCAGGGCACCCTGAGCGACTGGACGGCGCCCGATCCGCGGCTGGCCCGGCATGTGGTGCCGCAGAACCGGTTACGCGCCTACGACGTGCATCGGGCCGTCGAGGCGATCGTCGACGTGGGTTCGGTGCTGGAGCTGCGGCCGGACTACGGCGTGGGCATCGTCACCGCGCTGGTGCGCGTCGAGGGAGTGCCGTACGGGTTGATCGCCAACAGCACCCACCACCTGGGTGGCGCGATCGACGCCGAGGCGGCCGACAAGGTGGGCGACTTCCTTAACCTGTGCGAATCGTTTGGGCTGCCGGTGATCTCGTTGTGCGACACCCCGGGCTTCATGGTCGGGCCCGACGCGGAGATTCAAGCGGCGGTTCGCCGGTTCGGGCGGATGTTCGTCCTGGGTGCCCGGCTGACGGTGCCGCTGGGAATGATCATCTTGCGCAAGGGATATGGGCTCGGCGCGATGGCGATGGCCGGCGGTTCATTCCGCGCGCCGCACTTCACCGTTGCCTGGCCGACGGGCGAGATCGGCGGCATGGGCCTGGAAGGCGCTGTGCGCCTTGGGTTCAGCAAAGAGCTGGCGGCAGTCGAAGATCCCGCCGAGCGGCAGAGCCTGTTCGAGCGCCTGGTGGCCGCGGCCTACGAGCACGGTAAGGCGCTGCGGGCGGCCACCACGTTCGAACTGGACGACGTCATAGACCCAGCAGCCTCCCGGGCCTGGATCACCAGGCTCTCGGGAGGCTGAGGGGATTCAGCGATTACGCGTGGCCGGAGCCGCAGCCGACGCCCGGCAGGCAGCCGGTGCCGCCCGGGATGCCGCCCGGGCCCGCGTTCTGACCGCCCGAGCCGCAGCCGACGCCCGGAACGCAGCCCTGGCCGCCGGGACCTCCGCCGGGACCGTTGAACTGGCCACCGGAGCCGCAGTTTCCGTTGGCGTCGCAGCCGCCGCCGCCCGGGTCGTCCTTGAAGGTCACGTGGGTCGGCGCGGGGGAATTGGCGGCTGGTCCGGCGACGTAGACGTCGGCAGCGGCCGCAGGCGCGGCGGCGATGGCCGCAGCGACAGCCCCGGCAACAACCAGCGGTTTCATGAGTGTCAATTTCGATAGCATGCGCGTGGCATACCACCTCAACACATGTTCAAAACATCGCGAATAAAATTCGACAGCAACCGAAGTTCCCGCTGCGCAACGGCGGCTCTCACCGCGACGGAAGGCCCGACACCATGACCTCACAAGATCTGACCGGCCGCACCGCGATCATCACCGGCGCGTCGCGCGGAATCGGGCTGTCGATCGCCCAGCAGCTGGCGGCCGCGGGGGCCAACGTGGTGCTCACCGCGCGCAAGCAGGAGGCCGCCGACGAGGCCGCCGCCCAGGTGGGGAAGCAGGCCCTCGGGGTGGGCGCCCACGCGGTCGACGAGGACGCGGCGCGCCGCTGCGTCGAGCTCACATTGGAGCGTTTCGGCAGCGTCGACATCCTGATCAACAACGCCGGAACCAATCCGGCATACGGTCCGCTGATCGACCAGGATCACGCCCGCTTCACCAAGATCTTCGATGTCAACCTGTGGGCACCGCTGCTGTGGACCTCACTCGTGGTCAAGTCGTGGATGGGTGAGCACGGCGGGGCGATCGTCAACACGGCTTCCATCGGCGGCCTGCATCAATCGCCGGCGATGGGGATGTACAACGCCACCAAGGCCGCGCTGATCCACGTCACGAAGCAACTGGCGCTGGAACTTTCGCCACGTATCAGGGTCAATGCGATATGCCCGGGTGTGGTGCGCACCCGGCTCGCAGAGGCGCTGTGGAAGGACCACGAGGACCCGCTGGCGTCGTCGATCGCGCTCGGGCGCATCGGGGAGCCGATCGACGTGGCCGCGGCCGTCGGCTTCCTGGTCTCCGACGCGGCCAGCTGGATCACCGGCGAAACCATGGTGATCGACGGTGGCCTGCTGCTGGGCGCCGCACAGGGATTCCAGTCCGCCCCGGGCGGCGGCCAATGACCGCCGTCGATACGGCCGACCTGGACGCGCGGGTGCAGGCCCTGCTCGACGAACACGATCCGGCGACCAGCGACCCACGGGATTTCCTTGGCGCACAATACGATGCGGGGCTGGCCTGGGTACATCTACCGCACGGCTTCGGCGGGCTCGATCTGCCGCGCACCGCTCAGGAGCGCGTCGACGCCCGGCTGGCCGCCGCCGGCGCGCCGGTGGGCGGCACCCGCAAGAATTACATCGGCATGGGCATGGCGGCGCCCACGATCGCGGCCTTCGGCACGGACGAGCAGAAGCGAAAGTTCCTGCGCCCGTTGTTCACCGGTGAGCAGATCTACTGCCAGCTGTTCAGCGAGCCTGGCGCCGGATCCGACCTGGCCGGGGTTGCCACCCGTGCGGTGCGAGACGCCCATAACCCCCAAGACTGGATTGTCAACGGGCAGAAGGTGTGGACCTCGCAGGCGCAACACGCGCAGATGGCCATCCTGGTCGCCCGGACCGATCCGACCGTGCCGAAACACCACGGTCTGACCTACTTCCTCTGCGACCTGACGCAACCGGGGGTCGATATCCGGCCGTTGCGACAGATCACCGGCGAGGCGGAATTCAACGAGGTGTTCCTCACCGACGTCCGGGTGCCCGATGCCAATCGCCTCGGCCCGGAGGGCGGCGGCTGGCGGGTCGCGACCACCACGCTCAACAACGAACGCGTCGCCATCGGGTCGCGTGCCGGCGTCCCGCGAGAAGGCGGCCACATCGGCAAGGTCACCGCGGCCTGGCGCGACGAGCCCGCACTGCGCAACCCCGCGATGCACGACCAGCTGATGCGGCTGTGGGTCGAGGCGGAGGTCTTTCGGCTCGCCGGTGAACGGTTGCGGCAACAGGCGGCCACCGGTCAGCCCGGCCCTGAGGGCGCCGGCATGAAGGTGGCTTTCGCCAAACTGGCGCAAGCGATTTCGGGCTTCGAGATCGAGCTGCACGGCGAATCCGGGCTGTACTACGACGACTGGACCATGCGCAGGCCCGAGACGGTCGACCTGGTCGGTCGCGGGCCCGGCTACCGCTACCTGCGGGCGCGCGGCAACTCGATCGAAGGCGGCACGTCAGAAATCCTGCGCAATACCATCTCCGAGCGCATCCTCGGCCTGCCGGGTGAACATCGTGTCGACAAAGACGTCGCGTGGAAGGACCTGCCCCGATGAGCGCACACACCGCCGACCTGTTGTACTCCGACACCGAAGATGCATTGCGGGCCGGCGTCCGTCAGCTGTTCGCCGAGCGGTGCCCACCCGAAACGGTCACGCGTATCTATGGCCCGCAACCGCAAGACTTTTCGGGAGTGTGGCGCACGCTGGCCACCGAACTGGGTGTGGCCGGCCTGCTGGTTCCGGAGTCGCTGGGCGGCGCCGACGCCAGCGCCCGCGAGGCCGCCGTGGTCATGGAGGAGATCGGCCGGGCCGTGGCGCCGGTGCCGTTCCTGCCCAGCGCGGTCCTCGCCACGATCGCGCTGCTGCGGGCCGGTGACACCGAGACCGTGTCGGCGCTGGCCCAGGGCGAGCTGACGGCGGCGTTGGTGGTGCCGCTGTCGAGCGCACCGGGCGACCCGATCACGGGCGTGAGCGGCGGCGCCGACGGGCTGAGCGGGACGGTCACCAGCGTGGCCGGGGCCGACGCCGCCGATGTGCTGGTGGTCCCGGTCGCCGGGAGCGACGGGCTCGAGCTACACACCGTCGCCCGCGACGCGGCGGGCGTGCAAATTTCCCCGGCGCTCGCGCTGGACATGACCAGACCCCTTGCCACCGTGTCGTTTTCGGGATCTCCGTCGTCCCGGGTCGGGGCCGGCGACGCGCCGATCGCCGAAGCCATCCGGACTGGGGCGGCCCTGCTGGCGTCCGAGCAACTCGGGGTCGCCCAATGGTGCTTCGAGACCACACTGGAGTACGCCAGGGAGCGCAGGCAATTCGGCCGCACGATCGGCTCCTACCAGGCGATCAAGCACCGGCTGGCCGACCTGTGGTTCGAGGTCGGTGCGGCGACGGCCGCGGCCCGCTACGCGGCCGACACCTGCGCCGGAGACGGCACCGACGCGGATGCGGCGGCGGCCATCGCCCAGGCCTACTGCAGCGATGTCGCCGTGCACGCCGCCGAGGAGTGCGTGCAGTTGCACGGCGGCATCGGGATGACCTGGGAATATCCGGCACACCTGTACCTCAAGCGGGCCAAGAGCGACCAGTTGGCATTCGGCACCGCCTACCGTCACCGCGCCCGCCTGGCCGAATTGGTGGACCTGCCGGCCTTCTGAGGTTCGGCGCCGCTGCCATGTTTGAGCTCGCGGTGATTTTTACGCGTGCGCTGGCGAAAAGCCGGCCGGGGCGCTGGAATTTGCTGCGAGGCCGGTACCCCGGCGCCCGGCCGGCGATAGAGTTTGCCGACCAGGCAGGTGGGAGTGACGCGAATGCGGGTGTTGCTGTCGGCGTACGACTCGCGCGGAGGTGTCGAACCGCTCGCCGCGCTCGCGGTGCACCTGCGGGCGCTCGGCGTTGACGCGCGGGTGAGCGCGCCGCCGGACGCAGAATTCGTCGAGCTGCTGGCCCGTGTCGAGGTGCCGCTGCTGCCGTTCGGCGACTCACTGCGAGCGATGAAGACCGGGGCGACGCCGTCGGAGGCGGACCTGCGCCGGCACCTGGACGCACTGATCGCCGTGCAATTCGACGCCGTGGCCGCCGCGGCCGAGGGCTGCGACGCGATGGTGGTGGCGGGCTTCCCGCCGGCCGCCGCCGCCGCCCGATCGGTGGCCGAAAGCCTGGGGATCCGCTACGTCTACGTCAGCTACCAGCCCACCATCCTGCCGTCGCCGCACCACCCGCCGCCGACGTACGCCAACGGGCCGTTCCCGCCGGGCACGGTCGACAACCTGCTGCTGTGGCAACTCGACGGCCTGCACATGCAGGAGCCGTTCGGCGCGACGCTCGACGGTCACCGGGCGGCGATCGGACTGCCGCCGCTGGACAACCTGCGCGACTACGCGCTGACCGACCGCCCGTGGCTGGCGACCGATCCGATCCTGGATCCATGGCAGCCCGCCGAGCTCGACGTCGTCCAAACCGGCGCCTGGCTGCTGCGCGACGAACGCCCGCTGCCGCCCGAGTTAATCGAATTCCTCGACGCGGGCACACCGCCGGTCTATGTGGGCTTCGGCAGCATGCCGATGCGCGCCTCGCATGACATCGCGCGGACGGCCATCGAGGCGGTCCGCGCGCAGGGCCGCCGGGCCGTGGTCTCGCGCGGCTGGGCCGACCTGGCCCCGATCGACGGTCGGGACGACTGCGTGGCCGTCGGCGAGGTCAACCACCAGGCGCTGTTCGGGCGGGTCGCCGCCGTCGTGCACCACGGCGGCGCCGGCACCACGACGGCGGCCGCCCGGGCCGGCGCGCCGCAGGTGGTGATACCCCAGGGGGCTGACCAGCCCTATTGGGCGACCCGGGTGCGCGACCTGGGCATCGGCGCCGCCCATGACGGCCCCGCCCCGACCACCGAGTCGCTGTCGACCGCGCTCAAGGCGGTGCTGACCGACCGGACCTGTGCGCGGGCGAGATCCGTGGCCGCCACGATCCGCACCGACGGCACCACGGTGGCCGCGACGCTGCTGATGACCGCGTTAGCGCGGTAGCGCCGACGCGAACAGCTCCGTCATCGCGTCCCAATGCCGCTCGGCCGCGGCGGCGTCGTACGGCGCGTTGTCCGGAACCGCGAACCCGTGGCCGGCCGAATACCACTCGATGGTGTGCTCGACGCCGGCCGCCGTCAGCGCCTTGTCGAGCCGCTCGGCGTCACCGGCGGTGAACGACGCGTCGTTCTGGGCGCCGCCCACGTACACCGTGGCGCTCATCCGGTCGGCCAGCAGGTGCGGGCTGTCGTCGGTGTCGGCCACCAGGCCGCCGCCGTGGAAGGACGCCGCCGCGGCCACCCGGTCGGGCACCCGCCCGGCCACCATCAGCGACGTCCGGCCGCCCATGCAATAGCCGCACACCCCGAATCGCTCGCCGACCACCTCCGGACGGGCGGCCAGATAGTCGAAGAACGCGCCGGCGTCGGCGGCCATCCGGTCCGGGGTGACGCTGCCGATCATCGAGAACAGGCGCCCGCGCTCCTTCTCGTCGCTGAACACGGTCGCCATGTCGAACGGCGTCCAGTCCGCGGTGCGGTAGTAAACGTCGGGAAGCAGCACCGTGTAGCCGAAGCCGGACAGCTTGGCGGCCATCTGCTGGAACGTGTCGCGCACGCCGCCGGCGTCGGGATACATGACCACACCGGGCCACGGCACTTGGGATTCCGGGCCGTCGGGGGTGAACAGGTGCACCGTGCAGGTGCCATCGGGGGTGGTGACGACGTCGATGATGTTCGGCATGGCACCCGTTCTACTCCGCGGGCCTAGAGGTAAATTCATCGGCGCCGACCCGCCGCGCCCGGCCACGCCGCGCTTGCGATCGCCGCTGAATTCATTGGCGCCGACCCGCCGCGCCCGGCCACGCCGCGCTTGCGATCGCCGCTAAGCTGGCGGCGTGCCGATCCCGACGCCCTACGAGGACTTGCTCCGCCTGGTGCTCGATCAGGGAACGGCCAAATCCGACCGCACCGGCACCGGCACTCGCAGCCTGTTCGGTCAGCAGCTGCGGTATGACCTGGCGGCCGGTTTCCCGCTGCTCACCACCAAGAAGGTGCACCTCAAGTCGGTGATCTACGAATTGCTGTGGTTCCTGCGTGGCGACTCCAACGTCGCCTGGCTGCACGAACACGGCGTCACCATTTGGGACGAATGGGCAAGCGGCACAGGCGATCTCGGGCCAATCTACGGTGTGCAATGGCGGTCCTGGCCGACACCGTCGGGCGAGCACGTCGATCAGATCAGCGCGGCCCTCGAACTGCTGCGCACCGATCCCGACTCGCGGCGCATCATCGTGTCGGCCTGGAATGTCGGCGAAATTCCGCAGATGGCGCTGCCGCCGTGTCACGCGTTCTTCCAGTTCTACGTGGCCGGCGGGCGGCTGAGCTGCCAGCTTTACCAGCGCAGCGCGGACCTGTTCCTGGGTGTGCCGTTCAACATCGCCAGCTATGCGCTGCTGACCCACATGATGGCCGCCCAGTCCGGCCTCGCGGTCGGCGAGTTCGTGTGGACGGGCGGGGACTGCCACATCTACGACAACCACGTCGAGCAGGTGCGGCTGCAGCTGAGCCGCGACCCCCGGCCGTACCCGGAACTCGTTCTGGGAGACCGTGATTCGATCTTCGATTACACCTACGACGACGTCGTCGTAAAGAACTACGACCCACATCCGGCGATCAAAGCCCCTGTCGCGGTATGACGCGCGCCGGCCACGAGGCCGGCTCGGGTGGCTTGCAAGCCGGGATCAAGGAGCAGCGCATATGACCGAGGTGGGCCTGGTGTGGGCTCAGTCGACCTCCGGCGTCATCGGGCGTGGTGGCGACATCCCCTGGAACGTGCCGGAAGATCTTTCCCGGTTCAAAGAGGTGACCATGGGACACCCGGTGATCATGGGCCGGCGGACCTGGGACTCGTTACCGGCGAAGGTGCGCCCCCTGCCGGGCCGCCGCAATGTCGTCCTGTCCCGCGACACCGGATTCGTCGCCGACGGCGCGCAGGTGGCCGGGACCGTGGAGGAGGCCCTCGCCCACGGCGCGGGCGGCCCCGAGACTTGGGTCATCGGCGGCGAGCAGATTTATTTGCTGGCGCTGCCCTACGCCACCCGCTGCGAGGTCACCGAGATCGAAATCGATTTGCGACGCGACGACGACGATGCGCTGGCGCCGATGCTGGACGACACTTGGGTGGGTGAAACGGGGGCGTGGCTGGCCAGCCGCTCGGGACTGCGGTATCGCTTCCACAGCTATCGGCGGCCCTCCGCGCACCCGCTCGCGCCCACGGCCTGACCTGACATACTCGGACGCGGGGGCGGGGCGCACAGCGTCAACCAGGCGTTTGGAGAGAAGGGGGAATTGGCAGTGAAAACCGAACCCGTGAAGACGTTCTCTCGAAAATTCATGGGCTACGACGCGGCCGCGGTTGATGCCCACATCGAGATGCTGACCACCAAGCAGCAGCTGCTGCTCGACGACGTCGAGAGCCTGCGCGCCCGGCTGCAGGAATCCGGCGATCAGACGGCCGCGCTGCGCAAGGAGGTGGCCGCGCTCACGGACACCTCGCCGTCGCCGCACGCGGTGCAGCAGCGGATGGCCAAAATGCTGAGCCGCGCGGTCGACGAGGTGGCCGAGATGCAGGCCGAGGCGCGGGCCGAGGCGGATGCGCTGATCGCGGCGGCCGAGGCCGAGGCCGAAGCCGCGGAGCGAAAGCGCGACGACGTGCTCGCCGACATGGCCGCGCAGCAGAAAGCCCTGGAAACCGAGTACCAGGAGACCAAGGAGAAGCTGGACGCCGAGCTGGCCGAGATGCGCGCCGACACGCAATCGGCGATCGAGAAGGCGCGCCAGGACGCCGAGCGGGAGTGCGAGCAGCTGCTCGGCGACGCGAAAAAGGGCGCCGATCACTACCGGGACAAGGCCCGGCGCGCGGTCGACGAGGCGACGGCCCGGCGCATCAAGATCCTCGAGCAGCTGATGGGCGTGTACCGCGACCTCGACGAGGTACCGAAGGCTCTCGAGGCGGCCTACGAGGAACAAAACGACTCGGACGACGAGGGCGTGTTGAAACCGCTGGACCGCAAGGTCGCCGCGGGCTGAGCCACGCCGGCCCGGCCGCCGAGGGTTGTCGCACCCAAGAGGTATTCTCGGCGCCGTGCCAACCCGCAGGCTGTCGGCCGCCCAAGCCCGGCGGATAGCCGTTGCGGCCCAAGGATTTACCGACCCCCGCCCCGGTGGCGAGATCACGCGCGCGCATCTGAAGCGGTTAATCTCCAGAATCCAAGTGCTGCAACTAGATTCGGTCTCGGTGGCGGTGCGCGCGCACTACGCCCCGGTGTTCAGCCGGCTCGGTCCCTATGACCGGGAGGTGCTCGACCGCGCGGCCTGGGGCCCGCGGTCATCGCGGCTGCTGGCGGAGTACTGGGCGCACGAGGCCGCGCTGATGGCCGTCGAGGACTGGCCGCTGTTGCGCTGGCGGATGCGCCAGTACACGCATGGCCGGTGGGGCACCCACGTCGTCAAGGCCAACCCGCAACTCGCCGACAAGATCGTCGCCGCCGTGGGCGAGCTCGGACCCAGCACCGCCGGACAGATTGAGGCCCATCTCGAGGCCGGACCGCGTGGGCCCAAAGGAAGCTGGTGGGGCAGCCGCAGCGACACCAAGTGGGTGGCCGAGGCACTGTTTTCGGCCGGAGTGCTCACCACGGCCACCCGGGTGGGCTTCGCTCGGCACTACGACCTGGTGGAGCGGGTGCTGCCGGCCGCCGTGCTGGCCCGCGAGGTCGACGACGACGAGGCGATCCGCGAACTCGCGCTGCGGGCCGCCGCCGCGCTGGGCGTGGCCACCGAGGCCGACATCCGCGACTACTTTCGGCTGTCGGCCCAGCAGGTCAAGCCGGCGATCGCCGCGCTGGTGGCCACAGGCGACATCGAGCCGGTCGAGGTCGACGGGTGGTCGGCCCCGGCCTACCTGCGGGCGGGCCGCACCGTGCCCCGCGCCGACCGCGGCACCGCGCTGCTGTGCCCGTTCGATCCGCTCATCTTCTTCCGCCCGCGCGTCGAGAGATTATTCGAATTCCATTACCGCATCGAGATTTACACCCCGGCCGCCAAGCGCCAATACGGCTACTACGTGTGGCCGCTGCTGATGGACGGGCGGCTGGTGGCGCGGGTGGACCTCAAGGCCGACCGCGCCGCCAACTCGCTGCGGGTACTCGGCGCGTTCGGCGAGCCCGACGCCCCCAGGCCCCGAGTTGCCGCGACGCTGGCCGGTGAACTCGAGTCCATGGCGTCCTGGCTGGGCCTGGGCGGATTCAGCGTCGCCGGGCGCGGCGACCTGTCCGGCGAGTTGCGCGCGGCGGCCAAGCGGGTCAGCTGATGCCGGCGTCCACGTCCAGGGAGCTCAAGGCCACGCTGTGGAAGGCGGCCGAGAAGCTGCGCGGTTCGCTGTCGGCCGGCGAGTACAAGGACGTGATCCTGGGCTTGGTGTTCCTCAAGCACGTCTCCGAATCGGACTGGAAAGCGTTGGCGGACAACGTCACATCCGATGGCCTCGGCCGCCTGGCGGACGACGCGATGGACGCCGTGATGACCGCGAACCCGGCGTTGGCCGGGACGCTGCCCCGGCTGTACGAAAACCTCGACCCACGTCGCCTCGCCGACCTGGTGACCGTGCTCGACGGCGCACGAATCGGCGACGACGGCGGGCGGGCCGGGGACCTGATGGGCGAGGTGTACGAGTACTTCCTGGGCAATTTCGCCCGCGCGGAAGGCCGGCGTGGCGGTGAATTCTTCACTCCGCCAAGCGTCGTGCGGCTGCTCGTCGAGGTGCTCGAACCGGCGGGCGGGCGGGTGTATGACCCATGCTGCGGCTCGGGCGGCATGTTCGTGCAGACCGAACACTTCATCGCCGAACGCGACGGCGATCCCGCGAAAGTCACCGTCTACGGACAGGAAAGCGTCGAGCAGACCTGGCGGATGGCGAAGATGAACCTGGCCGTGCACGGCATCGACAACTCGGGCCTGGGGGCGCGGTGTGCCGACACGCTGGCCACCGATCTGCACGCCGGCGTGCAGATGGACTACGTGCTGGCGAATCCGCCCTTCAACATCAAAGATTGGTCGCGCGACGAGGGCGACCCGCGCTGGCGCTTCGGCGTTCCGCCCGCGACCAACGCGAATTACGCCTGGATTCAGCACATCCTGTCCAAGCTGGGCCCGGGCGGCACGGCCGGCGTGGTGATGGTCAACGGCTCCATGTCGTCGACCGCGATGGGCGAGGGCGACATCCGGGCCCGGATCATCGATGCGGACCTGGTGTCGTGCATGGTCGCGCTGCCCGCGCAGCTGTTCCGCAGCACCGGAATACCGGTGTGCCTGTGGTTTTTCGCCATGGACAAGGCACACCGGTCGGGGCAGGTGTTGTTCATCGATGCACGCGACCTGGGCTACCTGGTGGATCGGGCCGAGCGCGCGCTGACGGGCGAGGAGATCGCCCGGATCGCTGACACCTACCAGGGGTGGTCGGGAACGGCGTCCGCCCTCGCCAAAGGCATTGCCTATCAAGATGTTCCGGGGTTTTGTCAATCCGTTCCGGTGCACGCCATCAGGGCCGCGGGCTACCCGCTGACGCCGGGACGCTACGTGGAGGCACCCAGCACGCCGGACGACGGCGAACCCGTCGACGACAAGATCGCGCGGTTGACCGACGACCTGCTGGCCGCGCTGGACGAGTCGGCCCGCGCGGAAAACGTGGTGCGCCGACAGGTGAAGCGGCTGCGGTGAAGACCGTCCTGGGGGAGCACCTCGACTTCAGCACCGGGAGCAGCGCCCCGCCGCGAGACTCCGACGGGCGCGTCCCCGTCTACGGCGCCAACGGCGCGATCGGTTACGCCGCCGAGCACAACGCCACCGGGCCCTTGATCGTGCTCGGCCGCGTCGGGTCGTACTGCGGCAGCCTGCGCTACTGCGACTCCGACGTCTGGGTCACCGAGAACGCACTGGTGTGTCGCGCCAAAGACCCGCAGGAGACCAGGTACTGGTACTACGCCCTGCAGACCTGCCGGCTGGCCGATCATCGATCCGGATCGGGGCAACCCCTGCTCAACCAGCGAATCCTGAACCACGTTCCGGTGTGGACCGTCGCCGCGCGCGAACGGCGGCGGATCGCCGAACTGCTCGGCGCGTTCGACGACAGAATCGCCGCCAACGACCGGGTGATCGAGACGGCGGAACTCCTGATGGTCGCCCTCGCCGAATCGGCACCGGATCGGGTGCGGCTGTCGAGCCTGGCCACCCGGTCGACGGCGACCCGCAACGTCAGCGAGTTCGACGCCCGCATCGCCCACTTCAGCCTCCCGGCGTTCGACGACGGGGCCAGACCCGACCTGGTCGGCGCGGCGCAGGTGCGCAGCGCCAAGCTGCTGCTGACCCAGCCGTGCGTCCTGTTCGCCAAGCTGAACCCGCGGATCCCGCGGATCTGGAACGTGGTGGGCCTGCCGTCGGACATGGCGGTGGCCAGCACGGAGTTCGTCGTGCTGCTGCCGGTTGGCATCGATTCCTCCGCGCTGTGGTCGGCGCTGCGGCAACCCGACGTCTCGCAACGGCTGCAGCGGCAGGTCGCGGGAACCTCGGGCAGCCATCAGCGAATTCAGCCCCGCGATCTGCTGGATGTATCGGTCCCCGACGTGCGCCGGTTGAGCCCCGAGGCGCTGCGGACGCTCACCGGGCTGGGTGCGCTGTGCCACGTGCGCCGCACCGAGAGCGCGCGGCTGGCGGGGCTCCGCGACGCCCTGCTGCCGTCGCTGATCCGCGGCAGGGTGCGGGTCAGCGACGCCGACCAGCCCGGCACGCCTTAAGGTGAGCGCCGTGGCCGAGATCGCGCCGCTGCGCGTGCAACTGATCGCCAAGACCGACTTCTTGGCGCCCCCGGACGTGCCGTGGAGCACCGACGCCGACGGCGGCCCCGCGCTGGTCGAGTTCGCCGGCCGGGCCTGCTATCAAAGCTGGTCGAAACCCAACCCCAAGACCGCGACCAACGCCGGCTACATCAAGCACATCATCGACGTCGGCCACTTTTCGGTGCTCGAGCACGCAAGCGTGTCGCTCTACATCACCGGCATCTCGCGATCGTGCACCCACGAGCTGATCCGGCACCGGCACTTCTCCTATTCGCAGCTGTCCCAGCGCTACGTGCCCGAGAAGGACTCGCACGTGGTCGTGCCGCCGGGGATGGAAGACGATCCGGAACTGCGGCAGATCCTGGCCGCGGCCGCCGACGCCAGCCGCGCCACCTACGCCGAATTGCTGGCGAGACTCGAAGCGAGATTCGCCGACCAACCCAATGCGGTGCTGCGGCGTAAGCAGGCCCGCCAGGCCGCCCGCGCCGTGCTGCCCAACGCGACCGAAACCCGCATCGTCGTGACCGGCAACTACCGGGCCTGGCGCCACTTCATCGCCATGCGCGCCAGCGAGCACGCCGACGTGGAAATCCGGCGGCTCGCCATCGAGTGCCTGCGCCAGCTGGCGGGTGTGGCACCCGCGGTGTTCGCCGACTTCGAGATCTCCACGCTTGCCGACGGCACGGAGGTCGCGACCAGCCCACTGGCGACCGAGGCCTGACGCGCCGACGCGCAACGGCGCGCGTCACGTGGGTGCTAAATACCTTGCTGGCGCCAGGTAACCTGAACACCGTGAGCACGGTCGGATTTGACGCCCCAGCGCGGTTGGGAACCGTGCTGACCGCGATGGTCACACCGTTTCGCCCCGACGGCTCCGTTGACACCGCCGCGGCCGCTCAGCTGGCCAATCACCTGATCGACGCGGGCTGCGACGGCCTGGTGATCTCCGGAACCACCGGCGAGTCCCCGACCACCACGGACGACGAGAAGCGGGAGCTGCTGCGCGTCGTGCTGGAGGCGGTCGGCGACCGGGCCCGCGTCATCGCCGGCGCGGGCACCTACGACACCGCCCACAGCGTCCGGCTGGCCAAGGCCTGCGCCGCCGAGGGCGCCCACGGGCTGCTGGTGGTCACCCCGTACTACTCGAAGCCGCCGCAGAGCGGCCTGATCGCCCACTTCACCACCGTCGCCGACGCGACCGAGTTGCCGGTGCTGCTCTACGACATCCCGCCGCGTTCGGTGATACCGATCCAGCCCGAGACCATCCGCGCGCTGGCCGCCCACCCGAACATCGTCGGGATCAAGGACGCGAAGGCCGACCTGCACAGTGGTGGCCAGATCATCGCCGAGACCGGCCTGGCCTACTACTCCGGCGACGACGCGCTGAACCTGCCGTGGCTGGCGATGGGCGCCACCGGATTCATCAGCGTGATTTCCCA
The DNA here is from genome assembly GCF_001672755.1 of Mycobacterium colombiense. Classification (GTDB taxonomy): domain Bacteria; phylum Actinomycetota; class Actinomycetes; order Mycobacteriales; family Mycobacteriaceae; genus Mycobacterium; species Mycobacterium colombiense_C. The sequence goes on along the minus strand of NZ_LZKI01000006.1, from coordinate 77,948 downwards.
CGTGGCGGCGGGGCAGCTGCGGGAAATGTTGTCCGCCTTCGGCTCCGGAGACACCGCCACCGCCCGCAAGATCAACGCCACCGTCGCCCCGCTGTGCGACGCGATGGCCCGCCTGGGTGGCGTGACGATGTCCAAGGCGGGCCTGCGGCTGCAGGGCATCGACGTCGGAGATCCGCGGTTGCCGCAAATGCCCGCGACGCCAGAACAACTCGACGCGTTGGCCGCCGATATGCGTGCGGCCTCGGTGCTGCGGTGACCCGAGGAGTTTCCGAGAAGTGGATGTAGACCTCGCCCCGCCAGGCCCGTTGGCCGCGGGAGGGTTGCGGGTCACTGCTCTTGGCGGCATCAGCGAAATCGGCCGCAACATGACGGTTTTCGAGCATCTGGGCCGGCTGTTGATCATCGACTGCGGCGTGATGTTCCCCACCCACGACGAGCCCGGGGTCGATCTGATCCTGCCGGATCTGCGCCACATCGAGGATCGGCTCGACGACGTCGAGGCGTTGGTGCTCACCCACGCGCACGAGGACCACATCGGCGGCATCCCGTTTCTGCTCAAGCTGCGCCCCGACATCCCGGTGGTCGGTTCGAAGTTCACCCTCGCGCTGGTCGCCGCGAAGTGCCGCGAACACCGGCTCAAGCCGGTGTTCGTCGAGGTGGCCGAGGGCCAGAGGAGCACGCACGGCGTGTTCGAATGCCAGTACTTCGCCGTCAACCACTCCATCCCCGACGCGCTGGCGATCGCCGTGCACACCGGCGCGGGAACCATCCTGCACACCGGCGACATCAAGCTCGACCAGCTTCCGCTGGACGGCCGGCCGACCGACCTGCCCGGCATGTCCCGGCTCGGCGACGCCGGGGTGGACCTGTTCCTCTGCGACTCAACCAATTCCGAGCACCCCGGCGTCGGACCGTCGGAAAGCGAAGTGGGTCCGACGCTGCACCGCCTGATCCGCGGCGCCGACGGCCGCGTCATCGTGGCGTGCTTCGCCTCCAACGTGGATCGTGTTCAGCAAATCATCGATGCCGCAGTCGCTCTGGGCCGGCGGGTATCGTTCGTCGGCCGATCCATGGTGCGCAACATGGGCATTGCCCGCGAACTCGGATTCCTGCGGGTGGCCGACTCGGACGTGATCGACATCGGCGCCGCCGAGATGATGCCGGCCGAGAAGGTGGTGCTGATCACCACCGGCACCCAGGGTGAACCGATGTCGGCGCTGTCGCGGATGTCGCGCGGCGAACACCGCAGCATCACGCTGACCGCGGGTGATCTGGTGGTGTTGGCGTCGTCGCTGATCCCGGGAAACGAGGAAGCGGTCTACGGCGTCATCGACGAGCTCGCCAAGATCGGAGCCCGCGTCGTTACCAACGCCCAAGCGCGCGTGCATGTTTCGGGCCACGCCTACGCCGGGGAACTGTTGTTCCTGTACAACGGGATTCGGCCGCGCAACGTCATGCCGGTGCACGGGACGTGGCGCATGCTGCGCGCCAACGCCAAACTGGCGGCCCGCACCGGCGTGCCGGAGGAGTCGATCCTGCTGGCCGAGAACGGGGTGAGCGTCGACCTGGTCGCGGGCAAGGCCTCGATCGCCGGCGCGGTACCGGTCGGCAAGATGTTCGTCGACGGCCTGATCAACGGCGACGTCGGCGACATCACCCTGGGCGAGCGGCTCATTCTGTCGTCGGGTTTCGTCGCGGTGACCGTGGTGGTCGCGCGGGGCACCGGGCGTCCGGTCGTCCCGCCGCACCTGCATTCGCGCGGATTCTCCGAGGATCCCAAGGCGCTCGAGCCCGCCGTGCGCCGGGTGGAGGAGGAGCTGGAAGCGCTGCTGGCCGAGAACATCACCGATCCGAGCCGCATCGCGCAGGGCGTGCGGCGAACCGTCGGCAAATGGGTGGGCGAGACCTACCGCCGGCAGCCGATGATCGTGCCGACCGTCATCGAGGTCTAGTGGCGATCGCGAGCGGGGCCGTGGCGATCGCAAGCGCGGCGCAGCCGGGCGCAGCCGGGCGCAGCGGGTCGCCACCTTAGGTTGTAGCCGGGTGAAGCGGCTCACCACTTCGAGGTGACCCGCTAGATCTTTTCGGCGTAGGCCGACCACTCCAGTTGCGAGGTTTTGAGTTTGCGGCCGGTGGGCTCGACATAGCGCTGGGCCAGCTCGTCGGGACCGGCCTGCTCGACCAGCCGCCAGCCGTACTCGCCGAGGAACGCGGCGACCTCGTCGGGCTGCAGGCCGAAGTGCCACAGCTGCCGCCGCTGGCGCACGGTGCGGTAGAGCGTGCGGGTGCCGTACCGGTTGGTGCCGTCGATGAAATCCCGACGGACGTAAGTGAACACCAAACGGCTGCCGGGTGCGGTCGCGCGCAGACCCTCCAGCGTGCGCCGCACCGTCGCCTCGGTGAGGTACTGGGTGACGCCTTCGCAGATGAAGAACACTCGGTAGTCGGTGCGATAGCCGTGCTCGGCGAGTGAGGTGAGCAGGTCGTCATGCTCGAGGTTCAACGCCACCAACCGAACCGACAGCGGCGGCTCCCCGAGCACCCGGCGCACCGTCTTGAACTTCCTGGCGACGTTCACCGGCAGATCGACCTCGAACACCGGGATGCGCACCCGCCTGGTCAAGAGATAGGCGCGGGTGTCCAGCCCCGCCCCGAGGATGACGACGGCGTTGATGTCGTCGAGCGACTCCTTGAGCTTGTCGGCAATAAAGCGCTTGCGGCAGGCCAGATTCGCCCACAAGCCCGGACCGGTGAACTCCGAGCCGCGGATCATCAGCCGGCGAACCGGTGCGAAACGGGTCGCGCCGACGAGCCACCGCAGCGTGCCGGGCAGGAAGAGCTCGGCGAAGTCGTCGTCGACCAGGCGGCGTCCGGGCGGTTCGTTCTGCTCGACGGCGGCCAGCACCATCGGGCCAAATGCTGTCTGCGCGACCGGGTTTCGTGCCATGGCGGCTACTTGTTCAGGAATCCCGCGTCGACCGGCAAGGTCACACCGGTGATGTAGCGCGCCTGGTCGGACACCAGCCACGCCACCGCGTTCGCGATGTCCTCGACGTCCAGCACCTCGACCGGCATGGCATTGCCCATGGCTCCCGGCGTGTCCGTCGCGGCGGCCATCTTGGCCAGCCACTCGCGGGTGAACTCATTGTTGATCATCGGCGTCTCGACGCCGGACGGATGGATCGAGTTGACCCGGATCATCTGCCCGGCAAGCAGATTCGCGTAGACCCGCATCAGCCCGACCACCCCGTGTTTGGCGGCGGCGTAGCCGACGGAGCCGGCGTCCGGGCTGCCGACCCCGGCCAGCCCCGCGCTCGAACTGATCAGCACGATCGACCCGCCGGTGCCCTGCTTGACCATCGTGGGTATCGCGACCTTGATGGTGTTGTAGACCCCGGTCAGGTTGACGTCGATGACGTCGTGCCAGCCGTCGTCACCGGATTGCATGGGGGCGATCCCGGCGTTGGCCACCACGATGTCCAGGCGGCCGAACTCGTCCAGCCCCGCCTGCAGCGCCGCCGAGAGCGAGTCGCGGTGGCGGACGTCGCCCTGCCGGGCGACGATGCGGGCGCCGGTGTCTTCCACCAGCTTCACGGTGGCCGCCAGGTCGTCGGCGGTGGCCAGCGAGTAGGGGACGCTGGCGATTTGGTCGCACAGGTCGACGGCGATGATGTCCGCGCCGTCGGCGGCCAGCCGCACCGCGTGCGCGCGGCCCTGACCGCGCGCCGCGCCGGTGATGAATGCGACCTTGCCCTTCAGGGGCCCTTGCGACGAGCGGGTCATCAGGGCCGCAACTGTCCTTTGGCCGGGTCGCCCGCCGGGACCGGCTGCAGCATCTTGATGTCGGGGGCCCCGTCCAGGTGCTCGCCGGCCGCGGTGAACATTTTGGTGACCGCCGGCGCGGTGCTGTGTGCCTTGAGCGCCTCGGCGTCGGCCCACTGCTCGACGAAGACGAAGGTCTCGCCCGACTGGTGCAGCGAGTAGATCTCGCAGCCCGGTTCGTCGTGCACCTCTTCGACCGCCCGGGTGAGGATGTCGCGAACGGTGTCGACCGACTCAGGTTTGACGGTCATGGTGGCGACGACGACAACGGGCATTGATGGCCTCCTGGGGCGCGGTGGGGGTGGGTGACGAGCACGACTTCTCGCAACCGAATGTCACCCTACTCACGCGATTTGGCGGCCGATTGGCCCCATGCCCGACAAGCCGGATCGTTACCAGTGTGGCGGGTGGTGTAGATGATGCCGTTGCGACTACGCTTGCCGTCATGCCCAGCAAGACCGCCGCCCGCTCCGGAGGCCGAACGAGCAGGTCAAAGGCCACTTCGCGCACCAGCGGGTCCCGGGGTGCGCGCCCGGCGGCGCCCCGCAAGAAGGTCAGCAAGGCCGCCAGACGGCGTAACCATGCGCCGCTGGTCGGCGCCGGGTTGACCTGCGGGCGCGCCGCGCGCGCCATCTGGCTGATGGCCGCCCGGGGGACCGGCGGCGCGGCCCGGTCGATCGGGCGGGCCCACGACATCGACCCCGGGCATCGCCGCGACGGCATCGCGTTGCTGTTGCTGGGCTTTTCCGTGGTGGTCGCCGCGAGCTCGTGGTTCCACGCCGCCGGACCCGTCGGCACGTGGATCGACACGCTGCTGCGGACCTTCATCGGCGCGGGGGTGCTGGCGTTGCCGGTCGTCACCGCCGCGGTGGCGGTGACCCTGATGCGCACCGAACCCAACCCGGATGTGCGCCCCCGGCTGATCCTGGGCGCCAGCCTGATCACGCTGTCGGTGCTCGGCCTGCGCCACCTGTGGTCCGGTTCGCCCGGAGACCCTGAAGCGCGCCGCCGCGCGGCGGGGTTCATCGGCTTCGCCATCGGCGGGCCGCTCTCGGACGGGCTCACGCCCTGGATCGCCGCGCCGTTGCTGTTCATCGGCTTCATGTTCGGCCTGTTGCTGCTGACCGGCACCACCATCCGCGAGGTGCCCGTGGTGATGCGCAACCTGTTCCACACCCGGTTCGTCGACGAGGTCTACGACGACGAGCCCTACGACTATGCCGACGAGTTCGACGACGACGCCGAGGCGGAGCCCGCCAACTACCACGACGACGCGTCCTCCGTCCCGGACCAGGCGCCGCCTGCGTGGTCGCCGGACGACGATGCCCAGGCCGCGCTCCAGGACGACATCCCCACCGTGCCCGAACCCGCCGTCCAGCCCGCCCTGCAGGGCTCACGGAGCCGCAAGCGCGGGCGGTCGGCGGACAAGCACGACACGGTCGAGCTGGACCGGGTCGTCGAGGGGCCCTACACGCTGCCCTCGCTGAGCCTGCTGGTAGCGGGGGATCCGCCCAAGAAGCGCAGCGCCGCCAACAACGTCATGGCCGACGCCATCACCGAGGTGCTGACCCAGTTCAAGGTCGACGCCGCCGTCACCGGCTGCACCCGCGGGCCGACCGTCACCCGCTACGAGGTCGAGCTGGGGCCGGGCGTGAAGGTCGAGAAGATCACCGCGCTGCAGAAGAACATCGCATACGCGGTGGCCACCGAGAGCGTGCGCATGCTCGCCCCGATCCCGGGCAAGTCGGCCGTGGGCATCGAGGTGCCCAACACCGACCGAGAAATGGTGCGGCTGGCCGATGTGCTCACCGCCCCGTCGACCCGGCGCGACCACCACCCGCTGGTGATCGGGCTCGGCAAGGACATCGAGGGCGACTTCATCTCGGCCAATCTCGCGAAGATGCCGCACCTGCTGGTCGCCGGCTCGACCGGTTCCGGCAAGTCCAGCTTCGTCAACTCGATGCTGGTTTCGCTGCTGGCGCGCGCCACCCCGGAAGAGGTCAGGATGATCCTGATCGACCCGAAGATGGTGGAACTCACGCCGTACGAAGGCATTCCGCATCTGATCACCCCGATCATCACCCAGCCGAAGAAGGCGGCGGCCGCGCTGGCGTGGCTGGTGGAGGAGATGGAGCAGCGCTACCAGGACATGCAGGCGTCGCGGGTGCGGCACATCGACGACTTCAACGAGAAGGTCCGCTCCGGTGCCATCACCGCGCCGCTGGGCAGCCAGCGGGAGTACCGGCCCTACCCGTACGTGGTGGCGATCGTCGACGAGCTGGCCGACCTGATGATGACGGCGCCCCGCGACGTCGAGGACGCCATCGTGCGGATCACCCAAAAGGCCCGCGCCGCAGGCATTCACCTGGTGCTGGCCACCCAGCGCCCGTCGGTGGATGTAGTCACCGGTCTGATCAAGACCAACGTGCCCTCCCGGCTGGCGTTCGCCACGTCGTCCCTGACCGACAGCCGCGTCATCCTGGACCAGGCCGGCGCCGAAAAGCTGATCGGCATGGGCGACGGCCTGTTCCTGCCGATGGGCGCCAACAAGCCGATCCGGCTGCAGGGCGCCTTCATCACCGATGAGGAGATCCACGCCGTCGTCACCGCCTGCAAGGACCAGGCCGAACCCGAATACACCGAGGGCGTCACCACCGCCAAGCCCACCGGCGAACGCACCGATGTCGACCCGGACATCGGCGACGACATGGACGTGTTCCTGCAGGCCGTGGAGCTGGTGGTGTCCAGCCAGTTCGGTTCGACCTCGATGTTGCAGCGCAAGCTGCGCGTCGGCTTCGCCAAGGCCGGCCGGCTGATGGACCTGATGGAGACCCGCGGCATCGTCGGGCCGTCGGAAGGCTCCAAGGCGCGCGAGGTGCTGGTCAAGCCCGACGAACTGGCCGGAACGCTGGCGCTGATCCGGGGCGGCAGCGACGCCGACGGGGGGGACCCCGAGGACTAGCGCCGGGCGCGAACGCAAGGCAGAAACGGCCCGAATCCCTCCGTTCGGTTCACGCCCGGCGCGCCTAGTCCCAGTGCCGCTACAACCTCAGCAGCATCCGCGAGTTGCCGAGGATGTTCGGCTTGACGTAGCTCAGGTCCAGGAACTCCGCGACACCGATGTCGTAGGAGCGGCACATCTCCTCGAACACCTCGGCCGTGACCGGCGTCCCCTCGATCTCGGTGAATCCATGGCGGGCGAAGAATTCGGTCTCGAACGTCAGCACGAACAGCCGCTTCAACTGCAACTCGCGGGCGACCTCGAGCAGCCGGTCGACGATCGCGTGGCCGATGCCGTGTCCGGTCAGCGCCGGGGTGACCGCGACGGTGCGGACCTCGCCGAGGTCCGACCACATCACGTGCAGTGCGCCGCAACCGACCACCTGGCCCTCGTGCTCGGCCACCCAAAACTCCTGGACAGCCTCGTAGAGGGTCACGAGGTTCTTCTCCAGCAGGATCTTTCCCGAGTAGGTGTCGACCAGGTGCTTGATCGCCGGCACGTCGGACGTTCGCGCGCGCCGAACCAGCGGACGAGGGCGCTGCGGACTTTGGGTCACGGCTAACAGTATCGACATCTGGGACGGGTGCGCTGGTCAACCGTTATTCTGTTGCCGTGTCGGGGCAGCCGCAGACGGGTCCGATGGTAGGCCGCGCGAACATCGCCAACCTCGCCAATACGCTGACCCTGTTGCGGCTCGTGTTGGTGCCCATCTTCCTGCTCGCGCTCTTCGCCGGAGACGGCCACCAAAACGGCTTCCGCGTGGTGGCTTTCGTCATCTTCGCGGCCGCCTGCATCACCGATCGGCTGGACGGCCTGCTGGCCCGCAACTACGGCATGGCGACCGAGTTCGGCGCGTTCGTCGATCCGATCGCGGACAAGACGCTGGTGGGGTCGGCGCTGATCGGGCTGTCGATGCTCGGGGAATTGCCGTGGTGGGTCACCGTGCTGATCCTGGCCCGCGAATTCGGGGTCACCGTGTTACGGCTGGCCGTGATCCGCCGCGGCGTCATTCCGGCCAGCTGGGGCGGCAAGGTCAAGACTGTGGTGCAGGTGCTGGCCATCGGATTGTTCGTGCTGCCCTGGGCGGCAACGCCGGGGGCGTTCCGGGTGATCGCGGCGGTGGTGATGGGCGTGGCGATCGTGCTGACGGTGATCACCGGGATCGACTACGTCGTGTCGACCGTCCGGGAAGTGCGCCGCACGCCCGCCTGATTTCGGCGGCATCCGACGGGAACCAGACCACCGTTGTCGGCGTTCACCTAATGAGCACCTGCCGGAGGCAAGCTGAGTACGTGCCGCGCAGGGCCGACTGGACGAAGGAGGGCGGGATGCCGCCATTGGTGCGAGAGGTCATCGGCGACGTGCTGCGCGAGGCCCGCACGACACAGGGCCGGACGCTGCGCGAGGTGTCCGATTCGGCGCGGGTGAGCCTCGGCTACCTGTCCGAGGTGGAGCGCGGCCGCAAGGAGCCGTCCAGCGAGCTGCTGAACGCGATCTGCGACGCGCTGGACGTCCCGTTGTCGTCGGTTCTCACCCACGCCGGCGAGCGGATGGCCACCGAGGAGCAGGCGGCCGTCGGCGCCGCCGCGGACGGGGCGAGCGGCACCAGCATCAAGGTCGTCATTCCGCCGGTGGCGTCGTTGGCGCTGGCCTGAGCGCCGGGGACCGATCCCGCGTAAGGGGTGGGGCGATCGGCGCCGACCCACTAAATTGAGCGACAGGCGCGGAGCCCCTCAGGCCCATCCGGGGACCATCCGGATCCTCAAGAAGCGAAGGTGGAGCTAACTCATGGCCAATCCGTTCGTCAAGGCGTGGAAGTACCTCGCGGCGCTGTTCAACGCCAAGATCGACGAGCACGCAGACCCCAAGGTCCAGATCCAGCAGGCCATCGAGGAAGCGCAACGCACGCACCAGGCGCTGACCCAGCAGGCCGCGCAGGTGATCGGCAACCAGCGGCAACTCGAGATGCGGCTCAACCGTCAGCTGGCGGACGTGGAGAAGCTCCAGGTCAACGTGCGTCAGGCCTTGACGCTGGCCGACCAGGCCACCGCGGCCGGTGACGCCGCGAAGGCCACCGAGTACAACAACGCCGCCGAGGCGTTCGCCGCCCAGCTGGTGACCGCCGAGCAGAGCGTCGAAGACCTCAAGACGCTGCATGACCAGGCGCTGGGCGCGGCCGCGCAGGCCAAGAAGGCCGTCGAGCAGAACGCCATGGTGCTGCAGCAGAAGATCGCCGAGCGCACCAAGCTGCTCAGCCAGCTCGAGCAGGCCAAGATGCAGGAGCAGGTGAGCGCCTCGCTGCAGTCGATGAGCGATCTGGCCGCCCCCGGCAACGTCCCGAGCCTCGACGAGGTGCGCGACAAGATCGAGCGGCGATACGCCAACGCGATCGGTGCCGCCGAGCTCGCGCAGGGTTCGGTGCAGGGCCGGATGCTCGAGGTCGAGCAGGCCGGGGTGCAGATGGCCGGCCACTCCCGCCTGGAGCAGATCCGCGCCTCGATGCGTGGTGAGGCCCTGCCGACGGGCGGGACGCCGGCCGCCACGACGACGCCCGCCTCTCCCGCGCCCGCGGAGAGCGCCGGCGGCTCGGTCCCCGAGAAGCCACTTGGCCAGTAGCCGAAGTGTCATGGCGGTGAAGGCGACGCGGCCCGGTCCGTTGCGCGCGCTGCTGCACCGCGGCCTGGCCACCGCCGCCGACCTGTCCGACCTGGTGGCCCGCAGGATCAGCGCGGCCGCGGACCCGCGCGCCCGGCTGCTGCGGCGGCGTCGCCGCGCGCTGCGGTGGGGACTGATCTTCAGCGCCGGATGCGTGTTCTGGGCCGCGGTGACGATGCTGCTCGCGGCCTGGGGCTGGTTCGCCTTGCTACTCGAAATCACCGGCGGCGTCGCGGTTTTCATGGCCATCCCGGCGACGCTGTTGCTGCTGCGCTATCGCTGGCTCAAGTCCGAGCCGTTGCCGACGCCCCGGACCACGAGCGCGCGCCGGCTGCCACCCCCGGGTTCGGCGGCGCGCCCCGCGATGTACGCGCTGGGCGCCTCCGAGCGCGGGTTTTCCTCGCTGCTGGCGGTGATCGAGCGGGGCGCGATGTTGCCGACCGCCGAGATCCGCGACCTGACCGCGGCCGCCACCCGGACCTCGGCAGCCATGGCGTCCACCGCCGCTCAGGTGGTGTCGATGGAGCGGGCGGCGCAGGCCAGCGAGGAATCGCGGTCGTATCTGGTGCCCACCATCAACGCGTTTACCGCCCAGCTGGGTGCGGGCGTCCGCCAGTACAACGAAATGGTCACCGCGGCAGCGCAATTGGTGTCGTCGGCGAACGGCGACGGATCGGCCGCGTCGCAGCACTACCGCGCCGAGCTGGCCGGGGCGACCGATCGACTGGTCGGTTGGGCGCAGGCGTTCGACGAACTCGGCGGCTTGCGCGGCACCGGGTAGGCGCCTGGGTCAGAACGTCGCTTTGAGCGACGGCAACACCAGCGCCGCCAGGCCGCGCGCGGTGGCCTTGAGCATGTCGAAGAAGTCGAAGTAGTCCCGCCACAACGTGATTCGCCCGTTCTGGACCTCGAATACGCCGCACACCCAGAACTGCAGCCGCAGCGGGCCGAAGATCAGCGCGTCGGTGCGTTCGGTGAGTACCGCGCCGCCGTCGGCCGCGATGCGGTGGATCTTCACCTCGAAGGCGGCGCGGCCCTCCATCTGGCGAAACAGCTTGATGGCCCGGGCCCGGCCGTGGATGGTGGGCAGGCCGACGTTTTCGTAGACGAGATCGTCGGCCAGCGCGGCGCCGGCGGCGTCGTAATCCGCGTCCTGCAGGGCGTTCAGGAATCCTTCGACCGTGCGGGTGTTCGCAACGGTCGTGCCAGTCAGCTCGGTCATCTTGCCAGCGTAGGCGCGTGGCAACCGGGCGCTGTGGCAGGGTAAGCACGATGCGCGTCGCCGTGGTCGCCGGGCCGGATCCCGGGCATTCGTTCCCGGCGATCGCGTTGTGCCGGCGCTTCGCCGAAGCCGGCGACGAGCCCACGCTGTTCACCGGCGCCGAATGGCTGGACACCGCCCGCGGCGCCGGCATCGACGCCGCCGCGCTGGACGGGCTGGCGGCCACCGACGACGACGTCGACGCCGGGGCCAGGATCCATCGGCGCGCCGCGCGGATGGCCGTGCTCAATGTGCCCGCGCTGCGCGAGTTGGCGCCCGACCTGGTGGTGTCCGATGTCATCACCGCCGGCGGCGGCATGGCCGCCGAGCTGCTGGGCATCCCGTGGATCGAACTCAACCCACACCCGCTGTACCTGCCGTCGAAAGGACTGCCGCCGATCGGCAGCGGGCTGGCGCCCGGCACCGGCATCCGGGGCCGGCTGCGCGACGCCGCGATGCGCGCGCTGACGGCGCGATCCGTGCGCACCGGCCTGCAGCAGCGCGCGAACTCGCGCGTCGAGATCGGATTGCCGGCGCGCGACCCCGGGCCGCTGCGCCGGCTGATCGCGACGCTGCCCGCGCTGGAGGTGCCCCGCCCGGACTGGCCCGCCGAGGCCGTCGTCGTCGGGCCGTTGCACTTCGAGCCGACCGACCGGATCCTCGAGGTCCCGGCCGGCTCCGGGCCGGTGCTGGTCATCGCGCCGTCGACCGCCTTGATCGGCACCGAGGGCCTCGCCGAGGTCGCGCTGGGGTGCCTGACGCCGGGGGAGACCCTGCCGGCGGGGTCGCGGCTGCTGGTGTCGCGGTTGGACGGACCGGAACTGGCGGTGCCGCCGTGGGCGACGGTCGGGCTGGGACGCCAGGACGAGCTGCTGGCGCACGCCGACCTGGTGATCTGCGGCGGCGGCCACGGCATGGTGGCCAAGACGCTGCTGGCCGGCGTGCCGCTGGTGGTGGTGCCCGGCGGCGGCGACCAATGGGAGATCGCCAACCGGGTGCAGCGCCAGGGCAGCGCTCGGTTGATCCGGCCGCTGACCGCCGGCGCGCTGGTGGCGGCGGTCGACGAGGTGCTGGCGTCGCCGGGCTACCGCGCGGCGGCGCAGGCGGCGGCCGCGGGCATCGCCGACGTCGCCGACCCGGTCCGGGTGTGCCGCGACGCGTTGGCGGTGGCCGGATGATCCGCAGCGCGCCGCCCGGGTCGCCTTATGCTTCGGCGGGAGGCACCCGATGAGGATCATCACGACATTCGCCGCCGGCGCCCTGCTGGCCGCCGCGCTGGCCGGCGCGGCCGTCGCGCACGCCGACAGTCCCGAGGAACAGCAGGCCTGCCAGCTGATGGACGATCCGGCCGCCGCCCAGCAGGGACTCGCCCCAGCCGAATACGCCTTCATGCAGTTGCGCGCGACCATGTCGGCCCAACGCGCGCGCGACGTGATGTCGATCGCGGCCCAGGAGGACTGCCCCAACCACATCATCGACTTGCCGGCCAGCTGGAGGTAGCGCGCTTCGCGCTCAGGTGTCCGATGCCTGCGGGCTGGGTATGTTGACTCACGTGCGGCTAACGGAGTTTCACGAGCGGGTAGTCCTGCGCTTTGGCACCACCTACGGGTCCTCGGTGCTGGTGGATCACGTGCTGGCCGGCTTCGACGGCCGCACGGCAGCCCAAGCCATCGAGGCCGGGATCGAGCCCCGCGACGTCTGGCGGGCGTTGTGCGTGGACTTCGACGTGCCCCGGGAACAGTGGTGAACCAGGCGGCGGATCAGAGCCCGCAGTCCCCGCATTTGGCTCCGGCGGGTGTCCGGTAGAGCAGACAACAGCTGCGCCGCCGCCACCCGAGATCGCTGCCGGTCATCGTGCCGGCGAGCGCTCCCGTGTTCAGCAGCGAACCGGTGACCGCGGCGACCGGCTCGCGTAGGTCGGGCCGCACCGCCACCAACGCCTGCGCGGTCCCGACGAGGGCGGACGCGATGTTGCCGGCCAGCAGATCGGGTGCCACCTTGACCCGTAATCCCGCCGCGAGCGGTTCCATGTGCTCGCGCACGACGACGCGGTACAGCGCGTCGGGCAACGAGTCGCGGTCGACCGGGTCTCCGACGGGTTCGGGCAGCCGCAGCCGCGCCCCGTCGTCGGCCCGTTGCAGCCGCGCCAGATCCGGGATGACGCCGTGGCCGAGGGCGCACGCGAGGACGGGGGACCACAGCCGGGCGGCGTGGCCGAGCTGAACCAGGGACGCCCCAACCCGGCGCTCCGACGTCCGATAACGCGCGACGGTGGCGTCGATCAGGTCGGTGTAGCCGCCGGCGTAGGACCGGGTGACCGGGTGCCATCCGGCGGCCTCGCCGCCGACGGTCAGCGCGAAGAATCCGCCGTAGGACGAGATTTCCGACAGCTCCGCGGAAATGTCCATCTGTTTTCGGGGCCGGCCTTTCGCAATGTTGCACACGCGGCGTGTCGAACTTGAATCGAACACCTGTTCGGCTACTGTGGGGAACGTTCGGCCAGTCAACTTGTCGGTGGCCTTCTCTAGTGTCACCGCCAACCGACCGATACCGGTCAGACGAACACCGACTATAGGAGAGGCACCATGGCGCAAGCCCCCGATCGCGAGAAGGCTCTCGAACTGGCGATGGCCCAGATCGAAAAGAGCTACGGCAAAGGCTCGGTGATGCGTCTCGGCGACGAGACGCGTCAGCCGATTTCGATCATCCCGACCGGATCCATCGCACTGGACGTGGCCTTGGGCATCGGCGGGCTGCCCCGCGGCCGGGTCGTGGAGATCTACGGCCCGGAATCCTCGGGTAAGACCACCGTCGCCCTGCACGCGGTGGCCAACGCACAGGCCGCCGGCGGCGTCGCCGCCTTCATCGACGCCGAGCATGCCCTGGACCCGGAGTACGCCAAGAAGCTCGGCGTGGACACCGATTCCCTGCTGGTCAGCCAGCCCGACACGGGGGAGCAGGCCCTCGAGATCGCCGACATGCTGATCCGCTCAGGCGCCTTGGACATCCTGGTCATCGACTCGGTGGCCGCGCTGGTGCCGCGCGCCGAGCTCGAAGGCGAGATGGGCGACAGCCACGTCGGGCTGCAGGCCCGGCTGATGAGCCAGGCCCTGCGGAAAATGACTGGCGCGCTGAACAATTCGGGCACCACCGCGATCTTCATCAACCAGCTGCGCGAGAAGATCGGCGTGATGTTCGGCAGCCCCGAAACCACCACGGGTGGAAAGGCTTTGAAGTTCTACGCGTCGGTGCGCATGGACGTGCGCCGGATCGAGACGCTCAAGGACGGCACCAACGCGGTCGGTAACCGCACCCGGGTCAAGATCGTCAAGAACAAGGTGGCGCCGCCCTTCAAGCAGGCCGAGTTCGACATCCTCTACGGCCAGGGGGTCAGCCGGGAAGGCTCGCTGATCGACATGGGTGTGGAGCAGGGCTTCATCCGCAAGTCCGGCTCCTGGTTCACCTATGAGGGCGAGCAGCTGGGCCAGGGCAAGGAGAACGCCCGCACCTTCCTGAAGGAAAACGACGAAGTCGCCAACGAGATCGAGAAGAAGATCAAGGAAAAGCTCGGCATTGGCGCGGTCGTGACCGATGACGACGTCCTGCCCGCCCCCGTCGACTTCTGAGCCCTCCCGCGAAGAGCAGGCGCGGGCGCTGTGCCTGCGCCTGCTCACCGCGAGAGCGCGTACCCGGGCCGAGCTACACGGCCGGCTGGCCAAACGCGGCTATCCCGACGACGTCAGCGAACGGGTGCTCGACCGGTTGGCCTCCGTCGGCTTGATCGACGACGCCGACTTCGCCCAGCAGTGGGTGCAGTCCCGCCGGACGCACGCGGGGAAAAGCAAGCGCGCCTTGGCCGCCGAGCTGCACACCAAGGGCGTCGACAACGACGTGATCACCGCGACGCTGGCCGGGATCGATGCCGGCGCCGAGCGGGACCGGGCGGAGCAGTTGGTCCGGTCCAAGCTGCGCCGCGAGACGCTGAACGACGACGACGCGCGGGTGACCCGCAGGCTGGTGGGGATGCTCGCGCGCCGGGGTTACAGCCAGAACATGGCGTGCGAGGTGGTGTTCGCCGAGTTGGCCGCCGAGCGGGAGCGCCGCCGGGTCTAGGCCGGTGACGTGCGGTTTCTCGTGCGCCGACCGGTCGCCGTACCATGGCCCCGTGACTTCGATGGTGCGTGAGACCGCGGCGGCGGACGCCGCACCGGCGCGCACCTATCAAGTCCGCACCTACGGCTGCCAGATGAACGTCCACGACTCGGAGCGGTTGGCGGGCCTGCTGGAAGCGGCCGGGTACCAGCGTGCGGCCGAGGGCGCCGACGCCGACGTGGTGGTGTTCAACACCTGCGCCGTGCGCGAGAACGCCGACAACAAGCTGTACGGCAACCTCAGCCATCTCGCGCCGCGCAAGCGCGGCAACCCCGAGATGCAGATCGCCGTCGGCGGCTGCCTGGCCCAAAAGGACCGGGACGCGTTGCTGCACAAGGCGCCCTGGGTCGACGTCATCTTCGGCACCCACAACATCGGGTCGCTGCCCACGCTGCTGGAGCGCGCCCGGCACAACAAGGCCGCCCAGGTGGAAATCGCCGAGGCGCTGCAGGAGTTTCCGTCGTCGCTGCCCAGCGCACGCGAATCCGCCTATGCTGCTTGGGTTTCCGTCTCAGTCGGGTGCAACAACAGCTGCACGTTCTGCATCGTCCCGTCGCTTCGCGGCAAAGAGGTCGACCGCAGCCCCGACGACATCCTGGCGGAGGTTCGGTCGCTGGTCGACGACGGTGTGCTCGAGGTCACGCTGCTCGGCCAGAACGTCAACGCCTACGGGGTGTCCTTCGCCGACCCGGCCCTACCCCGCGACCGCGGCGCCTTCGCCCGCCTGCTGCGGTCCTGCGGCGACATCGACGGCCTGGAGCGGGTGCGGTTCACCTCGCCGCACCCGGCCGAATTCACCGACGACGTCATCGAGGCCATGGCGCAGACGCCGAATGTCTGCCCCGCCCTGCACATGCCGCTGCAGTCCGGCTCCGACCGGGTGCTGCGCGCGATGCGACGGTCCTACCGCGCCGAGCGCTACCTCGGCATCATCGACCGCGTCCGGGCCGCCATGCCGCACGCGGCCATCACCACCGACCTGATCGTCGGGTTCCCCGGTGAGACCGAAGAGGACTTCGCCGCCACGCTGGACGTGGTGCGCCAGGCCCGGTTCTCGGCCGCGTTCACCTTCCAGTACTCCAAGCGGCGCGGCACCCCGGCCGCCGAACTCGACGGGCAGATCCCGAAAGCCGTTGTGCAGGAACGCTATGACCGGCTGATCGAGCTGCAGGAGGCGATCTCGCTGCAGGGCAACCAGGCCCTGATCGGCCAGACCGTCGAATTGCTGGTCGCCACCGGCGAAGGACGTAAGGACAGCCGCACCGCCCGCATGACCGGGCGGGCCCGCGACGGCCGGCTGGTGCACTTCGCCGTCGACACACCCGGGGACGTCAGGCCCGGCGACATCGTCACCACGGTGATCACCGGGGCCGCACCCCACCACCTCATCGCCGACGCGGGCGTCGTCACGCATCGCCGCACCCGGGCGGGTGATGCGCAGGCCGCCGGGCAGCGCCCGCGCGGCATCGGCCTCGGCATGCCCGCCGTCGGGCCGCCCGTCGGCCCGACCGAACCCCTTGGATGTGCGCTGTGAAAAAAGAGATGAACAACGACGACGTACACCTCGGCGCCCTGCGGAGCGAGATCGAAGCCGCCGAACGCCGCGTGGCCCGCGGAATCGACCCCGGCCCGCGGGCCTTCCTGGTGTCGATCCTGGTGTTCGTGCTGCTGGCGTCCTTCGTCCTGCCGCACACCGGTGACGTGCGTGGCTGGGACGTGTTGTTCGGCAGCCACGGTGCCGGCGCGGCCGCCGTCGGCCTGCCGTCGCGGGTGTTCGCCTGGCTGGCGCTGGTGTTCGGCGTCGGCTTCTCGATGCTGGCGCTGGTGACGCGGCGCTGGGCGCTGGCGTGGGTTGCGTTGGCGGGCACGGCCATCGCGGGTGCCGCGGGCATGCTGGCGATCTGGTCGCGTCAGACCGTGGCCGCGGGGCACCCGGGGCCGGGCTGGGGCCTGATCATCGCCTGGCTCACCGTGCTCGTGCTCACCTACCACTGGGCCCGTGTGGTCTGGTCGCGCACCATCGTGCAGCTCGCCGCCGAGGAGCAGCGGCGCCGCGTCGCGGCGGCGCAGCAGTCGGCCACCCTGCTGGACGGCCTGGACGATCCGGCCACGCGCAGCGCCGGGGAGACCCGCGACGACCCCGGCACGACGGGGTCTGACGGCCGCTAGGGCTTGCGGGTCAGCGCCTCGACTGCCGCCTGCGCCCACTGTCGCCACTGCTCGGCGTTGGCCGTGGCCTCTTCGGCTTCCTTGGTGCGGCCCGCCGCCGCGGCCTTTTGCGCCTGCTGTTCGTATTGCTCGGCGCGGGCCTGGAACTGCTCGGCCCGGGCCTGCGCCTGCGGGTCGGACCAGCCCGTGTCGCCGGCGTCGCGCACCTTCTTCTCGACCGCGCGCAGCCGGCGCTCCAACTCGGCGGACCGCTCGCGCGGGACCTTGCCGATCGCGTCCCACTTGTCGGTGATCGTGCGCAGCGCCGCGCGGGCGGCGTCGTGGTTGCTGGTGTCCAGCTTCTCCGCCTCGGCCAGCAGCGCCTCTTTGGCGGTCGCATTGGCCCGGAACTCCGCGTCCTTCTCCGCCGTCACCGCGTTGCGGGCGGTGAAGAACACGTCCTGGGCTGCCTTGAAACGCCGCCACAGGGCGTCGTCGACCTCCCTGGTCGCCCGACCAGCCGCCTTCCACTCGGTCAGCAGCTTGCGGAATTCGGCGCTGGTGGCCGTCCAGTCGGTCGAGTCGGACAGCGCTTCGGCCCGCTCGCACAGGCGTTCCTTGGCCTGGCGGATCCCCGAGCGCTCCCGGTCCAGCTCCGCGAAGTGCGATCCCCGGCGCCGGTTGAACGCCTCCCGGGCCGCGGAGTAGCGCTTCCACAGCGCGTCGTCGACCTTGCGGTCCACCCCGCTGATCGTCTTCCACTCGTCGAGGATCGCGCGGAACCGGTCACCCGCGGCCTTCCACTGCGTCGAGTTGGCGGCCAACTCCTCGGCCTCCGCGGCCAGCGCCTCCTTGCGGGCGGTCTGGGTGGCGCGATGCTCGTCGCGCCGGGAGCGCTCTGCGGCGACGGCCGCCTCGGCGTGCTCGGCGATGGTGGTCAACCGGGCAGCCAGCGCATCGATATCGCCCAGCACAGCCGCCGTCGGCAGCGACTCGGCCAGCTCGGCCGCGTGCGCCTTGATCTTGCGCGCGTCACCGGACCCGGAGGCCAGGCGCTCCTCCATCAGGGTGACCTCGGTGGCCAGGTCGTCGAAGCGCCGGCCGAAGTGGGCGAACGCCGCCTCGCGATCGCCGGCCTGCCAGGAGCCGACGATGCGCTCGCCGGCGGAGCTGATCAGCCATACCGTGCCGTCATCGTCCACGCGCCCGAACTGGTGCGGATTGCTGGGCGGCGGCACCACCAGCGGGTGCGCGGTGGTGGGCCGCGGTGTCGGCCGGGGGCCGGGCCGCGGTCCCGGACGCGGCGCGGGCCGAGCTGAATCGTCGCGAGGCTCGTCAGCCGTCATGCGCTCGTCACTACCCTTTCACAACCCTTCCGCGCGGTCCGTGTCCCGCGCGCCTGCCGCGCGTAGCGGCACCGTCTCCTGCCTCTGTCGGATGCCCGGGGCCGGGTTCTCCCAACAGCTGCTTAACGATATTCAAGCAGCTTGCTCCGGCATGCGCCGCCACCTTGCCATTCCCGACCGGCCCGGCGGCCGCGCGGCACCGTCGCCGTCTCCGCACCGGCGGGTACGGTCGTGCTATCGCGTCACCGCATCGGAGTTCGTCGAACCCTGGTGAGCGTTGTCCTTCGGCTCTCGTCGGGGTCGCACGTCGATGGGAGGTCACCATCGCCAAGGTGGATATTGCTGCGCTCCTCGCGCTGATCGCCGCGCTGATGTCGGGCGTCGGCGACGTGATCCGGCAGCGCTCCGCGCAGGAAATCACCGACGACCAGGTGGGCCACCTGGAGCTGTTGCGGATGTCGTTGCGTGACGTCCGGTGGTGGCTGGGCGGGATCGCGGCGGTGGGCAGCTTCACGCTGCAGGCGGTGGCGCTGAGCCTGGGTTCGGTGGTGTTGGTGCAGGCCTTGCAGGTGACCGCGCTGCTGTTCGCCCTGCCGGTCTATGCCTGGCTGACCAAGCATCGGTTGAGCCGCCGCGAGTGGGTGTGGGCGGTCCTGCTGGCGGCCGCGGTGGCGGTCTTCGTCACCGTCGGGGAACCGGCCGCCGGTTACCAGCGGGCGTCGCTGGATTCCTGGGTGGTGGTCGCGATGGTGATCGGGCCGGCGATGGCGTTCTGCGTGCTGGGCGCGCGCCTCTGGTCGGGCCCGCTGGCCGCGGTGCTGCTGGCACTGGTGTCGGCGTCGTCGTGGGCGTTGTTCGCGGTGCTCACCAAGGCGGTCGTCGACGTGCTCCCGGACGGGCCGGGGGCGCTACTGCGCACCCCGGAGCTGTACGGCTGGCTGTTGGTCGCGGTGCTCGGCACGATCTTCCAGCAGTCGGCATTTCGGGCCAGCGCGCTCACCGCGTCGTTGCCGACGATGACGGTGGCTGAGCCGCTGGTCGCGTCGGTACTGGGGGTCACCGTGCTCGGTGAGACGCTCGGCGCCAAGGGCCCCGCGGTAATCGCCCTGGTGGCAGCGGTGGTGGTGGTCGTCGTCGCGACCACGGCCCTGGCCCGGGGAGAGGCCGCATCCATGAACGCGGCCGACGACGCGCCGGACGATCAAAGCGATGTTGTGACGCTGATCCCATCGCGCACGGCTGGCGAGGCGTGAAAAGGGCTGGCAGCGAACGGGCTTAGCTGTCGCTCACAGCTACCTGTGTAGTTCTCTTAGAGTTGTCCCACGCGTTACATAGGTTGCTGAAGTACTAGTTGAACGGTTACCTGCGGCGCAGTTAGCAACGTGTGGAACGTCATAAGTTTGTAGTTGAACTGAACGCAAATTGTGCGTGTATTTAGCTGCGCCTCGGGGAAAGCTGGTCGGACGGGTGTGAGGCGGAGGGGTCGAAAATGTCGAAAGTCGATGTCGCGGCGTTATTAGCTTTGTGCGCGGCGCTGGCATCCGCGGTGGGCGACGTGGTTCGGCAGCGCTCCGCACACGAGGTCACCGACAAACAGGTCGGCCACCTCGAGCTGTTCCGCATGTCCCTCAAGGACACCCGGTGGTGGCTGGGCGGCCTGGCCGCGATCACCAATTACAGCCTGCAGGCCGCCGCCCTGGCGTGGGGCTCGGTCGTCATGGTGACCGCGCTGCAGGTCACGGCGCTGCTGTTCGCGCTGCCCATCTACGCGCGGCTTGCCGGTCACCGGGTGAAGCCCCGCGAATGGGGGTGGGCGCTCATCCTGGCCGCCGCGCTGGCGGTCGTCATCATCGTCGGCGACCCGGCGGCCGGCGAGCAGCGCGGCCTGCTGCGAACCTGGCTCATCGTCGCCATGGTCATGATCCCGCTGCTGGTGGCCTGCGTGGTGGCGGCGCGGCGCTGGTCCGGCAGCCCGTTCTCGGCCGTGCTGCTCGCGGTGGTGGCGGGTTCCTCGCTGGCGCTGTTCGCGGTGCTGACCAAGGGCATTGTGGAGATGTCCGAGAACGGCCCGATGGCCGTGCTGACGTCGCCGGAATTCCTCCCCTGGCTGCTGGTGGCCCTGGTCGGGATGATCTTCCAGCAGTCGGCTTTCCGTGCCGGCGCGCTGACCGCGTCGCTCCCGACCATGACGGTGGCCAAGCCGGTGGTCGCCGGCCTGCTCGGGGTCCTGGTGCTGGGCGAGACGATGAACGCCAGCGGTCCCAGGGCGTTCGTGCTGATCGGGGCGGTGGCCGTGGTCATCATCGCGACGATCGCGCTGGCCCGCGGCGAAGCCGCCAGCATCGACCAGGCCGAGCAGAGGTCCGGTGGTGCCCCGCGAGAAATGCCGACCCCAGAGATGACCGAAGTCGACGACTTCGGCCCCTTCAGTGACCGTCTGCTCGTGGCGGACAGCTTCCGCCGGTGACGTCCGGCCCCGGCACGCCGCACTAGCGCCGGGCCGCCACGTTAGTTTGGTGGCGTGCTGAGCGCGATTGCGATCGTCCCGTCGGCGCCGGTCCTTGTCCCCGAACTCGCCGGAACGGCCGTCGCCGAGGTCGCCGACCTGGCCGCGGCGACGCTTGCCGCGGCCGCGCTGCTGCCCGACCGCTGGGTGGTGATCGGGGCGGGACCCGACGACGACGTGCTGGATCCCGACGCGGTCGGCACCTTCGCGGGTTTCGGCGCGGACGTCCGCGTTCGGCTCTCCCCGCAGGCGGACGAGGCCGCCCCGCCGATGACACTGCCGATCTGCGCGCTGCTCGCCGGGTGGGTACGCGGCCAGGCGCAGCCGAACGCCAGCGCGCAGGTCCGCGTCTACCGCGCCGACCACGACGCCGACACCGCGCTGAGTCTGGGCAGACACCTGCGCGCCGAGGTCGACCTGCTGGCCGAGCCGGTCGGGGTGCTGGTCGTGGCCGACGGCGCGAACACGCTGACACCGGCTGCCCCCGGCGGATACGACCCGGAAAACACCGACGCCCAACAGGCCCTGGACGACGCGTTGGCCGGCGGGGACATCGCCGCGCTGCGCCGCCTGCCGCAGCAGATCCACGGCCGGGTCGCATTTCAGGTACTGGCCGGCCTGGCAGAGCCCGGACCCCGATCCGCCAAGGAGCTGTACCGCGGAGCGCCCTACGGGGTGGGCTACTTCGCCGGCGCCTGGCAGCTGTGACGGCCGCCGTGCGCCCGCTGGCGATCATCGGCCCCACCGGCACCGGCAAGTCGCAGTTGGCCCTCGACTTCGCGGAACGGGTCGAGCGTCTCGGCGTCCGCGTCGAGATCGTCAACGCCGACGCGATGCAGCTCTACCGCGGCATGGATATCGGCACCGCCAAGCTGCCCGTCGACGCCCGGCGCGGCATCCCGCATCACCAGCTCGACGTCCTCGACGTCACCGAGACCGCGACCGTCGCCCGCTATCAGGGCGCCGCCGCGGCCGACGTCGAAGCGATCGCGGCCCGGGGCGCGGTGCCGATCATCGTGGGCGGCTCCATGCTCTACATCCAGTCGCTGCTCGACGACTGGTCGTTTCCGGCCACCGATCCCGCGGTGCGCGCGCGCTGGGAGCAGCGGCTCGCCGAGATCGGGGTCGGCGAGCTGCACGCCGAGCTGGCCCGCCGCGATCCCGCCGCGGCCGCGTCCATCCTGCCCACCGACGCCCGGCGCACGGTGCGTGCCCTGGAAGTGGTCGAGCTGACCGGTCAGCCGTTCGCCGCCTCCGCGCCCCGGATCGGCGCCCCAAGATGGGATACGGTCATCGTCGGATTAGACTGCGACACAACGCTTCTCGACGATCGTCTGGCCCGGCGCACCGACGCCATGTTCGACCGGGGTCTGGTCGGCGAGGTGATCGCGCTGCTGGACAAGGGCCTGCGCGACGGTGTCACCGCGTCGCGGGCGCTGGGCTACGCGCAGGTGCTGACCGCGCTGGACCAGAGCGGTCCGGCGGGCCCCGGCGCCGATCAGCTGCGGGACGCGCGCGAGCAGACCTTCTTCGGCACCCGGCGCTACGTCCGGCGCCAGCGGTCCTGGTTCCGCCGCGATCACCGGGTGCAGTGGCTCGACGTCGGCGCCGCGACCCCGGCCGAGAGCGCCGCGGTCGTCGACGCCGCCGTGCGGGCCTGGCGCCACGTATCCTGAGCAGGTGAATTTCGCCAAGGGTCACGGCACCCAAAACGACTTCGTGGTGCTGCCGGACCCGCAGGCCGAGCTGGGCCTGACCGAGGCGCGGGTCGCCGCGCTGTGCGACCGGCGCCGCGGGCTGGGCGCCGACGGGGTGCTGCGGGTCACCACCGCCGGTGCGGCGCTGTCGGCCGGCGTGCTCGACCGGGTGCCCGACGGGGTGGACGCCGGCGACTGGTACATGGACTACCGCAACGCCGACGGGTCCGTCGCCCAGATGTGCGGCAACGGCGTGCGGGTCTTCGCGCACTACCTGCGCGCCAGCGGCATGGAATCCCGCGACGAATTCGTGGTCGGATCCCTGGCCGGTCCGCGGCCGGTCGCAGTGCATCGCGCCGACGCGACCACCGCCGACATCAGCGTCGACATGGGCAAGGCCAACACGCTGGGCCCCGGCGACGCCGTCGTGGGGGGCCGGCGGTTCTCCGGCCTGGCGGTCGACGTGGGCAATCCGCACCTGGCCTGTGTCGACCCACAACTGACGGCCGACGCACTGGCCGCGCTGGACGTGGCCGCGCCGGTGAGCTTCGATGCCGCCCAGTTCCCGGACGGGGTGAACGTCGAGATCGTCACCGCACCCGCCGAGGGGGCGGTGCACATGCGCGTGCACGAGCGCGGCGTCGGCGAGACGCGCTCCTGCGGCACCGGAACGGTCGCGGCCGCGGTCGCCGCGCTGGCTAGTGCCGGGACGGCCACCGGCGCCCTGACCGTTCGCGTGCCCGGCGGCGAGGTCGTCGTCACCATCACAGACGCCACCAGCTTCCTGCGAGGACCGTCCGTACTTCTAGCCCAAGGAGAACTCAGCGAGGAATGGTGGCGCGCACAGCAGCGTTAAATCAGGTGCACGACACCGTTTTGGCGTGCATCATCTTTTATTGCCTATGACAGAACCAGAATTTCGTGA
This sequence comes from Mycobacterium colombiense, assembly GCF_001672755.1. Lineage (GTDB taxonomy): Bacteria > Actinomycetota > Actinomycetes > Mycobacteriales > Mycobacteriaceae > Mycobacterium > Mycobacterium colombiense_C. The sequence continues at coordinate 54,435 of NZ_LZKI01000006.1, read as the reverse complement.
TCACGCTCCGGCAGTTGCGGAGCCCAGCACGGGCGAACTCGCCCTCGAAGATCGGTCCGCGCTGCGCCGCGTCGCCGGCCTGTCGACCGAACTCACCGACGTCTCCGAAGTCGAATACCGCCAGCTCCGGCTCGAGCGGGTCGTCCTGGTCGGCGTGTGGACCGACGGCACCGCCGCGGACAGCGAGGCCAGCATGGCCGAGCTCGCCGCCCTGGCCGAAACCGCCGGCTCCGAGGTGCTCGAAGGGCTGATCCAGCGCCGCGACAAGCCCGACCCGTCGACCTACATCGGCTCGGGCAAGGCGCAGGAATTGCGGGAGGTGGTGCTGGCGACGGGTGCCGACACCGTCATCTGCGACGGTGAGCTGTCCCCGGCTCAGCTGACCGCGCTGGAGAAGGCCGTCAAGGTCAAGGTCATCGACCGCACCGCGCTGATCCTGGACATCTTCGCCCAGCACGCCACCAGCCGGGAGGGCAAGGCGCAGGTCGCGCTGGCGCAGATGGAATACATGCTGCCGCGGCTGCGCGGCTGGGGTGAATCGATGTCCCGGCAGGCCGGTGGCCGCGCGGGCGGCAGCGGGGGAGGAGTGGGACTGCGCGGTCCCGGTGAAACCAAGATCGAGACCGACCGGCGGCGCATCCGTGAGCGCATGGCCAAGCTGCGTCGCGAGATCAAAGACATGAAGCAGGTCCGCGACACCCAGCGCAGCCGGCGGGTGCACAGCGACCTGCCCGCGATCGCCATCGTCGGCTACACCAACGCCGGCAAGTCGAGCCTGCTCAACGCGCTGACCGGGGCCGGGGTGCTGGTACAGGACGCGTTGTTCGCCACCCTCGAGCCCACCACCCGGCGCGCCGAGTTCGAGGACGGCCGCCCGTTCGTGCTCACCGACACCGTCGGATTCGTCCGGCACCTGCCCACCCAGCTGGTCGAGGCGTTCCGCTCCACGCTGGAAGAGGTGGTCGACGCCGACCTGCTGGTGCACGTCGTCGACGGCTCCGACGTCAACCCGCTGGCGCAGATCAACGCGGTCCGCCAGGTCATCTCCGAGGTCGTCGCCGACTACGGGACCGACCACGAGGGCGACGCGCCGCAGGAGTTGGTGGTGGTGAACAAGGTCGACGCCGCGAGCGATCTGACGCTGGCCAAGCTTCGTCACGCCCTGCCGGGCGCCATGTTCGTGTCCGCGCGCACCGGCGACGGCATCGACGCCCTGCGCCGCCGGATCGCCGAGCTCGCCGTCCCGGCCGACACCGCCGTCGACGTGGTGATCCCATACCACCGCGGCGACCTGGTGGCCCGCCTGCACTCCGACGGACGCGTCCAGCAGGAGGAGCACAACGCCGAGGGCACCCGCATCAGGGCCCGGGTTCCGATGGCGCTGGCCGGACGGCTGCGCGAGTTCTCGGCCGACTGACCGGCATTCGCGCGGTATCTCGGGCGATCCGTGCAGCGCAGGGCCCGTCAGACCCCCTCGAGGTGACGGTGGGCGACCCCGCCGGCTGCCGACCAACCGTCCGGTTGGTATATCTTGGGCTGCAGAATCCCCAGTCGCCGGAGGTCTTTTAATGGGCAGCGCCATCAAATACCAGCGCACGCTTTTCGAGCCAGAGCACGACCTGTTCCGTGAGTCCTACCGGGGCTTCCTGGAGCGCCACGTCGCGCCCTACCACGACGAGTGGGAGAAGGCGAAGATCGTCGACCGCGGTGTGTGGCTGGAGGCCGGCAAGCAAGGCTTCCTGGGCATGGCGGTGCCCGAAGAGTACGGCGGCGGCGGCAACCCGGACTTCCGGTACAACGCGATCATCACCGAGGAGACCACCGCCGGACGCTACAGCGGCATCGGTTTCGGCCTGCACAACGACATCGTCGCGCCGTACCTGCTGGCCCTGGCCACCGAGGAGCAGAAGCAGCGCTGGCTACCGAAATTCTGCACCGGAGAGCTGATTACGGCGATCGCGATGACCGAGCCGGGCACCGGTAGCGACCTGCAGGGCATCAAGACCCGCGCGGTCAAGCAGGGCGACCACTACGTGCTCAACGGCTCAAAGACGTTCATCACCAACGGAATCAACTCCGATCTGGTGATCGTGGTCGCGCAGACCGACCCGGAAAAGGGTGCGCAGGGCTTCTCGCTGCTCGCCGTCGAGCGCGGCATGGAGGGCTTCGAGCGCGGTCGCCACCTGGACAAGATCGGGCTGGACGCCCAGGACACGGCCGAGCTGTCCTTCACCGACGTCAAGGTGCCGGCCGAGAACCTGCTGGGTCAGGAGGGGATGGGGTTCATCTACCTCATGCAGAACCTGCCGCAGGAACGCATCTCGATCGCCATCATGGCGGCCGCGGCCATGGAGCAGGTGCTGGAGCAGACCCTGGAATACACCAAGGAGCGCAAGGCATTTGGGAAGCCGATCGGCAGCTTCCAGAACAGCCGCTTCGTGCTCGCCGAGCTGGCGACGGAGGCGACCGTGGTCCGCATGATGGTCGACGAGTTCGTCCGCCTGCACCTGGATCACAAGCTGACCGCCGAACAGGCCGCGATGGCGAAGTGGTACTGCACCGAAAAGCAGGTGCACCTGATCGACCGCTGCCTGCAACTGCACGGCGGTTACGGCTACATGCGCGAATACCCCGTTGCCCGCGCCTATCTGGATGCCCGGGTGCAAACCATCTACGGCGGCACGACCGAGATCATGAAGGAAATCATCGGCCGCAGCCTCGGCGTATAGCGTTTCGTTTGCTGGATAGCGGCCGCGCTCGCGGAAAAGGCGCGACGAACATTCGGCCGGTCAACCAGCGCTGCGCTATTGGCGGTGAGCGACACCCATCCGCGTGATTGGTCCGTCGCGTCGGGGAGAGCACGTGAATGGTTCGATGGTTCACATACCGTCGGCGCATGTGTTTCGGGTGTGGCGACCGCGCAGTCACACGTAATCAGGCCCGTGATCGCGGTGCCGGCGACGGCTCTTGCGCCCTGCGCCGCCGCGTCCGACGCAATTCCGCTGTGCGAGTCGGCAGTCCGGCGGCGTTACTCGATCCCGCGTTCCCGCCGCCTTTCGGTGCGCTATCCGCACGGCTGCGCGAATGTTGCCGCAGTGGGTCGCGATCGGGCCAGGGGCAGGCATCATTTCGACATCGGTGTGGTATCCGTTTTTGTAAAATTCGTGATTTGACTTCGCATTTCTTGTTGGCTGGAGCAAAGTTATGCGAGCCCGGCGATAAGGCTGATCGTGCGCGGGTCCATTCTCCGCGCAAGGACCGCCCGCTCGCCGGTTATGCAGGTAAGGGCATAGCCGCAGATAGAGCCATATCCGCCGGCTGGGAGGCTTGGTGAAGGTGCAGAGAGGTCATATGCGCAAGCTGATCGGAAGCGCGCTGGTCAGCATGACGACCACAGCACTGGCCGCCGTCTTGCTGGCCCCCACCGCGGTAGCGAGTCCGATAGGCGACGCCGAGGCGGCGATGATGGCCGCATGGGACAAGGCCGGCGGCGACACCTCGCCGCTGGGCGCCCGCAAGGGCGACGTCTACCCCGTCGGCGACGGTTTCGTCCTGGACTTCGACGGCGGCAAGATGTTCTTCACCCCGGCCACCGGGGCCAAATTCGCCTACGGGCCTGTGCTGGACAAGTACGAGCAGCTCGGCGGGCCGGCCGGCAGCGACCTGGGCTTCCCGGCCATCAACGAAGTGCCCGGTCTGTCCGGCCCGGACAGCCGGGTGATCACCTTCGCGGCCAGCGACAAGCCGGTGATCTTCTGGACGCCCGAGCACGGCCCGTTCGTGGTGCGCGGCGCCATGAACACCGCCTGGGACAAGCTGGGCAGCTCGGGTGGCGTTCTCGGCGTGCCGGTCGGTGACGAGACCTACAACGGCGAGGTGTCCTCGCAGAAGTTCAGCGGCGGGCTGGTCTCGTGGAATCGGCAAACAAAGCAGTTCACCACCGAACCCCCGGCGCTGGCCGACCAGTTGAAGGGCCTGCAGGTAGCCATCGATCCCACGGCGGCGATCAACACGGCCTGGCGCGCGGCCGGCGGACCCACGGGACCCTTGGGCGCCAAGCAGGGCGGGCAATATCCCGTCGGCGGTGACGGAATCGCCCAGAACTTCGCCGGTGGCAAGGTCTTCTTCACCCCGGCCACCGGCGCGAACGCCGTCGAGAACGACATCCTGTTCAAATACGAGTCGCTGGGCGGACCGGTCGGCAGCGACCTGGGTTTCCCCACCACCAACGAAACCGACGGCGGCATAGGGCCTTCCAGCCGCATCGTCACGTTCTCGGCGGCCGACAAGCCGGTCATCTTCTGGACGTCCGACCGCGGCGCGTTCGTCGTGCGTGGGGCGATGAAGGCCGCGTGGGACAAGCTGCGCGCCCCCGCCGGCAAACTCGGCGCACCCGTCGGCGACCAGGCCGTGAACGGCGACGTGATTTCGCAGCAGTTCACCGGCGGCAAGATCTCGTGGAACCGCGCCAAGAACACGTTCAGCACGGAACCGGCCAACCTGGCGCCGTTGCTGTCCGGCCTGCAGGTGTCCGGCCAGAACCAGCCGAGCAATTCGGCCATGCCGGCGCACCCGAAGAAGTTCACCTGGCACTGGTGGTGGCTGATGGTCGCCATCCCGGTGCTGGCGTTGCTCGTGCTGCTGGTGTGGATGCTGTTTGCCCGGCGCCGGCGCCGGCCCGGGCACGAGGACGCCGCGGGCTACGCGCCCGATCAACGCGGCGACTTCGGCTATGACGCCGACGAACGCTGGGGACATGACGAATCCGACCACGACGCCCAGTCGTTCGCCCTCAGCGCGCCGCACCAACCTGAACCCGAACCCGACGCCGGGCGGGTCAGCTGGCAACGTCAGGTCCCCGCCGAAAGCGAGTACGGGTTCGCCGACGATGACCCCGACGCCGTCGACACCGATTCCATCCCGGTGGTCTCCGAGGAGATGCTGTCGGAGGCAGAGTATTCCGACGCCGGAGCCGACTACACCGACTACACCGATGCCGTTCCCGACGTCGCCGAACCCGAGACGGCGGACGACGCCGCCTACGTCGACGCCGAGGACCTCGACGCCGGCTACGCAGAGGAGGTGTATCCGGCGGAGGACGAATATCCCGACGTCGCCGTTCCGCACACCCCGCCGGACAGCGACGCCGTGACCGGCGCCCTGGAAGCCGCCGAACCCGAGGACGAATACGCCGAGCTCGCGGCGCCGGAGCCCGATGTCGAGCCGGCAGCCGAGCCCGCGGCGGACACCCCGGCGGGGGCGGACGCAGCCGAGCCCGTGGTCGCGGGCGCGGTCGCGGCCGGGACCACGGGACGAAGCGGTCGGCACGCCGCCGCGGACGCCGAGGACGCCTCGGAGAACGGCCTGGCGGGCCCGGACGGCCGACCCACGATCCACCTGCCGCTCGACGACCCGTACCAGGCGCCAGATGGATACCCGATCAAGGCGAGCGCGCGCTACGGCCTGTACTACACGCCGGGCAGCGACCTGTATAAGGACACGCTCGCCGAAATCTGGTTGTCGAGCGAGGAAGTCGCCCAGGCCAACGGATTCACTCGGGCCGACTGACCCGGCCCGCTGTCTGGGTCAGACCTTGCGGATGACCGTGACCACCTTGCCCAGCACGCTCGCGTCGTTGCCGGGGATGGGGTCGAACGCCGGGTTGTGCGGCATCAGCCAGACCTGACCGCCGGCGCGTTTGAACGTCTTGACGGTGGCCTCGCCGTCCAGCATCGCCGCGACGATGTCGCCGTTTTCGGCGACGTTCTGCTGGCGGACCACCACCCAGTCGCCGTCGCAGATCGCGGCCTCGACCATCGAGTCGCCGACCACCTTGAGCAGGAAAAGCGTTCCCTCACCGACCAATTCGCGGGGCAGGGGAAAGACGTCCTCGACGGCCTCTTCGGCGAGGATGGGTCCGCCGGCCGCGATGCGCCCGAGCACCGGGACGAACGTGGGCTCCGGCAGGGCGTCCGAGCCGGCCACCTCGGTGGCGGGCACCGTCACATCGTCGTCGGCCCCGCGGACATCGACGGCCCGCGGGCGGTTGGGGTCGCGGCGCAGGTATCCCTTGCGCTCCAGGGTGCGCAGCTGGTGCGCCACCGATGACGTCGACGTCAGACCGACGGCGTCGCCGATCTCCCGGATGCTCGGCGGGTAGCCGCGGCTGGTGACCGAGGCGCGGATGACATTCAGAATGGTGCGCTGCCGTTCGGTCAGCGAGGAGTCCACGGAGTGCAACCGACCCTCGGGGCCGGCCGATGAGATGTCGTTGCTGTCGCCCATGGCACTGAATGTAGCCGCACCGCGAACAAGAATCAAACATGTGTTCGAGTGGCGTGTCGTGCCGTCCGGATCGCCCGCGAAAAAGGCCGAAAGTCGGGGGAATCACAAATGTGTAACTCTTCGAAAGATCGGGTATTTGTGCCTCGTGACAGTGGTAGAGGCCGACGAACTTGTCGGTGGTGTGATCTAGCGTTTGCTCGTGCGACACGCTTCGCTCAAATGTTCGGGTTTCGAACATACAAGCGATTACAGTCGAACACACGAGCGAGAGCTAGTTGACCGGAGGAACGAAGATGACAGTGATCCATACGCCTGCGCCGCGTACCAGCGGTCTTCGGCGCCCGATCAACGGACCCGCGCAAGGGGCTCGCTACGGGCGGGACGGCCTGGCCAGGTCCCGCAGGCCCGCACCGTCGCGGCCGGCGGGAGCGGCGACGCGCTACTACGGCACCGGGGTGGCGATGTCGGTCGCTCCGCACCGCAGGCGCGTCACCACCTGGGCCTCCACCATCGGGTTGGCGCTGGCCGCCGGGGCGATCACGCTGTGGCTGGGTCTCGTCGCGAACGTCGGTCAGGTGCTCAACGGCGACGCCACGAACTCCGCGGCCCACGTTCCCGACCGACTCGCCGTCGTGCGTGTCGATGCGGGGGAGTCGCTGCAGGACTTCGCACACCGGGTGGCGCCCGACGCGCCGACCACCCAGGTCGCCGACCGGATCCGAGAACTCAACGATCTGCACTCGCCCAACCTGATGGCGGGCCAGACCCTGATCGCTCCAGTCGGCTGACAACCGTTGTGCCAGCACGGCTCTGGATCGGCCGTCGCCGGCGGCCGGCGGTGAGTTGGTACGCCCGGTCGCTCCATTAGCCGCGCAGGTCAGCGCGCGGGTACGCTCAAAGTCCAGCGGTACCCTGTCGGCGCGATGAAGGAGCGGTCATGCACTGTCCGTTCTGCCGCCATCCCGACTCCCGGGTGATCGACTCGCGCGAAACCGATGAGGGGCAGGCCATCCGGCGCCGCCGATCCTGTCCCGAGTGCGGACGACGTTTCACCACCGTGGAGACCGCGGTCCTGGCGGTGGTCAAGCGCAGCGGCGTCACCGAAGCGTTCAGCAGGGAGAAGGTCATCAGCGGCGTCCGCCGGGCCTGCCAGGGGCGCCAGGTCGACGACGATGCGCTGAATCTGCTGGCCCAGCAGGTCGAAGACACGGTGCGCGCCGCGGGCTCGCCCGAGATTCCCAGCCACGAGGTCGGCCTCGCCATCCTCGGGCCGCTGCGCGACCTCGACGAGGTGGCCTACTTGCGGTTCGCCTCCGTGTATCGGTCGTTCGAGTCCGCGGACGATTTCGAGCGCGAGATCCAGGCTTTGCGCGATCATCGCGGAGTGGCGACGCCGGGCTGACGGAACCCGACGAGCCGTCCCGGCCTAGGCTCGCTTCATGCCCCCTGACTTGCATCCCGATCTTGCGGCGCTGGCCCCGCTCCTGGGGACCTGGGCCGGGCGGGGCTCGGGTAAGTACCCGACGATCCCGCCCTTCGACTATCTCGAAGAAGTGGTGTTCGCCCACGTCGGTAAGCCGTTTCTGGCCTACGGCCAGAAAACCAAGGCGGTTGCCGACGGCAAGCCGTTGCACGCCGAAACCGGTTATCTCCGCGTGCCCCAACCGGGTCACGTCGAACTGGTGCTGGCGCATCCCAGCGGAATCACCGAAATCGAGGTCGGCACCTATTCGGTCACCGGCGACCTCATCGAAATGCAGATGTCGACGACGACGGTCGGGCTCACTCCCAGCGCGAAAGAGGTGACGGCGCTTGGGCGTTCCTTCCGCATCGACGGGGACGAGTTCTCCTACACGGTGCAGATGGGTGCGGTCGGGCAACCGTTGCAGGACCACCTCGCCGCGGTGCTGCACCGGCAGCGCTGAACGGGGACCTCGGCCGCCCTCAGTCCAGGTGTCTCACACCGTCATTGACGACCCGCCCGGCCACCCCGACCCAGCCTTCGGCGCTCCACGTCGTGTCGATGACGGAGCCCTTGCCCTGGGTGATCCGCAGGCTCTGGCTCAGGTAATCGGTGATCCGCATCGCCGCCGAACCGGTCGCCTCGTCCTCGACCACACCGAGGTTGGCGGCGAACATGCGCGACCGCAACGACCCGGCCGCACGGTCGGTCCAGGCCCACAGGTAGTGCGCTGTGTCGTCGGGATAGTCCGACGGGTCGGCGGCGAGAACCTCATCGGCCGAAGCGAATTCGTGCAGTGCGAATTCGGGCGCCCAGTCCGCGCGGGCGTTGATGCCGGCGCGGTGTTCGTCGTAACCCACCTGCACGATCCCGGCCGGCACCTGCAGCGTGTTGATCGGCGAACCGTTCTCGCGCAGCCACCACGTCGCGCCGACGGTCGGGTGCCCGGCGAACGGCAGTTCGGTTCGCGGCGTGTAGATGGTGGCGTGCGCGGTGGCGGAGCCGGGAGCCGGAAGGCCGACGAAAACGGTCTCGCTGTAGCCCAATTGGGCTGCCAGCCGCTGCCGGGCCGCGGCCTCGACCTGGCCGGCGTCCACCACACCCAGCGGGTTACCGAAATTGCCGTCCGAATCGGTGAACACCCGCAGCACCGTCACGTCGATCCCCATGGCCCGACTGTACGACGCGGCATCCGGCCAAATCGATCAAGGTGATCAGGTGGCGCTGCGCTCGTCGGACCCCATGGCGTTCAGCACCGCGACGCGAGTGGGCGCAGGACCCGAGACGGCCCGCTCGCCGCCGCCGGTGCGAAGCAGGCCGCGAAGGCTCGCCTGGTCGTATTCGGCGGGGGCGGTGGAATCGATGAAGCGCTCGACGACGTCGATGAACCGCGCCGGGTCGTCGTGGAAGGGGAAGTGTCCGGAGCCTTCGAAGATCTCCAGCCGCGAGCCCGGCATCGCCGCATGCGCCATCCACGCATGCCGGACCGGAACCACCACATCCTTTGTGCCCCAGACGATCTGCACCGGAATGGCTTCGGTCAAATAACACCGGTCGAGCATGGTGACAATCTGCCCACGCCAATCCACCACCGCCCGCAGCGTCCTGCTGAACGCCGCGGAGGCCGTCGGCTCGGGCAGGTCGTCGAGGATTCGCAACACGTTGGGCAGGTCGTGGCCCAGTCCGGTGCTGCCGAACGCCAGGCCCAGGACGCGTCCCATGGCCTGAACCGCCGGCAGCACCAGCGGCAACCGCAGCAGGGCGATCGCCTCGCTGCCCATCGGCAGCGAGGCCCAGCGCAGCACGAAGTTGACGTCCTTGGTGACGCCGCCGGCGCCGACCAGGATCAGCCGTTCCACCAAATGCGGGAATTGGTAGGCGAATTGCATGGCCACGCCGCCGCCGAGCGAGTGACCGATGATGGTGGCCCGCTCGATGTCCAGCACGCTGAGCAGGTCACGCATCCCGTTTGCGTACGCCGCAATCGAGTAGTCGGCGCGCGGCTTGTCGGATTGTCCGTGGCCCAGCAGATCCGGGGCGATCACCGTGAACCGCTGGGCGAGCTTGGCCTGCACGGCATTCCACGTGGTGGAGTTGTCGCCGATGCCGTGAATCAGCAGAATCGCCGGACCGGAGCCGGCGATGCGGTAGGCCCGCTTGTAGCCGTGGATGGTGCGGAACTCGAGTTTGGGTGCGGTCACTTCACGCACCGGGCGGAGCGTGCTCTTGCGCTTCCGCTCGGTCATATCGCCAACCTTGCTGTCGGGCCGGGCAAAGGGCGGCCTGGCTGGGGCGTCGTGCTCAGCGGGTCAGGCCTTGTCGTCGTCGTCGAACTTCTTCTCCGCCTGCTGGGCCAGAAATCGCTCGAACTCTGCGCCCAACTCGTCGCCGCTAGGCAGATCCTCGTCGCGAGCCAGTAACGATCTGTTCTCCTGAGCGTCGATGAAGGCATCGTACTGGCGCTCCAGCGCGGCCACCACTTGAGCGACCTCCGCGCTCGCTTCCACCTGCTCGTCGATCTTTGCCCGAATCACCTCGGCCGCTTCGGCCAACGCCGTCAGCGGCAGCTCCAGCGACGTCGTCTTGGCGACCTGCTCGAGCAACGCCTGCGCGGCGGCCGGGTAATCGGTCTGGGTGAGGTAGTGCGGGACGTGCACGGTGTAGCCGATGACCTCGTGACCGTGCTGGCCCATCCGGTACTCCAGCAGGTTGGACGCGCTGCCGGGAACCTGGATCTCCGAGATCCACGGCTGGAAGTTGGCGATCAGCTCCGGGTTGTTGGAGTGTGCGGTCATGGTTGTCGGCCGGGTGTGGGGGACCGCCATCGGAACCGTGCCGAGGCCGATGGTCTGGCGCACGTTGAGGCGCTCGGCAAGCAGCCGAACGGCGGTGATGAAGCGCTCCCACTTGAGGTCCGGTTCCATGCCGGCCAGCAACAGGAACGGCGTGCCGATCGTGTCGCGCATCGCGTAGAGGCTCAGCTCGGGATCCTCGTAGTGGGTGAAGTGGTCGGTCTTGAACGTCATCAGCGGCCGCCGTGAGCGGTAGTCCAGCAATTCGTCGATCGCGAAGGACGCGACCAGCTCGGTGTCCAGCACCGCCTTCAGGTGCGCGGCCGCCAGCTTGATGGCATGACCGGCGTCGGAAAAGCCCTCTAAGGCGTGCACCAGCACGGGACCGCGGCCGTCGGACGTCGACAACTGCGGTGCCGGCAGCTCGAGCTCGTACATCCCAGCCTGCCCTGGCTGGTACTGATCACCTGGGTCTCGGTGGTGAGCCATCTGCGATCGCCTCCTCTCGAGGTCTCTCCAGGGTGCCCTACCAAGTGTCCCCTGAATCAGGCGGCACCAACATCTATCAGCGAACTTCGCAGTCACGCTGTGAGCTGAAACGCGATAATCCCCAGGCGTAATCCGCGAACGACGCCGCGGGGGCCGGCGGCGCGCGCCAGCAAACCCCGTGGCGCACCGCAGTGTATGGAAGTCGGCTAGTCGACCACCGGTCAGGCATGATGAAGACGATGCGCATTCGGATCCTGATGCTCTGCTTGGTGGTGGGGGTGGCTACGTCGCTGACGGCCTGTCGTCCTCCGGTCCAGCATGCGTCGGGTGCGCCGGTGTCCGCCCCGCGCGTCGGCGGCCCGGTCCAGCGGCTCAGCCAGCCCGAGCAGAAGGCCGTCGCGGGCCCGGTCGAGCCGGATCGGCGCATCGGGGCGATCTTCATCGACGGTGGCCCGCTGCACGTCTGCACCGGCTCGGTGGTGCATTCGACGGGCGGCAACCTGATCATCACCGCCGCGCACTGCCTGGCCGGCGCTTCGCTGATCACCTTCGTCCCCGGTTTCGCCGGGGACGCCGCACCCGGTCCCGCCGACGTGTGGAAGGCCGATGCGGTCTACCTCGATCCACGCTGGATGGCCAGCAAGGACCCGCACGCCGACTACGCGATCGCGCGGGTCAGCAACGAGGCCGGTGCTCCCGTCGAGTCCCGGGTCGGCCTGGCGCTGACGCTGGGTGTGACGCCCCCGCCGGGCAGCCGCGTCACCGTGCTCGGCTATCCGGCGGGCGTGGGTGGCTCGCCCATCGGGTGTCAGGCCAGCACGTCCGTCACCGACACCGGGTTCCCCGCGTTGGCCTGCGAGGGCCTGGTGGACGGCACCAGCGGTGCGCCCTGGGTCAGCGGCACGACGCTGATCGGGCTGATCGGCGGTCTCGAGCGGGGCGGCTGCGCGGCGAACATGTCGTATTCGGCGCCGTTCGACGCGCAGACGGCGGAGCTGCTGCATCGCGCCGAGGTCGGTGGGCCCGGCGATCCGGTCCCGAACGACCTCTCAGACGCCTGTTAGGTCGGCACCATCGGGTTAGCGGCGGAACTGGTTGAGCGCCCGGACTTTGTTCATCACGTCCAGCGCCGCCACCTTGTAGGCCTCGGAGAACGTGGGGTAGTTGAACACCGCGTCCACCAGGTACTCCACCGTGCCGCCGCAGCCCATCACGGCCTGCCCGATGTGCACCATCTCGGTGGCGCTGGTGCCGAAGATGTGCACGCCGAGCACCTTGAGGTCCTCGGTGGACACCAGCAGTTTGAGCATCCCGTAGGAGTCGCCGGCGATCTGGCCGCGGGCCAGCTCGCGGTACCTGGCCACGCCGACCTCGTAGGGCACCGCGTTCTTCGTCAGCTCCACCTCGGTGGCGCCGACGTAGGAGACCTCGGGGATGGAGTAGATGCCGATCGGCTGCAGCTCGGTGATGCCGTCGCTCGCTTCCCCGAACGCGTGGTAGGCGGCCAGCCGTCCCTGCTCCATCGACGTCGCGGCCAGCGCGGGGAAACCGATCACGTCGCCGACGGCGTAGATGTGGGGCACCTTGGTCTGGAAGTTGTCGTCGACGAAGATCCGCCCGCGGTTGTCGGCTTCCAGCTCGGCGTTGTGCAGGTCGAGGTGATCGGTCTGGCCTTGCCGCCCGGCCGAGTACATCACCGTCTCGGCGGGGATCTGCTTGCCGCTGGCCAGGGTGGTGACGGTGCCCGCCGAGCCGACGTCGACCGCGGTCACCTCCTCACCGAACCGGAACGTCACCGCCAGATCGCGCAGGTGGAACTTCAGTGCCTCGACGACTTCGGGGTCACAGAAGTCGAGCATGTCGTCGCGCTTCTCCACGACGGTGACCTTGGTGCCCAGCGCGGCGAACATCGAGGCGTACTCGATGCCGATGACACCGGCGCCGACCACCACCATCGAGGTGGGCAGCGACTTGAGGTCGAGGATCCCGTCGGAGTCGAGTACCCGGTGCTCGTCGAACTCCACGCCGGAGGGCCGGGCCGGCCGGGTGCCGGTGGCGATGACGACGTATTTGCCTGTGATGGTTATCTTTTCGTGCCGCGAAGGGTCCTCGACCTCGATGGTGTGTGCATCGACGAAACGCCCGTGGCCGATCAGCAGGTCGATGCGGTTGCGCATCAGCTGGTTGCGGACCACGTCGACTTCCTTGCCGATCACGTGCTGGGTCCGGGCCAGCAGGTCGGCCGGGGTGATCTTCTCCTTCACGCGGTAGCTCGCGCCGTAGAGTTCGCGCTGGCTCATCCCGGTGAGATAGAGGACTGCCTCGCGCAACGTCTTTGACGGAATGGTGCCGGTCTGGACGCACACGCCGCCGAGCATCTGGCCGCGCTCGACGACGGCGACCGACTTACCGAGCTTGGCCGACGCGATGGCGGCCTTTTGCCCGCCGGGCCCGGACCCGATGACCACCATGTCGTACTCTTGCGCCGAACTCATGGCTTAAACAGTAAGGCAGCACAACGCACAGTGCTGGGTTCATCCACAGGTCCGCCGCCGCACCCGGGCACGCGCGCACCGGTTGACGGTGGCGGCCGTCAGCGTTGGTGCTCATGACGACGCCTCGAGAAGACTTCGAACTTTCCCGCCCCGGTGCACTCATCGCCGCGCTGCCGGCCGTTCTCGGCTTCGTTCCCGAAAATTCATTGGTATTAGTGTCTTTGGGCGACGGGGAACTCGGCTCGGTGATGCGCGTCGACCTCTCCGAGGAACTTGCCGACGGGGTGGAGCACCTGGCGGAGGTCGCCGCCGCGGCGGCCCCCGAAGCCGTGATCGCGGTGATCGTCGACGCGGACGGGGCCTACTGTCCCAGCTGCAACGAGGAATATCGGCAGCTGGCGGCGGCGCTCGCAGAAGCCTTGTCGCAGCACCACATTGAGCTGTGGGCCACACACGTGGTCGACCAGGTGGCCCTCGGCGGCCGCTGGCACTGCGCCGAGGGTTGCGGGTCGAGCGGCGCGGTCGACGATCCCGCGGCCTCCCCGCTGGCCGCCGCGGCGGTGCTGGATGGCAGGCGGCTGTATCCGCGGCGTGCCGACCTGCAGGCGGTCATCGCGCCCGACGACCCGGCACGCACCGCCGCGCTGGCCGACGCGGTCCGGCAGCAGGCCGCCCGGCGACGGGCGGCGTATCGCGCGCATCCGGTTCGCTGCACCCGCGGCGACGTGGAGACGGCGATGGCCGCCGCCGCTCGGGTCGCGGCCGGGGAACCGCTGTCCGACAGCGAGATGGCGACGCTGGGCTGTGCGCTGGCCGATGCGCAGGTGCGCGACATCCTGTATGCCCTCGCGGTCGGCGAGAGCGCCGGCGAGGTCGAGTCGTTGTGGGCGCTGCTGGCGCGCACGCTGCCGCCGCCGTGGCGGGTCGAGGCGCTGGTGCTGATCGCATTCAGCGCGTACGCCCGCGGCGACGGCCCGCTCGCCGGGGTTTCGCTGCAGGAGGCGCTGCGCTGTGCGCCCGACCATCGGATGGCGGGCATGCTGGACACCGCGTTGCAGTCGGGGCTGCGGCCCGAGGACATCCGGGACCTGGCGCTGACCGGCTACCGGCTGGCCAAGCGGTTCGGCGTGCAGCTACCGCCGCGACGGCCGTTCGGCCGCAGGGCGGGATAGGTGGGCGCGAAGAACCCGGGTCAGACCTTCTCGACCTTGACCGCGTGCGCCATCTCGTGCGGCAGGGTGACGTTCTCGTGGCCCGGAATGACGATGGTAACCCCGGCGGAGCCGTTCTCGACGGTGACGCGCGCGTTCGGGACGACACCGGCGTCCTTCAGGCGGGAGATCAGGTCGATGTCGCCCTGGACATGTTCCGTCAGCTGGCGCACCACCACGGCCACCGGCGCGCCGGCGGGCAATTCGGTCAGCCTGACCAGGGGGCCGTCCTCGGACCAGGACTCGGGGCCCACGCCCAGGTCCAGGAGCCCGGGGATCGGGTTGCCGAAGGGCGAGGTGGTCGGGTTGTTGAGCACCTTCACCAAGCGCCGCTCGACGTCCTCGCTCATCACGTGCTCCCAGCGGCACGCCTCGGCGTGGACCTCTTCCCAGGGCAGGCCGATGACGTCGACCAGCAGACGTTCGGCGAGGCGGTGCTTGCGCATCACGGAAATCGCCAGCGCCCGGCCCTTGTCGGTGAGCTCGAGGTGGCGGTCACCGGCCACGTGAAGTAAACCGTCCCGCTCCATGCGCGACACGGTTTGGCTGACAGTCGGCCCGCTCTGATCGAGGCGCTCGGCGATGCGGGCACGAAGCGGCGTCACGCCCTCTTCTTCGAGGTCGTAGATGGTCCGCAAGTACATCTCGGTGGTGTCAACCAGATCGTTCATTCAGCACCCTCCGTCGACGCTGAGTCTACTTGGCCAGCTGCGTGAATGGTTGTAACGCCTCCCAGGCAAGCAGTATGCCCGCCGCTGACGCGGCGGGCATACTGACTGCTACCTAGCTTGTGTAAGAGGTGTTAGCTCGCGTACGACCGTAGCCTGTCGGCGCGCTCCCCGTTGCGGAGTTTGGACATTACGTCCCGCTCGATTTGCCGGACCCGCTCGCGGGACAGACCGAACAGCTTGCCGATCTGGTCCAGGGTGCGCGGCTGGCCGTCGTCCAGGCCGAAACGCAACCGGATCACCTGGTGCTCACGCTCGTCCAGGGTGGCCAGCACGCTGCGGATGTCGGTGTGCAGCAGCTCGGCGATCACCGCGTTCTCGGCGGACATCGCCTCGGCGTCCTCGATGAAGTCACCCAGCGGGGCTTCCTCCTCGGAGCCGACGGGCATGTCCAGGCTTACCGGGTCGCGGCTGTGCTCGAGCAGGTCGTTGATCTTCTCCACCGGGATGCCGGACTCGGCGGCCAGTTCCTCGTCGGTCGCCTCGCGGCCCAGGTTCTGGTGCATCTCGCGCTTGATCCGCGCCAGCTTGTTGACCTGCTCCACCAGATGAACCGGCAGCCGGATGGTGCGGCTCTGGTCGGCCATGCCGCGGGTGATGGCCTGACGGATCCACCACGTCGCGTAGGTCGAGAACTTGAATCCCTTTGTGTAGTCGAATTTTTCCATCGCGCGGATCAGCCCGAGGTTGCCCTCCTGGATCAGGTCCAGCAGCGGCATGCCGCGGCCCGTGTACCGCTTGGCCAGCGACACCACCAGACGCAGGTTCGCTTCCAGCAGGTGACGGCGCGCCGCCTGGCCGTCGCGAACCACGGCCTCCAGATCGCGTTTGCGGTTCTCCCCGAGGCGCTTACGCGTTCCAAGCAGGTGTTCGGCGTAAAGCCCGGCTTCGATGCGCTTGGCCAGCTCCACCTCGCCGGCCGCATTGAGAAGTGCCGTCTTACCTATTCCGTTGAGATATACGCGCACTAGATCCGCTGCGGGGCTTTGAGCATCCAGATCGCCGTCAAATCTGCTCGTGCTGGCGTTCGCCATAGCGACCTCCCGTTCGGCTTTGTTCTGTCATCGAGTTCAACGACAGATCAGCTCTGAGAGTTCCCAGCGATTCGCCATCTCACACGTCTTGACGTGCAGAAATGTGCCGCAGACCTGAGAATGTCCTGAGAAGTCCGCCGGGGCGGCACCTTCAGCAGAAACGACAGCTAGCCGTGATCGATTCCGCCCCGGGCACCTGGCGGCCACTCCGGCTGCGGGTGCTGCGGGGCCTCGAGCGCGCGATGTTCGGCCCGGGGGAACAGGGGCGTGCGCTGGCGGGCGTTGTCGAACCGGCGCGGCTCGTCGGCGCTGCGCGGCGGCCGGTCGTTCGCGATCAAAACGGCCATCCACGGCAATGGGATTGACAGCGCCACGATCGCCAGGGAGATCAGCCCGTTGTGCCAGGCGCCGTAGGCGACCGCGGCCAGGATGAGCGCCGGGATCCGGAAAGCCATCAAGGTCAGGTACTTACGGACCCGCGCACGGTGCTGCTCCTCATACGAGGTCGCTGCGGCGGTGATGAGTACTGGGCGGCCTTTGTTGCCGTCAAAGTCATCGAACCCCGGATCGGAGCCGTGCTTCATTTCTCCACTGTCCCACAACTGGCCGATTCCGGCTCGGCCGGTTTCCGGGCCTGCTGGGCAGTGCACAATGTCAGGTATGC
Source organism: Mycobacterium colombiense (assembly GCF_001672755.1). Classification (GTDB taxonomy): domain Bacteria; phylum Actinomycetota; class Actinomycetes; order Mycobacteriales; family Mycobacteriaceae; genus Mycobacterium; species Mycobacterium colombiense_C. Next base: position 37,275 of record NZ_LZKI01000006.1, on the reverse strand, counting down.
AGACCCAAACGATCGAACGCACCGAGACCGACGAACGCGTCGACGACGGGACCGGCAGCGACACCCCGAAGTACTTCCACTACGTCAAGAAGGACAAGATCGCCGAGAGCGCGGTGATGGGCAACCACGTCGTGGCGTTGTGCGGCGAGGTCTTTCCCGTCACCAAGGCCGCCAAGCCGGGCTCACCGGTGTGCCCGGACTGCAAGCAGATCTACGACCGGATGAAGAAGGGCTGATCAGCCGGGTGGCTCCGCCGGCGCGACGTCGCGCTGCGCGGTGATGGGATTCGTCGTCACGGGATTCGACAGCGTGTCCGCAGCCTTCGCCAGCGCGGGCGAGTGTGACAACAGCCATTTGCGCAGCCGGTGCGCATGTGTCCGGGGTGCGGGGAATTCCTCCTGGATGGCGGCATTGAGTTCGGCGCCGATCATGATCGCGAAGCCCCCGAAGAACGAGAACAGCAGGAATGCGATCGGCGTGGACAGCGCGCCGTAGGTGTAGCCCGTGCTGGTGATCCATTGCAGGTAGATCCGCAGGCCCAGGGTGGCGATCACGAACACCGCGGTGGCCAGCGCCGCGCCGAAGAGCAGCCGATGCGTCGGCAGCGGCTCCGGCAAAGACACCCGGTACAAGATCACCACTCCGACCATCAAGACGAGGATCAACGCGGGGTAGTAGCCGTAGCGCAGCAGGTTGGCCAGGCTGACCGGAATGTGCTCACCCACCTTGCGCGGTCCCAAGACCACCAACGGCGCGGTCGCCACCACGAACACCAGCCCCACCACGTAGAGGAACAGCGCGAAGAGCCGTTGGCGTACCGGGTGGCGCAACGGCGTTTGGTCGTGCGCCTCTACCACGGAATCGACGAATGACGAGATGGCCGACGACCCCGCCCACAGCGAGATGATGAAACCAAGCGAGACCACCTCGCCGCGGGCGTGGTTGGCAATGTCGCGCACGGTCGGCTCGATGATCTCGTTGACCACGCTGCGGGAAAACACGCTGTGCGCCGTCGAGATCAGCTGGCGCAGGATGCTGGGGAGCATGTCCGGACCGAACAGCGGCGCCACATAGGCCAGGGTGCCCAGCAGCCCAAGCAGCAGCGGCGGAAGGGACAACGCCGACCAGAAACCAGCCTGAGCCGACTCCGAGAAAATCGAGTCGTCCCAACTCTTGGAAAGGGTCCTCAGGGTGATTCGCCAAATGTGGTGGCGCGACGGTTTCGCGACCTGCTCAGTCATACCCGTCCAGCATTACCGAAAATCGCTCGCACCGCCCACATTGGCGATGGGCGAGTTCGGCTGCGGGCTAGCTTTCGCTGAACTCCAGCACGGCGTCCAGCTCGGTCAGCTTCGCCTCGTGCTCGTTGGCGTGATGCTGGCAGAAGAGAAGCTCCAGTCCGGAAGGCAGCTTGGCGCGTACCCGAGCCGCAGCACCGCAGCGGTCGCAGCGGTCGGCGCGGGTCAGTTCTGGACTCGTCAGAGTTGCATTCATGGCTTCTCCGTTTCTCGTACATTCACTTTCTCAGACGTATGGCGTTTTCGCCTTGTTCCCCGATCGTTATCGGGTGTGTCGTTTCTCACGGGCAGGTCAGGTTTGGTTTGCACGTCTCTAAGGTGTCGAAGTTGTGACTTCCGTTCCGGACACCCTGGTGCATTTGTGCGGGACCGAGCAGTGGGCGCGGGCGCGCCGGCAGGGCGCCATCCACCCGGACGCCGCCGGCGGTGGCGAGTTCATCCATCTGTCGACGCCGGAGCAGGTGCACCTGCCGGCCAACCGGCTCTACCGCGGTCGCGAGGACCTGGTCCTGTTGCACATCGACCCGGCCCGGCTTGCGGCGCCGGTGCGGTGGGAGCCGGGGGTAGTAACCGATCCGGAGTCGATGTTGTTCCCGCATCTGTACGGCCCTCTGCCGGTGGCCGCCGTGGTCCGGGTCACCGCCTACCCGCCGGCCTGCGACGGCTCCTTCGCGCCGCTCTCCGGCGAAGGGGAGTCCACGTAGGCGTCGGCCTCGATCTCCACCATTAGCTGGGGTGCGATCAGCGCCGAGACCTCGACCATGGTGGCCGCCGGGCGTATGGCGCCGAAGACCTGCTCGTGCACGGCTCCCACCTCGCGCCAGCGCGAGATGTCGGTGACGTAAATGCGGGTGCGCACCACGTCGGTGAGCGCGGCACCCGCTTGGTGCAACGCAATCTCAATGCGGCGCAAAGCATCTCGTGTTTGGGCGGCGATGTCGCCGGCGGGCCCGCTGCCGGTCGTCCCGGCCACCGCCACATGCGGGCCGACCCGCACCGCGCGCGAGTAGCCGACCGCCGATTCGAAGTCGGATCCTGACGAGACGAGGGTGCGCTCCGCGGACATGGACGTCACCGTACGACGCCCCGCGCGGCGGGCGCAGCCGAATTTCAGCGACTCTCGAGATTGCTTGCGGGGCAACCGTTTTCGATCGACTGCCGATTCAACTAGTCGAGGTAGTCGCGCAGTACCTGCGAACGGCTGGGGTGGCGCAGCTTCGACATCGTCTTGGACTCGATCTGGCGGATGCGCTCACGGGTCACGCCGTAAACCTGCCCGATCTCGTCCAGGGTGCGCGGCTGGCCGTCGGTGAGACCGAAACGCAGCCGTACTACGCCCGCCTCGCGCTCCGACAGCGTCTCCAGCACCGACTGCAGCTGGTCCTGCAGCAGCGTGAACGACACCGCGTCCACGGCCACCACGGCCTCGCTGTCCTCGATGAAGTCGCCGAGCTGGCTGTCGCCCTCGTCGCCGATGGTCTGGTCCAGCGAGATCGGCTCGCGGGCGTATTGCTGGATCTCCAGCACCTTTTCGGGCGTGATGTCCATTTCCTTGGCCAGCTCTTCGGGCGTGGGCTCGCGGCCCAGGTCCTGCAGCAGCTCGCGCTGGATACGGCCCAGCTTGTTGATGACCTCGACCATGTGCACCGGGATGCGGATGGTGCGGGCCTGGTCGGCCATGGCACGGGTGATGGCCTGACGGATCCACCACGTCGCGTACGTGGAGAACTTGTAACCCTTGGTGTAGTCGAACTTCTCGACCGCGCGGATCAGGCCCAGGTTGCCCTCCTGGATGAGGTCCAGGAACGCCATGCCGCGGCCGGTGTAGCGCTTGGCCAGCGACACCACCAGTCGCAGGTTGGCTTCCAGCAGGTGGTTCTTCGCGCGGTCGCCGTCGCGGCAGATCCACACCATGTCGCGGCGCTGGGCGGCGGGCAGTTTGTCGCCGCGCTCGGTCAGCTCGGTCATCAGCTGCGTGGCGTACAGCCCGGCCTCGATCCGCTTGGCCAGCTCGACCTCTTCCTCGGCGTTGAGCAGCGCGACCTTACCGATCTGCTTGAGGTAGGCGCGAACCGAGTCGGCGGAGGCCGTCAGCTCGGCGTCCTTGCGGGCCTGCCGCAACGCCTCGGATTCGTCCTCGTCCCACACGAAATCGCCGGAGGCCTTGTCCTTTTCGCTGGGCTCGGCGATTTCCTCGTCGTCCTCCGCGGCGGCCGCGCCGGCCTTGGCGGCGGGCTTGGCGGCGGCTTCTTCGTCAGCCTCGGCCTCGTCGGAGTCGGCCTCGGCCTCGTCGGAGTCCTCGCCGTCGGACGCCACGTCGTCCTCGAGGTCGTCGAGGCTGAGGTCGGCGTCGATCTCGAGGTCTTCGCCGGGCTCACCCTCGAGGTCGGGTTCGTTGTCGAGATCCTCGACGGCACCGTCGGAATCGAGGGCGTCCGGATCCGCCGGCCCGCCCTTGGCCGCTTTGGTTCCGCGCGCTGTCGGGCCCTTGGCGCCCTTCGCGGCGGCGCGGGTCTTCTTGGGGTCGGCCGCGTCGGCCTCGGGCTTGGTGGACGGCGTTGCCTTGGTGGCCCGCTTCGCGGGTGCCGATCCGTTGGCGGCCTTGGCCGCCGGTCGCTTGGCGGGGGACGACGGAGACTTCGTGGCGGTGCGTTTCACCGGCCCATCCGTCGCCGGGCTTGCTTTCGTCGCTGCCACTTACACCCCTTCGTTTGGGCTCACCTTCGGTGGGTAGTGGGCATGGTTAACCGAAAGTGTCTGCTATGTCGATGTCGGCGTTGGTATCAGCGTGGTAGGTGCACGCTATCGGTTGGGCGTTCGCCGAGGACCATTGTAACGACAGTGCGCGGTACTACGGCCCTGCCGGGCGAAATCAGTGGGTCACGTCGGAGGTGGCGGCCATGGCCGCGCCGACGATCCCTGCGGTGTTGAGCAGGGCCGCGGCCACCACCGGGGTGCGGTTGGTCAGCAGCGGCACCCACTTGTCGGCCTTGCGGCTGATTCCACCGCCCGCGATGAACAGGTCCGGCCACACCGCGTTCTCGATGCTCACCAGCACTTTGGTCACCTGCTTGGCCCACTTCTCGTAGGACCAGTCGTTCTTCTCCTTCACCGAGGACGCCGCCCGCTGCTCGGCCTCCTTGCCGTCGACCTCGAGATGGCCGAGCTCGGTGTTGGGTATCAGCGTCCCGTTGTGAATCACCGCGGAGCCGATCCCGGTGCCGAAGGTCAGCAACACCACCAGGCCGGACTGGCCCTTGCCCGCGCCGTAGTGCTCCTCGGCCAGCCCGGCCGCGTCGGCGTCGTTGAGGACGATGACTTCCTGGCCGTTCAGCTCGGCGCTGATGACGTCGCGCGCGTTGGTGCCGATCCAGGCCTTGTCCACGTTGGCCGCCGTCTGCACCACGCCGTGGGTGACGACTCCCGGATAGGTCACCCCGAGCGGGCCGGTCCATTCGAAGGCGTTGACCACCTGGGCGATGGTCTTGGCCACCGCCGAGGGCGTCGCGGGCTGCGGGGTCAGCAGCTTGACCCGCTCGCCGATCAGCTGCCCGGTGTCCATGTCGACGATGCCGCCCTTGATGCCGCTGCCGCCGACGTCGATGCCGAATCCGCGACGCTGCGGCCTGCCGTCGGCGACGGCGGTGCCGGGCGTGTCCGTGGTCGAGTCGGTGCTGGTCATCGAATCTCCTCGGCGTGACTGGGCTGTCCGCCCACCTTAGCGCCGCGGCGGTGGCGCCCGCGGCGTCTGCGCGGCCGTGGCGACTGTGATGCGATAGACCGGTGACCCCTTCCGATGACGAGCTCCTACGGCTGCGCTCGGTCGCCGAAACCCTGGCCACGGAGGCCGCCTCGTTCGTGAGGCGTCGGCGGGCAGAGGTTTTCGGCGCTGAGGCGGGCGGCTTGCAAACACCAGACAGCGGCGCGGTGCGCTCGAAGAGCACCCCGACGGATCCGGTGACCGTGGTCGACACCGAAACGGAACGGCTGCTGCGCGACCGGCTGGCCGAATTACGGCCCGGGGACCCGATTCTCGGCGAAGAGGGCGGCGGGCCCGCCGATCCGGCGCGCACACCGGCCGGATCGGTCACCTGGGTGCTCGATCCCATCGACGGCACAGTGAATTTCGTCTACGGCGTGCCCGCCTACGCGGTGTCGGTCGGTGCACAGGTCAACGGCGAGTCGGTGGCCGGGGCGGTCGCCGACGTGGTCGGAAACCGGGTGTACTCGGCGGCGCTGGGCCTGGGTGCGCATGTCACCGACGACGAGGGAACGCAGCTGTTGCAGAGCAACGCCGTCGACGATTTGTCGATGGCGTTGCTGGGCACCGGTTTCGGCTATTCGCGGCAGCGCCGCGCGGCGCAGGCGGCGCTGTTGGCCCGGATGCTGCCGGTGGTCCGCGATGTCCGTCGCATCGGTTCGGCCGCACTGGATCTGTGCATGGTCGCCTCGGGCCGGCTCGACGCCTATTACGAGCATGGGCTGCAGCTGTGGGATCGCGCCGCCGGTGCGCTGATCGCCGCGGAGGCGGGGGCCCGGGTGGTGCTGCCCGCGCCCGGCGTGAGCGGGGCCGGCCTGGCACTGGCCGCCGCGCCCGGCATCGCCGACGAACTGCTGGCCGTCCTGGAGCGCTTCAACGGCCTGGATCCGATTCTGGATTGACCGCCCGCGTCAGCAGCTGCTGGCGTGAATCTTGGCCAGCAGCGTGGGATCTGAGGGTTCGGTGGCGCCGGGACGCAGGGTGGCGAGCACCGCGTCGATGTCGTCGTTGTGGGCCAACGCGCTGAAGTCGGTGCCCAGGGACAGGTCCACGGAATCGTCGGCGCGGTTGTCGTTGAACAGCTCGGTGCACGGCGCCACCAGCCACACGGCCGCCGCGGTGGCCTGTCCGGCGGTGCCGAAACGGATCTGGCCCTGGCAGGTGAGTCTGGTGCCCGCATAGAGGGGGTCGTTGGCGGCGGTCGGTTGCGCGAAGCCGAGGTCTTTCATCGCCCCGGCGACATCGCCGGCCTGCCCGCCCCGGCCGCTGGCGTTGAGCACGCGAACCTTGGTGTCGGCGAGCTTGGCGGGTGTGACGTCCATCATGGCGCTGCGCGACACCTGCTCACCGAGCTGGGCCGGCGCCGAGCCGGCCGCCGCCTGGGGCGGGGGGTTGCACACCACGGCCTCGTGCACCTTGGCGGGCCGGGTCAGCGCGATCGTCCAGATCACGCCGGTGGCCACCGCGAGAAGCACCACCACGACGATGGCCGGCCGGGGGTTGCGCCGCCGAAAAGGGCGGCCGTGCTTGTCAAAGGCTGTACCCTCGGTGATTTGCGTGACCACAGCTGCACTCTAGCCGCACGCTAAACCCACTGTTCAGACACGAGCGCAAGGGTAAAAATAGGGGTGTGACGTAAATCACACCTTAATGGGCCGCGATACGGGCACGAATCGTTTGGTGGATGCGTTCGACGCTGGTACAAAGCGATGCTTGGATAACGAGGGCATGTGAGGGGATAGGGCAATGCCTACCGACTACGACGCTCCACGGCGTACCGAGACCGACGACGTTTCGGAGGACTCGCTGGAGGAGCTCAAAGCGCGACGGAACGAGGCGGCGTCGGCCGTCGTCGACGTCGACGAATCCGAATCCGCTGAGAACTTTGAACTGCCTGGTGCCGACCTGTCTGGTGAAGAACTGTCGGTTCGCGTGATTCCGAAGCAGGCCGACGAGTTCACTTGCTCGAGCTGCTTTTTGGTGCAACACCGCAGCCGGCTGGCCAGCGAGAAGAACGGCGTGATGATCTGTACCGACTGCGCGGCCTGATAGCTGCACTCACCGTGTCAGGGCCGACAGCACCCGCTCGGGGTGACGGCAGCTCACCAGCCAGTACGGCGTCGGATCGTCCGGATCGTCGAGTACCGCCAGGATCATCGGCCCTACCCATGCCCTGTGCAGCACATACGCCGCTGGGTCGAGTTGCCGGCCCAGGGCGGCGGACTTCGCCGAGGGCGCTATCTCCGCGGACCGGGAGATCACGGTGACCGGCAGATGCGCCTGGCCGGCCCACAACTGCACCTCGCCCGGCGCCGCCGGGTCGGCGGTGACCCGGATCTCGATGCGGCCCAGCCACAGCAGCGCCGCGGCCGCCACCGCGAACAGCGTCGCGTACGGCCACCACGACGAGTCGCGGGTGACGCCCATGTTGAATTCGAAGGCGATGATGCCGGCCAGCGCGAAGGCCGGTGGCCACCACCACCACGGAACCCACAATCGTTCGCGATACCGCACGTTGTGCGGCGCGACGCGCGTATCGGACACGCAGTCAAGGGTAGTCTGTGGCCCCGTGTCGACCAGTCTGGCCATCGTCCGTCTTGACCCCGAGCTTCCGCTGCCCAGCCGCGCCCACGAGGGCGACGCCGGGATCGATCTGTTCAGCGCCGAAGACGTCAAACTGGAGCCCGGGCGACGTGCCCTGGTGCGGACGGGGGTCGCGGTCGCCATCCCGTTCGGAATGGTCGGCTTGGTGCATCCACGCTCGGGACTGGCTGCGCGAGTTGGACTTTCGATCGTCAACAGTCCGGGTACCATCGACGCGGGCTATCGCGGCGAGATCAAGGTTGCGCTGATCAACCTGGACCCGAGCGAGCCGATCGTGGTGCACCGCGGCGATCGCATCGCCCAGTTGTTGGTGCAGCGAGTCGAATTAGTGGAGTTGGTCGAGGTGTCGTCGTTCGACGAGGCCGGGCTGGCCGAAACATCCCGTGGCGATGGTGGTCACGGTTCCTCCGGCGGACATGCGAGTTTGTGATGGCATTCGGTAAACGCACACCCAAAGACGACGACACCTCCGGCGCCGACACCTCGGCGGCCGACGAGGTCGCGGCCCCCGACGACGAGCCGTCCCCCGAGGAGCTCGAGGGCCCGTTCGACATCGAGGACTTCGACGACCCTGCGGTCGCGGAGCTGGCGCGGCTCGACCTGGGCTCGGTGCTGATCCCCATGCCGGAGGCCGGCCAGCTGCAGGTCGAGCTGACCGAAACCGGTGTGCCGAGCGCGGTCTGGGTCGTCACGCCCAACGGGCGCTTCACCATCGCCGCCTATGCCGCGCCCAAGACCGGCGGCCTGTGGCGCGAAGTGGCCGGCGAGCTCGCCGAATCGCTGCGCAACGACTCGGCCCAGGTCAGCATCAAGGACGGGCCGTGGGGTCGCGAGGTGGTGGGCACCGCGACCGGCGTGGTGCGCTTCATCGGCGTCGACGGCTACCGGTGGATGATCCGCTGCGTCATCAACGGCCCACACGAGACGATGGAAGCCCTGGAGCAGGAGGCGCGAGCGGCCTTGGCGGACACCGTGGTTCGGCGTGGCGACACGCCGCTTCCGGTGCGCACGCCGCTGACCGTGCAGCTGCCCGAGCCGATGGCACAGCAGCTGCGCGAGGCCGCCGCCGCGCAACAGGCTGCGCAGCAGGACGACGCCCAACAGGCCGAGGGGCAGCAGGCACCGCCCAACGAACCGGCCGCGCGCCGCAGCGTCGACGGGTCGGCGATGCAGCAGCTGCGCACCACCACCGGCGGCTGAGCCGGCTACAGGTCGGCCAGCGCCCCCAGGCAGGCCGCCCCCAGGGCCGCCGGGTCCGCGCCGATCTGATCCAGCGTCACCGTCCGCAGCGCCGCACGCGGCGCGGCGGCGACCCAGTCGAGCCCGGCCTGCAACGGATGGATCGGATCGTCGACCGCGGACGCGACGCCGAGCGGCGCCGCCAGCCCGCCCAGCTCGTCGCAGCTCGGCGCGACGTAAGCGGCCGCCTCCTCCATGGCAACGGGCAGATGCGGCCATTGGGCGCCCCACGACCGGGTCAGCTCGTCGGCCAGCCAGGGCGGGCTGGACGCCCGCATCTGGGTCGTGGTCGCCGCCAGGCCGTCGGCGCGCAACTGTGACGCCGAATACCGCGCCGCAAGCGCCGCGGGCGCGGCCCCGGGCGCGCCCGCCCACGCCGGCAGCGCGGCCAGCACCGCGACCGTCCGGTCCGGATGGGCCAGCGCCCAGGCGGCCGCCACCGCGGCCCCGATCGAGACCCCGCCCACAACGACCGGTCCCTGGTGGCCCGCGTCATCCAGCGCCGCAAGGTAGCCCTCGATCAACCGGTCGGGCCGCGGCGGCGGGGTCACCAGCCGCGCGCCGAGCTCGGACAAGGGGCCGGAAAATGCCCGGTGAACGTAGTCGTCGTCGGAGCCGGTTCCGGGCAACAACACCGTCGTGACACCGCGCAGATCGACCACCACCTCTCGATAGTGCCCCGCCGTTCACCCGCCCTCCAACACGACGTTTGAGTCGGTTGGCGCTGGGGAACCAAGAGGTCTACGGTGTCCGTTGGCATAAATGGAAGCATCGAGGCTTATCAGCATTGTCAGGAGTGGCCATGGGGGCCCAAGGATATCTGCGCCGCCTCACCCGTCGGTTGACGGAGGATCCGGAGCAGCTCGACTCGGACGAACTTTCCGACGAGGTCGCAAGCACGGGCGCGCAACGCGCGATCGACTGCGAGCGTGGCCAAGAGGTCACGATGGTGGGCACGCTCCGTAGCGTCGAGTGCAACGGCAGAGCCTGCGCCGGCGGAGTACGCGCCGAACTGTTCGACGGCAGCGACACCGTCACGCTCGTCTGGCTGGGACAGCGCCGCATCCCCGGCATCGACTCGGGCCGCACCCTGCGAGTGCGTGGGCGCCTCGGCAAGCTGGAGAACGGAACCAAGGCGATCTACAACCCGCACTACGAAATTCAGCGGTGACCGACCCCCAAGATCTGGGGGCAACCCCGCGGGAGTCGGGCGCATCAAAACAAATGACCTCTAACCGCATCAACCCGGAACGTCTGCTGGCACAGGCAGGCGGGGTGAGTGGTGTCATCTACTCGTCGCTGCCGGTGGTGGTCTTCGTCGTCGCCTCGAGTGTGTCGGGACTGATTCCCGCGATCGTGGCTGCGCTGACGGTGGCCGCGTTGATCCTGGTGTGGCGGCTGATTCGCCGCGAATCCCCACAGCCCGCGTTCTCCGGGTTCTTCGGCGTCGCGCTGTGCGCGCTGATCGCCTACGTGCTGGGGGAGTCCAAGGGCTATTTCCTGCTGGGCATCTGGATGTCGCTGGTGTGGGCCGTGGTGGTCGCGGCGTCGGTGCTGATCCGCCGTCCCCTGGTCGGCTACGGGTGGAGCTGGGCAACCGGGCGTGGCGACGGCTGGCGCAGCGTGCCCCGGGCCGTCTATGCGTTCGACATCGCCTCGGTGGGTTGGGTGCTGGTGTTCGCCGCGCGGTTCGTGGTTCAGGGACTGCTCTATGACGCCGACCGGACCGGATGGCTGGCGGTGGCGCGGATCGCGATGGGCTGGCCGCTGACCGTGCTGGCCGCGTTGGCCACCTATGCGGCGATCAAGTCGGCGCAACGGGCCATCGCCGCCGATGGCCCCGCGGTGGACGTGGAACCCGGCGCCGTCACCGACTGATCAGCCGCCGGCCGGATTGTGGCTGCCCAACAGCAGCTTCTGCAGGTCCTCTTCCGCCTCGGCGACCGCGACGAACAGCAACTCGTCACCGCCCTCCAGCGGCTCGTCCTCCTCGGGCACGATCACCCGCGGGCCACGCAGGATCGTCACCAGCGAGGTGTTCCGCGGCAGTTGCAGTTTGCGCACCGGCTTGCCGCCCCACGGCGTGTCGTCGGGCAGCGTGATCTCGACCAGGTTGGCCTGCCCCTTGCGGAATTCCATCAGCCGTACCAGATCGCCGACGGCGACGGCCTCTTCGATCAGCGACGCCAGCATGCGCGGCGTCGACACCGCCACGTCGACCCCCCAGGCGTCGGTGAACAGCCATTCGTTGCGGGGATCGTTGACCCGCGCCACCACCCGCGGCACCGCGAATTCGGTTTTGGCCAAAAGACTTAGCACGACGTTGGCCTTGTCATCGCCGGTCGCCGCCACCACCACGTCGAATTCGTGCAGGTGCACCGACTCCAGCAGGCTCAGTTCGCAGGCGTCGCCCAGCCGCCAGTGCGCGGCCGGGATCGCGTCGACGTCGACGTGATCGGGATTACGTTCGATCAGCGTCACATCGTGGCCGTTGCCGATGAGTTCGCGGGTGACCGAGCGGCCGACCGCGCCGGCGCCGGCTACAGCTACCTTCATCTGCGCCGCTCCTCAATGCTCGAATTCATCACAGGTCTTCACTGGGTGGTAGGGCGGCGATGGCCACCGCCTCTGCGGCGCGGCCGGAGATCGCGGCGACGTACACCTGGTCGCCTGCCTGGATAACCGATTTGGGCTCCGGCAACACGCCGGCCCCGAAACGGATGAGGAATGCCACCCGGGCGCCGGTGGCCTGCTCGAGGTCGGTGACCCGATGGCCGATCCAATCCTCGTGCAGGACGACCTCGGACACGGCGACGGTGCCGGTCGGATCGCGCCACTTGGCCGTCTCGGTCTCGCGCAGCAGCGCGTTGAGCAGGCGGTCGGTGGTCCAGGGCACGGTCGCGATGGTGGGAATGCCCAGCCGCTCGTAGACCTCGGCGCGTTTGGCGTCGTAGATGCGGGCCACCACCCGCTTGACGCCGAACGTCTCCCGGGCCAGCCGGGCCGAGATGATGTTGGAGTTGTCGCCGGAGGACACCGCGGCGAACGCGTCCGCTTCCTCGATGCGGGCCCTCAGCAGCACATCTCGGTCGAATCCCTGCCCCAGCACCCGTTCGCCGGCGTATTCGGGGCTGAGCCGGTTGAACGCGGTGCTGTCACGGTCGATGACCGCGACGTCGTGACCGATGCGGGAGAGCCCGTCAGCGACCGAAGAACCGACCCGGCCGCAGCCCATCACCACTACTCGCAACTTGAGGTCCTCTCGACCGCGTCCTGCGCCCTTCTCCGGCAACCCACGTCGGCCAGCCGTTTCGGTCGGCGAACATTCTCCTACGAACGCTACCGCCAAACCTGTCTGGGCTTACTCTTGGCTCTCGTGTCCAAACTTTCAACCGCCACCCGTCGGTTGCTTATCGGTCGGCCGTTTCGCAGCGACCGGCTGAGTCACACGCTGCTGCCCAAGCGGATCGCCTTGCCGGTGTTCGCCTCCGACGCGCTGTCCTCGGTTGCTTACGCGCCCGAGGAGGTCTTCCTGATGCTCTCGGTGGCCGGGGTGACGGCGTATGCGCTGACACCGTGGATCGGGCTCGCGGTGGCCGCGGTCATGCTGGTGGTGGTGGCCAGCTACCGGCAGAACGTGCACGCCTACCCGTCCGGCGGCGGCGACTACGAGGTGGTCACCACCAATCTCGGTGACACCGCCGGGCTCGTCGTCGCCAGCGCGCTGATGGTGGATTACGTTCTGACCGTTGCGGTCTCGACGGCGTCGGCGATGGCGAACATCGGCTCGGCGATCCCGATCGTGGCCCAGCACAAGGTGTTCTTCTGCGTGGTGTCCATCCTGCTGGTGATGGCGCTGAACCTGCGTGGGGTGCGCGAGTCCGGGTTGGCGTTCGCCATCCCGACCTATGCCTTCATCGTCGGCGTGCTGGTGATGATCGGCTGGGGTCTGTTTCGGATCTTCGTGCTGGGCAATCCGCTGCGGGCCGAATCCGCCGGATTCCAGATGCACTCGGCGCACGGCCAGATCGTCGGTTTCGCGCTGGCGTTCTTGGTGGCGCGGTCGTTCTCGTCGGGGTGTGCGGCGCTGACGGGTGTCGAGGCGATCAGCAACGGGGTGCCGGCGTTTCAGAAACCCAAGTCGCGCAACGCGGCGACCACCCTGCTGATGCTGGGCGGCATCGCGGTGACCCTGCTGATGGGCATCATCGTGCTGGCCCAGCAGATCGGGGTCCAGCTCGTCGAGGATCCCGCGACGCAACTGGGCGGGGCGCCGAAGGGCTACTACCAGAAGACTCTGGTCACCCAGCTGGCGCAAACGGTGTTCGGCAGCTTCCACATCGGGTTCCTGCTGATCGCCACGGTGACCGCCCTCATTCTGGTGCTGGCGGCCAACACCGCCTTCAACGGGTTCCCGGTGCTCGGCTCGATCCTGGCGCAGCACAGCTATCTGCCGCGCCAATTGCACACCCGCGGAGACCGATTGGCGTTCTCCAACGGCATCCTGTTCCTGTCGGGCGCGGCGCTGCTGGCGATCATCGCGTTCCGCGGCGAGGTCACCGCCCTGATTCAGCTCTACATCGTCGGCGTGTTCATTTCGTTCACCCTGAGCCAGATCGGCATGGTGCGGCACTGGACCCGGTTGCTGCGCACCGAAACCGATCCGCGGGCGCGGCGCAAGATGATGCGCTCGCGAGTGGTCAACACGGTCGGATTGCTGTCCACCGGCACGGTGTTGCTGGTGGTCCTGGTGACCAAGTTCGCGTCCGGGGCGTGGATCGCGCTGTTCGCGATGAGCCTGTTGTTCGGAATCATGAAAATGATTCACCGGCACTACAACACCGTGAACCGCGAACTGGCAGAGCAGGCCGCTGCCCAAGACGACGTGGTCCTGCCCAGCCGCAATCACGCGGTGGTGCTGGTGTCGAAGCTGCACTTGCCGACGTTGCGCGCGCTGGCCTACGCCAGGGCCACGCGGCCCGACGTTCTCGAGGCCGTGACGGTCAGCGTCGACGACGCGGAAACCCGCGAGCTGGTGCGCAAGTGGGAAGAAAGCGATATCAGCGTCCCGCTCAAGGTCATTGCCTCGCCGTATCGTGAAGTCACCCGTCCCGTCCTGGAATACGTCAAACGGGCCAGGGAGGAGTCGCCGCGCACCGTGGTGACGGTGTTCATTCCGGAGTACGTGGTGGGCCACTGGTGGGAGCAGGTGCTGCACAACCAGAGTGCTCTTCGGCTCAAGGGCCGCCTGCTGTTCATGCCGGGCGTCATGGTGACTTCGGTTCCGTGGCAGCTGAGTTCGTCGGAACGGCGCAAGACCCTGCAGCCGCATGTGGCGCCGGGTGACGCTCGTCGGGGAATCTTCGATTGACCCGCGAATCGACCCGTGCGCCGCGCGCGACCCCACCCGCCGTGGGGGAGCTGACCCTGACCACCGGCGCCCCGGCCAACGGCGGCAGCTGCGTCGCGCACCACGAAGGCCGTGTGGTGTTCGTCCGGTATGCGTTGCCCGGTGAGCGGGTGCGTGTCCGGGTCACCGCGGATCGCGGATCCTATTGGCACGCAGAGGTTATCGAGGTCATCGATGCGGCGGCCGGCCGTATCGCGTCGCTGTGCCCAATCGCCGGGGTGGACGGCGCCGGTTGTTGCGACCTGGCGTTCGCCGACCCCGAGGTGACCCGCACGCTGAAGGCCGAGGTGGTGGCCAACCAGCTCGAGCGCCTCGGCGGGCATGCGTGGAGCGGCGAGGCCGAGCCGTTGGCGGATTCCGCGCCGACCGGGTGGCGCACCCGCGTTCGTCTCGACGTGGGCCCCGACCGTCGCCCGGGCTTTCACCGGTACCACAGCGACGAATTGGTGACCGACCTGCGTTGTGCGCAGCTGCCGGCGGGGATGCTCGACGGGATCGCCGACCTCGAGTGGCCGCCGGCCGCCCAGCTGCACGTGGCCGTCGACGACGACGGCGCGCGCCACGTGGTGCGCACGCTGCGGCAGGGCAGGCAGACCGCGACCAAGGTGGTGGAGGGTCGCTACGAGGCGGTGCAGCGAGTGGCCGGGCGCAGCTGGCAGGTGCCGGTAACCGCCTTCTGGCAGGCGCACCGCGACGCGGCGGGGGTGTACAGCGAGCTGGTCGCCGACTGGGCGCAGCTGGGCACCGGCATGCGTGCGTGGGATTTGTACGGCGGCGCAGGGGTTTTCGCCGCGGTGCTCGGTGATGCCGTGGGCCCGTCCGGGCGGGTGCTCAGTGTCGATACGTCGCGCGCGTCGACCCGGGCCGCCCGGGTCGCCTTGGCCGATCTGACGCAGGTGCACATCGTCACCGACTCGGTGCGGCGCGCGCTGGTGGCGCAGCGCGGGCGCGCCGACGTCGCGGTGCTGGATCCGCCGCGGGCGGGGGCCGGGCGCGAGGTCATCGATCTGCTGGCCGCCGCCGGCATTCCGCGGGTGGTGCACATCGGTTGTGAGGCGGCATCTTTCGCCCGCGACATCGGCATCTACCTCGGGCACGGATACACCGTGGAGCAGATCAAAGTCTTCGACGCCTTCCCGCTGACGCATCACACCGAATGCGTCGCGCTGCTGACCCGCAAGTGAAAGAGAGGTCGGGAGTCCACGATGAGGTGAGCGCCGACGCTAGACCCGTCGCCGCCATGCCTCTACGGGAGATTCTTCCCGGGAGCGGCTAAACTCCGTTGCGGTGTGCCGGGAAGTCTGGTCGGCGATGTCTTTGTCGACCAACCGAAAGGCTTGGGTGTCTACCACCAGAGATCGCGCCGCGACCGTCGGGTCGTGCCGGTCGGATGCACGATATGGGCTCAGCCGCACGCGATTGCGGCCGTTGTGAGCGAAACAATTCGTTACGCGCTGGTCGTCTTGTTATCCAGCGCAGTCGGTTTGGTCGCGGTGCTGGCGAACCGCCTCACCGAGCGGGTGAAGATCCCGGTGGCCCTGCTGGTGCTCGTCGGAGCCGCCGTGGCGGTGCGCGCGCTGCCCGCGGTACAACCACCGTCCGAGCGGACCGTGGAGCGGGTCATCACCATCGCGCTGGTGTTGGTGTTGTTCGACGGCGGCATGCATATCGGGCCGGCGCGCTTTCGCGCGGCGGCCGTCCCGATCCTGTCGGTGGGCGTGCTGGGAACCGCGCTCACCGCCGGTGGGGCGGCACTGATCGTGCACTACGTCTGCGGAATCGGCTGGTTCCCGGCGGTACTCGTGGCCACAGCCGTGGCTCCTACCGATCCCGCCGTGGTCTTCTCTGTGTTGGGCAAACGCGAGATCAGGGGGCGCATCGGCACGATCCTGGAGGGCGAGTCCGGTGCCAACGATCCGGTCGGCATCTCCTTGATGTCGAGCCTGATCGCCGCCGGTGGTCTCAGCGCGGCCGGATTCGCCGGCGTGGGAGCTAAATTCGCTCTGCAAATGGCGATCGGCCTGGCGGTCGGGGTGGTTGGCGGCCGTGCCCTGCTCGCGTTCATGCGCCGGGTGGCATTGCCGAGCGAAGGTCTGTACCCGCTGCGAACGCTGGCATCCTGCCTGATGTTGTACGGCATCGCCACCCTGGCGCACGGCTCGGGATTCCTCGCGGTGTTCGTCGCCGGCATCGTGATCGGCGACGCCCGCGCGCCCTACAAGCCGGAGATCAAGCGTTTCCACGCTGCCCTGGCCGGACTGGCTGAAATCGTCGCGTTTGTCGTTCTGGGTTTGACCGTCGACCTCAATGTGCTTGCCCATCCCGATGTTTGGATCCCGGGGCTGGTCCTCGGTGTGGCCTTGACGGTGGTGATCCGACCGTTGGCGGTGGGGTCCAGCCTGTTTCGCGTCCGGCTCGAGCGAAACGAACGCATCTTCGTCCTCTTTGCCGGGCTCAAGGGCGCGGTGCCGATTCTGCTGGGCGAATTCCTGCGGGCCGCGCACGTCGCCGACGCGGAACGCCTCTACGGCATCGTCGTCGTCGTCGTCATTTTTTCGGTACTGGTGCAAGGCGGTTCCGTGCCGGGTGTCGCTCGGCTGTTGCGTCTGCCCATGCGCACGGTCGAGACCCAGCCGTGGCAGATCGGTGTCCGGCTCGCGGACGAACCGGAGGGTGTCCACCGCTTCAGCGTTGCCTCCGGGTCTGAGGCGCAGGGGTGCACGGTCGAGGGTCTCGGTGATCGTGTCGGCGACATCTGGGTGAGCATCGTGGTCCGGGCCACCGGCCTGGTTCCGGTGCGGGGCGACACCGAACTTCAGACCGGCGACGAGGTCGTCATCCTGGCGGATCCCGAACTTCACGGCACCCTGGCCGACCTCTTCGGGCCGCCCTAGGCCGGCCGCCGGCCGCTTACCTGGTGTGCTCGCCGCCGCTGCGTAGACTGACTGGATGCTGGAACAGATCCGTGGGCCCGCCGATCTGCAGCACCTTTCCCAACATGAACTTCGCGAACTGGCCGCCGAGATTCGCGAGTTTCTGATTCACAAGGTTGCTGCCACGGGGGGACACCTGGGGCCGAATCTGGGCGTGGTCGAGCTGACCCTCGCCCTGCACCGGGTGTTCGACTCACCCCACGATCCGATCATCTTCGACACCGGCCATCAGGCCTACGTGCACAAGATGCTGACGGGCCGCTCCCACGACTTCGAAAGCCTGCGCAAGAAGGGTGGGCTGTCCGGATATCCGTCGCGCGCCGAGAGCGAGCACGACTGGGTGGAATCCAGCCACGCCAGCGCCTCGCTGTCCTACGCCGACGGCCTGGCCAAGGCCTTCGAACTGAGCGGGCACCGCAACCGGCACGTGGTCGCGGTGGTCGGCGACGGCGCGCTCACCGGCGGCATGTGCTGGGAGGCGCTGAACAACATCGCCGCCTCCGGCCGCCCGGTCATCATCGTGGTCAACGACAACGGCCGCAGCTACGCCCCGACGATCGGCGGTGTCGCCGACCATCTCGCCTCGCTGCGGCTGCAGCCGGCCTACGAGCAGGCGCTGGAGAAGGGCCGCGACGCGCTGCGCGCGCTGCCGCTGGTCGGCAAGATCGCGTACCGCGTCATGCACAGCGTCAAGGCCGGCATCAAGGACTCGCTGTCGCCGCAGCTGATGTTCACCGATCTGGGCCTGAAGTACGTCGGCCCGGTCGACGGCCACGACGAACGCGCGGTGGAGGCCGCGCTGCGCCACGCCCGCGGTTTCGGCCGCCCGGTGATCGTGCACGTGGTGACCCGCAAGGGGATGGGCTTCGCGCCGGCCGAGGACGACGAGGCCGAGCAGATGCATTCCTGCGGCGTCATCGATCCGGTCACCGGCCAGGCGACCAAGGTCGCCGGCCCGGGCTGGACGGCGACGTTCTCCGACGCCCTCATCGGCTACGCCCGGAAGCGCCGCGACATCGTGGCCATCACCGCGGCCATGCCCGGCCCGACCGGGCTGACCCCGTTCGGGCAGCAGTTCCCGGACCGCTTGTTCGACGTCGGCATCGCCGAGCAGCACGCGATGACGTCGGCGGCCGGCCTGGCCATGGGCGGCATGCACCCGGTGGTGGCCATCTATTCGACGTTCCTCAACCGGGCCTTCGACCAGATCATGATGGACGTGGCGCTGCACCAGCTGCCCGTCACCCTGGTGCTCGACCGGGCCGGCATCACCGGTTCGGACGGCGCCAGCCACAACGGCATGTGGGACATGTCGATGCTGGGCATCGTGCCCGGCATGCGGGTGGCCGCACCCCGCGACGCCACCCGGTTGCGCGAGGAACTCGGTGAGGCGCTCGACGTCGACGACGGCCCCACGGCGCTGCGCTTCCCCAAAGGTGATGTGGGCGAGGACATCCCGGCGATCGAGCGCCGCGGATCGGGCATCTCGGGCGTCGACGTCCTCGCGGGCCCGGCCGCCGGTTGCAACCACGACGTGCTGCTGATCGGCGTCGGCGCGTTCGCGCCGATGGCGCTGGCGGTGGCCAGGCGGCTGCAGGACCAGGGGATCGGCGTCACGGTCATCGACCCGCGCTGGGTGCTGCCGGTCTCGGAGAGCGTTCTGGAATTGGCGGCCCAGCACAAGCTCGTGGTCACGTGCGAGGACAACGGGGTCAACGGCGGGGTGGGCTCGGCGGTGTCCGCCGCCCTGCGCCGCGCCGAGATCGACGTTCCGTGCCGCGATGTGGGGCTGCCGCAGCAGTTCTACGAGCACGCCTCACGCGGTGAGCTGCTGTCGGATCTGGCGCTGACCGATCAGGACGTGGCCCGCCGCATCACCGGTTGGGTCGCCGCGCTGGGCAGCGGTGTCGCCGAAGCGGAGATCCGCGAGCACCTCGACTAAGGCCGCGATCGCGAGTGCATCCAGGGCTTTGAGTGTGCGCTCAGGGCGGGATTTCGGCGATTTTTCCGCCCAGCGCTCACACCCGAGGCCCACGATTCACACTCAAAGCGCCAACACCGCGCAACTAGTCCTCGGACTCCGCAGGCGGGTCCTGTAACGCCCGGGCCAGAACGGGATCCACCAATTCCCGCTGCCACGGCCGCGCCTGCCCGGCGCGCAGGAACGTCTCGACGGCGTCGAACGGATCGGGCGCGGGCGCCCAGTCCCAGCACAGCCGTCGCACCAGGTCCGGCGACACCAGGTTCTCGGTGGGGACGTGCACCCGCTCGGAGACCTCGGACAGCGCCGAGCGCGCGGCCTCCAGCCGGGCGGCGGCCTCCGGTTTGCGCCTGCTCCACCGCGCCGGCGGCGGCGGACCGTTCGGCGGCTCGCTGTCTCCGGGTGGGTTCTTGTTCCGCCGGGCCTCGTCCAGCGCCCCCAGCCATGTCGCGGCGCTGCGCCGCTGATTGCGCCCACCGAACACCGGCAACGCGACAAGCTCCTCGACGGTCGTCGGGTTGGCCAGGGCGGCATCGATGATGGCCGAGTCGGGCAGGATGCGGCGCGGGGCGATGTCGCGGCGCTGCGCGATCCGGTCGCGCGTCAACCACAGTTCGCGGACCGCGGCCAGGCCTCGCTGATCGCGCACCCGATGGATGCCCGACGTTCGCCGCCACCGGTCCCGCCGCACGGCGGCGGCCGGATCTTTCGTACCCGCGTCGCGCAGGTAGTCGAATTCCTGTGCGGCCCAATCGGTTTTGCCCTGCTCGGCCAGCACGTCGGCTATCGCGGCGCGCAGCTCGATGAGCAGTTCCACATCCAGCGCGGCGTAGTTGAGCCACTCGGCGGGCAGGGGCCGCTTGGACCAGTCGGCCGCGCCGTGCCCCTTGGCCAGCCCGAAACCCAGCAGCCGCTCGACCATGGTCGCCAGGTTCACCCGTTCGAATCCGGCCAGCCGTCCGGCGAGTTCGGTGTCGTAGAGCGCCGGCGGCCGCATGCCCACCTCGGCCAGGCATGGCAGGTCCTGATCGGCGGAGTGCAGGATCCATTCGTCGCTGCCCAGCACCTCGGCTACCGGCCGCAGGGCTTCGAGCGGGTCGGCGCCGTGGCTCACCGGATCGATCAGCACGGTGCCGGAACCGGCCCGGCGGATCTGGATCAGGTAGGCCCGGTTGGAGTAGCGGAAACCCGACGCCCGCTCGGCGTCCACCGCGAACGGTCCGCGCCCGCGGTCCAGTCGCTGCGCGGCGGCCTCGATCTCGTGCACGCTTACCGAGATGGGCGGCACCCCCTCGGTAGGGTGCGGCAGCGGGGTGGGCGCGGGGTCGGTGCCGACGTCGCCGGGCACGCTGCCGCCCGGCCCGTCGGCCGACGGTTCGCCCATGCTAGGCGCGTGACCGCGAGCTCAGGTCGGTGACTCCGGCGGGGGGTAGGCCCGCGGCGTGCTCCAGTACCTCGCAGAACGCCTCGACGTGCCCGCCGACCGCGGGCGATGTCGCGGTCCACGACGCACGCAGCTCGAGCTGGTGGGCGCGCGGCGGCCCGGAGATATCTCCGTAGCGCACCGATGTGGTGGCGGTGACGGTGCCGCCCAGGGCGACGACTTGTTCCATACGTGACTCCAGTGCCTCGACTAGCCAGCTCCACGCTACTTCGGGCAGCAGCGGGTCGACCGCCTCACTGGGGTCAAGGTCAGCCTGGATGTAGGCGACCATGCGGATGGTCCCGTCCCACGCGTCGGCCCCCTCGGGGTCGTACAGCAGGATCAACCGTCCGAAGGCGTCGCCGTCGGACCGCTCGGGAATGATGTCGCTGTCGGGATGTTTGACCTCGGCGCCCAGGGCGTAACTGTGGGGAGCCAAGCGTTGCGGCGGCCGGATGGGACCCAACTCGATCTCCGACCGCACGACGACGGCGTTCATCGCCTCCACCGCCTCGCGGAAGGGGGCCGGTTCGGATGAGGTCACTTGGCGCCGCTCCTGTTCATCCCGACCGTTCTGCGTCGTCACGGCACGGGTCACAGGGATCGACGCTAGACCTACAGCCCGACACGCCGCGACAGGCGCGCCGCGTTTCAAACCGGCCGCGACCAAGCCGTTACCAGGCCTCCACCAAAGCTATATGTGCAGCTCAGGCCGCGGTCAGCGGGTGAAACGCGCCTGGCGCTTCTCGCGGTGCGCGGCCAGGCCTTCCTGCACGTCGGGGCCGCTGAAACTGAGGAATTCCAGGCCCACCGAGGTCTCGAAGGTGGGCTCCATCATGCGATACCAATGGTTGAGGCTGCGCTTGGTCCACTGGATCGCGTTCTGCGCGCCCTGCGCCAAATTCTCGGCGATGCGGGTGGCGGTGGACAGCACGTCGTCATCGTCGACGCAGGTGGACACCAGCCCGATCCGCTCGGCTTCCTCGCCCAGCAGCGTCTCGCAGGTCAACAGGTAGTACTTGGCCTTGGCCATGCCGACCAGCAGGGGCCAGCAGATGGCGGCGTGGTCGCCTGCCGCCACGCCCAGCTTGGTGTGCCCGTCGATCAGCTTGGCGGTCCGGCCCGCCACCGAGATGTCGGCGAGCAGGGCCACCACCAGGCCCGCGCCCACCGCAGGCCCCCGGATGGCCGACACGACGGGGGTGTCGCAGTTGATCATGTTGTGCACCAGGTCGCGGGCTTCGCGCATGATCCGGAGCCGGCCCTCGTAGTCGTTGATCGTCTCGTCGATCAGGTCGAAGCTGCCGCCGGAGGAAAAGGCCTTGCCTTCGCCGCGGACCAGCACTGCGCGCACGGCCGGATCGCGGTCGATCACCGGCCAGATGTCGGCGAGGTCGCGGTGCATCTGCGGCCCGACCGAATTCAGGCCGGGGGAGTCGAGAACCAGCGTCAGCACCCCGTTGTCTCCGAGTTCGCAGCGCAGGCTGGGAAACGCGTCGTAATTCGCTGGGGGCTGACTCACTGGCATCTCCGAGCTCCTGACGTTCAAACGGTCGCGGTCGTTGATCGTACGCAGCGCAGTTCGGTGTTCTCCGGTCATGGCAGCATTGAGGCTGATGAGTACTCGCCGCGACCTTCCCGAGTCGCCGTATCTGGCGGCCGTGAGCGGCCGCAAACCCAACAGGGTGCCGGTGTGGTTCATGCGGCAGGCCGGTCGCTCGTTGCCCGAATACCGGGCGCTGCGGGCCCAGACCGACATGCTGTCGGCCTGCTTCGACGCCGAGCTGGTCTGCGAGATCACCCTGCAGCCGGTGCGTCGCCACGACGTCGACGCGGCGATCCTGTTCTCCGACATCGTGGTGCCGTTGCTCGGTGCGGGCATCGACCTGGACATCGTCGCCGGGGTCGGGCCGGTGATCGAGTCGCCGGTGCGCACCGCCGCCGACGTGGCCGCAATCAAACCCCTTGAGCGGCAACGGGTTCAGCCGGTGTCCGACGCGGTGTCGTTGCTGGTGGCCGCGCTCGGCGACGTCCCGCTGATCGGCTTCGCGGGCGCCCCGTTCACGTTGGCGTCCTATCTGATCGAGGGCGGCCCGAGCCGACACCACGCGCGCACCAAGGCGATGATGCTGGCGGAGCCGGACACGTGGCACGCGCTGATGGAGAAGCTGACCGACATCACCGTGGGCTTCCTGCGGGTGCAGCTGGAGGCCGGAGTGGACGCCATCCAGGTGTTCGACTCGTGGGCTGGTGCGCTGTCCCTGGCGAATTACCGCAGCTACGTGCAGCCGCACAGCGCCCGGGTGTTCGCCGCGCTGGCCGACTACGGCGTCCCGATGACCCACTTCGGGGTCGGCACGGCCGAACTGCTGGGCGCCATGTCGTCGGTCGGGGCGAATGTGGTGGGCGTGGATTGGCGCACTTCCCTGGCCGACGCGGCCACCCGCGTGCAGCCCGGTACGGCGTTGCAGGGCAACCTCGATCCGGTGGTGGCGCTGGCGGGCTGGCCGGTGGTGGAGCGCGCGGCGCGCGCGGTCGTGGACGACGGCCGACGGGCGATCGACGCCGGCGCCGCCGGTCACGTCTTCAACCTCGGCCACGGCGTGCTGCCCGAAACGGATCCCGGCGTGCTGACCGACCTGGTGTCGCTGGTCCACTCCCTATGACTTCTCCCGCGTATTGTGTTGTGGGGGGCGGTATTTCGGGTCTGACGGCGGCCTATCGGCTCCGTATGGCCGTCGGCGACGACGCCGCGATCACGCTGTTCGATCCGGGAGACAGACTCGGCGGCGTCCTGCGCACCGAGGTGGTCGGCGGGGTGCCGATGGACCTGGGTGCCGAGGCGTTCGTGCTGCGCCGACCCGAAATGCCCGCACTGCTGGACGAACTGAATTTGTCTGGACGCCAACGGGTTTCGACGGGCGCGCGCCCGCTGATCTACAGCCGGCAGGAACTGCGTGCGCTGCCCGCGGGCACCGTGGTCGGGATCCCGTCGTCGGCGGCGTCGGTGGCGGGACTGGTCGACGAGGCCACGATGGCCCGCATCGAAGCCGAGCCCACCCGCCCGCTGGCATGGGAACCGGGCGGCGATCCCGCGGTGGCCGACCTGGTGGGCGAGCGATTCGGCGAGCAGGTGGTGGCCCGGTCGGTGGATCCGCTGCTCAGCGGGGTCTATGCGGGTTCGTCGGCCACCATCGGCCTGCGCGCCGCCGCCCCGGCCGTGGCGGCGGCGCTGGACCGCGGCGCCACCAGCCTCACCGACGCCGTGGGGCGGGCGCTGCCGCCGGCCACCGGCGCCCCGGTGTTCGGGTCGCTCGAGGGCGGCTACCAGGTGCTGATCGATGAGCTGCTCGCTCGCGGGCGCCCGCGCTGGGTGCGCGCGGCGGTGTCGCGGCTCGAGCCCGCGGACGCCGGCTGGACGGTGCTCGACGCCACGGGCGCGCGCTGGGCCGCCGACGCGGTGATCCTGGCCGTGCCGGCGGGGCAGTGTTGCCGGCTGCTGAGCGAGATCGCCCCGCGCAGCGTCGCCGCGGCCGGCCGCATCGCCAGCGCATCGTCGGTGGTGATGGCGCTCGCCGTGCCGGGCGATACCGCGTTCCCGGACTGTTCGGGTGTGCTGGTGGCCACCGGTGAGCGATTGCGGGCCAAGGCCATCACGCTCTCGTCGCGCAAGTGGGGTGCCCGGGGTGACGCGCAGCTGCTGCGGCTGTCGTTCGGGCGGTTCGGCGACCGCGTGGCGGCCGACACCTCCGACGGCGAGCTGCTGACCTGGGCGCTGGGCGACCTGGCCACCGTGTTCGGGCTGACCGTCGACCCCGTCGACGTCCGCATTCAGCGCTGGACCGACGCGATGCCGCAGTACGGGCCGGGCCATGCCGAGTTGGTCGCCGAGGTGCGGGCGGGCCTGCCCCCGACGCTCGCGGTGGCCGGCAGTTACCTCGACGGCATCGGCGTGCCGGCCTGCGTCGGCGCTGCCGGTCGCGCGGCCGAGCGTGTGATCAGGGCCATCGGTGACTTGGATGCGCAGGTGGCACGATAGGTTCCATGGCCAAGCTCGACTACGACTCGCTCAACTCCACGATCCGTTACCTGATGTTCTCGGTGTTCTCCGTAGAGCCCGGTGAGCTCGGTGACCAGCGCGACGACGTCATCGATGAAGCGTCGACGTTCTTCAAGCAGCAGGAGGAGCGCGGAGTCGTGGTGCGCGGTCTTTACGACGTCGCGGGGCTGCGGGCCGACGCCGACTTCATGATCTGGACCCACGCCGAACGCGTCGAGGCGCTGCAGGCCACCTACGCCGATTTCCGGCGCACCACGGCGCTGGGGCGGGCCAGTTCGCCGGTGTGGAGCAGCGTGGCGTTGCATCGGCCGGCCGAGTTCAACAAGAGCCACATCCCGGCGTTCCTTGCCGGCGAGGAACCCGGCGCCTACATCTGCGTGTATCCCTTTGTGCGGTCCTACGAGTGGTATCTGTTGCCCGACGAGGAACGCCGCCGCATGCTGGCCGAGCACGGCATGGCCGCGCGCGAATACAAGGACGTCCGCGCCAACACGGTCCCGGCGTTCGCGCTCGGCGACTACGAATGGCTGCTGGCCTTCGAGGCTCCCGAACTGCACCGCATCGTGGACCTGATGCGGGAACTGCGCGCCACCGACGCGCGCCGGCACACCCGCGAGGAGACGCCGTTCTTCACCGGTCCCCGGGTTGCGGTCGAGCAGCTGGTGAACGCCCTGCCATGACCGCGCCGGCGACGATGCAGAGCGAAGCGATGAGGAGAAGCGGCGCCAAATGACAACGCCATTCGACCCGACCGATCCCACCCGCTTCGAGGAGATGTACCGCGATCAGCGGACATCGCACGGCCTGCCGGCCGCCACACCGTGGGACATCGGCGGACCGCAGCCGGTGGTCCAGCAGCTCGTCGCGCTGGGCGCCATCAAGGGCGAGGTGCTCGACCCGGGCACCGGCCCGGGCCATCACGCCATCTACTACGCGTCCAAGGGATATTCGGCGACCGGCATCGACGGGTCCGCCGGCGCCATCGAGCGGGCCCGGGAGAACGCCCAAAAGGCCGGGGTCTTGGTCAATTTCGAGCTGGCCGACGCGACGAAGCTGGAGGGGTTCGACGGCCGGTTCGACACGGTGGTCGACTGCGCCTTCTACCACACCTTCAGTACCGAGCCCGAGCTGCGGCGGTCCTATGTCGAGGCGCTGCACCGCGCCACCAAGCCGGGCGCGCGGCTGTACATGTTCGAGTTCGGCGAGCACAACGTCAATGGCTTCAAGATGCTGCGGTCGTTGTCCGAGAACGACTTTCGCGATGTGCTGCCGGGCGGTGGCTGGGAGATCACCTATCTGGGCACGACCACCTATCGGGTCAACGTCAGCGTCGAGTCCATCGAGGCGATGGCAAAGCGCAACCCCGACGTGGCCGACCAGGCGGAGAAGTTACTGGAGCGCTTCCGGGTGATCGAGCCGTGGCTCGAGGGCGTGCGGGCGCACGCCCCGTTCTGGGAAGTGCACGCCACCCGGGTGGACTGAGAGGGCTCACAGCCGCCCCGGGTACCGCGAAACTTAAACCACGGCGCCGGATTTCGGCGTGTCGTGTGCGTGGTTTACGTGTCGCGGCGTTGACGAACTATGGGAGACGGCCCCCGGGCTATCCGCCCGCGGGCACCAGCCGCAGCGAGACCGAGTTGATGCAGTACCGCTGGTCAGTCGGCGTCGGGTAGCCCTCGCCGGCGAACACATGGCCCAGGTGGCTGTGGCAGTTCGCGCACAGCACCTCGGTGCGCGTCGTGCCCATGGAATGGTCGGGCCGCAGGATCACCGCGTCGGACTTCGCCGGGTCGAAGAATGACGGCCAGCCGCAGTGCGACTCGAACTTCTCTGTGCTGCGGAACAATTCGGCACCACAGGCCCGGCACTGATACACGCCTTCGGTTTTGGTGTCGGTGTATTCACCGGTGAAGGGCCGCTCGGTGCCGGCCTGGCGCAGTACGTGGAACTCTTCCGGGCTGAGTTTCTTGCGCCACTCGTCGTCGCTCAGTTGCACCTTGGGCTGCGACACGTCGGGGGAGGTCATGCATCCACGCTAGCGCGCATGGCGGCGATCCGCCGCGCCCGGGCCGGCAGCGTCCGCGATCGGCGTGAGGCTCAGCGGACGTGAGCCGCTGCGCCGGGCTCCGCCGCGGGCGCGATCGCCTCGCGCTCGCGCTCGGCCGTCAGCCACGCGGGATCGATGCCGTCGTCCAGCCGGTTCTCGGCCTTGGCATCCAAATAGCGGAAGAGCAGCACGGTGAAGGCGACGATCAGCAGCAGCGACCAGCCGTAGGTGATCTTGAGATAATGCAACGCGCGGCCGTATCTCATGTACTTGTAGATCAGCCAGTCGTCCAGCGCCATGAAGCCATAGATCCCGAGCCAGGCCGGCCAGTTGCGGATCAGCGAGTTACGCAGCACCACCGTCATCAAGAACGGGAACAGCATCATCGAGTAGTAGCCCTGGGCCAGTGATGACACCAGGAACGACCACAGCAGCAGCACACCCGACGAGCTGGTGAACCAGAACAGCGGGTCTCGGGTGCGGTAGTAGCGGTACAACAGCCACATCGCACCGATCATCAGCAGGGTGAACAGGATTCGCATGAACACGATCAGCCAGGTGGGCAGGCCGAAGTACACGCCGTTGCCCTCGACGGAGCTGTTGAAGTAGTCCCGGGTGCCCAGGAAGTAGGGCACCGTTTTCGTGACGAAGTCCATGGGATCGCTCACCAAAGGCCATGCGGCCACGTTGACGACGACGGGGACCGCGATGGCCGGCACCAGCGTTCGCCACTGGCGATTCAGCAGCGGCAGCAACAGCAGTGGGCCCAGTACGGGTTTGAGGGTGAGCGTCAGGCCGATCACCAAGCCGGCCCACCACTGGCGCCCGACCCTGCCGTCCAGCAACCACCGGAAGAACAGCACCTCCGCCAGCAGCACACAGCCGTTGATGTTGGTGAACACCAGCGTGCTGGTCACGCTTTCCGTACAGAACATGGCCAGCAGCAGGGCGGGCGCGGCCACCGAGGACAGCGTGAATTTGAACATCCGCAACAGCAGATACCAGGCGATCAGGATGGCCACGGTGTTGATCAGGATGAACAGGTAGCGCGACGGCGTGAAGGGCAGGTATCCGAACGGCGCCATCAACAGCGTGCCGCCCGGCGGGTACAGGTAGTGCGGGTCGACGTAGTCGAAGTGCTCGTTATAGATGTCCCAGCCGTGCCGGAAGTTGAGGACCGCGCGATACACCGGTTTGAAGTCGTCGGTGATGTTGCCGTTGAGCGTGAGGATGATGCTGCGGTGCAACACCGACATGATGGCTACCGGCCAGAGCGCCATCCGCAGCACCGTCGACGTGCTCAGCGGGCCGGTGCGGGGGCCAAAGGTGGTCAGGGTCCAATCACGCAAGCCGGTTCGGGTCGATTCAGCTGCCGTCACCAGCGCACCGTACACCGGCGCCCACGGACGCCGGAAAGCAGCGTCAGGCCGGGCAGTAGGTGTCGGTGTTGGGCAATTTGCCGCTGCTGAGGTAGCCGATCAGCGGCGGAACGGCGCAGCCCGAGAAGATGCTGGCGCCGTGGCCGATGCCCTGCCACATCACCCGCTTGCTGGCGGCGTTGGCGTTGATGATGCTGGCCGCGGTCGCCGCGACGCCGTCGGTGCCGACGATCGGATCGTGCTGCACGCCGAGCAGCAGCACGTCGACCTTGAGGGTCTTCGGCGTGGGCGGCGGCGACCCGGTGGGCCAGTGCACGCACTTGACCATGTTGAGCGCGGCGACGGTCCCGAAGTCGGGGTAGAGCTTGCCCCAGGCGACGACGAGCTCGCGCACCCGGTCCGGGGTGGGGCGGTTGACCGCGTCGCTGCACACGTTGACGAACTGGCCGTCGGAGTCCTGGATGGCGTTGGCGTGGTTGATCAGATTGTTCAGCGCGTTGGTGTCGCCGGAGCGGGCGCTTGCGAGCGCGTTGGCCAGGTTGGTGGTGGCGTTGACGCGGCCACCGGCGGGGTAGCCGAGCGCGACGGTGATGGCGTTGGCCACCTGCGCCACCGACGCGCCGCCGGGGCCCTTACCGGCACGGGCGTCGGCCAGCAGGGCGCTGACGGCGCCCTTCGGATCCGCGCCCAGCGCGCAGTTCACCGCGATGCACTGCGCGGCGAACGCGTCGAGCGCGGCCTGCTGCCCCTTGACCTGCTGCTCGGCGGCGGCTTCTGCGTTGGTGCCCAACGCAACCGGTGAGTCCAGGATCAGCCGGGCGACCTTGTCGGGCCGCGATCCGGCGTAGGCCAGCGCCACCTGCGCGCCGTTGCCGATGCCGACCAGCGCGAGGGTGGGCACGTCCCACAGGGCGCGCAACCGCTCGATGTCGGAGGCGGCGTGCGCGTCGTCGTAGGAGGATGCGTTGGGCCCGATCCCGACCGCGTCGCCGCAGTTGGTGGTGGCGGTGTTGGAGATCTCGGAGAGGTTCGCCACCGGGTCGTCGCCGGTCTGAAATTGCGACTGGTCGCGCATCTGCTGACGGTCGAACTTGTCGCGGCAGTCGATGGGGCTCGACATCCCGATGCCGCGGCGATCGACGGACACGATGGGGTGGGTGGCGAGCACGTCGGCGCCGGCCCGCGACAGCCAGACCGGCAGTTGCGCCGAGGACGGCAGATCCGAGCCGGTGGTGAAGACCAGCGGCCCGGCGTCCTGTGGTGTCTTGTCGGAGCGGGCGCGCACCACGCCGATGCTCAGGGTGCCGCCCCCGCCGTTGACCGGGTCCAGGTCGGCGTCGTAGTTCGCGCAGTCCAGCTGAACGCCGGCGGCGGCGGGGACGGCCGCGTCGGCGAACACCCTCGAGGTGCAGTCGTGCCACGCCAAGTCGTTCTTGGGCGCGGCGATCGGCGGTGGGCCGCTCGGCGCCGGCTTCGAGGTCGCCGCACCCTGCGGTCGCGCACCGGAATTGGTGGCGAACCGCGGATCTGCGGCCAGGCCCGGGACGCAGCCGGCCAGCAACGCGGTCACCGCAACCAGGATCGTGGCGCACGTGTACGGCCGACTCATGCCGACCACAGTAGCTAGGCCTTGACGTAGCGGGTGTAAAGGTAGCCGGCGTCGTCGGTCAGGACGTGGGCACACCGCATCCGGGTGAGCAGCTGCCCCGAGCCGGTCGCGATGCGTCGTGCCTGGCCGCCGACGAGGCAGGGCGCGATCGTCAGGCATAGCTCGTCGAGCATGTCGCGCCGCATCAGCGAGTCCAGCAGCGTCGGCCCGCCCTCGGTGAGGATGCGGCGCATGCCGCGCGCGCCGAGGGCCGCCAGCAGGGCGGCCTCGTCGACCTTCTCGGGATCGCGGCCGGAGCAGTCGAGTACCTCGCACAGGCCGCTGAGCGCGCGGCGCGTCTGCTCGGCCGCCGCGGTGCAGGTGAGCACCAGCGGCTGCACCTCGGTGCGGGTGAACACCGCCATATCCCGGTTGAGGTGGCCCGAGCCGGTCACGATCGCCAGCTGCGGGACCTCGCTTTGGCCGCGGGCCTGCCGCCGCTGACGCTCGGCGGCGCCGACCTGCGCGCCCGAGTAGCCCTCGATCCGCACCGTGCCCGCGCCCACCACGATGACGTCGGCGAGCTCGCGCAGCAGGTTGAAGATGAACCGGTCGCCCGGGCCGCCCATCGCGCCGCTGCTGCCGCCCGTGGTGGCCCCGCCGTCGACGCTGGTGATGAAGTTCGCGCGCACCCACGTCCCGTCGTGTTCGGGATACTCGTAGAGCCGGGGGAGGTCGCCGTCGTCGAGTCCGCGAACCGAGCCGAGCAGTGACAGCGGCGTCTCCGAGTTCGCGGACGTCGCGGAAGTCTCCGGGCCGCCAGAGTCGGGCATGGGTCTGATTGCAGCACGCCGCTACAGTTCCTGCATGCACGGGTCCACCTCCGCGGGCGCTTCGGGCGGCGTGGCTCATTTGGTGGATCGGCACCCGACGGTGTCGCCGCAGCGGCTGATCGCTCAGTTGCGACCACCCCCGACCTTCGCCGACGTGAGCTTCGCGACGTATCAGCCCGATCCGGCGGAGCCGACGCAGGCCGCCGCGGTGGTGGCATGTCAAGACTTCTGCCGGCAGGCCGTCGAGCGTCGCGCCGGACGGCGAAAACTGTTGGGCCGACGGGAGATTCTGCCCGGCGTCGGGCTCTACCTGGACGGTGGGTTCGGCGTCGGCAAGACGCACCTGCTGGCCTCGGCCTACTACGAGCTGCCCGGCGACGGTCCCGGCGGGTCACCGGATGGCCCGGCGCCCAAGGCGTTCGCGACGTTCGGTGAGCTTACCCAGCTGGCCGGGGTGTTCGGCTTCGTCGAGTGCATCGACCTGCTGGCCGATTACACGGCGGTCTGCATCGACGAATTCGAACTCGACGACCCGGGCAACACCACGCTGATATCGCGGCTGCTCTCGTCGCTGGTCGAGCGCGGGGTCTCGGTGGCCGCCACCTCCAACACGCTGCCCGAGCAGCTCGGTGAGGGCCGGTTCGCGGCGCAGGATTTTCTGCGCGAGATCAACACGCTGGCAAGCATTTTCACGACGGTGCGGATCGAGGGGCCCGACTACCGGCACCGCGGGCTGCCGCCCGCACCGCAGCCGCTGTCCGACGACGAGGTGGCCGCGCGCGCCGCGCGGGTCGACAACGCGACGCTCGACGACTTCGATGCGCTGTGCGCGCACCTGGCCACCATGCACCCGTCGCGGTATCTGACGCTGATCGAGGGGGTGAGCGCGGTGTTCCTCACCGGCGTGCACGGCCTCGACGATCAGAACGTCGCGCTGCGGGTGGTGGCGCTGACCGATCGGCTCTATGACGCGGGCATTCCCGTGGTGGCCTCGGGCACCAAGCTGGACACCATTTTCAGCGAGGAGATGCTGGCCGGGGGATACCGAAAGAAGTATCTGCGGGCCACTTCCCGGCTGCTGGCGCTGACCGCGGCGGCTAATCCAGCTCGCGGATCATGACATAGTCGCGCTCGACGCCGGCGCCGAGTTGAAACGTCCTGGTGCCAGTGATCGTGAACCCGCTCTTGAGGTAAAAGCGTTGGGCCCGTTGATTTGCCCGGTTCACGCCCAGCCAGACGCAGCGAACGCCCCAGTCGGCGGCGAGGGCCAGCATGTGTTCCATCAGCGCCGCCGCGGCCCCGCTCGCATGGTGATCGGGCAGGACATACATCTTCGACAGCTCGGCGGCCGGGCGGATTTCGACGGCCTGCTGCACGCCGGCGTGCTCGGAGACACCGCGAACCAGCATGGCGTAACCGATAATCCGGCCGTCCTGGCGCGCGGTGACGATGGCCCGATCCGGATCGCCCAGATACCGCGCGAAGTGGGCGGCCGAGAGGTTGGCGTCGATGAACGACGCGATGTTGTCTGCGGTCGCCGACGGCGGACATGCCAACGGAAAGGTCTGTGCCGCAACGGCGGCCAGGTCTAGGGCGTCACCGGAATCCGCCGGCGCGATCTGCAACGTTCCGGTCAGAGGTTCCACTGCGCGAGGTGATAGCCCGTCTTCTTGTCCAGCAGGACGACGGTGGAGACGGGATCGCGGTAGGCGTCCCAATACACGCCGCCGCGCACGATCGCCCCGTTCGGGGCGTTAACGAGCACGTTGTCCAGCGCGTCGGGCGCATCGGAGGCCCGCGGCTTGTAGGCGTCGGCGTTGGGGGTCACGCCGTTGAAATCCATCACGGTCGCCATGACGTACGGGTTGGGAACCCGGATCGCGCGGATGGTCACGTCGGCGCGCTCGACCGTGCTGCCCGGAAAGCCCTTGTAGGTGCCTTCGCGGGTGTAGCCGAATCCGGGTGGCGGGTCGCAGGGACCCACGCCGCTCACGGTGACGTCGGCGATGAACGTGCCGTTGTCCACCCGCAGCGTGTCACCGATGTGGCCGATCGGCGCATCCCCGGCCCACGCGCGGGGCAGCGGAACCGCGCCCACGCCGACGGTGATGACGCCGGCAACGGCAACCAAAAAGGCGGACGCCATCATCGGCCAGCGGTGCGTCTTCGCCATGTCGTGCCTCCTCGGCGCCGTTGCAGGGACCCTCGCATGATCGCATACGCGGTGAGGCTGAAGGGAGGGGTCGGCCGCACCCGTCAGCCGCCTCCGGCCGTGCCCGGCGCGAGATTCCCGCCGCCGGACAGGGTTTGCAGCGCCGCGATCAGATCCGCCTCGATCCGGTCTTTGTCGACGCCGCATCGGTGCAGCGGGCCGTCCCCGCCCTCCAACTCCAGCAGCGCAAGCAACTGGTGCTCGGTGCCGACGTAGTTGTGGCCGAGGCGAAGTGCCTCGCGCACGCTCAGTTCGAGCGCCTTGCGTGCCGGCCCGCTGAACGGAATGAGCTGTGGGGGTTCGGCATCCGCGCGCAGCGCGGAGATCGCCCCGGTCGCGGCGGCACGCAGCGCCTCGGTGTCGACCTTCTGCAGGTGCAGCAGCACCGTCGCCAGGGCGGCCGCATCGCCGAGCACACCGAGCAGCAGGTGATCGGGGGTGATCTCGCCGTTGCCCGCTTCGTGCGCGGCGTTCTGCGCCGCCACCACCGCGCCTCGCGCCCGCGGGGTGAAGCGCGCGAACCCCTGTTCGAGATCGAGGGCGGCGGCCTCGGCGCGCGGGACGAAGCGTTTCTGGGCGGCCTGCTTGGTGACGCCCATGCTCTTGCCGATGTCGGTCCAGGACGCGCCGGAGCGGCGGGCCTGGTCCACGAAGTGGCCGATCAAATGGTCGGCGATCTCGCCCAGGTGCTCGGCGGCCAGGACGGCGTCGGCCAGCTGGTCCAGCACGTCGGGTCGGGTGGACTTGATGGCGTCGATGAGTTCGTCGAGGCGGATCGGGTAGGCGATGCGGACAGGCTCGGGCATGGCGTCAACGCTAGGTTGACGCCCGGGCACTGTCAACCTCAGGTTGACGAGGTCGTGAGCCATGCCGCGCACATGATGGGGCTGGCCGTACGACGTGCGTCAAAGTTTGCTCTACGAGATGCGTGGCCTTCGCTTCTCTGTCAATCTGAGGTACATGAAACTCCTTCTCATTGTGGCAAGCATCGCCGCCGCAGTCGGAATGGCGGTGCCCGCCCACGCCGATGACACTGACGACGCATTTATCGCGTCACTGGATAAGGCCGGCATCACCTATTCCGACTCCGATGCGGCCGTCGGGGCGGGTAAATGGGTGTGTAAGACGGTAGTAAACGGCACGGGGATGTCGGATGTCGTGAGCACCTTGGAATCGAAGAACTCCGACCTGAGCGATGACAAGGCGAACGCATTCGCGGCGATCGCCGCCAATGCGTACTGCCCATACGTGGTGAGTAAGAGCTCGTCCGCCACCAGCGTGACCACCACAGGTTCGTCGTAGGTGCTCGCTCGCGCGCGACCCGTGTGCGGTGAATTTGATCTGGTTTTTACACTTCCGCGCGCCAACATGGAGTTGACGAAATCTGTCGTCAACATCTCACCCTTAGTATCTCGGTGATCGATACGGCAGACGTTGAACGGGAGAGCGTCTCAGGCGCACGTCCGATCGATTTGCTGAGTGGTCGTTCGGGACCACCCGCGATGCGTCCGCCCGGCGCAGTCGAGGTCCGCGATTTCGGGGCCCACGGCGCGTTGCCGTCCACCGCGACCGCAGACGGTGCGCCACAGCGGGGCAAGCGCGCGGGCGAGAGTTCACGCCCCGGTCCAGCTTCGAGATGCCGATCACCGACGGGTTTGCGACAATCACTGCGTTATGCGATTTCTCCTGGGGCTGACCAGCCTCGCAACCATGATCGTCTTGGCCGCGCCTGCGCACGCGGACATCGACAACGACCAGGACTTCCTCAAAGACCTCCGCGACGCGGGCCTCACCTACCAGGACGGCGGCAACGCGATCACCATCGGCAAGTCTGTGTGCGATCTGCTCGACGACGGCCAGTCCGACGCGAAGATCGTGACCGACCTGCGCAACCAGAATCCCGCCTTCCAAGGCGCCGCCGCGGCCAAGTTCACCTACCTCGCTGCCGCCCACTACTGCCCGAAGTACATCACCGGCGAGGACCGCGGTCCGAAGCCTGATGGGGCCGTCGGCAACTGAGCCGATCGCGCCCGCAATAGGCTGGTGGCCGTGCGCGTCGATCCCGGACCGCTGACTTGGGACGCGGCCGCTGCGACCTGGCATGTCGACCTCGTCTCCGCGGCCGTCGTCGCGGTGCTCGCCACCGGATATGCCTGGTGCTACCGGCGCACCCGTGGCGCCGAACGTCCGGTCCGTGCCGCGAATGCCGCCTGCTTCGGTGCGGCCATGCTGATGTGGCTGCTGGCCACGATCAGTGCGCTCGGTGCCTACGCATACGTCCTGTTCTGGGTGCGCGCGCTGCAGGTGTTGCTGCTGCTCTACGTCGTGCCGTTTCTCATCGCACAGGCCAAGCCGGTCACCGTCTTCCGCGACGCCGTCGGGCCGGCGGGCCGTGACCGCATCGATCGGTTGTTGGCGACGCGGTTCGCGCGCGTGCTCGTGCATCCGGCGACCACGTCGGTGGCGATGCTCGCCACGCCGTGGCTGCTGTACCTGACGCCCTGGTACACCGCCGCCCTGCGGACCGAGTGGATCGGTGCGCCCACGCGAATCCTGTTGGTGGCCTTGGGCTTCTGCTACTTCTATGCCCGGCTGCAGGAAGACCCGGTACCGCACCGCTACCCGCAGTCGATCTCGCTGCTGATCAGCGTGGCCGAGGCACTGGGCGACGGTGTCCTGGGATTGGTCATCTGGCAGGGCTCGTTGATCGGCGCGGCGTATTACGCCGGACTGCAACGGACTTGGGGCCCCGACCCGCGGCTCGACCAGACGATCGGTGCCGGCGTCTTGTGGATCCTCGGGGATCTGGTCGGGTGGCCGTTCGTGCTGCTGCTGATGCGCGCCATGTCTCGCGACGAGAAGGCCCACGCGGTCGCAGTCGACGCCGAACTGGACGAGGCCGAGGCGCGAAGCGCCCAGACCGAGGGGCCGGACAGTGAACCCCCTGCGCCGTCGGGGCTTTGGTGGGAGAACGACCCGCAGCTGCGGGAGAGGTTCCGCCGCTGAAGGGCTAGGCCGCGCGTGCCGTCCAGGTGAAGCTCTGCATCTGCGGGATCTGTGGCGCCAGTGCCGCGGCGACGCCGCGACCGATCTGGTCGGAGGCCGCCAGCGACGTGCCGGCGTTCAGGAATCCCTCCACCTCGACGCGCAGGGTCCGCCCGGTCCACCTGGCCCGGGCGTGCGCATGCGTCACACCGGGAACCGAGGCGGCGACGGCCTCGGCGGTGGTGATGATGTCGGGGTCGACGCCGTCGAGAAGGCGGTGCGCGATGTCGGCGGTCACCTCCCAGCCGACGTGGCAGATGAACCCGGTGACCACGATCCCGGCGACCGCGTCGGCCCAGCCCCAGCCCAGTGCCACGGCGATCAGCCCGAGCACCGCACCGCCCGACGACAACGCGTCCAGCCACGAATGCCTGGCGTCGGCCACCATGGTCGCCGACCGAATTCGCCTGCCCACCACCAGTTTGTAGCGGGCCACCAGCTGATTGCCGAGCACGCCGACGACCGCCGCGCCGATGCCCCAGCCCACGTAACCGGTTCCGCCGTGACGAAGCAGCTTGGTGACGCTTTCGAAACCGGCGACGACGGCGCTGCCCCAGATCACCAGCGCCACCCCGATCCCGGCGAGGTCTTCGGCGCGTTCGTAGCCGTAGGGATACCGCTCGGTGGGCAGCTTGCGCGACGCGCGGAAGCCGATGAACACCAGCGCGCTCGTGGAGACGTCCGACAGGTTGTGCAGCGCGTCGCCCAGCAGCGCCACCGAGCCGGACAGCAGCGCGATGACCAATTCGACCAGGCCGGTCAGCGCCAGTCCGACGGCGCTGACGGCAACGGCGCGATTGGCCTGTCGGCGCTCGCCGGCGTCGTCCGCCGCGTTGTCGAGGGGAAAGCTCGCCGCCGGGTCACGCACTCCGTTGATCACATGCATACCGCCAGCATGCCCTACTCGGCGGCGGCTCCCAAGCCCTTTACGGACCCCTCCGTTCGTACACCGTCACCCGGTCGCGTTGGCCCCACCACAGCACCGGTTGGCGGGAATCGACTTCGCTCCACCGTGTTTCGAGAATCTGATGCATCTGGTCGTCACCCGTGCCGCCGCCGCGGCCGTCGCCGACGTAGATGAGACGATTCCCGTTGTAGGCCAGCAGTATTCGCGCTCCGACGTCCTGGTCGTGGGGCGGCCAGGAGAGAAACAGTGTTCGGTCTGGGTGCAGGGCCGCCGCTTCGGCGCAATCCTTCGCGACGATCTGGGCGTCGACGCCCAGCTGGGTCAGCAGGTAGGCCCAATAACCCGTGCCCGCTATGGGATCGAGCAACCTGCCTTCGGCGTGGTCGGCCACGAACTGCACGGTCGAAGAGAACATGGCCCGCTCGCCGAACCGGCAATGGCTGGTACGCCGCTACTGCTGGACCATCCCCGATCCCGACACCGTGCAGTTCGTGGCCGACCACGCCGAAGGCAGGTTGCTCGATCCCATAGCGGGCACGGGTTATTGGGCCTACCT
>NZ_LZKI01000005.1 GCF_001672755.1 Mycobacterium colombiense | reverse complement strand
TGCCGGACCGAGAGATCCGTCTGCCGCGCCAGCTGGATCGCCAGCACCGATGCGTTCGGGTTGACGGCGACGCCGGCGCACACCGTGCGGGCCTTCGCAATCGCATCGTCGTTGTCGCCCATGGTGATTCCGCCCTTGGACAGGTTTGCGATGAAGGCGTCATCGGTGTCGTCCGCTGCGGCCGGCGTCGCACAGGCGAGCGCGGCAGCAGACAGGAGCACCGCACAAGCGGACACCCACTTTCCTGCCTTCATCAGGGTCATGGCCTCCCCTCGGTGCGCGGGCCAAATCGGCGGCGAGTCAAGGATGACTTGTTTGAACGATAGTCGAAATCGCGATGTCCTTCGCGGTGCGCCGCACGTCAGGACGAGCAGTGTGTGGTCTTGACCCGGCCGTTGGGAGACCCCAGCTTGGCCAGCGCATCATTCGCCGACGCCGCCGTGTCGGGACCCGAGCCGCCCTGGAACCGGCCGGAGGCGCGGTCGAACGCGACCGATGCGCAGCCGTTGCGCGTGCCGGCCACGACCTCACAGGCGTCACCGGCTTCGGCGGTGCAGTGGGCCAGCGCGATTTGGTTCGCCTGTTCCTGACTGCCCCCGGTGCCCCAGCCGGCGGCTCGTCCGGTTCCGACGGACACGGCCAGGGCAACGAAGTCGTCGTCAGCCCGGGCCGTCGGCGTCGGCAGCGCGACGACTCCGCAGGCGACCGCAATGACGACGGCAATGATCGACCGCACCGTTCACTCCTTTACTACGAGGTGTCTTCCGGGTCTTCGGCCAGGTAGGTGACGTCGTACCACCGCCGGCTTGGTTCGGCGTCGAAAGCTACGGTCGCGGTTGCCCGCTCGAGCCGGACGTCGGTCAGATGCGGATTATCCACGCGGATGCGGTCTTCGAGCTGGGCATGCAGCGCGTCGCCGTCCAGGGCGATATCCGCGTCCGCTCGGCCCGTGTACCTCGTCCAACTCACGCCCCACATTGTGCTCCGGCGATGGCGCCGCACGAAATCCTCGGGCCACCTGTGGGTCTCACGAACAAATTCGCCCTTCGCGAGCCGATCCGTTTCTTCTATACTCGGCATACTCTGGTGGAGGATGCGATGGCTACAACCTGGGACACGCTGGACCGCTACGTCGTCATCTCGACGGATACCCACGCCGGGGCGGATCTTTACGGCTACAAGCCGTATCTGCCGGCGCGGCTGCACGAGGAGTTCGATGCGTGGGCGAAGGCCTACGCCAGCCCGTTCGACGATCTGATCGTCGCCACTGCCAATCGGAACTGGGACCACGAGCTCCGCATCTCTGAGATGGACGCCGACGGGGTGGCCGCCGAGGTGCTGCTGCCCAATACCGTTCCGCCGTTCTTCCCGAGCACTCCGAACATCACCATCAGCCTGCCCCGCACCCGTGCGGACTTCGAGCAGCGTTGGGCCGGTGTGCAGGCCCACAACCGCTGGCAGATCGACTTTTGTTCGCTGGCTCCGGCCCGGCGCCGCGGGTTGATCCAGATCTTTCCCAACGACATCGAGCTGGCGCTGGAAGAAATCCGCTGGGGCGCGGAGCAGGATTGCTTTGGTGGCGTGCTGATTCCGGCGGTCTCGCCCGGTGACCCGCACGTGGCCCCGCTTTTCCACACCCGCTATGAACCGATCTGGGCGTTGTGCGCGGACTTGGACCTGACGGTGGTGCAGCACGCGGGTGCCGGCAGTCCAGAGATGCCGATGGACCAGCCGGCGTCCAACGCGGTGTTGATCACCGAGATGGCGATCTGGGCCCAGCGCACCCTCGGTCACCTGATCTTGGCCGGAGTCTTCGAGCGCTATCCGACCCTGCGATTTGTGCCGACCGAGCAGGGCACGCTGTGGGTGCCCGGGCAGATCGGCATCCTCGACGCCATGGTGCCCACCATGAAGTCCGACGCCGGCAACCGCACCTACGGAATGTTCGGCGGATCCTCCGTCGATGCGCTGACCATGACTCCGAGCGAATACGTGCAGCGGAACTGCTATTTGGCCAGTGAGCTGATGCCTTTCGACGGCGCGATGATCGACTTCATGGGCCCCGATCACATCATGTGGGGTAGTGACTATCCGCACGAGGAAGGCTTTGCGCCACACTCCAAGTTGGCCATTCGCTGGGCCCTGCACGACAGGCCGGCGGATGCCTGCCGAAAGATCTTGGGCGGCAACGCCGGTCGCCTGTATCGGTTCGACCTTGATGCGCTGGTGCCCGTTGCCGCCAAGATCGGGCCGACGGTCGCCGAGGTGCACACCCCTCTCGAGGACACGGGCTACCGCGCCCCGGCCGCCTTCGGTTACCGACCGTTCGAGGGAGGGTTGGCCCTCAAGCGGCTGGCGCCGGAACGACGCTAACCGGACTCTTCGGTCAGAGCGGCGCTGAGTCGCCTTGTCGCAGTGCAGAGTTGGGCTCCCAGGTGGGCGACCGCCCCGCCGCTCATCGGCTCGGCGCTGGGGACCAGGCTGAGCATCAGCGCGATGCGCGACTCGTGCTCCAGGATCGGCGAGTCGATGTGGCTCACCTCGTAGCTGCGGTCCGGGTCCACCTCGACCGGGAACCACTCCTCCTGGTGGATGAGTTCGTCGGTCAGCTCCTGCGCCAGCCGGCTCAAGCGGGTGGAACGGACCTCGGCGGTGCGCACGATCTGCGCCAGTTCCCGCAGGCGCAGATCGGGCAGGATGTGCAGACCGACTGCGTAGCCGCGCTGTTGGGCGGAGGTGATGGCCCGGCGGTAGCGATCGCGCACGTCTTCGGGCAGCGCGGCCAACCAACCCTCCCGAGCATCCGGACCGGCCCAGGCGACGGTCGACGCTCCATACGGAGGTCGGTGGGGGAACTGGGTGCCGATGCGCATCGGATGACCGCCGCCGTGCGGGCTTCGCACCTGATCGACGACGGTGGAGTAGTCATCGCTCACCGAGAACGCGACGCAATGGGCGCCCGTCGCGGCCGCCAGCTCGGCCATCACGGAGCGGGCCAGCACCAGGGCCGGATAGCGGGCCGCCGCCTGTCGGCCCAGTCGAACCAGGGCGGGACCGAGGTGATACGTCTTGCGAACCGGGTCGCGCAGCAGCCAGCCCGCGCGGAGCAATTCGGACAACATCGAATGACAGCTGGCCTTGTGCACGCTCAAGTGGCGCGACACCTCGGCCAAAGTCATACCCCGGCTGGTGTCACCTGCCAGCTCCTCGAACAGGTTCACCACCCGCTCGGTCTGCGGCGAGGGACGCGGAGCCATAGCCGCAATAGTCGCATAATGCGACTGCTTGCGGTGCTATGAGCGACCATGTGACGATGGCCACAATGAAGGACCTTGCGGGCAAGGTGGCGGTCGTAACCGGCGGAGCCGGCGGCATCGGCCGGGCCATGGGCAGGCGTTTCGGCCAAGAGGGCATGAAGGTGGTGCTGGCCGACGTCCTCGCCGAACCGCTGGACGGGGCGACCCGGGAACTCGCGGACGAGGGCGTCGAGGTGGCCGGGGTGGTCACCGACGTCACCGACTATTCGTCGGTCGAGTCGTTGGCCAAGGAGGCGCTCTCTCGCTTCGGCGCGGTGCACGTGGTGTGCAACAACGCCGGCACCGGCGGGGTCTCCGAGGGGTACATGTGGGAACACGACCTGGCCGATTGGCGGTGGGGGATCGACGTCAATGTGCTGGGCGTCATCCACGGCATCAAGGCCTTCGTGCCCATCCTGCTCGAGCAACGGGAGGGACACGTCGTCAACACCTGTTCGGGCAACGGCGGATTCGCGCCGATCGCCCGCGGAGCCATGGGCGGACCGGCCACCGCGGTCTAC
This sequence comes from Mycobacterium colombiense, assembly GCF_001672755.1. Classification (GTDB taxonomy): domain Bacteria; phylum Actinomycetota; class Actinomycetes; order Mycobacteriales; family Mycobacteriaceae; genus Mycobacterium; species Mycobacterium colombiense_C. The sequence continues at coordinate 74,016 of NZ_LZKI01000005.1, read as the reverse complement.
CCGATGACCAAGGCCGCGGTGCTCTGCCTGACCGAGAGCCTTTACACGCACCTGGAGATGACCGGGACGCGGGTTCGGGCGCACGTCCTTTTCCCCGGCGGCTTTTTGAACACCGGCATCTGGGAGTCGTGGCGGCACCGGCCGGAGCGCTACGCCGCGACCCAGGAACGTCGCACACCCGACCAGACGCTGGCGAAGGTCGTGGCCCGCTTCGAGGCCGCCGGTGCGCATGTCGAGTTCACCCCGCTCGACACGGTCGCCGAACAGGTGGTGGACGGAATTGTGAAGGACCGTTTCTGGATGATGGGCCCGCCCACGCCGGCCGATGCGGTCGTGAGCAGTAAGGCGGCATCGATCCTGAACCGCGGCGCACCGGATTACCTGGTCGACGTCCTCGGCCGACATGCCGGAAGCGACTCAGAAACGGAAGGAGAAAAGCGTTGAGCAGCAAAGCAATTCGGTACGGCCCACGCCCACCCGAGGCGCAAGTCGACCACGAGATCGATGCCACCAAAGCGCCCATCGCCACCGAGGCGGTGACCGTCACCTACCTCACCGATCGCGAGATCGTCGCGGCCGTGCTACCCAAACCGCTGGAGCCTGCGGCCGAACCGCTGGTGCGAATCCAGCTGCAACGGGTCCGGATAGAGGGCATGGCGCCCTTCGGGTCGGCGGTGTTTTCGGTGACCGCCCGGCACGGCGAACGCGAGGGCGACTACCCCCTGTTCATGCCCCAGTCCACCGAACAGTCGGTCACCGGCGGCCGCGAAACATTCGGCGAGCCGAAGAAACTGGCCCACATCGAGGTGGAGCGCGACGCGGACCGCATCACCGCCACGGTTGACCGGCTGGGCTATCAGCTCATCACAGTGAGCGGTCGAGTCGAAGGTCCGGCGGAGTTGCCGCCTGACCAGATGAACACCGAGTTCTACTTCAAGTTCCTGCGTGCCCCCGACGGGGGCGGCATCACCGACCCCCACCTGGTCTACGGCGAATACCACCGGCACTACGAGCTGCTGGAAAACATCGACGGCACTGTCGAATTGGGGGAGTCGCCGTTGGATCCGGTGGCCGACATCGTCGTTCGTGAAATCAGGTCGATCACCTGGTGTCGCCGGCGCACCATCCAGGTCGGGCGGATCGCGGAGCGGGTGCCGCAGGAATGGCTGCTGCCGTACGTGCACCAGCGCTACGACGACGTGGCCCTGCTCGCCGCCCCTCGGCCCCAGCCGGCGCGGGCATAGCGCAATGGACCGGTACACGGTCATTTCGGCCGACTGCCACGCCGGGTCCGACCTGCTCGGCTACCGCGAATACCTCGATCCGCAATACAGAGACGAATTCGACGGCTGGGCAAAGACATTCGTCAACCCGTTCGGTGACCTCACCGAGCCCGAGGCGGAGCGCAACTGGAACAGTGACCGGCGCAACTCCGATCTGGACTCCGAGGGCACCGCGGGGGAGGTCATCTTCCCCAATACCGTGCCGCCGTTTTTTCCCCAGGCCAGCCTGGCCGCGCCCCCGCCGGCGACCGCCCGGGAACTCGAGCTGCGCTGGGCCGGGCTGCGGGCGCACAATCGCTGGCTGTCCGACTTCTGCTCGTTGTCGCCCGAGCGGCGCGCCGGGGTGGGGCAGATCCTGCTCTCGGACCTCGACGAAGCCGTCGCGGAGGTGGCGCAGATCGCCAAGCTGGCGCTGCGTGGCGGTGTGCTGCTGCCCGGGGTCGCGCCGGGCACCGGCATTCCCGCGCTCTACGCCGAGCACTGGGAGCCGCTCTGGGCGGCGTGCGACGAGGCCGGCCTGGTGGTCAATCATCACGGCGGCAACGCCGGACCGACTCCGACGGACGGGTGGGGCAGTTCGTTCGCGGTGTGGGTGTACGAGACACACTGGTGGGCGCATCGAGCGTTGTGGCACTTGATCTTCAGTGGTGTGCTGGATCGCCACCCGGACCTCACCGTGGTCTTCACCGAGCAGGGCGCCGGGTGGATACCGGCGACCCTGGATTCGCTCGACGTCGCGGCGGTCCGTTACGGGCGAGCGAATTCGGCGATCGCGCGCTTCGCCGGGCCCACCGCGGGCTCGCTCACTCTCAAGCCCAGCGAGTACTGGTCCCGCCAGTGCTACGTCGGTGCCAGCTTCATGCGACCCGTCGAATGCGCCGAGCGCCACGGAATCGGCATCGATCGAATCATGTGGGGGAGCGACTACCCGCATTACGAGGGAACCTCGCCGTACACCCGAGAAGCATTGCGTTACACCTTCAGTGGCGTCCCGGCACAAGAGGTGGCGGCCATGGTGGGCGGGAACGCCGCGGCCGTGTACGGCTTCGACCTCGAGGCCCTCGCACCCCTGGTCGACCGAATCGGCCCGACCGTGGCCGAGGTGGCCGAGCCGCTGGCGGCGGTGCCCGCCGACGCGCGCAGCACCGTCTTCGAACCCGACCCCATCCGTACCTGGTAGCGAAAGGTCCACCGTGAACCCCTACATCATCATCTCCGCCGACACCCACGCCGAGCTTCCGACCGAGCGTTACCGCGAATACGTCGACCCCGAATACCGGGAGGACTTCGAGGTCTACCTGGCCGAGAAGACGGCCGCGGCCCAGGCGGGCGGATTCATCGACGAGGAGTTCGCGCAAGAGTGGTTCTCCGAGCATGGTGACGGCATCGCCGGCGGATGGGATGTAGGCCTGCGGGACAAGGAATTAGACGGCGACGGGGTCGTCGGCGAGGTCATCTTCCCCGACGCCGACGCCGTCACCGGGGTTGCCGGGGCTCCGTTCGGTGCCGGCCTGGGCCAGTCGGGCGACCTCGACCCCGGGCGGGCGATGGCCGGGGCGCGGGCCCACAACCGCTGGTTGGCCGAGCTGTGCGGCCACAACCCCGAGCGGCGGGCCGGGGTCGCGGTCGTGCCGATACTGGCGGACGTCGACGCGGCGGTCGCCGAGATCACGCGGGCGGCGGAGTCCGGACTGCGGGGCGGGATTCTGATTCCGGCGCGCTGGGTCGGCTACCCGCCCTACCACGACCGTCGTTACGACAAGGTCTGGGCCGCCTGCCAAGACCTGCAGATGCCGGTCCACACCCACTCCGGGCCCGCCCCGCAGGAGGAGTACGGCGGGCACCTGGGCATCTATGTCACCGAGGTGCGCTGGTGGGGCGCCCGGCCCCTGTGGTTCGCGTTGTGGTCCGGCGTGTTCGAGCGCTTCCCCCGGCTGCGATGGGGGGTCACCGAGTGCGGTGCCTTTTGGGCCAATGATCTTCTCTGGCTGATGGATACGCGGTATCTGCGTGAGCACTCGGCCAAGAAGATGAGCCACATGATGGAGGGTGACCTGACGATGCCGCCCTCGGCCTACTTCGACCGCAACTGTTTCATCGGGGCGACCACCACCGAGCGCAGGGAGCTGGCGCGGCGCTACGAGATCGGCGTCGCCAACCTGCTGTGGGGCAATGACTTTCCCCATCCGGAGGGGACCTGGCCGCACACCCGCGATTGGCTACGCCGCTCCTTCTGGGACATCCCGGTCGAGGAGACGCGGCAGATGCTGGGCCTGGCGGCGGCCGAGATCTACAACTTCGATCTGGACGCCCTCGCGGGGCTGGCCGATCGCATCGGCCCGACCCCCGAGGACCTGGGCCAGGACGACGCGGTGAGCGTCCCCAAGTGGGAGGCGGCCCGCCGGGCAGGTCGCCACTGGCTGACGGACGCGGAGCCCATCCCCGACCTGGTGGAGAACTGAACGGGAGCACCGGCGACGCGGCTGCCGGCTGAGGGCCACCGCCACTGCAGTGGCGCGAGTTGTATCTCCGAACAATCGCGCCGGTGGTCATCTGTCCCCAGCGCTAAGGACAACGGCGCGCGCTATCTGAATGATGAAGTACTAGGGATATGTGCCGCCTTCGTCTCAGGCTGCCGTGTCACGCGGTCAGCGTCAGCCCGGGGGAGGATTCAGCAAGCGCAATGCGAATCGCGCTGCACGCGAGTTGAGCACGGCATCAGTTCAGGAAGCAGGTGAAGCTCAATGTCGGACAATCCGGACAACCTCAGCAAGGCCCCGACACCGGACCCGGCGGAGGACAACGCGTTCTTTCCGTCGCCGTATTCATTGACCCAATACGTGCCCGCCAAGACGGATTTCGCCGGTGTGAAACACAAGGGTGCCTACACCGGCGGAAGGTGGAAGATCCTGATGATCGCCACCGCGGAACGTTACGTCCTGTTGGAGAACGGCAAGATGTTCTCCACCGGAAATCACCCCGTTGAGATGCTTCTTCCGTTGCATCACTTGATCGAGGCGGGCTTCGGCGTCGACATCGCAACGGTGGGCGGTTATCCGGCCAAGCTGGAACTGTGGGCGATGCCGCGTGAGGATCGGGCCGTTTTGGCGACCTATGACTTACTCAAGCCGAAACTCAAAGAGCCCCTGCACCTCTCCGATGTCGTCAGCGAACTGGGTCCCGACTCCGATTACATCGCGGTGTTCATCCCGGGTGGACACGGGGCGGTCGTTGGTCTGCCGGCCAGCGAGGACGTAAAACAGACTCTCGACTGGGCGTTGGAGAACGACAAGTTCATCATCACCCTGTGCCACGGCCCCGCAGCATTGCTTGCCGCGTCACTGGATCGACACGAGTCACCCTTCACCGGATACTCGGTATGCGTATTCCCCGACGCCCTCGACCAAGGCCCTAATATTGAGATCGGTTACCTTCCAGGGCATTTGAAGTGGTTGGTGGCCGACCTGCTGGGCAAGCAGGGACTGTCGGTGCTCAACGATGACATGACCGGGAAAGTGCACAAGGATCGTAAGCTTCTCACCGGTGATAGCCCACTCGCGTCGAACAACCTCGGTATCCTCGCCTCCGACTTGCTGATTGATTCACTTCAGTCGGCGAAACAATAACGGCGACAGTTGGTCAAGCAGGCCATCCTTGTGGAGTTCGCGCCGAACGTCGCGGTCCGCTGAGGCGAGATGAGTCGGTGCAAGCGTGCCCCTTAAGCGAATTGACGAATTGAGGCCCGGAGACAGGATCCGGATGAAGATCGGGCACGCCACCGTCGTAGCCACGGAGCCCCTGGACGACGACCGCACCATGCTCACCTTTACCTACGGGACGAAGGGTCCCGCAGACAACGCACTGACAGTGGATGTCCTCGACGACGACGAGTGGGGCTGGTAAGGCGAAAAGAACCTTGTCGGCGACGGTTCGGCATATGACCATTGGATGGGTACGGACCCGGCAGGAGGAACCATGGCCCCATACCGTCTGACAGGCTTCGCCGGTGTAGCCGCCTTGGCGCTCGCGATTGCCCTGCAGGTGTCGCCGGCGGCTTACGCCGACAATCCGTCGTGGAACGGCCAGTACGCGATCACGTTCATGGTTGGCCCCAAGGCCGGCACCAGCATGGCGGTCGGCGACCCGGAGACGCAGCACACCGAGACCTACGGGTTCAGCTCGAGCTGTACGAACGGGAAGTGCGTCGCCACCATCGTCAGTGGCCCTCCGCCGACCAACCCGACGGTTCCGCAGCCGGTGCAATTCACCTGGGATGGAAAGTCCTGGTCGCAGACCAACGATTTCCAGTGGGACTGCATGATGCCCGACACCACGATCCAATGGAATCCGGCCCGAGCCGTGACGCGCTATACGCCCCAACCCGACGGGTCGCTCGCCGGCGTCATGCACACCGACATCTTGAGCGGCGCGTGTCAGGGCACGATCGACATGGATATGTCGGCCGTGCGCGTGTGAATCTGCTTTAGCGAATGCGGCGAGCTATGCACCGTCGTCGCCGTCGCGCAGGCAGTAAATCATGCTCTGCAGGAGCCGGAACGCGTCCGACTGCTCGGCCTCGGTCATGCCGGCCAGCATTCTGACTTCGACGGACCGGACCGCGACGGACGCCTTCACCAGGCTCCGTCGGCCGCGAGGCGTCAGCCGCGTGGGTAGAACCTTGCCGACGGGTGCCTCCGCGGGTCTGGTCACGTAGCCATCTCGTTCCAGGGCCTGGAGCAGCACATTCATCGACTGCCGTGTCACGAACGCACCCCGCGCGAGCTCGGAGTTCGACAAGCCCGGGCGTTGAGCCAGCAGCTCGAGGCAGGAATAGTGCGTAACGCTCATCCCGAGCGGCCGCAGCACATCCTCCATGGCTGCGCGCAGGGCGCTCGACGCCTCTTTCAGCAGGTAGCCCAGTGACGTCTTCAGGTCGACGCCGACACCGTCTTGACTCATGTCAGTATTCTGACATAGATTGGCCTGTGTCAGAAAACTGACATGAATCGAAGGAGCATCTCATGCCCGCAACCGGCCCCGACTTCATCTCGCTCCAAGCGCGCGACCTCGTTGCGTCGCAGGCGTTCTACGAGCGGTACCTCGGCCTCGTCCGCTCGCCGGCCGGGCCTGCGCACGCCGTCGTTTTCGAGACGAAGCCGATCGCGTTCGCACTCCGCGACGTCGTTCCCGGCACCGATCTCGCATCTGTTGCTCAGCCCGGCATCGGTGCTGCGATCTGGCTCCACGCCACAGAGGTTCAGGCCATTCACGATGCTCTCGCCGCCGACGGTCACACCATCGTCTCCGCACCGATTGACGGGCCCTTCGGTCGGACATTCACTTTCGCCGACCCCGACGGCTACCAGGTCACTCTCCACGACCGCGCCTGATGGCCAACGCCGCATCCCGAACGCCCCGTTGTGCGCCTGAGCCCGGTTGCCCCGCAGCGCAATTCGCTCAGGTGTGGACTTTCCAGCCCGCCAGTGGGGTTGGGGCCGCAGGAGCGTCGGGATCGTTGAACTCGATGTACACGTCGCCCTGCTTGATATTGCTGTCGTAGGCGATGAATCCGTGGGCGGTCTGGCCGTTGGTGACGCTGCCCGAGCGCAGCGGCGGCAGCTTGTTGATTTTCTGGTAGTCGACCAGAGAGGAGCCGCCCTGGGCATCGCGGTTCGGGTCTTGCCGCCACGGGGAAGAGGCTGCGGTCAGCGAGGTCTGGCTGTAGTTGAACGGCGCGTTGGACTTGCCTTCGATGGTCAGTTCGATGACGTTGCAGCCCCCGCCGCCGGAGCAGCCGGACGAGACCCAGGTCGCGTTGTTGAGCGTGACGTCGGCGGTCGCGGTGCTGTACTCCGTGACATGGATGCTGGTGCCGGATTTGCCCGTCGGGAAAGGCGACTGCTGGGACGTCGGGTCCGCGGTGCCGTGTGGCGCAGTCAAACACGCCGCCAGCGCCAGCGTCGCTGCAAGTGCGCTCATGTGAGCAGGTCTGGTCACGGCCAGAAGATAGCGCATCCGGGGGTTTCAGGGCGAGTTCGCGCCTTCGGCCCCAGTCTCGAGAATCGCCATTGAAACGGTGGCGTCACGGTTGCGGCGGCGGGGGTGGCGGTGCGGGCGGGTTGTCCCAACTGCCCGGCGTGCCGGCCGGCACCTGCACTCCGAGCCAGTTGCACGGCATCATCGATCGCCACGCAATGAACGCGCATTGCTGCTCGGGTGTCAACGGACTGGGACCCGCGCAGGGCGGCGTTCCCGGCGCACCGCAGACCGGATCGGCCGATGCGAGCGGCGAGTACGCGAAAGTGCCGGCCGCGAACATCAACGCGACGGCGGTGAGCATGGTCATGACAAGACGTCGGGTGCGATGCATAGGCCCTCGAATCTGTAGCGCTTGGGCAGATCGTAACCGCAGCTCAGGACACGGATGGCCGGTTTGAGAAATGGTCGGCATAAGTCGCCGAATTGCCGCAACGGGCACATGTCGACCGCCGGGCCGGCGGGCCGGAAGCTGAGCCAACCACACCATTATTCGGCAAGCGCGCCGTGACAAAAGCCTTGGCGCATAACACATTCCAGAAATGCGGCGCACACTTCGCGACCATTTAGCCGGGGTGTTGTGCTAGTGCGGCAGGTTTTCCTGATAGCACCGCACTCGGGTGGCGGCGTCCTCCGGCTTGACCCCCATATCGATCAATCTCCGGATTACTTCTTGCGAGGGAATTCCACTACCGATGTCGTTATCGATCACATGCAGGCTGGGAAACCAATTCTCTGCGCTGACTCCCGGTGGTGGGGGCTTCGCACCGCCCCCGACGCATTGAGCGTAACCAACGACGCCTGTTTCAGCGTGAGCCGCCGGCGAACCCATCGGCACAGCAATGGCGATGCCGACCGTCGCAGCGGCGTAGATGAGACGCATCCTGGCATTATTGCGCGTTCGCCCTCATTAACAACCACCAATTTGGCCCGCTTCCGTGAAGACGGCTCGCGAAGGCGCACAACGGGCCGGGCGGTATCCGGGGTGGGGGACCGATTCGGCATCGATTTTTCCTCTCAGGAGCCGCCGCGGGCCTTAGACTGCATGAGAAATGAGCGCCTATCAGACGGTCGTGGTCGGCACAGATGGCTCGGACTCCTCGCTGCGCGCGGTGGAGCGCGCAGCCGCGATCGCTGCGGATCACGGCGCGAAATTGATCGTTGCGACGGCGCACCTTCCTGTTGCCGAGGAACGCGGCCGCTACGCCATCCCGCCGGGCAGCGACCACGGTCAGGACTACCGGACGGTGGGCGAGGCCCCCTACTACGCGATCCTGCGCGACGCCAGGGAGCGGGCGCACCAGGTCGGGGCCAAGAACGTCGAGGAGAAGTCGATCGTCGGCGCCCCCATCAACGTGCTGGTGCAGCTTGCGGAGGAGGCCGACGCCGACCTGCTGGTCGTCGGCAACGTCGGACTCAGCAGCGTCGCCGGCCGGCTGCTGGGATCAGTCCCCTCCGCCGTCTCCCGTAGGGCCAAGACCGACGTGCTGATCGTCCACACCACCGACGCCTGAGCCTCGTCACGAATCGGTCGGGTCAGCCCAGCAATTGTTTGCTGATTACCGATCGTTACGGCTGGGTAATCGTGTGACGTGCGTCTCACCTCCGCCGCCGCGATCGGCACAGCCGTCGCCGTCTTGTTCAGCGCCCCGGCGACGCTGATGGTCGCGTCCGCTCACGCTGACTTCAGTGGTTACCGCCGCTGCGTGGGAAAGATGACGGAACCGATATCGGGACACGACCCGCAAAACTTGCAGCTTGTCGGAGTTATTGAGCAGGATCTCGATTCTGGAGTTCCCCCCGCTGCCGAGGCTCAGAGGGTGGCGAAGATGGGATTCGACCCGTCCTTTGCCAATGGAATTGTTCAGTGTGTGATTGAAGAGCGCCCGTAGGGAGCGTTCGGGCGGACGGTCCCGCAAGGTCATGCCGCCCTATGCTGGCGGCGCTCACGTTCTCGCGCTTCCAAGTCTTTGAGTTGTAAGTTCCGGAGCCGGAACTGTTTCCGCGCTTGCCTGATGAAGAACCAGCAAGGTAGGCCGACGAAGGCCAAGAAGATCATCAGGGTGATGAATGTGGCCATTTGGATCTCTCCTTCTATCCTGCGATTGCGGTTCATGCCCCGCAGTCGAAGCTGTTCACCTTGTCGCCGTTGACGATTTTGCAGAACGGGAACCCGTTGTCCCCGCCGCCGGCGCTGAAGGTCATGCCCTGCCCGCCATCTACGAGCTGTAGCGTCACGAACGCTCCCGGCTCAAGGAAACCGCTGGTGACGTTGCCGTATGCGGTGTCCCACGGGCTGGTCGAAGTTTGGACGAAGCCCAGCTTGAAGTTCATCGTTCCCCGACGGGCTGTCTCGACGCCGGAACCGTCAGGATTGACAGTCACACTCTCCCCGTGGGCACCCCACTGGCCGACGAACGGGGCGCCGGCCACCGAGAAGGGTTTGGTCAGGTCTGCCTGATTCGGATCGGCCTGCGCCAGCGGCGTGCAGGCGATAGCCGTCGCAAGCACGGCAGTCATCGCCGTTTTGATGATCACTGAGACCCACTATCGGGTGTTGATTGCCGGACCGGCTGAGGGCCGAAGCTAGGTCGGCCGGGCATGGTGCACGAGGTCATCCGTGAGCCGCGTCCGCCGCGGCGATCAACGCCTGGGCCAGCTTCCGGGCTTCGGCCGGCGCGATGATCGGGGTATCGGGACAGTCGATGACGACCTGGCACTCGGCATGCCCGTCAACGTATTGCCGCCCGATGACGGAGACCACGATATGGGGCTGTGGGCCGTGGCCGGCGTGGTGGATGCTCCACTCCGGGCCGTCGAACACCCTGAACGCTGCCTCGACGTTGTCCCATTCGTCGACCATGGTTGCCCCGGTCGGCGGTGCAAGGTTGGGTTTCATGGCTAGATCGTTTCCGCGATCCCTGGCGCGGGCACGAGTAGTCGACTACTTCACTTGTGCTGACCCACGGTCACAGTCGGAAGTATCGCTAGAAGCGGCAGAATCTGGTGCGCGATACTGGGATTGAACCAGCTCAGTTGGTTTGCTAACTTGGTGTCCTGATCAGCACTAATAGTGGCTCTACCAGTAGTGATCCCATTCAGTGTAACTGAAGATGTTGGAAACTGAAGTATGCTGTTGGAAACCAAAGTAGTTCACAAGTAGTTCACGGCGGAGGAAAACAGTGACGCGCGGTACACGCAAGGGCAGGCGCAAACCCGGCACCTTCGGCGCCGTCCACAAGTTGCCCAGCGGACGACACCGCGCGATGTATTACGGCCCGGATGGGCGGCGCTACACGGCGCCGACGACATTCACCACCGTGACGGCGGCACGCAAATGGTTAGCACTGCGCCAGGCCGAGATCATCGCGAAGGCATGGGAGCCGCCGGGCGCGCAGCAGGTGCCGACGGCCAAACTGACTTTCAAGGCCTACGCCGACACATGGATCACGCACCGTGACCTCAAGGTCAGGACCCGCGAGCACTACGAGAAGCTGCTCGAGCACCACATCGTGCCTCAGTTCGGGTCACTGCCGATCGCCTCAATCACTGCCGATGACGTGAAGTCCTGGCATGCGGCACTGCTACCTGATCGCCCTACTATGCGCGCGCACTGCTACGGGCTGCTCAGGACGATCATGGGAGATGCGGTGCGCGACGGCAAGGCCACGGCCAACCCGTGCGTCCTGCGCGGCGCTGGCAGCGCGAAGCGAGTCCACAAGATCAGGCCTGCGACATTCGAAGAGCTCGAGATCATCGTCGGCGAGCTGCCCGAGCGCTATCGTGCGATGGTTCTGCTTGCGGCATGGTGCGCGATGCGCTTCGGCGAAATCACCGAATTGCGCCGGGGCGACGTCGATCTCGATGACGGCGTCATCCGCATCCGCCGCGGCGTCGTTCGCACCGATGATGGTTTTCAGGCCGGCTCGCCGAAGTCGGCCGCTGGCATCCGTGACGTGCATATCCCACCGCACCTACTCCCGGCACTCGAGGATCATCTAGCGAAACACACTGAAGAGCCAGATGATTCACTGTTGTTCCCCGCTCAGCATGGCGGGCATCTCGCACCCGCCAGCTTCTACCGTTGGTACTACCCAGCCCGCACGAAGGCGAAGAGGCCCGACCTCCGCTTTCACGACCTGCGCCACAGCGGAGCGGTATTCGCAGCGGCGACGGGCGCGACGCTAGCCGAGCTGATGGGTCGTCTGGGACACTCCACGCCAGCTGCCGCCCTCCGCTATCAGCATGTGGCCGCTGGGCGTGACAAGAAGATCGCCGAGGCGCTGTCCGCACTGCTGAAGGCTTCGGCACCGATGAGCTAGTGTATTCAAACTTTCCTGCGTTTTCCTGTCGTGTCGAATACCTGGCTTAAGTTGGTAGCAACAGCGGGAAACCGTTACAGCGACAGCAGGAAACGAACATGAAAACACTCGTATGCAACGAATACGTCAACGGCACGCAGGCCGCCGAAATCCTGGGCAAGACCCGCCGGACCATCGGAAACATGATCCGGGACGGACGACTACCAGCGCACCGAATCGGGAACAGTCGTGAGCTTTACATCCGGCGAGCCGACATCGAGGCTGCGCTGACACCCATTCCCGCTGACGCGGACGTGGACGCCATGAGGTAACTGTCGCGTCAACACCCCACCGGCACCTTCGGACCCCGGCTGCACCGTACCCGAAGGAATTTCGTAATGAGGACAACAGAATACGATGAAGGCCGCCCCAGTGACGAGACGGCCTCCAAAGTACCCGATTCCACTAGTGTAGCACCGCGCAGGTTCATATCGGATGCACGCCGACGTGAGTGCCGCCAGCCAAACCCCTTGGGCCGCGGCGCCGTTGAGCCGGCAGTGACGGATGAGCGGTACACAGCAGATGAGCGATGGCAGGCGAACTTCGAGCGCATGGCGATGCGCGCCGCCCGTGAGCCCGAGTTCTATTCGATCGCAGGCGAAAGCATTCAGCACCGCGCCGACGCGATTCGGGCGGGGTGGTCCTGATGGCCGACGTTATGGCAGCGCTTCAGCGCACCGAAAGGGCACCTAGACCGGCACCGAGTGAACCGATCAGCGTCGACGACCTGTACGAGCGCCGAGTTCGCGCGCAGATCGAAAGCATGTGCCGGACACACGCGGCGACAACAACCGCGCGCAATCCGCAGCTCTTCGGTTGTCTCCGTGGTGCTTTCAACCTGGCCAAGCCATGTCCGGGCATCTCGGAGGAGTGGGTTATAGGCATGTTCGAACAGGCCCATATCGAGAACGGCAGCATGCGCGACAACGGCCGACGCAAGTTCGAACAGACGGTGCAGAACGCGAAGAATGCATCGGTAATCGATCCGCCGGAACCCCTAGAGGACCGCCCGAATCTCGCAGCCGTCATGCCGGATAACACCACATTCGACCCGAATGCAGATGCTGCCGATGATGCCCGCAACACTGCGCCGCAGTACACCGATGTTGCGGCATACCTGGCGGGTGGAATGCCTGAGCCGCCTAAACCATCAGTGCTGCACCGCATCGATGACGTCGGCATCTTCTATCTCGCCAAGCGAAATGACTTGTATGGCGACCCAGAGGACGGCAAGACGATGGTGCTTCTCGCGGCTGCAGTCGGCGCGATCGACCACGGAGGATGCGTCCTCTTCATCGACCTCGACAACAACGGCCCGGCTGAAACCGTGGCCCGCATGCTCATGCTCGGCGTCGATCCCGCAGTGTTGGCCGACCCCAACAGGTTCCGTCACATCGAGCCCGCCGACAGCGACGAGGTTCTTCGTGTGGTCGCGGACTGCGCGGGCTGGGCCACGTTCGCCGGGATCGACTGCGTAGGTGAGCTGATGCCGTTGTTTCGGGCCAGCTCGGATTCCGCCGACGATTACACCAGAGTCATGCAGGCCGTGTCCGCACCACTCGAGCGCGGCGGCGCCGCCGTCATCCTGCTCGACCATCAGGCCAAAGGTACGGACTCTCGGAAGTACGGAGCAGGCGGCACTATGGCGAAACGCCGTGCCGTCAGCGGTGTGTCGATCAATCTGGTTCGCAAACGGTCATTCGTGCCCGGGCAAGGTGGCATGGCCGAGCTCTGGGTCAACAAGGACCGGCCTGGTGGTTTGCGCGCGCACTGCCAAAAGAGCGAAGGCCGCCGGCAGTTCGCTGGCACCTTCATCCTCGACCCACCAAACCCCGGCACCGGTGTCGCGTCATGGCGAGTCACGCCCGACCATGCCGATGCGGCTGCCACCACGTTCGATGCACAAGCAGAGCGCTACCTCGATGTCGCCCGCGAGATAGACGGACCGTTTACGGCATCCGATCTCGCTGCCGGGGTCCATGGCGAGGTTCCGCCGACGGATGCACAGCGTGAAACAGCTCGCCGCAACATCGACAGACTGGTCGAATCCGGCCGGTTGAGGGTGGTCGATCCAGGTGGCCGCGGACGTGGCCGTAGCGCGACATGGACTGTCTCACCGGAGGTCCCAGAAAATCACGCAGAAAATCACGCGGGGGTCTGAGGGTGAAAAATCACGCAGAAAATCACGAAAATCACGCGGGGGACAAAACCGCTGATCAGAAAATCACGGAAAATCACGAAAATCCTCAGACGCCTCTATTCCAGAAAAATCACGCGCGCGACGACCCCTTTAGGGGTCGGTGCGTGATTTTACGGAAGAGGTCACCTGTAGGAGGCAACCGATGAGCGCCTGGGATGACATGGTGAGCGAGATCGGTGATGTCCCACAGCTGGACGGCGCCGCATGCAAGGGGCAGCCAGCGATCTTCGATCTGGACCGCGACAGTGAACCCACCGCGATCGAGGCGGCACAGGCCGTCTGCAACAGCTGCCCAGCACTGATCCGCTGCAGGGCATGGCTGCGCGAGACGTCCAAGCACCGACGCCCAAGCGGCGTGGTCGCTGGCCGCCTCCTGGCCCCGCCGCTATTGGCTGCGGAGAAACCCGCACCAGCGCAGCGCCGAGTGCAGCCGCGACCGGCAGCGCCGATGATCGATGATCGATCCGCCGACTGGTTGGCTCAGTATCTCGCTGGCGGAACCATCCCCGCAGCCGACGTCAAGCGAGCCGCCAAGGCTGCAGGCTTCGGAATCAACACCCTCCACCGCGCCGCTAGCCGACTCGACGTACTCCGTGTGCGTATCGGGCAGCGCGAGCTCGCGTGGAGGCTCCCGGAAACGTCGTGCCGTCTGGCACGCGCACAGTGAAAGGTGAATGCAAGTGACAAACCCCTACATCTCCGATAGACGAGAGTTCTACCCCGACTATCCGATCGATGATCTCGAGGCGGTGGTCGACGCCGCTCGCCGCAATCGGCCGCCGAAGGACATCACCCGCGACTCGAGCGAGTCACTGCCATCGATCCCGACAGGGCCGGCGACGGTGGAATTCGCTGAGTACTTATTCGAGGCGCAGGACAAGGATCGCGTGGTACCGATCTGCGCTACCACCGTCAAACACCAGGCGTGGATCGCGCCCGCTATCACCAAGGAAACCCTCGCCAAGAGAATGGAAAACCGATGAGCGACACCGCAACCGACACCACCGACGCCACGATCGACGCTGGCGCAGCCGAAGCCGACGCCGCGGCAGATGACAACACCGAAGCCGAAACGGAAGCTCAGGACGCACCTGAGGCTGACACCGACGACGGCAAGCCCAACGGGCGTGAGGCTCGTTACCGCAAGCGTGCGCAAGAAGCCGAGGCGACGATTGCTGCACGGGATGCCGCCATTGCTGAACAGGCTGCCACCATCGAGCGACTCCAACGTGGACAGCTTGAGACCGCCATCACCGCAGCAGGGGTGAAGCCCGCTGCCGTCTTCGCGGTGGCCGAGCTGAAGGACCTTCTCACCGAGGACGGCATGCCAGACGAAGCAAAGATCACCGCTGCCGTGAAAGCGGCACGTGATCAGCTCGGCATCACGCGGCCGACTTTGCATCGCCAGACCGGAATGCGGTCGGGCGCAGGCTATTCGCCACCCAAGAAGGATGGCTGGGTGGATGCATTTCGACGCAAAGACGACTGATGTGTCTCGACTACCGGATACACTGATGGAAGCGGCTGGGGATTCCATGCGGGCGTCCCCACCGCACCAAGGCAAGCGCCGTATGGCGCGCCACGGTCTTCGACCCTGTATAGGGCGGCCGCGAAGTAACTCCCACTGAAACTTTCGCATGGCTGCTGCGAACCTATAAGGAGTCGAAATGACTACTCTCACAACCACTACCGCCGAATACGGCTGGCGTCCTGATGAGGTCTCGTTCGCGGCCGAAGATGTCGTCCCCGCCGCGCTCGTACTGCAGACCAGCACCGTCGCCGGTGACGTGGACGGCGACGAGCCTTCGCTGCACGTTCCGTTCATCGTCGACGCCGGTGAGACCGGCACGGGCGCCGTTTACAAGGCGGAAGGCGCTGCGCTCGCCGACGAGGAACCCGACTTGGACGAGGTTCTGGTGCACACCAAGAAGCTGACGCGACTGGCGACGGTCTCGAGCGAGCAGTTCCGCAAGGAACCGACCGCGGCGCAGATTTCGCGATCGTTCGCGCGAGACCTGGTGCGCAAGGCCGACTTCGATTACTTCGGCTCTGCGTCCAACCCCACCGGACTGCTGCATGCAACCGGGATCACTCATGCTCCCGAGCCGGTGGCCGGCTCGCTGGATGTCCTGATCGACCTGCTGGCCGAGCTCGAGGTCAAGGGCGCCGAACCGTCGGCGATCGTCCTGGACCCGAAGAGCTGGGCGACGCTGCGCAAGTTCAAGACAGGCACCGACTACAACAGCACTCTGCTCGGTGCCGGCACGGAAGACGCACAAGCCCGTCTGCTGAGCCTGCCGGTCAAGCGCAGTCGCTTTCTTCCGGCCAACACTGGCATGGTGATCGACCGAGCGCAGATCGCCAGTGCCGTTGGGCCGGTACGTGTTGCGCAGTCTGAGCACGCCGCGTTCTCGTCGGACAGCATCGTGATCCGTGCGACGTGGCGATTCGGCTGGAATCTCGTTCGTCCTGAGCGAATCGGTCAGTTCACCGTCGCCGACGAGGCTGGCAGCTAAGAGACTTCACCCCGAACCTGGTCGACGCGTGTTATTCACCTTTCCGCGCACCAGGTTCGGGGTGAACCCAAACATTTGCTGAGTGGAACGCATGAGTATGCGTGCAAGATGCATGGACTCATCCGAAATCCGAACAACTGAGCGGAGCATCCGAACAGATGCGCGGACATGGGTGGGGGGTGACCCCCTGAGCTGCGGCGACCCCCACGGCCGGACTTAGCGCCTGACAGTGTGTGCAGATTCCCAACTTTCGAGACCCGCACGCACGTTCGGATAGACCCGCACCAACGTTCGGGCTGGACGCATATTCATGCGTCGCCTGGATCAACCCGAAAGTTTGCTAGGAGGCTCTGAGATGAGCGACGGAGTGAAACTGGCATCAGGCTACGTCGAGCTGACGGTCAAGAAGGCCGGCAACGCGATGAAGGAGATCACCGCTGAGATAACCGGTGTCGCCAAGCAAGCCGAGAAGACCGGTCAACAGGCCGGGGACGCCATCGCCAAAGGTGTCAGCAAGGGCGCTACCCAAGCTGGCAAAACGATCAGCGACGCGATCTCCACAGGAGCGGAGAAAGCGGGCAAGGACGCCGGCAAGAAGGCCGGTGACGCGCTCGAGAAGGGTGTAACCGACGGCGCCAAGAAGGCGGGAAAGTCCGTCGGCGACGAGCTCGACAAGAGCATCGGCGAATCAGCGAAGCGAACCGGGAAGAAGGCCGGCGATTCGATTGGCGGTCTGATCGTTGACTCAGTGCGCCAAGGCGCCAAGGACGCTGGCATCGATCTCGACAAGGAGCTCACAAAAGCGGCTGGCCGCGCTGGTGCCGCCATCGGTAACGCCATCGGTGATAGTCCGGTCGGCACCTGGTTGCGCGACATGACCGACCACATCGCGCCAGCAGTGGATGGCATCCGCAGCATCGGTGACGCGATCACCGGTATCAAGAACAAGGACGCCGCGGGCACGATCAACGGCGTGGCCGACGCGTTGCAGTCGATTGGGCAGACCGGCGCGGCGAGCACGGTGCAGGACATCGCCACTCGCGCTGGCGCTGCCCAGCAGAATTTCAGCGCCCTAAGAGATGCCATCTCAGGCGGCGCTAGCGTTCTTCAAACCTTTGCCGGGAACGCAGATGGTGCAAGAGGCAAGCTCGGCTCACTCGCAGAGGCCGCAACAGCAGCGGCCGGACCCATCGGACTCGCTATCGCGGGGATGAGTGAGATTCAACGGCTTTCCAAAGAAGGCAATGAAAAGTACTTCGGCGGTCAGCGTGTGCTCCCGCAGGACGGGATCGTTGGAACCCCTTGGTGGTTTCTCAACCGTGCTGATGCAGCGATGAACGGTAAGGGTTTGTCGGCGTTCAATCCGTTTGACAGCAGCCCTGATACGCCCGGGCATGGACTGCCAGGTGGGGCGCCCACAGCACCGCCGCCGCCAGCCCCGCGGCCAGCGCCGGTCACAGCGCCCGCGACGGATTACAGCTGGCTCCCGAAGCGCGCGAAGGGTGGAGTTACTCCGGCGGGCATGATTTTCGGCCCCGGCACCGGCACATCGGATTCGATCATCGGTATCGGAGCTGACGGCGTTCCCACTGCACGGGTGTCCACCGGCGAGGGCGTCGTCAAGAAGTCGGCCATGGACCGCGGCGGCGCCGCAATTGTCGCTGCGCTCAATGGCGGCATGAGACTCCCTGGCTACGACGACGGCACGAACAACGTTGGCGGGGCACCGATTCCAATGCCCCAGATCAAGGTGCCGGAAGCGACTGGCGGCAAGGCTGGCACCTTCAATCAGTGGCTGTCCGCTCAGCAGGGCAAGGCGTACCAGTACGGCACGCTGTACGACTGCTCGGGCTTCATGTCGCAGATTTACAATCAGCTCACCGGCAAGCAGATGCCGCGCTTCAACACCGAAAGTGACCTGGCCGCATACGGATTCGTCCGCGGCAGCAAGCCTGGCACCTTCCAGCTCGGCATCCACCACGGCGGCGGCGGCCCCAATAGCCACATGGCCGGCACACTCCCGGACGGCCGCGCGGTCGAATCCGGCGGCAACGGTGTGCAAATCGGCAAGGGCGCGCACGGCGCGTTCGACCCGCAGTTCGAGGACCACTGGTTTCTGCCCGGAAGCGAAGCCATGGGCGGCGCGCAAGGTGGCGCGCAGGACCGCATGGCTGCCCTGCTCGGCATGGGTGACATGTCCGCTGACCCCGCATCACCCGGCGCTGCAGGACAACCCGGCGGCGCAGCTGGCCGCACACAGGGTTACATCCCTGCCGGCGCCGGCGGCGGCGGCCAGGCCGGCACCAGCCTCTGGTCCGGCGCGATGCAGATGGGCGCGTCGGCGGTCAACGGTTTGATCGAGCAGGCCGCTTCGGCTGCATCGACCGCGATCTCGGCAGCTGCAACAGCCGGCAGCTTCGGCGCCGGGGGTCAAGCTGGCGGAGCGGCATCGCAATTCCTGATCGGTATCGGCACCAAAATGGCCGAGCGCGGTGTGCAGTACGGCTTCCAGATGGCCGGTATCGGCGGTGATGCACTGGCGGAGATTATGCTGCCGTTCGGTGTGCCGCGGTTCTTCCAGACCGACCCATCGCAGTTCATGCCGCAACTGCCGGGCCAGGCCGCGGCGGTTACGACGGGCGAGAAGGCACAGGATGCTCAAGCCGGTGTACAAGCTCCGTCGCCGGGTGGCCCGGTGCAGCCTGGGCAGTTGCCGGGTCAGCAGCCCGTCGGCCCGAGTGTCCCGATAGCAACGGAGGGCACCGGGAACTTCACGCCAGCACCGACTCCGATACAGGGTCTCGGTGGTCCGCAAGCGCAAGGCCCTTCCGTGCCCACGCCGACACCAGGCGCGCCCGTACAGGGGCCGCAGCCTGTGCAGCCCAAGCCATCACAGACACCACCGCCAGGAACGCAGCCGTTGCAGCCGACCGATCTGGCGGGGTTGCTCGGACTCGCCCACGGCGGTGTTGTCGGTGTCTATGACAATGGCGGCATCCTGCCGTCCGGCGGCATCGCGATCAACAAGAGCAAGCGCCCCGAGCCGATCCTGAGCAGCGAGCAGTGGGGTGATGTGCATGCGCTCGCCAGCCATGCCGTCGCGCCACCTGACCCGACTGTCGGTGGCTTCGCGCCGAATTACAGCGTGAACATCGACAGCGTTACGGTCAAGGATGTCAACGAGCTACAGCGCGAGATCGATTCGCGTCAGCGGCTCCAGATGATGCGGCATGCGGGGCGGCCGTGAGTAGCGTCTGCAGCGCTGGCCATCCATTACGCGGAACGAATCGGTACGTGCACACCGACGAGTTCGGCAGGCGCATCCTCTATTGCAGAAAGTGCTTGCGCGAGATGATGTTGCCGAAGCTGCCTTGGCGCCGCAGGCCGTGGGTGGTGTGAAAAGAGGACCGCCCCAAACCGAAGTGGCTGGGGCGGTCCTTATTCAATGGAGACTAGCGCTGGCTCATCGTCGCTTCTCTCCAAGGTAGATGCCACCCAGGATGGCGCCGATGACCAGCATGGTCGTGACGGCACAGATCAGCCCCGCGAGTGGGTTGATCAACCCCCCGAACAGATACGCGGCACCCATCACTGCGACCGCAGCTAACAATCGCTCCGGCCATCCCATCCGGCTCACAACGCACGTCCTGCCGGGTGGCGGTCCATCGCCTGGCGTCGTTGCGCATCGTCGAGTGCATGGGCGGCGCGGCATATCGCAATGCCCAGGTTCATCAGATCGAGAGCGTTGCCGCACGAGGCGAGGTCAAGTCCGGCTCGGTCCACGAACACGTCATAGCGAACACCGCGCTCGACTTCATGGCGTTGCAGGATGGCCCGGTATCGGCCGACCTTGAAGGTTTCGACGTCGACGGTTTGGTGGTTGATGGTCACTCATGTCTCCTCGGGTGGTTGCCAACCGAGTAGTTCACAAGTAGTTCACGCCGCCTGGTTCGAGGCTTGAAAACCGCTCCTGACCTGCAATAACTCTGGTGCGCGATACTGGGATTGAACCAGTGACCTCTTCCGTGTCAGGGAAGCGCTCTCCCGCTGAGCTAATCGCGCCGGGAAACCAAAAGCTGGAGGTGGAGACGGGAATCGAACCCGTGTGCACGGCTTTGCAGGCCGTTGCCTCACCACTCGGCCACTCCACCGTTGGGGTCCACGCCACTTGCACCTTCGAGCGGATGACGGGATTCGAACCCGCGACCCTCACCTTGGCAAGGTGATGCGCTACCAACTGCGCTACATCCGCGCGCCTCGGACGAGATCGTCGCCCGGTGCGAAGCACGACGATAGTCCACGTGAGCGGGCACATACAAATTTCTTGGTACGAGCCGTGTCTAGGCTATCGCGACGACGTGCCACACGATGCGGCCGGTATTGTCGGGGGCTGGCGCGTGCTAGTCTTCGACGTCGTTCGCCGTCTCGGCGCCGGTCCCGTGGCTCAGTGGGAGAGCGTCCGCTTCACACGCGGAAGGTCGCTGGTTCGATCCCAGCCGGGACCACAAGTAGCAATCCAGGTCAATGAATGGTTGACCGCGCCGCCCTCTTCCGTGGCGCGCCGCCGACTTCTCACGCTGCGGCCCGCCGGCTCCCGTCGTAGCCTGAATCATGTTGACCGTCGTCTCCCGGATCCTCCTTCCTGCGCTGGTTACCGGACTCATTGCGGCGCTGATTTCGGCGAGCAACGCCTCGCCGGTCGTCCCGGCGGCGTGCAACAAGATCACCGCCAGATGGTCGTCGGTGTGGATTTTCATGCCGGACTGCCCGCCGTCGGCCGCTCCGCGGCCGGCACCGTCCTCGCCGGCCCAGGCGCCCAACCCGGCGGCTCCGGAACCGCCCCACTAAACGGCGGCGCCCTTGCCGGATGGCGCTCACTAAGCCACCATGAACTGCATGAGTAAGGTGACCCTAACTACGGAGCTGCCGATCCCGGTCGAGACGGCCTCCGCCCTGGCGCGCAAGCCAGAGCTGATGAAGCACGTCCTCAGTCCGGTGCTGCGGGCTTACCGCCTCGAGGTCCCCGAGCGCATCGAGGTCGGCACTCAGGGGTCGGCGCGTCTCTGGTGGTTCGGCGTGATCCCGGGTTGGACGCATCACCTCACCATCAAGCGGCTCGACCCGACCGAGATCTACACCAACGAGCACGGCGGACCCGTCCACACCTGGAATCACCGCCTGACGTTCGAACCCATCGACGACGGCAGCTGCCGCTACACCGACGAGATCGAGACCGACGATGGCCTGCACGGGCTGCTGACCCGTGCCTTTGTCCGGGTTATGTTCCGGCATCGTCATCGACGATGGCGCAAGCTCGCGCAGATCCTGCACTGACGGCGAGGGGACGGTGAACCATGGTCGGCAACCAGGAGGGCGTCGGCATGCTCAAACTCGAATGCCCGCAAAGCCATCCCGTCGGCCGCATCCTCAAGGACGCCCCGCATCAGGCCGTGCAGTTCGACCCCGGCGCCCAGGTCGGGCCGCGCCGGTTCTGGCCGGACGAGGACGAACAGCCGAACTTCACCACGCGCTGCAGGTTCTGCGATAAGCCGGTGGGGGACACCACGTCCACCCTGCAAACCAAGCTCGCCTCGGTGCTGGCCGATGCGTCCGCGACGGCCGAGACGACGACGCTGCCTTACGTGTAGGCGCCCGGCACCGCGGATACCGTAAGAGCTACAGTAGCGGCGTTGCGGCGCGACGTACCCGCGGCGACGCTGATCCGAGAGGAGTCCCGTGGCGCAGGCACCGCAGAACAGTCCCCGTCCGCCCGAAGGTGATTGGCTGGGCACGCCATACCTGCGCTTCGAGCGTCAGGCCCGATCGCGGTTTGCACCATCGATCGGCCGGAGGCGCGCAACGCCCTGAGCCCCGCGATGTACTTCGGGATCCGTTATGCGGTGGGACGTCTCAACGAGGACAAGGACCTGGCCGGGCTGGTGCTCACCGGGACCGGCGACGTCTTCGCCCCCGGTGGCGACATGGGCGGCGGGGGAGGCGAGGACAACTGGATCACCTTCGGTTCCGCGCTGGGCATGGATGTGACGCCGTTCGACGCGGTGCGCACCTCGGGCAAGCCGATCGTGTCCGCGGTCAACGGGTTATGTCAGGGCGGCGGCTTCCAGATCGCGCTGTGCAGCGACCTGTCGGTGGTGAGCGATCGGGCGACCTTCCGGGTGCCCGAGCTGTTCCGCGGCTACGCCGACACCTACTACAGCCAGATGCTCACCCGCGTCATCGGGCCGGTGCGCACCCGCGACCTGATGTTCACCGGACGTGTGCTCACCGCGGTCGAGGCCCTCGACTGGGGCCTGGTCACCCGCGTGGTGCCACACGAGGGCCTGCTGGACGCGGCGAAAGACGTTCTCGCGCAATGCTGTCGAACTGCCCCACGCGCCCGCGGCGTCATCAAATCGAGCATCGACAACTACCTGGGCCTCTATGACCGCATCGGCATGACCGCCAGCCTGTCCGACGCCGAGGCCATCGAGGGCTTCCGCTCGTTCAAGGAACGCCGCTCACCCGACTGGGTGCACCCGGAGTTGCGCGTCGAGGGACGACTGTAGCGCGGTCCTGATCGCACCGTCGCGCCGCGCCGCATCGACGCGAGCGCTCATATCCCGCGCGCCCGGTCGCGCCAAAACGGTTCGCGCAGCTGAGTTTTCAGGATCTTTCCGCTGGCGTTGCGGGGGAGTTCCGCCACGAAGTCGACCGTGCGCGGACATTTGAAACCGGCCAGGTGCCGTCGGCAGAACTCGATGATGTCTTTCGCGTCGACCTCGCCGTCGGCCACCACGATCGCCTTGACGGATTCGCCCCAGAAGTCGTCGGGCACGCCGATCACCGCCGCATCCTCCACGGCGGGATACTCGATGAGCACGCTTTCCACCTCGGGGCCGTACACGTTTTCGCCGCCGGTGATGATCATGTCCTTGATGCGGTCTTCGATGTAGACGTAGTCGTCGGCGTCCAGGCGCCCGATGTCCCCGGTGCGCACCCAGTCGTCGGCGGTGATCGTCTCGGCCGTCGCGTCCGGACGGTTGAGGTACCCGGTCATGTTCTGGTTGCTGCGCACCCACACCTCGCCGGATACCCCGGGCGGCAACGGGTTTCCGGTCTCGGGGTCGACGACACGAATCTCGCAGCCCAGCACCGCCTTTCCTGCCGCAAGCTGCAGCTCGGGCCGCGCGGCATCGCGGTGATCGTCGTCGGACAGCGCGGTGACCGCGCCGCACAATTCCGTCTGCCCGTACACCTGCACGAATTTCGTGTCGGGCCACGTGGCCAGCGCCCGGTGCAGCAAGGGCAGCGGCATCGGTGCGGCGCCGTAGACGATGTAGCGCAAGCCGGCGATCGCGGCGGTCGCCGCCTCACCCGCATCCAGGAACCGGGCGATCACCGGTGGGACGAAGAACGCGTGGGTGGCCCCCGCGCGCACCGCGCCGATCAACGTCGCGGCGTCGGGCTCGCGCGTCATGAACGTCGGTGCCCCGGAACGGATTCCGAACAAGGCGTAGCCGATCCCGCCGACATGAAACAACGGCATGGCGACCAGATTCGCGTCGCCGTCGGCGAAGGGAAACGCCGGAGCCAGGTTCGACGCGTGATTGACCAGCGCGCGCTGGCTCAGCAGCACGCCCTTGGGCCGTCCGGTGGTGCCCGAGCTGTAGATCACCAGCGCGGTCTCGTTCTCGTCGACGCTGGGGTCGGGCTGCGTCGGCGCCGCCGCAGCGAGCAGCGATTCGTACTCGCCGCCGATCTCGATGATGCGTCGCACGCCCGGCGCCCGCGCGGCTGCCGCCTCGGCGACGGCGCGCAGCTCGGTGCCGACCAGCAGTACGCGGGCGCCGCTGTCGGCCAGGACGTGCACGAGTTCGTCGCCGATCACCCGCCAATTGACCACGGTGGTGACCACGCCGATGGAGGCGCCCGCGATGAGCACTTCGAGGCAGGCGGGGTGATTCTTGTCCAGGACGGCCACGCACTGGCCCCGCTCGACGCCGGCCTCGCGCAGCGCGCCGGCGGTGCGACGAATACGTGAGCTCCACTCCGCCCAGGACCATCCGCGCTCGCCGAAGCGGATGGCGATCGCGTCGGGCCGCTGCTGTGCATGTCGTTCCACGATGCCGGCGAGCGTCTCCGCCGTGCTGGTCGTCGTGTCGGCTGGTGGCATGGACCCCTCCGCGTTCGATTTCTTCACGTCGTTAATACGCGGTCGGTCGCGCACACGCCACGCCGACCCTGGCCGGCGCAGGTTGCCAGCGCCTCACTCCATGGAGCCGATCATCATTCCGCCGTCGCCGGCGGCCTGGGTGGTCGCGCTGCTGTCCTGTCGGAAGTCGATGAACGCCGATCGGCCGTTCGAGGTGTTCAGCAGCTCGGTGAACGTGCCGATCACGGGAATTCTGTCCTGCGCGTTCACCACGGTCGCGGTGTAGTTGACGGAGGCTTGCTGCTGGAAGTTGGCACTGGGCAGCGGCTTGGTGTCGGGGGGGTTCAGGCGGTTCACATCGGTCAAGATGGCCGAGGCGCCGCTGGTGAATTGGTCGATGTCGGCCCGCAGCAGCCCGGCGGCATCCGCGCCGCCCGCGGGCTTGACCGTGATCCGCAGCTGCGCGCTGGTGTCGGCGTTGTTCAGCGCCACCCAGTTCGGGCCGCGGTGTCCGACCGTCCAGCCGGGCGCGGGGGTGACCGAGACGCCCTGCGCGATGGCGATCGCGTCGGCGGACGCCAGCGTCATCGCGGCGGTGCGCTCGGTCCGGTTGGCGGAGCAGGCCAGGACGATCACGGCGATCAGGGCGGCCGCGCTGATCGCCGCGACGCGCCATCCGGTTCGACGGGGAGGCAGCTGAGGCTGAGTTGCTGACATCGTTGTTCCTAACGCCGTCGGGCGCTGCGAATTCGCCCGTGGGCATATCGTCCTCCAGTGGCGGCGGCGATGTCCAAGAATGGGTATTTCATAGCGTGATACAACCCACCTATGAATGCGTCGGATGGCTTTGTAAAGCCCACGGCGCGAACCCATTTGACACCAAATACGGTATTCGCGAACTGACTGCGGGGCGGTGTGTCACCATGACTGGGCCGAGCGGCCCGACGATCAGATAAGGATCCGACATGGTGAACCCCGAGCGCGCCCGTTCCCGCACCTTCGTCGTGACCGGCGCCGCGTCGGGAATCGGGCTGGCCACCGCGCGGCGGCTCTTGGCCGAGGGCGGCACCGTGGTCGGCGCCGACCTGGCCGCCCCGCCCGACGACTTGGGCCCGCAGTTCACTTTCGTGTCCGCCGACGTGACCGACGAAGCCGCGATCGCCGCGGTGCTGGCCGCGGTGCCGGGCCGCCTCGACGGCCTCTTCCACGCCGCCGGTGTCGCCGGCGGAGGTCCGGTGCACCTGCTCGACCGCGCCGAATGGGACCGGGTGATCGGCATCAACCTCACCGGCACCTTCCTGGTGGCCAAGGCGGCCCTGGCCACGATGATCGAACAACCCCGGGCCGACGGAGAGCGGGGCTCGATCGTGACGGTCGCCAGCGTCGAGGGCCTCGAGGGCACCGCGGGCGGCAGCTCCTACAACGCGGCCAAGGGCGGCGTCGTGCTGCTCACCAAGAACATCGCGCTCGACTACGGGCCCAGCGGCATCCGGGCCAACGTCATCTGCCCCGGCTTCATCGAAACGCCCATGGCGCACAGCGTCTTCAGCATCCCCGGGATGGAGGGCCCGCTGGCCTCCATCACCAAGGAACACGCCCTGCAGCGGCTGGGGCGGCCCGAAGAGGTCGCCGCCATGGCCGCCTTCCTGCTGTCTCCCGACGCCTCGTTCGTCAGCGGCCAGGCCCTCGCCGTCGACGGCGGCTACACCGCCGGTCGCGATCACGGTGTCGTCGAACTCTTCGGCTTTCCCAGGTGATCCGACTAAGATTCGTCCATGAGCGGTGGACTTACCCCTGACCAGGCGATCGAGGCGATCCGGGGCACCGGGGGAGCACAGCCCGGCTGTCGCGCATTGCACGCCAAAGGCACCCTGTATCGGGGCACGTTCACGGCCACCCCCGACGCGCTCATGCTCTCGCGCGCACAGCATCTCGACGGCTCGACCGTTCCGGCGCTGATTCGCTTCTCGAACGGATCGGGCAACCCCAGGCAACGCGACGGCGCGTCCGGTGTGCGGGGGATGGCGGTGAAGTTCACCCTGCCCGACGGCTCCACCACCGATGTCTCGACGCAGACCGCCCGACTGTTCGTCTCCAGCACGCCGGACGGCTTCATCGATCTGCTCAAGGCGATGCGGCCCGGCCTCACCACACCGCTGCGCCTGGCCAGACACCTGCTCTTCCATCCGGGGCTGCTCGGCGCGCTGCCCATCCTGCGCGAGGCGAACCGCGTCCCGGCCAGCTACGCCACCACCGAATACCACGGCCTGCACGCCTTTCGCTGGATCGCTGCCGACGGCAGCGCCAGATTCGTTCGCTACCATCTGGTTCCGACCGCACCCGAGGAATACCTGTCGGGATCGGATGCCGGCGGCAAGGATCCGGACTTCCTCACCGACGAGCTGAAGCAACGGCTGGACGACGGGCCGGTGCGGTTCGACTTCCGGGTGCAGATCGCCGGGCCCACCGACTCGACGGTGGACCCGTCGGCGGCCTGGCAGAGCACGCAGATCGTCACCGTCGGCACGCTGACGGTCACCGGCCTGGACACCGAACGCGAGCACGGCGGCGATATCGTGGTATTCGACCCGATGCGCGTCACCGATGGCATCGAGCCTTCCGACGATCCGGTGCTGCACTTTCGGACTCTGGCGTATTCCGCCTCGGTCAAGCTGCGGACCGGCGTGGAACGCGGCGCCGAGGCCCCGCCCGCCTGACCGGCGGTGCCAGAGACGATTGTCACGTCGCGCCGAAATCGGCGGCAGGCTAAGGTTTTTCTTCGGTGTCGCCGTTTCAGATGTTTCTCATATGCCTGGCCGGGCTGGGTGCCGGCGCGATCAACGCGCTGGTCGGGTCCGGCACCCTGATCACGTTCCCGACTCTGGTGGCGCTGGGCTATCCGCCGGTGACGGCCACCATGTCGAACGCGACGGGTCTGGTCGCCGGCAGTGTGTCGGGCACCTGGGGCTATCGCGCCGAGTTGGGCGGCCAGTGGGAGCGGCTGCGGTGGCAGCTCCCGGCATCGCTGGCCGGTGCGGTGGTGGGTGCCTATCTGCTGCTGCACCTGCCCGAAAAGGTGTTTGCCGAGATCGTGCCCGTGCTGCTGGTGCTGGCGCTGGTGCTGGTGGTGATCGGGCCGCGAATCCAGGCGTGGACGGCCCGGCGCGCGGAGGAGGCGGGACGCTCACCCGAGCACGTCAGCCCGCGCCGGATGGCCACGCTGGTGTTCGGCACCTTCGCCGTCGGCGTCTACGGCGGCTATTTCACCGCGGCGCAAGGTATTCTGCTGGTCGGCCTGATGGGTGCGCTGTTGCCGGAGTCGGTGCAGCGGATGAACGCGGCCAAGAACCTGTTGGCGCTTGTGGTGAATGTGGTTGCCGCCGTTGCCTATACATCGGTCGCGTTCGACCGGATCAGCTGGCCGGCCGCCGGCCTGATCGCTGCGGGGTCACTGGTCGGGGGGCTGCTCGGGGCGCGTTACGGGCGCCGGCTGTCGGGTGGCGCGCTGCGCGCGATCATCGTGGTCGTGGGTTTGATCGGCCTGTATCGCCTGCTCGCTGTGGCCTGACGAGAGTCTGGGTACGGCAACGGGATTGACCGCGTCGGGCGCGCCTCAACTCAGCGTGGCCGCGGCGGCTTCGGCGATGACATCCATCACCTCGCCGCGTTTGCGCCACGCCCGCAACTGACGCATCGCCCCGTTGCCGTCGGTGATGACACGGTCGAGTTCGTGGCGGACGCGGTCGTATTCGCCCAGCGACTCCAGCGCGGGGCGCACCCGCTGCACGAGCGCCCCCAATTGCTCACCCGCCGGCACCGCGCCGCGGCCGTGGATCAAATCCAGTGTGCGGCCGGATAACCCATCGTGTGCGGCCTTCCAGTACGCCGCGCGCAGCGCACCGGGCGGTAGCCGCCCGACGTCATCGGGCGAGTCGAGCGCGGTCATCACCGCCGCCCGGATCAGGGTGGCGAGCAGAACGGTCTCGGTGACGGTGGCCGGCACGTCGGCCACCCGGACCTCGACCGTCGGGAAGTCCGCGGAAGGGCGTACATCCCAATAGATCATGTCCTTGTCCAGGATCACCCCGGTATCGACCAACCGGCGCACCGCGTCGTCGTACTCGTCGGGCGAGGTGAAGAACGGCGGCGCCCCGGCGGCGGGCCAGCGCCGCCACAGCACGCTGCGCCAGCTCGCGTGGCCGCTGTCCGCGTTGCGGTACACGCGCGAATTCGCCGACAGCGCAAGCAAAGACGGCAGCCACGGCCGCAGCCAATTGCTGACGTGGATGGCCGCGGCGCGATCGGGCACCTGCACATGCACGTGGCATCCGCAGATGCCCTGTTCGTGGGCGATCATCCCGAACTCTTCGCCGATCCTGCGGTAGCGCGGGGTGTCGGTGACCGGAAACTCGTGCGGTGTGGTCGGCGGAAGCCCGCAGGCCAGCAGTTGGACGCCGGTGGACTCGGCGGCCTGCGCCGCGGTGCGCCGCAGCCGGCTCAGCTCCTCGCCCAGCTCGGCGCTGGTGGAAGCCACCTGCGAGGTGGTTTCCACCTGACAACTGCTCAATTCGAGCTGCAGCTCGACGCCGTGCCGCTCGGCTGCCGCGGCCACCGCGGCGTTGTGCGGGGCGGGCGCGCCGGTCTGCGGATCGACGACGAGGAATTCTTCCTCGGCACCAAAGGTGGGATGGTCACCCATGAGCCGATGACGGCCCGAGGGTCTACCAGCGAGCCGCCGCGGACAGCGCGGAGTCGACGGTGGGGTAGATCGGCAACACGCTGCCGAGACCGCACGCGTCGACGATGCGCTCGACGATCGGCTCGCAGCTCACCAGGCGCAGGTCGATGTCGCGCTCGCGGCAGCGCTTGGCCTCTTCGGCCAGCACCGCGAACGCGCAGCAGCCCATGAAGTCGAGCCCGGTGACGTCGACGACGAAGAAGCCGGGCGCGGTGACGCCGCTGGCCGCCTCGCGCACCAGGTGGCGCCAGGTGTCCTCGTTACAGGCGTCGATCTCGCCCCCGGCATAGATCACCACCGACGGGCCGCTGCGATCCGCTGTCGCCCGCAGCGTGGAGTTGGGGTCGCCGAGCTCGTAGACAAGTTTGGTGCTCAACGTCAGATGACTGGTCGGCATCGCCTCAACAATGGCGGAATTCATGGTGGACCCCCTGATCGACAAGCGCCTTGAGGCGCCCCGATGGATGCCCGTCCTAATGTCTGAAGACAGACTGTTCGCGGATGCGAATCTCTTTTGTATAACGAGACAGGGCGGTCTGTCTACCGGCGGAGGCCTAAGAGTACGTTAAGTCCTGTATGACAACTCCGGATGTCGGAGCACCCACCGCGTCGCCTCGCGAACGCGTACTGACCGCCGCATATGACCTGTTCAGCCGGCGTGGTATCCGCGCAGTGGGCACCGACGAGGTGATCGCACGGGCCGGTGTCGCCAGGGCGACGCTGTACCGCCATTTCGCGACCAAGAATGACCTGGTGCTGGCCGTGCTGGCGCGCCGCGAGGAGCTCTGGACCCGCGGCTTGATCGAGGAGCAGTCGCGCCAGCGCGGCAACACCCCCGAGGAACAGTTGCTGGCGATCTTCGACGTCATGCACGACTGGTTTCAGCTCAGCGACCGCTACGAGGGTTGTTCGTTCATCAACGTGCTGCTCGAGGTGGGACCCGATCACCCGGCCGGTCGGGCCTGCATCACCCACATCGACCACGTTCGCGACATCGTGCGCCGCCGCGCCGTTGCCGCCGGTTTGACCGACGTCGAGGAATTCGCCTCGTCCTGGCACATTTTGATGAAGGGCGCGATCGTTCTGGCCGCCGTCGGGGACCTGGATGCCGCACTGCGCGCCCGCAAGATGGCCCGGTTTCTGATTGATGAACACCGGCCGCCGATGACCGCGGACACGGGCGAGGCCGTTTAGTCAGACGGTGTCGGAGGCGGTGGTGCCGGCCTTGCGGTAATGCTCGGCCTCCAATTCCGCGATCATCCGGGATGTGCGTTCCCGCAACAGGATTGCGGCGGTCAGCCCGGCCACGACGGCGATCACCAAGCCGATCCAGGAGAACCGTTCCAGCCAGCGCTCGGCGGCGATGCCGGCGAAATACACCAATGCGGTCGTGCCGCCCGCCCAGCAGACGGCGCCCGACACGTTGGCCGCCAGGAACCGCGGGTAGTGCATCTTCAGCGCCCCCGCCAGCGGGCCGGCCAAAATTCGCAGCAGCGCGATGAAGCGGCCCAGGAAAACGGCGCGAACACCCCAGCGGTTGAACAACTTCTCGGCAAGCGCGACGTGGCCTGGCCCGAAATGTTTCGGGAACCGCCGGCCGAGGCGGTCGAAAAGCGGCATGCCGAACCGGCGGCCGATCGCGTAGCCGATCGAATCGCCGATCACCGCGCCCAGCACCGCGGCGACGCCGACCCCGACCGGATTGACGGCCAGGTCATGGTGCGACGACATCAGCGCCGCCGTGACCAGCACGATCTCACCCGGCAGGGGGATGCCCAGGCTCTCGATCCCGACCACACCGCCGACCACCAGGTAGACCGCGAGCGGCGGAATCGAGTGCAGCAAGGACTCCAGATGCATGCGTCAAGGATGCCTGACCGGCCACGGGTCCGTGCCTTAAGGTGTGCGCTTGAATTCGCTCAGGGTGTCCAGCGCCTCCAGTTGCGGCCGTTTGGGTTCGCGTCCGTCGTACGACGACAGGCCGCGCAGCCGCCGCCAGATCCACGGGAAGAAGCTCTCCTGCGTCCAGCGCAGCTGCTCGAACGTGCCCGCCGCGAAGGAACGCTGCGTGGGGGTGAGGCCGCCGCACGCCCAATCATGGCTGCTGTCAGGCAAATTGAGCGCCTCGGCGGCCGCGGCGGCGAACAGCATGTGGCCCTTGGTGGACGCGTGCACCCGATCGATGGCCCAGGTGTCCAACTCGCGCATCGACGGCGCGTTGTACAGGTCGACGAGCCGGAACCCATAGCGGTGGGCAGCCGCGGTGATGGCCCCGTTGATCCGGGCGAGCCGCCCCGCCACCAGCCGGCCCAGCGGCAGGAACTGGGCGACGTTCGGGAAGGTCGTCGTCACCACGGTCGCGCCCGAATCGGCCAGTGCGGCGTAGATGTGCTCGAGGTCGGCCAGGGCGGGGGCGAATGATCGCCCGGGCTGAATCACGTCGTTCATGCCGGCGCAGACGGTGATCAGGTCGGGCCGCATCGCCAACGCCTGCGGAAGCTGCTCGGTGAGCACGTGGCCGATCCGTTTTCCGCGTATCGCGAGGTTGGCGTATTGCAGGCCGGGGTACAGCGAATCGACCATCACCGCGAGCCGGTCGGCGAATCCGAGCAGGCCGATGGTGTCGTCGCCGTCCCACAGGCCCTCGGTCTGGCTGTCACCGATGGCCACGTAACGGCGGTATCCAGCGTGAATAGCCCCGCTCACGATGCCGAGAATAATAGCTATCCTCCAATCCGGACCATGTGAAACGCAGCATCGTCCCGCCGTGGCCGCGGACCACCCCGGGCGCGCCTGGGACCGGCTTTGGTCTAGCGTCATGGACCATGGCGAAGCCATTGCCGGTCAAGGCATTTGGGACGTTGCAACGGGTGGATGTCGCATCAGGTGTTGTGGCCGCATCGGCCGTGTTCGCGACCGGACTGCTCTGGGCCAAATGGATGCCCTATGTGAGCAAGGCCGTGAGCGCCGGGCGGAGCCATCATTGGTCCGGCCGCAACATCTTGACCGTGGGTTCGGTACACGCCGGCGACAGCCCTTCGTGGCATGCCGCCGCGACGTTCTTCCACGCATACTGGTCATCGATCTGGCCGGCCCTGCTGGTGGCATTGCTGATCAGCGCGTCGGTGCAGGCATTGCTGCCGCGCTCATGGCTGCCGCGAGCCATGAACCGCCGCCATCCGATCTCAAGCGGGCTTGCCGGCGGGGTCGCCGGCATGCCGTCGATGATGTGCACGTGCTGCGCCGCACCGGTGGCCGTGACCTTGCGGCGCAACGGCGTCACATCGCCCGCTGCCGTCGCGTACTGGCTGGGCAACCCGTTGCTGAATCCCGCGGTGATCGTCTTCCTGTGCTTCGTCGCCCCCTGGCAGTGGACGCTGACCAGAGTGGTTGTCGGTCTCGCCACGGTGCTCGCGGTCGCGGCGGCGGTGGCGCTGGTTACTCCCGCGGACGGCAGTGCGCCGCCGGTGACCGCGGCGATCGATGCGCCCGAGCCGGTGGGGAAGGGGCGCCGGTTCGGGCGAGCGCTGCTGGGCCTGTGCGTGGTCTTGTTGCCGGAATACGCAATCCTGGTGCTCCTGGTCGGCGCGTGTCGCGGCTGGCTGCTCACACTCGCTCAGCCGGTGCACCATGACCTGCTGCAGGGCCTCGTCATGGTCGTACTCGCCGCGATCGTCGGCACTCTCCTCGTCATTCCGACGGCGGGCGAAATCCCGGTTCTACAGAGCCTGGCGTTGCTCGGGGCCTCGTCGGGAATGCTCGGTGCGCTCTTGATCACCCTTCCCGCCGTCAGCATCCCGGGTGCGGCGATGGTCGCCCGCAGCTTCGGCTGGAAGGCCATCGCGGCCAGCACGTGCGTCGTGATGGCCGCAGGACTACTCGGCGCGATCATGCTGAGCCTGCTCTAACCGAGGCAATTTTCCGCGGCGCCGCGAGTACCGTCAGGTCATGCAGAAGAAGCGCGAGCCGGTCGCCGATTCGCTTGCGCCGCAGTATCCGATCGAGTCGGTCGACAACGCGCTCAAGCTGTTGCTGCTGCTGGGTGAACAGCCCCAGATCCGGTTGAGCGAGGCGACCCGCTATCTGGGCGTGGCGTCGTCGACCGCGCATCGCTTGCTGGCGATGCTGGCCTACCGCGGGTTCGTCCGCCAGGACCCGGTGTCCAAGGCCTATCTGCCCGGTCCGTCGTTGACCGGGGTGGCGTTCGCGATCTTCGGCCGCATCGACATCGCGCGATCCGCCGCGCCCGTCATGCGCAGCCTCAGCGAACAATTGCGCGAGACGGTGCACGTCGGCATGCTCGACGGCGCCAGCGTCCGCTTCGTCGCCGCCGTGGAGGGGCCGGCGGCGGTGCGGGTGGCGTCGCGGCTGGGCCGTGCCATGCCGGCCCACTGCACCTCGACGGGCAAGGTCATGCTGGCCCAGTTGCCGCAACCCGAACTGCGCGCGCTGCTGCCGCGCGAGCAGCTGAAGCGCATCACGTCGCATTCGATCGGCAGCCGTACCGAGTTGGAAACCGAGCTGGCCGGCATCCGCGAGCGCG
This sequence comes from Mycobacterium colombiense, assembly GCF_001672755.1. GTDB lineage: Bacteria > Actinomycetota > Actinomycetes > Mycobacteriales > Mycobacteriaceae > Mycobacterium > Mycobacterium colombiense_C. The sequence goes on along the minus strand of NZ_LZKI01000005.1, from coordinate 40,187 downwards.
GTTACGCCACCAACCGGGAAGAGAGTGAGGAAGGGGTCGCGTCGGTCGCCGTGCCGATTCCGACCCGCGCGCCCGGGCTGCGGCTTGCGCTCAACGCCGCCGCGCCGCAAAACCGGCTGGCGGCCTCCCGCTATCCCGCGGTGGCCGCCGCACTTGTGGCCGCCGCCAAGGAGATTGGCGATCAGCTCGGCTAACCGCCGGCAAGCCGTGCCACCTCGTGGCGCCAGGCCGCCTCGGCGGTGAACGCGGGCCCCAGGTCCGGCAGGTCCTCCCAGTCGGCGTCGTCGATGTCACGCAGGGTGCCGCCGGCCGCGCGCACCCGCAACGACATCCGGGCCAGCGCGTCGAGGCTGATCGCCTGCAGCACCGCCTGCTGCACGGTGGCGGCGGCGCTGGTGATTCCGTGCCCGCGGCAGATCACCACCGGCCGCCCGCGCATCGCCGCCACCATTTCCTTGCCCAGCCGCGAATTCCGGATCAGCACGGCGCGTTCGTAGACGGGCACACCGCCGCGCGCCAGCCAGGCGCCGGGAATGTCATGGGCGCCATAGATCGGCCGGATCGTGATGCCCGCCAGATCGGCGGCGACCACGGCCGGGGGATGCAGGTGCGCGACGGCGACGTGCCCCGGGTCGGCCAGCATGGTCTCGACGTGGATCGGCAGCTCGTTGGGAACGCGATACCCGTCGAGTTCGCCTGGGGCACCGGCGGTGCCGTCGAATCTGATCAGCCGGATGTCGTCTGCCCGGGTGAACGCTACGCCGGTGTCGGACTCGCTTCGGCAGCGCACCAGCAGACGCTCGTCGTCGACCCGCAGGCTCAGGTGGCCGAGGATGCCGTCGACCAGTCCGCGCGCCGCCGCGACGCGGCAACCCTGCGCCACCAGGGCGCGCTGCTGACCCAGGTCCGTCATCGCGGTGCGCCGAGCCCGAATCCGCCGTCGGGCCGGACGGTTTCGCCGGTGATCCCGCGGGACCGCTCGGACGCCAGGAACACGTAACTCCACGCGTGGTCTTCGCCGGTGAGCGCGACGTGCAGGGGCGTGCGCGCGGCGACGTCTCGCGCCCGGTCCGGGCTGTCGTCCAGGCGCGTCTCGTCGAGTCCCAGGCTGGACAGGCCGCGCAGGTCGGTGTTGAGGGTGCCGCCGGGCGCCACCCCGTTGACCCGGATGTCCGGCGCCAGCTCGTGCGCCAACGCCGAGACCAGGCCGCGCACCGCGAATTTCGACGATACGTAGAGCACGCCGCCGCGTCCGGGATGGAACGACGACGCGGACTCGGTCAGCACGATCGAGGAGCCCCTCGCGCGGCGCAGCGCCGGGATCGCGGCCTTCGCCGACTGCAGGTGGCTCAGCACGTTGGTGCGAAACATCTCGTCGAACGCATCGGGGAGCGCGGCGGCCTCGATGTCGCCCAACCCCCGGTAGAAGTCGAAGACGCCGACACAGTTGACCAGGGTGTCCAGCCCGCCGAAGGCGTCCACCGCCGCGGCGACGGCACGGTCGTTGGCCTCGTGGGTGGTGGCGTCACCCTCGACCACCGGCACCTGCGGCAACTGCTGGCGCAACGCGTCACACTTGCGCGGATCACGTTCCAGCACGGCGACATTCGCTCCCTCGGCGCCGAATGCCGCTACCACGGCGCGGCCGATTCCCGAACCCGCGCCCACGATGAGGGCGCGCTTGCCCTCCAGCCAGCCCGTCACGGCGCAGGTTCGCTCTCGTCGGGCAGCAGTGGCGCATGGGAATTGCCGACCATGGCGGCCAGCGTACGGGGGTTCTGCCAGGTCAATGCCTCGACCTCGAGCGCGTCCAGGGTGATCCACTGCCCGGACCTGGGCGCGCTGATCAGCAGGCGCGACCCGTTGCGGGTGTCGACCCGGCGCACCACGACCTCGGTGAATTCGTTTGCGACGCTTATCGGTTCGCCGACAGCGCCGTCGAGCAGCCGCCGCAGTTCGTCGTTCACAGGAACACCGCCAGGTTCTGCATCCGTAGCACCGACTCGTCGGCGATGATCATGCGGCGCGCCAGCTTCCAGCGATCATCGCACCGGCGCAACACGTCCCGGCGTCCGCACGACATCAGGGCGCTGTCGTTGACGTCGCCCCTGCTGCGGAACAGCAGTTCGGCCGATTCGACCACCAGGTGGGCGGTGTCTTCTGGGTCGTCGGGCGCAAAGGTGCGCACGTTGGTGATGAAATGCCGCAGCCGCGACGGCGGGTCCTCGGCCCACACGTGCTCGGTGCCCATCCGCGCGACCCGCTGGGATAACGAGTATTTGTCCTCGTCGAAATGGTCCATGCCGGGCCCCCTTTCCGGCGACGTGTCGAACCCGGCGCCGCGCGCGGTCGTGACGCGCACCGGCATGGCGTAATGCACGTCGTCGGTCAGCGTATCCAGCCACGCCTCATACTGCTGGGCGTCGAGCAGGTACGCCTCGTCCACCAGGAACTGATGCGCCTCCAGGTGGCGAGGGTCGCTAAAAGGCAGGCACGGCAAGGGCTTTCTCATACGCCTGCCTTCTGTAGATAGTCGGCCCACATGTTCAGCAGCGCTCGCTGGTTGTGCTCGTTGTAGCCGACCTGGGCGCGTCCGGGGCCGTGGAAAGCGCTGGGCGGCAACGCCTCGATGACCGGACGGTCGTCGGCGAGCAGGCCCATCCGGCTGTTCAGCAGCAGCCGTCGCGCCATGGAACCGCCCGCGGTGGCGGTCAACGACACCCAGTTCTCCACGTCGTCTTGTTCGAACATGCCGGTCGACCCGAAGCACATCAAATAGGCCTTGTACGAGTCTTGTTTGTACTGTGCGGGAGCGGCGGAGTCCACCGCGAACCACGAGCACACCTCGGTCTCGTTCTCGCTGATCGGCTGCCACAACCGGATCGAGATGAACGGCAGCACCTGGTCCTCGCGGTCGTGCACCTTGGGCCAGTTGTGTACGAAGCTGAGGTTCGGAAAGCACGTCGCGGCCGAGATCATGAACCCGTCCTCGCCGACCACTCGCTGCTGTTGGGGCGTCCACACGTCTTTGATCCGGCCGATCATGTCGTCGGGGTAGCCGACGTAGCGCATCCGCTCCTCGAAACCGCCGGGCGGAAGTTTGTAGGTGGTCCCACCGCCGCGGTGCGCCCAATAGGTGGCACCGTCCTTGCGCTTCTGGGCTTTCGGCTCGCGGAACAGCCCGATGTCGACGATCGACGCATGGGTGTGTGGGGTGTGGTACATGTCGCCGGCGAAGTTCTCCGCGCCGATCTTCCAGTTCGCCTTGATCCGCCAGCGTTGCGGCCCTCGCACCTGGACACCGCCGGCGCTTTGTTTCGTGTAGTAGTCCAAATAGAACTTGAAGTCGCCCAAGAACTCTTCCAGCGGTTCGGCTTTCGGATCCAGGCTGATGAACAGCAGGCCGTTGTAGCTCGCGAAATTCGGTGCGGGCAACAGGGTTTGGTCCTTGGCGAATCCCTCGTCGCCGCCGTAGGCCTCCCGGTGAAACGGCAACCCGGTGAGCCGGCCGTCGTTGCGGTAGGTCCAACCGTGATAGGGGCACCGAAAGTTGGAGGCGTTTCCCATCTCCGCGCGACAGACCTGCATTCCGCGATGCAGGCACATATTGAACAGAGCCCGCACGGTGCCCTGCGAGTCGCGGGTGATGATGAACGAGTCGTCGAGCACGCGACGCACCACGTAATCGCCGTCCTGGCCGATCTCGGACTCGTGCCCCACGAACGTCCACGCCCGGCTGAACAGCCGCTGCTTCTCCAGCGCGAACAGTTCCCGGTCGTTGTAGATGTGGGCCGGGATCATTCCCCGGCGCACGTTCTCGAAGACCTCGACCAATTCGCCGCGCTGGTCTGCCATGGCCCCTCTGCGATTTCTCTGTCTTACAGAGCTACTCTCCGCTCAGTAGAATCTCGCAGACTTGGGCGCCGGTCAATCACCTGGCAGCCGCGCCGCCAGGTTTCTACAAGAATGCTTGGTGCTAATTCACAGGTTGCACGCAATTGAAACGCGGAAGCCCGCCACTACGGTGGGTCACAACAGCCACACCGCGCACGTGAGCGCGAAGTAAACAAGGGGTAATCGTTCGGTATTGCGGCGATTAGCCACCGTTTTTTCTGAATCTGAGGAAGGACTGGTGCCATGGTGGGTCGGCCACGAGGGGGTCGATTGCAGCAGGTCGGATCGAAGGTTCTGGCCGCTATCGGGCGCCAGGAGTGGATTGATCGACCGAGTTATCGGTTCGAACACCTGCTCAGCTTCGCCTACAACGGCCTCGGCGGCGCCCGCAACACCGTCGCCAACGCGCTCAACGGGGTTTGGCTCGGTCACCCGGTGCACCCGCCGCTGGCGTCGCTGACGAGTGGCGCGCTCGGGACGACGGTGGCGCTGGACGCACTCAGCCTGCTGCCCGGGCAGCCGGCATCCGAGGTCGTCGACGCGTCGCGGTTCGCGTCGCGAGCGCTCGGGGTCGGCATCCTGGCGAGCCTCGGTTCGGCCGTCACCGGCGTCACCGACTGGCAGCACACCCACGAGGAGGACCGCCGGGTCGGTGCGGTGCACGGCCTGGTGAACGTGGCCGCCACCGCGTTGTACATGCAGTCCTGGTGGGACCGGCGCAAGGGGCGCCACGGACGCGGCATCCTGCTCACCGCCCTCGGCTACGGCATCACCGTGGCCGGCAGCTACCTCGGTGGCGCGCTGGTCTTCGAGTCCGGGATCGGCATCGACCAGTCCGGCCCGCGGCTGCGCACCTCCACCTGGACGCCGGTGCTGCCCGCAAGTTCGTTGAACGGCAAGCCGGTACGGGTCGAGGTCGACGGGGTGGGCCTGGTGGTCTGCCAGACCAAGCCCGGTGAGGTCGCCGCGTATGGAGAATTCTGCCCGCACCTGGCCGCGCCGATGTCCGACGGCTGGATGGACCGCGGCCGGCTGGTATGCCCCTGGCACGGCTCATGGTTCGCCGCCGAGTCCGGAGAAGTTGTGCGTGGCCCGGCAGCAGCGCCGCTGCCGTGCTACGAGGCCCGGTTGGTCGACGGAGTGGTCGAGGTCCGTGGCGAGCAGCAACATGCTCCCGGCGGCGCGGCAGGAATCGCAAAAGGAGGAGCCAATTGAACGCCTACGACGTGCTCAAGGAACACCACATCGTGATCAAGGGCCTCGGCCGCAAGATCAGCGATGCGCCGGTGAATTCCGAAGAGCGGCATGAGCTTTTCGACGACCTGCTGATTGAGCTCGACATCCACTTCCGCATCGAGGACGACCTGTACTACCCGGCGCTCAAGGATGCCAGCAAGCTGATCGCGGTCGCCCACGCCGAGCACCGCCAGGTGGTCGACCAGCTGTCCGTGCTGCTGCGGACGCCGCAGAGCGCGCCCGGCTATGAGGACGAGTGGAACTCGTTCAAGACGGTGCTGGAGGCGCACGCCGACGAAGAGGAACGCGACATGATTCCCGCGCCGCCGGAGGTGAAGATCACCGACGCCGAGCTCGAGGAGCTGGGCAACAAGATGGCCGCCAGGATGGAGCAGTACCGCGGCTCGGCCACCTATAAGATGCGCACCAAGGGGCGAGCGGCGCTGGTGCGCTCTCTCTGACCCGACCACACCGCCCGCTTGCCGGATTCGGTGGGCCACCGAGAGTAGCCTCACGGCACATGAACCCCGAGTGTGTCGCTTCTCAGGGTGACATCACTGCGGAGATCGCCCGCATCGCAGCGCAATACCAGGGCGCCGGGGGAGTCGGGCGCGTAGAGCAGCCACGGCTCGACTATCCGCCGTACCGCAGCACGATTCTGCGCCATCCGAAGCAACCGCTGGTCGTCGTCGATCCCGAGGGCGTCGAACGCTGGGCGCCGTGCTTCGGCCACCAGGACGTCGACCCGCACGACGCCGACCTGACGGCCGGTCATCCGGGCGAGCCGATCGGGGAGCGGGTTGTGGTGACCGGGCGCGTTGTCGACGGATCCGGCCGGCCCGTGGTGGGCCAGCTGGTGGAGATCTGGCAGGCCAACGCCGGCGGGCGCTACCGCCACCAGCGCGACCAGCACCCCGCGCCGCTCGACCCGAACTTCACCGGCGCAGGCCGCTGTCTGACCGGGCCGGACGGTACCTACCGCTTCCTGACCATCAAGCCCGGCCCCTACCCGTGGCGCAACCACCACAATGCGTGGCGCCCGGCGCACATCCATTTCTCGGTATTCGGAACGGCTTTCACCCAGCGCCTGGTCACCCAGATGTACTTCCCGGGCGACCCGATGTTCGAGCTGGACCCGATCTTCCAGTCGATCCTGGATCCGGCCGCGCGGCAACGGCTGATCGCCCGCTACGACCACGACGTCACCGAACCGGAGTACGCGACCGGCTACCGGTGGGACATCGTGCTGGCCGGTGGCGCGCGAACCCCGACCGAGGCCGAGCATGACTGAATCTGCCTGCACGCCAGGGCAAACCGTCGGCCCCTTCCTCGACCTGGGATTGCCGTATCCCGGTGACAACCTGCTGGTCGACGACGGTCATCCGCAGGCCATCCGACTGCACGGGGTGGTGTACGACGGCGCCGGTGCCGCCGTCCCGGACGCACTGGTGGAACTGTGGCAACCCGACGGTGCGGGAGGCGTTGCGCGGCAAGCCGGTTCGCTGCGCCGCGACCATACGGTGTTCACCGGCTGGGGCCGCTGTGCGACCGACGCCGACGGCAGCTACTCCTTCACCACGCTGGCGCCCGGATCCGCGACCGCCGGGCGGCCGCCGTTCTTCGCGCTCACCGTGTTCGCCCGCGGGCTGCTGAACCGGCTGTTCACTCGCGCCTATCTGCCCGGCGCCGAACCGCACGCCGATCCACTGCTGGCGGCGGTCGACGCCGCGCGCCGGTCCACATTGTTCTGCATCGCCGAAAACGACGGCGCCGCTTACCGTTTCGACATCCACCTGCAGGGCCCGGCCGAGACCGTGTTCCTCGCATACTCCGAAGGCGCGCGATGAGCAACCTGTTGTGGCCGGGGGACCATCGCGCCGGCGAGCACATGACCGATGAGGCGCTGCTGGGCTCGATGATCGCGGCGGAATGCGCGTGGCTCGACGCGCTGGCGGCCGCCGGTCTCGCACCCGCCGAGTGCGCCGAAGCGGACCTGTGGACTCTGATCAGCCACACCGACCGTGAATCGCTCGCGGTCACGGCGGAGGACGGCGGCAACCCGGTGATCCCTCTGGTCAAGCTGCTGCGGCAGCGGGCCGAACCTCGCATCGCGCCCTGGATCCACTGCGGGCTCACCAGCCAGGACGTCCTGGACACGAGCCTGATGCTGGGCGTGCGCGGGGTCGCCGACGACCTGACAACCCAGCTGAGGCAGCAGATTTTCGCGCTGACCGAACTCATCACCGGGCACCGGGGCACGCCGATGCCGGCCCGCACCCTCACTCAGCCCGCCGCGCCCACCACCTTCGGCGTCAAGGCCGCAAGCTGGCTTACCGGGATCGTCGACGCGTTCGAGCGCATGACCGCGCTGACCATGCCGATCCAGATCGGCGGCGCCGCAGGCACATTGGCGGCAATGACGGAACTGGCCGGATTGCTCACCGGCGCGGGGGACCCGGCCGGCGTCGCACTGCAGCTGATGCGAAGCGCCGCGACCGCATTGGGTCTGCAGGATCGGCCCGCGTGGCACACCGCCCGCGCGCCCATCACCGCGGCGGCCGACGCCTTCGTCGGCTGCACCGACGCCTGGGGTCGCATCGCCTCCGACGTCGTCACCCTGGCCCGGCCGGAGATCGCCGAGCTCGGCGAGCCGGCAGCCGCCGACCGCGGCGCCTCGTCGTCGATGCCGCACAAGCGAAACCCGGTGCTGTCCATTCTGATCCGCCGTGCCGCGATCGCCGCGCCGCCGTTGGCCGCGACGCTGCACACGGCGGCGGCGCTGGCCAACGACGAGCGCCCCGACGGGGCGTGGCACGCCGAATGGGACACGCTGCGCACGCTGGCCCGCCGCACCCTCGTCGCGGGATCCCAAAGCGGCGAGCTGCTCGCCGGGCTGACCGTGCACGCGCAGCGCATGGCCGAAAACCTGGATGCCGCAGACGTTTCAGCAGAGCAGCGGGCGATCGCCGACCTGGTCGGGAAGGAGCCGTCGCCGACGTACTTCGGCGCCGCCGACCGGCTGATCGACGAGAGCCTGGGCCGCGCGGCGCGGGCGGTCGGTCACCGCTGATAGATGCTGGCCAGCCAGATGTGCAGCAGCGTGTCGATCACCCGGTCTTCGGGGATCGCCTGATCCTCGGCGGTGAACGTCGCGGCCATCATCCGCTCGCTCAGCATGTTGAGCGCCACGGACAGCTCGGCGGCCGGGACGGTGTCGGGTGCCGCGCCGCGGCCGCGCTCGGCCTTGATCGCGATGGTGGTGTAGGCGATCCACTTGCTCATGAGTGCGGACCACAGCTGCCGCACCTCGGGGTTGGTCGCCTTGGCCGCCGCCCCTGCGACGGCGACCGCCCGGTGCGATCCGGACACCTCGAAGAATGATTCGATGCGGGCCCGCCAAATCGCCTCGGGGTCACCGGACGACACGACGTCGAGCGCCCGCAGCGCCGCCTGCGCCTTGCTGTTCATCTGGTCCAGCAGCGACAGCAGCACCGCGTTCTTCGACCGGAAATAGAAGTAGAAGGTGGGCCGCGATATCCCGGCGCCTTTTGCTAGGTCGTCGACGGAAAAGTCGGCCAGCGGCCTTTCCTGCAGTAGTCGCTCGGCGGTGGCGAGTATCGCCTGCTCGCGGTCGTCGCCGGGATAGTGCGACGCCCGCCTGCCCCTCGAGGCCTGCAGATACTTCGTTTGTGTCGGGAGGTCGGACACGCCCGTTACTGTTGGGCACGTCGATATACGTCAACAAAACTGTCGATGAAAACCAGCAATAATGTCGATTAAGAACAAAGCTTTGCTGGACGACGACTTGACTAGTCGGCCACCGCGATCTCGATGGACAGGCATTCGCTCAGCGCGTGTGCGGCCGCCCAGTCGCCGCCGCAGACGGCGCGCTCGAGTTCGTCGACCAACGGGCTGTCGGCTCCCAGGTCGGCCAGCCACGCCGCAACCGTCGCCGTGATCTGGTGTGCGGGCACGCGAGCGACGTGTCCTTTGTGGAGGCGGTCGGTCAACTGGTAGATCGTGGCCGTCGGCCTGCGCTGCGGCCAATGAACCGTCCATTTCGGTGAATTCATCGTCCCCTCCCCGCTAGCCTCGACGCCTCGTCCGGCCCCGGAGGTGCGTCGCGCTCTAGGGCACAATAGTACGTCTGTACCAATGCGTTGGCCGGGATTTTCGCCGCGCGAAATCCGGTTTTTTTCAGGTTTTTTGTCATCGGATCGCCTACCTGGTCCTATGGAAAATGTCGGGCCGATCAGTGCCGCGCCAGCGTGGCGCGGCCGCGGGCCATGATGCGTTCCAGGACGTTGTGGGACAGGTCGCCGTCGTTGGCGACCCGGGCGAGACCGCGCCGCCGCAGGAACATGTCGAGCCGTCGATCCGGAGACCAATCGGCGTAGATGGACCCGAGGTAGTGCGACTGCAGAAAATCCGACGCCAACGCATCGAGGTCGGAATCCGTCAACAACGGTGGGGTAGCACCCATAACCGGCAAGCTCCTTTGTTCTCCCCGCAACTGCCGCAGCCAAGTTTTGTCAGGCGACGTAACTAAACCGTCACGCAGAGATTGCGGAACCGGCCCAAAGTAGGCGGCGGTGCAAAGGCGAAGGTCGAAGCGCTGCAGCGGTTGTCAGGCGGTGCCCGGTGCCGCCGGTTTGTGGGCGACGATGGCGACGGCGGCCAGCTGCTTGCGATGTTTGTGGAACGTGCGGCGCATGGTCAGGACCCGATTGCGGGCGTCGCGGTGCACGAGCACATTCCTGGCGAACCGCAGCGCACCGAAGAGCCCCTCGTCGGACACCAGCCGGCGCGGCTGCAGCAGCGCCATGGGCGCGGTCGCGACCTGATCGACCACCAATCCGTGCTCGGCGAGCAGCCTCGACCACTCCGCGACCGTCAACGGACGCGCGTTCACCTTGATCGCCCGGGCGAGCGCCTGCCGGATGTCGGTCTTGATGTCGTCCTGCACGTTGTCCGGGGTAAGGGCGAGTTCGTGGATGGCGTAACGACCGCCCGGCCGTAATACCCGCGCCGCCTCGGCGACGATGGCCCCCTTGGCCGCCTCGCCCTGCATGCTCAGCATCGCCTCGCCGATGACGACATCGCTGCTCGCGTCGGGCAATCCGGTGGCGGCCGCGTCCGCGACCCGGACGGCCGCGTTCCGCGCACCGAGGTCGCTGAGCACGCCGCGCACCACGTTGGCCGCGTCCGGGTCGCTCTCGGCGGCGACGTACGACCGCGGCTCCCGGGCCACGATCTCCGTGGCGGTACGGCCCAGGCCGGGTGCCAGTTCGACGACGTCGGCCCCGCTCAGTTTCGCGTGCGACAGCAGGGTGCGGGTCAGCTCGACACCGCCGGGGCGCAGCACGCGCTTGCCGAGCCGCGCCAGCAGCCAATGGCCGGCGACCGCGTCGTCGGCGCGGCTCGAGGACGGTAGGGGAAGGTCGGAACCTGCTCGTTGTCCTGGCATCAGATCTCCTGCCGCGCAGAGCTTTCCAGTGGCTCCAGGGCCAGCTCGAGATGTCCGAGGTGCCGCACTGGGCGTGGGGTGTCGATGAGTTTACCGATCCGGATCCGCCAGACGGTGGGGCCTTTGTCGAGATACTCCCAGTCGTAGCCGCCCGGATAGTCGGCCTCGAATTCGTCGTGCAGGTGCTTGGGGTCGTGGTTGTTGACCAGAACGAACGATTCGCCGACCTGCAGCGCGGCGTAGGTTGCGAAGATCCTCGGGTGCTTGTCCGGCTTGCGCAGCCGGCGTACGTCAAGTTCGTTGGCGGCCATGGGTTCTCCGACCTTTGCCCTACTTTTTACAAGTTATGTTGTGTAAACTCTAGCGCATGACCTACGTGATCGGGAAGCCGTGCATCGATGTGATGGACCGCGCTTGCGTCGACGAGTGTCCCGTCGATTGCATTTACGAAGGCGGTCGGGCGCTCTACATTCATCCCGACGAATGCGTCGATTGCGGCGCGTGTGAACCGGTGTGTCCGGTGGAAGCGATTTACTACGAAGATGACCTGCCTGAGGACCTCAAACCCTACCTGGCCGACAATGAGGCGTTCTTCGCCGAAACGCTGCCGGGTCGCGACGCCCCCCTCGGGTCCCCGGGTGGGGCCGGCAAGGTCGGGCCGCTCGGCGTCGACACACCTCTGGTGGCGGGCCAGCCCAGTGCCACCCATTCGGACGGGGCGTGAAGGACTGGAAGCGGGAGGGCCCCTGTGAAATCCGACAATCCCCAGAAGCCGCAGGACCCGTCAACCGGGGAATCGGCCGGCCGGCGGCGCGCAGTGATGCGGCTGCTGCGGGCCTCGCCGGATCCGATGAGCATCGCCGGCATCGCCGCCGTGCTGAGTGTGCACCCCAATACCGTTCGCTTCCACCTCGACGGCCTGGTCGCTGACGGGCAGGTGGAACGCGTCGAACTCGATCGGAAGGGGCCGGGGCGTCCGCCGTTGATGTTTCGCGCGGTCCGGCAGATGGATCGCGGCGGGACGCGGCACTATCGGCTGCTGGCCGAGATCTTGGCCGCGGCCTTCGCCGCCGAGCGTGATCCCGGGCCCAAGGCCCTGGCCGCGGGACGCGCCTGGGGGCAGAGGATGGACGCCGAACTGCACCCGGTGCCCGACGACGCCGACGGCGCCGAAGAGGCCATCGCCCACCTGATCGACGTGCTCGACGAACTCGGCTTCGCGCCCGAGCGCCGGGTGAGCAACGGCGAGCAGCAGGTCGGCCTGCGGCACTGCCCCTTCCTGGAATTGGCCGAAAACCGGACGAGCGTTGTCTGCCCGGTGCACCTGGGCCTCATGCAGGGCGCCATGGAAACCTGGGGAGCGCCGGTCTCGGTGGACCGGCTCGACCCGTTCGTCGAGCCGGATCTGTGTCTGGCCCACCTGACACTGGCGGCCGAATGAGCACCGGCACAGCGATTGCCGTGGCGCTGACCTTCATCTGGCTCGGCATGGTGCTCGCCATCTCCTTCCTGGAGGCCCCGCTGAAATTCCGGGCGCCCAATGTGACGTTGCAGGTCGGGCTCGGCATCGGGCGGCTGGTCTTTCGCGCGCTCAACACCGTCGAGGTGGCCTTCGCGCTCGTCATCGGGGCGATCGTGGTGGCCGGCCCGACGCCGGGGGGCGTCGCGGTGGCGATCGCCGTTGCCGTGGCCGCGTTGGCCATCCAGCTGGTCGCGGTGCGTCCCGCACTGAGCCGTCGTGCCGACAAGGTGCTCGCCGGATCGGACGGACCGCGCTCCCGCGCCCACTACGCCTACGTCGCCCTGGAGACGGTCAAAGTCATTGGGCTCGTCGTAGCGGGGATACTGCTACTGAGCGGTTAACGGCAACCCTCGAGGCCCGTGCGGGCCTTGCAACTCCGAAGGACCCCCAATGGAATCCATCTCGCTGACCGACCTCTCGTCCGAAAAGATCGCCGAAGCCAAGCAATCGCACAGCGGACGGGCCGCCCACACCATCCACGGCGGTCACACCCATGAGCTTCGCCAGACGGTGCTGGCCCTGCTGGCCGGTCACGACTTGTCCGAACACGACAGCCCCGGCGAGGCGACGCTGCAGGTGCTGCAGGGCCACGTGCGCCTGACGACCGGCGGCGACGCCTGGGACGGCAAGGCCGGTGAATACGTCGCGATTCCTTCCGAACGTCACGCCCTGCACGCGGTCGAGGACTCGGTGGTCCTGCTGACCGTGCTGAAGACGATTCCCTCTGCGCGCTAGCCGCCGATGCTCTCGACGCCCTGGTCAAAGAATTTCGGTCTGCAGGTCCCCATCGTCAACGCGCCGATGGGCGGGGTCGCCGGCGGCCGCCTGGCCGCGGCGGTCACCGCCGCCGGCGGTCTCGGCATGGTCGGCATGGGCAGCGTCGCGACCAGGGAGCTGCTCGCCGAGCAGCTACGACACGTCGACGGGCGGTTCGGCATCGGCATGGTCGACTGGGTGATGCGCAACGAGGCCGGCCTGCTCGAGGACGCGCTGGCCGCCCGACCCGCCCTGCTGTCGGTCAGTTTCGGCACCGAATGGTCGTGGGTCGCCAAGGCGCATGACGCCGGAATCCCTACCGTCACACAGGTTTACGATAGCGCCGGGGCACGCCAGGCCGTCGACGCCGGCGTCGACATCCTGGTGGCGCGCGGGTCCGAGGGCGGCGGGCACGGCGAGGACAAGTTGGGGCTGCTGCCGATGCTGGACGCCGTTTTGGACGCCGTCTCAGTCCCGGTGCTGGCCGGCGGCGGTGTCGCCTCGGCGCGCAGCCTGGCCGCGGTGCTGGCGGCCGGTGCAAGCGGAGCGTGGGTGGGCACCCGGCTGTCGGCATGCCCGGAGGCGCTTACCGGTGACACCGGCCGTCGTGCCCTGGTCACGGCGACCGAAACCGACACCGCGGTCACCCGGGTCTTCGACGTCGCCAAGGGGCTGCCCTGGCCGGCGCGGTTCCCGTCGCGGGTGTTGGCCAACGACTTCGTGGAGCACTGGACGGGCCACGAGGAGGCGCTGGACGCGGGGGCCTGCGACGAGCTGGCCGCCGCCATCGCCGCCGGGGACCACCGGATCGCGCCGGTGGACGCCGGGCAGGGCGTCGGGATGATCCGCAACGATGCGTCGGTGGCCGATGTCATCGACGAGATGTGCACGGGCGCCGCGGGATTGCTCTCCCGCTGGGGACCTACCGGCGGCCGGGCGTAAGCACGACGCCACACCGGTCCCGGCTTCTACGGCGTCGCGGCGCGTGAGCCGTCAGACCGCGCGCAGGTAGCGCTTGGCGATCAGGCGCTGACCCACCTTCACCACCGGGCCGCCGGCCTTGCTCCACCAGGTCGCGGGCCGGGAGAAGGCGGACACCTCCGCGTACACGGCCGAGGTCGCCGGGTCGCGGCGAACCACGAAGCGTTCCTCGCCGGACTCCGGGTGTCCCGGCAGGGTGCCGTACCCGAAGCCGCGGACGTCGGGCTCGTCGACGACGTAGACGACCCGACAGGGCGCCGGCAGAAAGCCCATCTTCACCACCACCACCGCGTCGACGACGGCGATCTCCGAACTGGCCTGCACCCGCAGCCCGGACCCGCGCTGCATGCCCCAGCGCATGACTGCGGCAGCGGCTTGCTCGAAACGCTGTTCGCCCGTGCCGATTTGGCGCTCGGCGTGTTGATGGTCGTAGCCGGCGGGCAGTTCGCCGGAGGCCGTCGCCCCCACTTCGGCGTAGGTCAGGGGGAGTTCCTCGAGCGCTCGTAGGTCCACCTGCTCAGCTTGCCACGCCGGGATGCGCGGCCGCATGTGGCGCGTACGGTCGTAACAGTGACCGCAGAAAACTCGAAAACCGTTGCAGGTGCCTCCGGAACTTTCACCTTCGGCGGCGACTTGACCGTCAACCGACTCGGCTTCGGCGCCATGCGCCTGACGGCGAAGGGCGTGTGGGGCCCGCCCGACGACCGTGCCGAATGCGTCCGGGTGCTGCGCCGGGCCGTCGAGCTCGGCGTGAACTTCATCGACACCGCCGACTCCTACGGCCCCTACGTGTCCGAGGACATCATCCGCGAGGCGCTGCATCCCTACGACGGCCTGGTGATCGCCACCAAGGCGGGTCTGCTGCGCACCGGCCCGGACATCTGGATTCCGTTGGGCAATCCGAGCTACCTGCGCCAGGAATGCGAGATGAGCCTGCGCCGGCTGGGCGTGGACACCATCGATCTGTTCCAGCTGCACCGCATCGACTCGAACTTCCCGATGGAGGATCAGGTGGGCGAGCTGCTCACCCTGAAGAACGAGGGCAAGATCCGCCACATCGGCCTGTCCGAGATCGACGTCGACCAGCTGAACGCGGCCCTGCGCATCACCGAGATCGTGTCGGTGCAGAACATGTACAACCTGACGGCCCGTGGCGCCGAGCCGCTGCTGGACGCCGCGACCAAACAGGGCATCGGCTTCATCCCGTGGTTCCCGCTGGCCGCCGGGCCGCTGGCCGCCCCCGACGGCCCGCTGCAGCGCATCGCCGCCGACCACGACGCGTCGCCGTCGCAGTTGGCGTTGGCGTGGTTGCTGAAGCGCTCGCCGGTGATGGTGCCGATCCCGGGTACGTCCAAGGTCGCGCACCTGGAGGAAAACGTCGCCGCCGCCCAGATCGAGCTGTCCGACGACGAATTCGAAACGCTGTCCGCCGCCGGGGCGCAGCAGCCCGCATAACCACCGCGCGAAAGCCCGTCCGCCGGGCAATACGGTGTTGTGGTGGCCGAACATCAGCGACACCCCGGCGGCGGGTTCAACCCGCCGGAACCGACGACCAAGGGCGGGCCCGACTACGGCAGGTTCATCGACGCCGTGCGCTCGTTGCAGGACCACGCCCGGGCCGCCGACGCACCCGACGAGGTGATCACCGAGGCCGCTGACCTGCTGGAGAAGGTGTCGGCGCTGCTGGCGCCGTTCGACGCCGACGAGTGGGCGTCCCCGTCGGGCCGGCGGATGGACCTGCCGATGCGCGGCAACATCCTGACGATCCCGATGTCGGCGCACAAGGGCGAGGACGGCCGCATCCACGGCCAGGCCCGCTTCGCCCGGTTCCACCTCGGCCGCAACGGCGCCGTGCACGGCGGCGCGCTGGGGATGCTGTTCGACTCCATCCTCGGGTTGTCGGCGTCGGTGCTCACCGGCAACCCACGGCAGCGCACCGCATACCTCAAGATTGACTACCGCCACATCGTCCCGGTGGAAAAGGAACTGCAGTTCGACGCGGGCATCGACCGGGTGGACGGGCGCAAGATCTTCGTGTCGGGCCGGTTGACCGACGGCGATCAGTTGCTGACCGAAGCCGACGCGCTGTTCGTACGGCTCAAGCCTGGCCAGCCCTGAGCGCTAGCGGCGGCGCCCCGAGCCTTGATGCCTTGGGGTTCTTCGAGGTCCGCCCCGATAGCATGGCAACGATCATCGAGAACTCGACCCTTGGAGAACCAGCCTCATGAGCGCCCCCGCCAACGACGTCCCGCAAGCCCCGATCCGGGTGCCTGCCGGGACCACCGCGGCCGCCGCGGTGGGCGAAGCCGGGCTGCCGCGCCGGGGCACGCCCGACGCGATCGTGGTGGTGCGCGACGTCGACGGCAAACTGCGGGACCTGAGCTGGACGCCCGACGCCGACGCCGACGTCGTCCCCGTGGCCGCCAACACCGACGAGGGACGCAGCGTCATCCGGCACTCTGCCGCACACGTGCTCGCCCAAGCCGTCCAGGACCTGTTCCCGCACGCCAAATTGGGGATCGGGCCGCCGATCACCGACGGGTTCTACTACGACTTCGACGTGACCGAGCCGTTCACGCCGGAGGACCTGACCAAGCTGGAAAAGCGGATGCGCCAGATCGTCAAGGACGGACAGCTGTTCGACCGGCGCGTCTACGAGTCCAAGGACGCGGCGCGCGCGGAGCTGGCCGACGAGCCGTACAAGCTCGAACTCGTCGACGACAAGTCCGGGGATCCCGACGTCATGGAGGTAGGCGGCGACGAGCTCACCGCCTACGACAACCTGAATCCCCGTACCCGGCAACGGGTTTGGGGTGACCTGTGCCGCGGCCCGCACATCCCGACCACCAAGCACATCCCGGCGTTCAAGCTGACCCGCAGCTCGGCCGCCTACTGGCGCGGCGACCAGAGCAACGCCAGCCTGCAACGCATCTACGGCACCGCCTGGGAGTCACAGGAGGCGCTGGACAAGCACATGGAGCTGCTCGAGGAGGCGCAGCGCCGCGACCACCGCAGGCTGGGCGTCGAGCTGGACCTGTTCAGCTTTCCCGACGAAATCGGTTCCGGCCTGGCGGTTTTCCATCCCAAGGGCGGCATCATCCGTCGCGAGCTGGAAGAGTACTCGCGGCGCAAGCACATCGAGGCCGGGTACGAGTTCGTCAATACCCCGCACATCACCAAGGAGCAGCTGTACATCACCTCGGGCCACCTCGAGTGGTACGCCGACGGCATGTACCCGCCCATGCACCTCGACGCGGAGTTCAACGCGGACGGGACGGTGCGCAAGCCGGGGCAGGACTACTACCTGAAGCCGATGAACTGCCCGATGCACCACCTGATCTACCGGTCGCGCGGCCGGTCGTATCGCGAACTTCCGTTGCGGCTCTTCGAGTTCGGCAGCGTGTACCGCTACGAGAAGTCGGGCGTGGTGCACGGGCTGACCCGGGTCCGCGGCATGACTCAGGACGATGCCCACATCTACTGCACGCGAGAGCAGATGCGCGACGAGCTGACCTCGCTGCTGCGCTTCGTGCTCGATCTGCTGGCCGACTACGGGCTCAACGACTTCTACCTGGAGCTGTCCACCAAGGACCCGGAGAAGTATTCGGGCTCCGACGAGATGTGGGACGAGGCCACCGAAGTCCTGCGGGAGGTCGCCGAGGCCTCCGGGTTGCATTTCGTACCCGACCCCGGTGGCGCGGCGTTCTATGGCCCGAAGATCTCGGTGCAGGTCAAGGACGCGCTGGGTCGCAGCTGGCAGATGTCGACCATTCAGCTCGACTTCAACATGCCGGACCGATTCGAGCTGGAATACACCGCGTCCGACGGGTCGCGGCAGCGGCCGGTGCTGATCCACCGGGCGCTGTTCGGGTCGATCGAGCGGTTCTTCGGCATCCTCACCGAGCACTACGCGGGAGCCTTCCCGGCGTGGCTGGCGCCGGTGCAGGCGGTGGGCATCCCGGTCGCCGACGAGCACGTGGAATACCTGGAAAGCATTGCCGCACAACTCAAATCGCACGGTGTGCGGGTCGAGGTCGACTCCAGCGACGACCGGATGGCCAAGAAGATCGTCAACCACACCGCCCAGCGGGTGCCGTTCATGTTGCTGGCCGGTGACCGCGACGTGCAGGCCGGCGCGGTCAGCTTCCGTTTCGGTGACCGAACGCAGATCAACGGCGTGCCCCGCGACAGCGCGGTCGATGCGATCGTGAAGTGGATCGCCGATCGTGAGAACTCCGTGCCCACAGCCGAACTCGTGAAAGTGTCAAGTGGTGAGTGACCGTGAGTGATCGCGAACCAGTCGAGCGGGGCGCCGACGACACCATCCTGGACAGGGGGGTCGGCGAGGAGGATCACCTGCAGCGGCTGTGGACGCCGTACCGGATGACCTATCTGGCCGAAGCGCCGACGAAGCGCGACAACGGCAAGACCGAGCAGCCGTTCACCGACATTCCGCACCTCACCGACGAAGACGGTTTGGTGGTCGCCCGCGGCGAGCTCGTCTACGCCGTGCTCAATCTCTACCCCTACAACCCGGGGCACCTGATGGTGGTGCCCTACCGCCGGGTCTCCGAGCTCGAGGACCTGACCGACCCGGAAAGCGCGGAGCTGATGTCCTTCATTCAGAAGGCGATTCGCGTCATCAAGAACGTCTCGCGGCCGCACGGTTTCAACGTCGGCCTGAACCTCGGGACGTCGGCCGGGGGCTCGCTTGCCGAACACCTGCACGTGCACGTGGTGCCGCGCTGGGGTGGCGACGCGAACTTCATCACCATCATCGGCGGGTCGAAGGTGATCCCGCAGTTGCTGCGCGAGACCCGCCAGCTGCTGGCCACGGAGTGGACAAAGCAACCATGAGCAAAGTGCCGTTCCTGTCGCGGGCGGCGTTCGCGCGGCTGACCACCCCGACCGCACGGGCATGCCTGCGGCTGGGACTGACCCCCGACGTCGTCACCATCCTGGGCACCGTCGTCGCGGTGGCCGGGGCGCTCACGCTGTTCCCGATGGGCAAGCTGTTCGCCGGCACGCTGGTGGTCTGGTTCTTCGTCCTCTTCGACATGCTCGACGGGGCGATGGCCCGGGAACGCGGCGGCGGCACCCGGTTCGGCGCGGTGCTGGACGCCACCTGCGACCGGGTCAGCGACGGCGCCGTGTTCTGCGGGCTGCTGTGGTGGATCGTCTTCGGCCTGCACGATAAGCTGCTGGCGGCCGCCACGTTGATCTGCCTGGTCACCTCGCAGGTGACCTCCTACATCAAGGCCCGCGCCGAAGCCAGCGGACTGCGCGGCGACGGCGGCCTGATCGAACGGCCGGAACGGCTGATCATCGTGCTCGTCGGCGCGGGCGTGTCCGACTTTCCGTTCATTGCGTGGCCGCCCGCGCTGCCGGTCGCGATGTGGGTGCTGGCGGTGGCCAGCCTGGTCACCTGCGCGCAGCGGTTGCACGCGGTGCGCACCTCGCCGGGCGCGACCGATCGGGTGGTGAGCGAGCCGTGATTCCCACTCCGCCGGGCATGAAAATGATTGGGACGCAACGCCGGATGGCCCGCCAGTTGGCCAGCCGGACGGTGGGCCGGCTGACGGGCGGACGGGGCGCCGACTGGGCGTACGCGTCCGGCTGGATGGCGGTGCGGGCGATGCCGGAGTTCGCCGCGCGCAACGCATTCGAGGCCGGGGCCCGCTACGCCGCCCGCGGCGGCGGCCCCGACCAGCTGCGCAAGAACCTGGCCCGCGTGATCGGGGTGCCGCCCCAGGAGGTGCCCGACTCGCTGATGCGGGCCTCGCTGGCCTCCTACGCCCGCTACTGGCGCGAGGCGTTCCGGCTGCCGGGCATGGACCTGGCCGCGCTGGGCCGCGAGCTGCACGACTCGGTGCTGGGGAACGACCATATCGAGGCGGCGCTGGCCCGCGGCCGCGGCGCGGTGATCGCGTTGCCGCACAGCGGCAACTGGGACATGGCCGGGGTATGGCTGGCGCAGACACACGGCACGTTCAGCACCGTGGCCGAGCGGCTCAAACCCGAGTCGCTGTACCGGCGCTTCATTGCCTACCGCGAAAGCCTCGGCTTCGAGGTGCTGCCGCTGTCCGGGGGAGAACGGCCGCCGTTCGACGTGTTGTGCGATCGGCTGCGGGACAACCGGGTGGTGTGCCTGATGGCCGAGCGCGACCTCACCCGCACCGGCGTGCAGGTCGACTTCTTCGGAGAGCCCACCCGGCTGCCGGCCGGGCCGGCGAAGCTCGCCATCGCGACCGGGGCGGCTCTGCTGCCGGCGCACTGCTGGTTCGAGGATCGGGGCTGGGGCGTCTCCATCCAGTCGCCGCTGGACTGCACCAGCGGCGACGTCGGTGCCATCACGCAGGCGATGGCCGATCAGTTCGAGAAGAACATCGCCGCCCGTCCCGAGGACTGGCACATGATGCAGCCGCAGTGGCTGGCCGACCTGCCCGAAGCCAAGCAGGCCCGGCTGAAGGACACCTGATGCGGATCGGGATGGTCTGTCCCTACTCGTTCGACGTTCCGGGCGGGGTGCAGTCGCACGTCCTGCAACTGGCCGAGGTGATGCGCGCCCGGGGCCACGACGTCAGCGTGCTCGCGCCGTCCTCGCCGCACGCCGCGCTGCCCGACTACGTCGTCTCGGCGGGCAAGGCCGTCCCGATTCCCTACAACGGATCGGTGGCCCGGTTGCGGTTCGGGCCGGCCACCCACCGCAAGGTGAAGAAGTGGCTCGTCGACGGCGATTTCGACGTGCTGCACCTGCACGAGCCCAACGCGCCGAGCCTGTCCATGCTGGCGCTGAACATCGCCGAGGGCCCGATCGTGGCGACGTTCCACACGTCGACCACCAAATCGCTGACGCTGACGGTGTTTCAGGGCATCCTGCGCCCGATGCACGAGAAGATCGTCGGGCGCATCGCGGTCTCCGACCTGGCCCGCCGCTGGCAGATGGAGGCGCTGGGCACCGACGCGGTGGAGATCCCCAACGGCGTCGACGTCGCCTCGTTCGCTTCGGCGCCGCGCCTGGACGGCTACCCGCGCGCCGGTAAGACAGTGCTGTTCCTGGGCCGCTACGACGAGCCACGCAAGGGCATGTCCGTGCTGCTCGACGCGCTGCCGGGGCTGGTAGAGCGTTTTCCCGACGTGCAGCTGCTGGTCGTCGGTCGCGGCGACGAGGACCAATTGCGCGTCCAGGCAGGCGAATTGGTGGACCACATCCGCTTCCTCGGCCAGGTTGACGACGTGGGGAAGGCGTCGGCCATGCGCAGCGCCGACGCGTACTGCGCGCCCAACCTCGGCGGGGAGAGTTTCGGCATCGTGCTGGTCGAGGCGCTGGCCGCCGGCACCCCGGTGGTGGCGAGCGATCTGGACGCCTTCCGGCGCGTGCTGGGCAACGGCGACGTCGGGTGCCTGGTGCCCGTCGGCGACGGCGACGCGCTTGCCGATGCGCTGATCGCTGTGCTGGAGGACGATGTGCTGCGGGAACGTTATGTGACGGCCGGTTTGGCCGCTGTCCAGCGCTACGACTGGTCGGTGGTGGCCAGCCAGATCATGCGGGTGTACGAGACGGTCGCCGCGTCAGGCGCCAAGGTTGAGGTGGCCAGTTGATGACATGGCTGATTGTCGCCATCGCGGTTTTCGTCGCGGTGCTGGCGGTCTTCGGCGCGTGGGCCTACCGGACGGCCAACCGGCTGGACCGACTGCACGTCCGCTACGACCTGTCGTGGCAGGCGCTGGACGGCGCACTGGCTCGGCGCGCGGTGGTGTCGCGCGCCGTCGCCATCGACGCCTACGGCGGTGCGTCGGAAGGGCGGCGGCTCGCTGCGCTGGCCGACGCCGCGGAGGGGGCACCCCGGCCCGCGCGGGAAAACGCCGAGAACGAGCTGTCCGCCGCGCTGGCCATCGTGGATCCGGCGTCGCTGCCGGCCGGGCTGATCGCCGAGCTGGCCGACGCCGAGGCCCGGGTGGTCTTGGCCCGTCGCTTCCACAACGACGCGGTCCGGGACACCCTGGCGCTTGCCGAACGGCCGCTGGTGCGGCTCTTCCACCTCGGCGGAACCGCCTCGCTGCCCAGCTATTTCGAGATCGTCGAGCGGCCGCACGCGCTGGCTCACGGCGACCACGGCGTCCTCAACCACCGCACCTCGGCGCGCATCGTGCTGCTCGACGACACCGGCGCGGTGCTGCTGCTGTGCGGGTCGGATCCCGCGCTCGCTCACCAGCACGCGCCGAAGTGGTGGTTCACGGTGGGCGGCGAGGTGCAGCAAGGGGAGCGGCTGGCCGAGGCCGCCGCGCGGGAGCTGGCCGAGGAAACCGGTCTGCGGGTCGCGCCTGCCGAGATGGTCGGGCCGGTGTGGCGGCGCGACGAGGTCTTCGAGTTCAACGGCTCGCTGATCGACAGCGAGGAGTTCTACTTCGTCTACCGCACCCAGCGGTTCGAGCCGTCGCGCACGGGCCGAACCGAGCTGGAACGCAGCTACATCCACGGCCACCGCTGGTGTGACGCTGCTGACATCGCTGCGCTGGTCGCGGCGGGGGAGACGGTGTACCCCATGCAACTATCCGGACTGCTCACCGACGCGGCCGCGCTCGCCAGCGGCCGCACCCCCGGGCCGCTGGTGTCCATCCGCTGACTCCGTGGAGTCAACGCCGGAAAAAGCGCCTCATTAGACTGGGTCGACAACGGTTGAAGGAGATCATGCAGTGACTACCGCCCACCCGAGCAACGGGCGAACCGGAACGGCGCGCGTCAAACGCGGTATGGCCGAGATGCTCAAGGGCGGCGTCATCATGGACGTCGTCACCCCCGAGCAGGCCAAGATCGCCGAGGCCGCCGGCGCCGTCGCCGTCATGGCGCTGGAGCGGGTGCCCGCCGACATCCGCGCACAGGGCGGGGTGTCGCGGATGAGCGACCCGGACATGATCGAGGGCATCATCGCCGCGGTGACCATCCCGGTGATGGCCAAGGCCCGCATCGGCCACTTCGTCGAGGCGCAGATCCTGCAGAGCCTCGGCGTGGACTACGTCGACGAGTCCGAGGTGCTCACCCCCGCCGACTACACCCACCACATCGACAAGTGGAAGTTCACCGTGCCGTTCGTATGCGGGGCGACCAACCTCGGCGAGGCGCTGCGGCGCATCAGCGAGGGCGCGGCCATGATCCGCTCCAAGGGTGAAGCCGGGACCGGCGACGTCTCCAACGCGACCACGCACATGCGGGCGATCGGCGGCGAGATCCGCCGCCTGACGTCGCTGTCCGAAGACGAATTGTACGTCGCCGCAAAGGAATTGCAGGCGCCCTACGACCTTGTCGTCGAGGTGGCCCGGGCGGGCAAGCTGCCGGTCACGCTGTTCACCGCGGGCGGCATCGCCACCCCGGCGGACGCGGCGATGATGATGCAGCTCGGCGCCGAGGGCGTGTTCGTGGGCTCGGGCATCTTCAAGTCCGGTGACCCCGCGCAGCGCGCCGCCGCGATCGTCAAGGCGACCACCTTCTACGACGACCCCGACGTGCTGGCCAAGGTGTCCCGCGGGCTGGGCGAGGCGATGGTGGGCATCAACGTCGAGCAGATCGCGGAGCCCCATCGGCTGGCCGAACGCGGCTGGTAAAAACAGTCCGTGGCGATCGAAGAGATCCTCGATCTCGAGCAGCTCGAGGTCAACATCTACCGTGGCAGCATCTTCAGCCCAGAGTCGGGCTTCCTGCAGCGCACCTTCGGGGGCCATGTAGCCGGGCAATCGCTGGTGTCGGCGGTGCGCACCGTCGACCCGCAGTATCAGGTGCACTCGCTGCACGGCTATTTCCTGCGGCCCGGTGACGCTTTAGCGCGCACGGTGTTCATCGTCGAGCGCTCCCGCGACGGCGGCTCGTTCGCCACCCGGCGGGTGAACGCCATCCAGCACGGGGAAATCATCTTCAGCATGGGCGCCTCCTTCCATACCGATCAGGAGGGCATTCACCACCAGGACCCGATGCCGGCGGCGCCGCCGCCCGACGGGTTGCCGGGCCTGGATTCGATCAAGGTCTTCGACGACGCCGGGTTCAAGCAGTTCGAGGAGTGGGACGTCTGCATCGTGCCGCGCGAGCGCCTGCATCTGCTGCCGGGCAAGGCCTCCCAGCAGCAGGTGTGGTTCCGCCACCGCGACCCGCTGCCGGACGACCCGGTCCTGCACATCTGCGCGCTGGCCTACATGAGCGACCTGACCCTGCTGGGGTCGGCGCAGGTCACCCATCTCGACGTGCGGGAGCACCTGCAGGTGGCCTCGCTGGACCACGCGATGTGGTTCATGCGCCCGTTCCGGGCCGACGAGTGGCTGCTCTACGACCAGAGTTCGCCGTCGGCCAGCGGCGGTCGCGCGCTGTGCCAGGGCAAGATCTTCACGCAGTCCGGCGAGATGGTCGCGGCCGTCATGCAAGAGGGGCTGACCCGCTTCAAACGCGGATACCAGCCGACCAACCAGTGAGCGCCCCGCGGATCGGGGTCCTGGCGCTGCAGGGTGACACCCGCGAGCACCTGGCCGCCCTGCGCGAGGCCGGGGCCGAGTCGATGCCGGTGCGCCGGCGCGGCGAGCTCGAGGCGGTCGACGGGCTGGTCATTCCCGGTGGGGAATCGACCACAATGAGCCATTTGCTGCTCGACCTCGGCCTGCTGGAGCCGCTGCGGGGCCTGCTGGCGGACGGGTTGCCCGCCTACGGCGCCTGCGCCGGGATGATTCTGCTGGCCAGTGAGATCCTGGACGCCGGTGCGGGCGGGCGCCAGGCACTGCCGCTGCGCGCCATCGATATGACGGTGCGGCGCAACGCTTTCGGGCGTCAGGTCGATTCCTTTGAGGGTGACATCCCGTTCGCGGGGCTCAGCGATCCGGTGCGCGCGGTGTTCATCCGCGCGCCGTGGGTCGAGCGCGCCGGTGAGGGCGTGGAGGTGCTGGCCAGCGCGGCCGGGCACGTCGTCGCAGTCAAGCAGGGCCGCAAGCTGGCCACGGCTTTTCACCCGGAGATGACGGGCGACCGGCGCATCCACCACCTGTTCGTCGATCTCGTCACCGGCTGACGGTTCGGCCGGTATACACCGGCCACGGCGGGCATATCCCCGCGATGCTGTGACTCCTGGGGCCGCTGAGACGGCCGCGTAGTCGCCGGGCAACTCACCCGAACCGTCCACGTAGACTCGTCTGGCCACAAAAACAAGAGGACTTTCAGATAGGACACCGATGAGCGGCCATTCCAAGTGGGCCACCACCAAGCACCAGAAGGCCGTCAAAGACGCGCGCCGTGGCAAGGAGTTTGCCCGGCTGATCAAGAACATCGAGGTCGCCGCCCGCACCGGCGGCGGTGACCCGGCCGGCAATCCGACGCTCTACGACGCCATCCAGAAGGCGAAGAAGACCTCGGTGCCCAACGACAACATCGAGCGCGCCCGCAAGCGGGGCGCGGGCGAGGAAGCCGGCGGCGCCGACTACCAGACGATCATGTACGAGGGCTACGGCCCCAACGGCGTGGCGGTGCTGATCGAGTGCCTCACCGACAACCGCAACCGTGCGGCCGGTGAGGTCCGGGTGGCAGTCACCCGCAACGGCGGCAACATGGCCGATCCCGGATCGGTGTCCTACCTGTTCACCCGCAAGGGCGTCGTCACGCTGGAGAAGAACGGCCTGACCGAAGACGACGTGCTGACCGCCGTGCTGGAGGCCGGCGCCGAGGACGTCAACGACCTGGGTGAGAGCTTCGAGGTCATCTCCGAGCCGACCGACCTGGTGGCGGTGCGCACCGCGCTGCAGGACGCCGGCATCGACTACGAATCGGCCGAGGCCAGCTTTCAGCCGTCGGTCAGCGTGCCCGTCGACGTCGAGGGCGCGCGTAAGGTGTTCAAGCTGGTCGACGCGCTGGAGGACAGCGACGACGTGCAGAACGTCTGGACCAACGTCGACCTGTCCGACGAGGTGCTCGCGGCGCTCGACGAAGAGTAGCTAGTCGTATCCGTGCCGCATGTCCTCGACGATGCGCGGATTGTCCAGAGTCGACGGCTCCACCGGGCGCGGGCCGATGTCGCCGCCGAACACGCCGGCGGCGTCGAGCACCTGCTGGTTGAGGTAACGCAGCGGGGGCGCGTCGCTGGGCACCTTCGGGGTGGGCGCGACGTCCGCGCGCTGCGCCAGGGCGAATCCCCAGTCACCGAACGTGGGCACGTGCACGTGATACGGCGTGACCGCGTAGCCGGCCGCCCGGATCGTGGAAACCGTGCGCCAATACGCCGTCGGGGTGGAGAACGGGCTGCCCGCCTGCACCACCATCAGCCCACCGGGAGCCAGCGCCCGGGCGACCAGTGCGTAGAACTCCGTCGAGTACAGCCGGCCCAGCACGGGTGTGTCGGGATCGGGAAGGTCCACGATGACCGCGTCGAAGCGGTCCATGTTCGGTCCGCGTAGCCAGGTCATCGCGTCCTCGGTCAGCACCGCCACCCGCGGGTTGTCCAACGAACCGCCGTTGGCTGCGCGCAGCGTGGTGCGCGCGATGTCGATCACCGCGGGGTCGAGCTCGACCTGCACGATCTTGGAAATGCCGGGCTGGCGCAGCAATTCGCGGGCCGCCAGGCCGTCGCCGCCGCCGAGCACCAGCACCGAGTGGGCGCCGTTGCCGAGGGCGGGGTAGACGAGGCTTTCGGTGTAGCGGTATTCGTCGCGGGTGGAGAACTGCAGGCCCCCATCCAGATACAGCCGGGTGTCGTTGCCCCGGCGGGTCACGACGATCTCCTGATAGGCCGTGTGCCGGTAGGCGACGATCGGGTCGGCGTAAAGCCTTTGCCTGCTTGTTGTTTCGACGTCGGCCGAACGCAGCAGCAGGGCGGCGAGCAACCCCACGGCGGCGGCCAGCGCGCACAGCGCCAGCAGCAGCTGCCGTATCGAAACCGCTTGGCGCAGTAGGAAAATCGCCACGACCGCGGCGGCCGCCAGGTTGATCATGCCGGTGGCCGCCGCACCGCGGATCATCCCCAGCTGCGGCAGCAGCAGGAATGGCCAGACCAGCCCGCCCAGCAGCGCGCCCAGGTAATCGGCGGCGTTCAAATTGGCCAGCGTGCGTCCGGCATCGGCGGCTCCCGCTGTCCGGCCCTGCTGCAGCAGCGTCATCAACAGCGGCACCTCGGCGCCGACCAGGCCACCGATCAGCGCCGTGCTCGCCGCCAGCACCCACGTCGACCCGACGGACCCGTCCAGGAACGCGAACACCACGTACAGCGCCGCCGCCGACAGCCCACCGACGATGCCCAGTACCGCCTCGACGGCGATGAAGGTGATCGCGGCGTGCGCCAGCAGCGGCTTGATCAGCAGGGCGCCAACGCCCAGCGCGGCGATGTAGCCCGCGACGATCAGCGATGTGGCGACGATCCCGCCGCCGTCCAAACTGGCCGACAACGTCAGCAGTGCGAGTTCGTAGATGATGCCGCAAGCCGCGCACGCCGCCACGGCGGCCAGCAACAGCGCGCGCCACCGCCCGGACACCGCCGCGGGCGGCGTCGCCTCGGGCGCCCGCACATCGCCCGCCGACCTGACGGCGCTCATGACACCGCCGCGGCGGTCACCCCTCCAACGGCGAGCAGTATCAGCGCCACCGCGAACGATCCCGGATGCAAATCCGGCTCGTCGATGTGCTCGTGAAAACTGCCCGGGATCAGCAGGTGCATCGCCAGCAGCGCGACGCCCAACAGGATGACGCCCATCAGCCCGTACACCGCCACCCCGACGAGTCCCTGGCCCAGCTGGCTGTAGCTGTTGGCGATGGCGGTGATGATGACGACGGTCAGGGCGATGTACATCGCGCCCGCGACCACCACGGCATTGGGCCGGCGGTCGATGAACACCAGCTGGCGCAGCTTTCCCGGGGTCAGCACGTCGACCGCGTAGAACCCGACGAGAAGCACAGCCATGCCGACGACGAAGTACAGGATCGTCGCGACTGCGCCTTTCAGCACGGGATTGAGGTCGACGGTGCCGATCTCGACGGCGAGATACATGGTGTTCTCCTTTGCGTTCACTTGATTCCGCCGGGGCCGCCCGGGGTGCCCCCGGCGCCGCCCGATGGGGATCCCGGGGAAAAGCCGGGGCCGAGGAAGATGAAGGCGCCGTGGCTGTATCCGGCGCTCAGCGGTTCGACGCGGATGCTGCACGGGTAGGTGCCGTCGGGGCCGACGATCACGATGTTGTTGCTGTAGCGCAGGTATTCGGTCTTGCCGTTGTCGGCCCGCGCGTCGGGTTCGGCGTAGTCGGCGAGCGCGTCGGCCACCTGGTCGGGCGATCCGGTGCACTGGTAGCGGGTCCCGTTCACGTCGCGGGCGTACTCGTGGTAGTGACCGGCGACATACGACGCAATGTTCTTCTGCAGCAAGAGGATTCCGAAGATCAGACACGTCACCCCGGCCACGCCCAGCACACCGGCGATCACGAACAGGCGGTTGCGGCTCACGGGCGCCACCGGCTGGCCGTGTGCACCACCGTTCCGCCGTTGCCGGCGGGTCGCCCCGGGTAGAGGTGCCAGGTCTGCCAGCGCCAGCCGGCGCCGTCGGGTTCGGCGGCCAGCACGGTCAGCGCGGCGTCGTCACCGGGAAACGTGCCGCCGAGCCAGCCCGCCCGGTGGGCGCAACGGCCGCGCAGGTCCCGGGCGAGGCGGCGGAAGCTCGCCTCGTCGTGGGCGTCGGTGCGGGACCGCAGGCGGTAGCCGGGCGCCTCGGTGCGCTCGGGCAGGTCGGCCCCGAGACTGCGTGCGGTGCAGGAGATTTCCTCGGAGAACGCGTGCTCGACGGCGACGACGTGTGAGGCGCCGAGCACGCCGAGCAGCAGCGCGGCGCCGCCGCCGGGGTGGTCCAGCCGGCAGCTGGCCAGCGGCGTGGGTACGGGCGCGTTGAGCGCGAGTCCCAGCCGTTCGCCGGATACGTCGGCCGGGGTCACGGCGAGCCGATGAAGGGGCACCGAGGAGGCCTCGTGGTCTACGCCGGGCTGGGCGGGGGCGCCGAGTACACGGTGATCTCGCCGGGCGAGACGGACTTGCCCGTCGACACCTCCCAGGGCATGTCGGGGGCCCAGCGCTCGAACGAGAGCAGCGCCGACTCGTCGGCGTTGGTGCAGTCGACGAATTCCATCTCGCCACCGGCCGGGAGGCCGGTGGTGCCCTCGGTCGTGTAGGAGGCGCGGCCGCGTTCGGACTCGTGGAACATCACGCCGTCGACGACGTACGGGTCGCCGGGCCGCAGCGGCACGTCCTTGCGGGTGACCCACATCGCCAGCTCCAGGCGCCCGTCGTCTTCCTCGACGCTGAACCAGATCGGCTGGTCGCCGCCCTCCAGCAGGTGTTCCCACCAGACGAAGGGGCCTTCGCGGTAGGTGACCGAACCGCGCACGATGTAGTCGATGCCGCCGTAGCTGACGATGGCCCCGGGCCCGAGTTGGCGGGGACCGAACTGCGGCATCGCATCGGCGGCCATCGGGTCCTGGCGCCCGCCGCGCTGGGCCGGTTGCTTCGGCCGCCGCAAAGCCACGACGAGCACCACGATGGACGCGGTGAAGAGCACCACGGCGACCATGACCAGCAGAGATCCCACGCCAACCCCTCCGTTGCCACATTGCTCGAGCGAACGTGGGCTAAAGCTAACAGCTTTTTCTCGGGTTCGGCGCCCTAACGCCACCGTGGGAATCGGCGGCACGGCCGCGTGTCCTACCGGGACCCGTCGGCGCCGGCCGCTAGGGTATCGAACAGCTGTTCTACTAGGTGGGAGCGGGAATGCGGGTGATGGGCGTCGATCCCGGCCTGACCCGATGCGGTCTGTCGGTCGTCGAGAGCGGGCGCGGGCGCACGGTCGTCGCGCTGGACGTCGACGTGGTCCGCACCCCCGCGGACGCCCCGCTGGCCGAGCGGCTGCTGAAGATCAGCGACGCCGTCGAGCACTGGCTGGCCACCCACCGGCCGGACGTCGTGGCGATCGAGCGGGTGTTCTCCCAACTCAACGTGTCGACGGTGATGGGCACCGCCCAGGCCGGCGGCGTGGTCGCCCTGGCGGCCGCCCGGCGCGGCGTCGATGTCCACTTCCACACCCCCAGCGAGGTCAAGGCCGCGGTCACCGGCAACGGCGCCGCAGATAAGGCACAGGTCACCACCATGGTCACCAGAATCCTTGAGCTGCAAGCCAAACCGACGCCGGCCGATGCGGCCGATGCGCTGGCCCTGGCGATATGTCATTGCTGGCGGGCGCCGATGATCGCCCGGATGGCCGCCGCCGAGGCGCTGGCCGCCGAGCAGCGACAGAAGTACAAGGCCAAGCTGAAGGCCGCGCGATGATCGCCTCGGTGCGCGGAGAGGTGCTCGAGGTGGCGCTCGATCACGTGGTGATCGAGGCCGCCGGCGTCGGCTACCGGGTGAACGCGACGCCGTCGACGCTGGCCACGCTGCGGTCGGGGACCGAGGCCCGGCTGATCACCGCGATGGTCGTTCGCGAGGATTCCATGACGTTGTACGGCTTCGCCGACACCGAGACTCGCGATCTGTTCCTGACGCTGCTGTCGGTGTCGGGAGTGGGGCCGCGGCTGGCGATGGCGACCCTGGCCGTGCACGACGCCGCCGCGTTGCGCCAGGCGCTGCACGACAGCGATGTCACCGCGCTGACCCGGGTCCCCGGGATCGGCAAGCGCGGCGCCGAACGGATGGTCTTGGAATTGCGCGACAAGGTCGGCGTCGGCGCGGCGGACGCACCGGCCGGCGCCGGCCTCAACGGCCACGCGGTGCGCAGTCCGGTCGTGGAAGCCCTTGTCGGCCTTGGGTTTGCGGCCAAGCAGGCCGAGGAGGCCACCGACAAGGTGCTGGCCGCTGAACACGACGCCACGACGTCGACCGCGCTGCGGGCCGCGCTGTCGTTGCTGGGCAAGTCCCGATGACCGACGACTACGAGGACCGAGAGCTTCGGGAAGTTTCAGCGGCGCTGGCGCCGGCGGAAGGCGACATCGACGTCAGCCTGCGACCGCGCTCGCTGCGCGAGTTCATCGGCCAACCGCGGGTGCGCGAACAGCTGCAGCTCGTCATCGAGGGAGCCAAAAACCGGGGCAACACACCGGATCACATTCTGTTGTCCGGTCCGCCGGGGCTGGGCAAGACGTCGCTGGCCATGATCATCGCGGCCGAGCTCGGGTCTTCGCTGCGGGTGACGTCAGGCCCGGCGCTGGAACGTGCCGGCGACCTGGCCGCGATGCTGTCCAACTTGGTCGAGCACGACGTGCTGTTCATCGACGAGATCCACCGCATCGCCCGCCCCGCCGAGGAGATGCTTTACCTGGCGATGGAGGACTTCCGGGTCGACGTGGTGGTCGGCAAGGGCCCCGGGGCGACGTCGATTCCGCTGGAGGTGGCGCCGTTCACCCTGGTGGGCGCCACCACCCGGTCCGGCGCGCTGACCGGCCCGCTGCGCGACCGCTTCGGCTTCACCGCGCACATGGACTTCTACGAGCCCGCCGAGCTGGAGCGGGTGCTGGCGCGCTCGGCCGGGATCCTGGGCATCGAGCTCGGCGCCGAGGCGGCCGAGGAGATCGCCCGGCGCTCGCGCGGCACCCCACGCATCGCGAACCGGCTGCTGCGCCGGGTCCGCGACTTCGCCGAGGTGCGCGCCGACGGCGTGATCACCCGCGACGTCGCCAAGTCCGCGCTGGCGGTCTACGACGTCGACGAGCTGGGCCTGGACCGCCTCGACCGGGGGGTGCTCTCGGCACTGACCCGCAGCTTCGGCGGCGGCCCGGTCGGGGTGTCGACGCTGGCGGTGGCGGTGGGCGAGGAGGCCACCACGGTCGAGGAGGTTTGCGAGCCGTTCCTGGTCCGCGCCGGCATGATCGCGCGTACGCCGCGGGGCCGGGTCGCCACCGCCAAGGCCTGGACGCACCTCGGCATGACGCCGCCGGCCGGGGTGACCGGCCTCGGCCAGGCCGGCCTGTTCGACTAGCGGCAACCGCCCCCGGGCATTTCGCGGCCAAATCGTGACCTTTGCGCCCGGCCGGTTGGGAACGTTCGTCGGGCGCGGTATCCGTCCAGCTCAGGCCGTCGGCGCCAAGGACAGCGCGGCCGCGACCATCGCCCCTCGGAGCCCGTTCCGGTGGCCCCAGCAAACATCAACCTGCGCGTGACCGGTTACACCCCGGCGCCGTCGGGTAACCAGCCTCACAGCAGTCATACCTGTCTGAAGGAGGTTCCAATGAGGACCACGAGCCACGACTACGATCGCCCTCGCGCGCTGTACATGCCACGTTCCCGCGGCGCGCTGACCGGGTTACTCCTGATTCTGCTGGGCGCGTGGGGCGCGTTGGTGCCCTTCTTCGGGCCCAACATCGACTGGGCCTATATGGCCGACCCGGCATGGACGTGGACCACGGCCAAAGGCTGGCTGGAGGTGCTTCCCGGGGCCGCGGCCGCGGTGGGCGGCTTGCTGGTCCTGATGTCCGGTAACCGTGCCAGCGCCGTGTTCGGCGGCTGGCTGGCAGTCGCCGGTGGCGCCTGGTTCGTGGTCGGCCGCGCGTTCGCGACGACGCTCGGCATCGGCGACATCGGTCAACCGATGGCGTCGACGGACCTCAAACGAGCCCTGCTCGACGTCACCTACTTCACCGGCCTGGGCGCCCTGATCGTGTTCCTGGGTGGGGCCGCGGTGGCACGCCTGGCGGTTCGGCATGCGCGTGACGTCGTGGTGGCGCAACCGGCGCCGGTGGCGGGCGAGGCCGTCCCGGCGGCCCAACCGGCCATGTATGACGAGACCCGCGGCCCGGCGGGCGCGCCGGCGGACGCCGTCGCGGCCGAGCGGGCGCCCCGCGGGCGCGGCGGCGGCCTGTTCCGCCGGCGCACCGGTGGTGGCCTGTTCCACCGGCACCACCACGCCGGCGCGTAGCGCGCAGTCTCCAAGGCGAGAGGCACCGGTAGCCCGGCTACCGGTGCCTCTTCGCGTCAGGGTGGCCCGGCTCACCGCCGGTCGGTAATGTTCACCGGCCGAGACAAGCGAAAATGTGGCCGCCGCCACGCGGGCCTCGACCGGCGAGGAGGAGCGATGATCACCACCGCGTTGGTGTTCGCCGCACTGGCGGCGTTGCTGCACGTCTACATCTTTGTGATCGAATCGTTGACCTGGACCTCGGAGCGCACCCGAGCCACCTTCGGCACCACCCCGGCCGAAGCCGAAACCACCAAGCTGCTCGCCTTCAACCAGGGTTTCTACAACTTGTTCCTGGCCATTGTCACCGCTGTGGGCATCGCCGCAATTGCTCTGGGGCACACAGGGATTGGAGCGGCGCTGATCTTCGCGGGCGTCGGGTCGATGGCCGCGGCCGCGGTGGTGCTGATCGCGTCCGATCGCGATAAGGCGCGCGCCGCCGCGACGCAGGGCACCCTTCCGGCGATCGCCATCGTGCTGCTGCTGCTCGGCCTTCAGCAGTAACACCAGCCCCAACAGCCTCAAAAGCCACGACTACCGGTGGCTTTCGCGCTCCTCGTGGGTTAGTAGTGGAAGGCGCTGGGTAACCAGCCCAGGCCGGAATTCGACCCGGTATTCAACGAGGGGATGTCATGAAATACGCAGAAGACGGCCGACCCCGCGGGCTGAGTATGCCGCGCTCGCGCGGCGCGGTCAGCGGATTGCTCCTGGTCATTTTGGGAGCTTGGGGGGCGTTAATACCGTTTGTTGGTCCGCACTTCAATTTCGCCTACACACCCGACCGGGACTGGGCATGGAGCACGGCCCGGGGCTGGCTGGAAGTGGCGCCGGGAGCGGCCGCCGCACTGGGCGGCCTGTTACTGATCGTCGCCGGCAACCGGGTCGCCGCCATGCTGGGCGGCTGGCTGGCCGTGCTGGCCGGCGCCTGGTTCGTAGTGGGCGGCCAGGTCGCCCCGTTGTTGGGAATCGGTTCGGCCGGTGATCCGATCGCCGCAACCGACCGCAAGCGCGCGGTGCTCGAGGTGACGTACTTCTCGGGTCTGGGCGCGCTGATCATCTTCGTGGGCGGCGTTGTGCTGGCGCGCACCGCCGTGCGCCTGGCCCGCGACGTGCATCCGGTGCCGGGCGAACCCGTCGCCGCTCCGGGCGTTGAGCCCTACCGGGATTCGGTCTACGAGCCGGCCGAGGTCTCCTCGGGCGCGCTGACCAAGCCGCGGTCGTCGGTGGACCCTGAGCCCAAGCGGGGATGGCGCAAGAACCGCGCCGGTGCGGGGGCCGGGGCTAACGCCGCGTACCTGCGCTGGCCGCACCCGCAGCAGTAGTTCGCGTCGACCAATAGCAATCGCCCAGTCCCGCAACGGGACTGGGCGATTTCGTTGTTGCCGTTAGAGCAGTCCGAGCAACTGCAGATTGGTGATGTACTTGACGATCACCGGCGCCGACACATGCGGAATGTCTTTGTCGGGGCCGATTTTCGCTTCCTGCACCGCCGCGCGGAACACATCCGTGGGTGCCATCGAGCCGTTGATCGGCGTGTCCGGCTTCTGGTAGTTGTGCAACAGCGGCAGCAGCGAGTACTGACGCTGCCGATCCGGCAGGGCCCGCAACGAGGTCTCGAACCGCCGCAGCCACTCGGAGTAATCCGGGATGCGCTCGATCGAGTACCCGGCCTCGACCAGCCAATCGATGTACTCGTCGAGTCCGATGCCGTCGTCGTACGGGTTCATCACGTGGTACGTCTGGAAGCCGGTGTCGGTGTCGGTGATCTGCGTTCCCAGCGTCGAGATCGCCGCGGCGATGAACTCGACCGGCAGACCGTCGTAGTGCGCCCGCTGCCGGTTGCCGTCGGCGTCGAGCTCGTAGAACGAACCGGGCGCGATACCGGTGGCGACCAGGCTCAGCATCAGCCGGGTGAACATGTCCGGCAGGTTGAGTTGCCCGGCATAGGTGGTGTCGGCCAGGATCATGTCGCAGCGGAACACCGTGACGGGCAGACCGCACAGGTCGTGTGCCTCACGCAGTAACACCTCGCCGGCCCACTTGCTGTTGCCGTAGCCGTTGGCGTAGTTGTCGTTGATCTCGCGGGTGGCGCTGATCTGCCGGATGTCGGCGTTCTCGACGAACTTGCCCGGCTGGATCTGGTCGCCCACACCGATCGTCGACACGTACGTGTACGGCTTTTGCTTGGACGTCAACGCAATTCGGATCAGCTCCGCGGTGCCCAGGGCGTTGGGGCCGAACAGCTCGCTGTAGGGCAGCACGTGGTTCACCAGCGCCGCCGGGTCGACGATGACGTCGACCGTGTCGGCCAGTCGCTGCCAGGTCTGCTGGTCCAGGCCGAGGTTGGCCTCGCCCTTGTCGCCCGCGATGACCTCGAGGTGGTCGGCGGCCAGCTCCTGGTAGTGCGCCAGCAGTTTCGGGTCGCCGCTGTCGAAGGTCTTGTCCAGCCGGGCGCGCGCCTCCTCGTCGGACTTGGCCCGCACCAGGGCGATGACCTTGCCGTCGACCATGTCCATCCGCTCGAGCCAGTCCAGTGCCAGGTAGCGGCCCAGGAATCCGGTCGCCCCGGTCAACAGCACCGTGCGCACCTCGGTCGCCGGCTTCGGCAGGCTCGGCGCGCCGGCCAGGATGGCCTCGTCGAGGAACTTGTCCAGTGTGAGGTCACTGGCGTGCACCGTGGTGGCGCCGCGTCCGTGCACGGCGGCGAACGTCGGCCGCTTGGAGCCCTGGAGCTCGGCCTCGATGTAGGTGGCGATGGCCGCCAGGTCGTTGGCCGGGCTGACGATGACACCCACCGGGACGTCGACGTCGAAGATCTCGCGCAGCAGGTTGCCGAATGTCAAGGCCGACAACGAGTCTCCACCCAGATCGGTGAAGTGGGCGTCGGGGGACAGGTCGTTGGTCGCGGCGCCCAGCATGGCGGCCGCGGCCCGGCTCACGGTCTGCAGCACCGGTGCCTCGGCGCCGCTGCGGCGCAGTTCGGCCAGCTCGTTGGCCTGTCCGGCGGCCAG
The DNA here is from genome assembly GCF_001672755.1 of Mycobacterium colombiense. Lineage (GTDB taxonomy): Bacteria > Actinomycetota > Actinomycetes > Mycobacteriales > Mycobacteriaceae > Mycobacterium > Mycobacterium colombiense_C. The sequence goes on along the minus strand of NZ_LZKI01000005.1, from coordinate 4,382 downwards.
ATCCGCGTAGATCTGCTCGAGCCGTTCGCCGTAGTGCTGCTTCAGCTTCGGCCACGCCAGCTTGCGGATCCCGGTCAGCAGACCGTTCTCCAGCGTGAACGGGGTGGTCTCGATGATGAAGTCGCGTGGCACCTCGTAGGACTGCAGGTTGGTCTCTTTGGCGACCTTTTGCAGGGAGTCGGCGATCTTCGGCCTGAGTGACTCAATGTCGTTGTCCGCCAAAGCCTCTTCGGTCGGCACCACGACGGCCAGCAGGTAGGGCTGGGCGCTGTTGCCGTAGACGTAGATCTGGCGGATCAGCGGGCTGTTGCCGAACACCGCTTCGAGCTTGGCCAGTGTCACGAACTCGCCCTGTGCGAGCTTGAGCACGTTGTTGCGGCGGTCGACGTACACCAGCCGGTTCGGAGCGATCTCGGCGAACACGTCACCGGTGCGGTAGTAGCCGTCGTCGTCGAAAACGTTGGCGGTGGTCTCGGCCCGTTTGTAGTAGCCGGGGAACATGTTCTCGGTCCGCAGCAACAGCTCACCGCGCGGGTGCGGGCGGTCGGTGCTGAAGTAGCCCAGGTCCGGAACGTCGACCAGCTTGTAGTCGATCACCGGCGGCCGCTGAATCTCCCCGTCGAACAACACCATTCCGGCCTCGGTCGAGCCGTAGCCGTCCATCAGGTGCATCTGCAGCAGCGACTCGGCCCACTTCTTCAATTCCGGTGAGGTGGGCGCGGAGCCCGTCATCGCGAAGATGAACCGCCCGCCCAGCAGGTACTGACGCTGTTCCTCCAGCACCGCGGCCTCGACCGCCTCGCGGTCCCCACCGTCCGCCAGACGGCGCTCCACCTGGCGCTGGAATTCACCGAACAGCGTCTCCCAGATGCGCGGGACGAAGTTCATCTCGGTGGGCCGCACCAACTCGAGGTCGTCGAGCAGGGTGGACAGGTCGCTGCGCGCCGCGAAGTAGGCGGTGCCGCCATTGCCCAACGTGCCGTAGAGGATTCCGCGGCCCATGACGTGGCTCATCGGCATGAAGTTGAGGGTGATCGATGCGGCGCTCTCGCCGAACCAGTTCTTGCTGCCGCGCCGCCACATCTTGCCGACGTTGCTCTGCGGGTACATCGCGCCCTTGGGGGCGCCGGTGCTTCCGGAGGTGTAGATCAGCAGCGCGAGGGAGTCCTCGTCGGTCTGCTGCTCGGGAACCGGGGGCAGGTCCTTGCCGCGCTGCAGAACGTCGGCGAGCTTCTCGACGGCCACACCGGTTCCGGCCAGCCGTGCTACGGCGCTGTCCACTGCCTCGCGCTGGTCGTCGACCTCGGGCTGGTAGTCGAACACGACAAGCTTGCCGGGCAGGTGCTCGCCGGCCAGGATCAGCTCCACCGCGTCGGCCAGCTGGTTGACGCTCGAGGCGATCAGGCTGGGCTCGGTCTCGGCCACGATCGGCTGCAGCGACGAGATCGCCGCGCTGGTCTGCAGCGGCACCGACACGGCGCCGATGGTCCCCAGCGCAATGTCGATGGTGGCGTAGTCGACACTGTTGAAGCCCAGCACGCAGACGCGGTCGCCGGCGCTTAACGAGTCACTGGCCCAGGCGCGGCCGAGGGCCGAAACCCGTTGGCCGAGTTCGCCATACGTGACGGTCTCGAAGCGGGGGAGCAGCTCGGCCGACGTCCGTCCGGTCTTGGCGTCCTTGACGAACTCCACGACGCGCTGCCCCAGAGCCGGCCGGTCGGCGTAACCGTCCAGCACGGTCCGGATGATCTGCGGTAGCCGCAGCCCGGGCTGTTCGGTGGCAGCGGTGATCGCCGGGTCCGGGCGGGCGGCGGCGAACTGGGGGTCGTTGGCAATGAGTTGCTCGATACGGCGGTCGAGTTCTTCGTCATGAATAGCAGTCGACATAACAGATCCCTTGCAAATGAAAGTTAGCGAGTCAATTTGCGCTGTACGCGCTGACACATAGAACGTTAGCTAAAGTAACGGTATTCCACCATGATCCGGCCTTTGTGGTGTTTGTGAGATTGCCCACGCGGGGCGGGGGGCTCGCCCTGTCTTACAGGTCGCGCAGGAGTCCGCCGAGGATTTCGATGCCCTCGGTCAGCAGCTCGTCACCGATGGTCAGCGGCGGCAGCAGGCGGATGATGTTGCCGTACATGCCGCAGGTCAGCACGATCACGCCGGCCGCGGCGGCCGCGACGGTCAGCTTCTGCGTCAGTTCTTTGTCGGGCTCGGCGGTTCCCGACTTCACCAGTTCGATGGCGATCATGGCGCCCCGACCGCGCACGTCACCGATCCGGTCGTCGCCGGCCTGCAGGCGCAGCAGCGGTTCGGTGATCAGGCGTTCCAACTGCCGGGCCCGTTCGATCAATCCGTCGTTCTCGATCGTCTCGATGGTGGCCAGCGCGGCCGCGCACGCTAGAGGGTTTCCGCCGAAGGTGCCGCCCAAACCGCCGACGTGCGGCGCGTCCATGATCTGCGCCCGGCCGGTGACCGCCGACAGCGGCAGTCCGTCGGCGATGGCCTTGGCGGTGCAGATCAGGTCGGGCTCGATGCCCTCGTGCTCGCACGCGAACATGGCGCCCGAGCGCGCGAACCCCGTCTGAACCTCGTCGGCGATGAACACCACGTCGTTCTTGTGGCACCAGTCCAGCAGGGTGGGCAGGAAGCCCTCGGCCGGAACGATGAACCCGCCCTCACCCTGGATGGGCTCGATGAGGAGCGCGGCCAGGTTGTCGGCGCCGATCTGGCTGTCGATCACGTTGATGGTGCGCGCGGCGGCCTTTTCCCCGTCGGTGGCCAGTTCCTTGTCGATCAGGCCGTCCCGGTAGGGGTAGGACAGCGGCGCGCGGTAGACCTCCGGCGCGAACGGGCCGAAACCGCTCTTGTAGGGGGCCGACTTGGCGGTCAGCGCCATGGTCAGGTTGGTGCGGCCGTGATAGGCGTGGTTGAACGCCACCACGGCGGGCTTGCGGGTGTACGCGCGCGCCACCTTGATGGCGTTCTCGACCGCCTCGGCGCCGGAGTTGAACAGCACCGAGCGCTTCTCACCCGAACCCGGGGTGATCCGGTTGAGTGTCTCGGCGACCGCGACGTAGGACTCGTAGGGCGTCACCATGAAGCAGGTGTGGGTGAACTCGGCCACCTGCGCGCGCACCGCTTCGACGACCCGGGGCGACGAGTTGCCGATGGTGGTCACCGCGATGCCGGAACCGAGGTCGATCAGCCGGTTGCCGTCGACGTCCTCGATGATGCCGCCGGCGGCGCGCTTCACGAAGACCGGCACCGACACGTTCACCGCGTGCGACACCGCCGCCGCGCGGCGCTTGGTCAGTTCCAGCGATGCCGGACCGGGGATCTCGGTGACCAGCTGGCGAGTCTGCTCGAGCCTGGCCACCACATAACTCCTCCCCGCGACGCGCGTCTCACGTCGCACCAAAAGCCTATCGACCCTGGCGCCGGCGGGCACTCCGTGCACCGTGGCGGTCGGTCGTGACCCGCGGCCTGCCAGACTGAACGGGCACACTGGACCGTTACGAGGTGCGCGACGCTTGAGTCGTACCGGCACCCAGCCACCAGGAAAGCCCCGATAATTTACGACGAAAGACAGGCGCGTCCATGCAAAGTTTGATCCTGTTCCTGCCCTTCCTGCTCATCATGGGCGGGTTCATGTACTTGGCGTCGCGCCGGCAGAAGCGCGCGATGCAGGCCACCATCGACCTGCACGAGTCGCTGCGTCCCGGCGACCGGGTGCACACCACGTCGGGCCTGCAGGCCACCGTCGTCGCGATCACCGACGACAACGTCGACCTGGAGATCGCACCCGGCGTGGTGACCACCTGGATGAAGCTGGCGATCCGCGACCGGATCCTGCCCGACGACGACGAGGACCTGGCCGACGGCGACGACTCCGCCGACGAGGACTCGATCACCAAGGATTTCTGACCGGGATTGCCCACCGATCGCTGCAACGGACCGCTTGCGCAACGGGCAAGTGCGGGCCACGTAGGCTCTGTCCGGGGTAACTAACCGATTTTCGAGGAGATAGAAGGAACGTGGCATCGTCTTCGGCGCCGGTGCACCCTGCCCGCTACCTGTCGGTCTTCTTGTTATTGCTCGTCGGCGTCTACCTGCTGGTGTTTCTCACCGGGGACAAGCGGGCCGCCCCGAAGCTCGGTATCGACCTGCAGGGCGGCACCCGGGTCACACTGACCGCGCGCACCCCGGACGGCTCGAAGCCCAGCCGTGAGGCGTTGGCGCAGGCCCAGCAGATCATCGGTGCCCGGGTCAACGGGCTCGGCGTCTCGGGTTCGGAGGTCGTCGTCGACGGCGACAACCTGATCATCACGGTCCCCGGAAACGACGGCAACGAGGCCCGCAACCTGGGCCAGACCGCCCGC
>NZ_LZKI01000004.1 GCF_001672755.1 Mycobacterium colombiense | reverse complement strand
CCCCCGCCGAGTTCGAGACCGCACACATCGCGGACTCTCACAACGTGCCGCTCGACGTGCTCGAAAACCGCGCCCGCGACATCGTCCGGCGCCTCGGCAACGGGCGCGACATCGTGCTCGTGTGCCGCTCCGGACAACGCTCGAACAAGGCCCACGCTCTGCTGCGCGACGCGGGACTGACCGGCGGGCGCGTCCTCGAGAACGGAATCATCGACTGGGAGGGACAGGGTTTCGCCGTCGACCGCGGCACGCAGCGGTGGGAGCTCGAACGTCAGGTGCGCCTCGTCGCCGGATCCGTCGTGCTGTCCTCGGTGCTGGGCAGCGCCGCACTCCCCCGGCTCAAATGGGTGGCGGCCGCGATCGGGGCCGGGCTGACTTTCGCTGCCCTCACGAACACGTGCGCGATGGCTACGGCACTGTCCAAGCTGCCCTACAACCGCGGCGCCACATCGGATCCCGAGGCGGTCTTGTCCGCGCTCGACGCCGAGGGCTCGGCGCTGACGTCTTCGATCGGCAGTTCGGCCCCCGTCCAGGCGCCGTAGCCGCCCAGCACGTCCGACACGTCGCCGTAGCCGGACGCCCGCAGCACGCTGGCGGCCACCATCGAGCGGATACCGCTTGCGCAGTACACGACGACGGGTGCGCTCTGATCGATCTTCGACAACGAATCCTTCAGCGCCGGTAGCGGAATCACACTCGCACCGGGGATGGCCCCTTCCTCCACTTCGCCGGGCCCCCGCACGTCCACCACCTGCAGCCGGGGGTTCGCCTCGCGCATTCCGGCGAGTTGATGGACGCTCAACCGGGAAGCGGCCGACACGAGATCGCCCCGCCCGGTGACAACCTGGGCGAGCCCGCGCAACTGGCCGACCACCCGGTCGAAACCTACTCGGGCAAGCCGGATCTTGGATTCACGCGCGTGCACGGGATCACCGACCAGCACGATGTCGCGATCCGGGGACAGCACGTTGCCGGCCCATTCGGCGAAGCGGCCCTGCAGGCTGACGTTGACGGCACCGCGCAGGTGGCCGGACGCATAGTCGCTGGGCCCCCGAGTGTCCAGGAGGACCGCTCCCCGCTTCGCGTGGCGCAGCACGTCGTCGATGTCCAGCAGCGGCGGCGGGTCGTCATCGAGCAGTGGATGCGCCTCCGTGTTGCGTTTGGAGTCGAACTCAAAGTAGGGCGGCTGCACCGATTGGCCGTCGGTGACCGCGGCGATGAATGCGTGCACGTCGGGCTTGTTCAGCGCGTAGTTGCTCTTCTTCTGCTCGCCGATGGTCGAACTGGTTTCGCTCGAAAGTTGCTTGCCGCATGACGATCCGGCGCCGTGCGCGGGGAACACCCGCGTAGCGTCGGGCAATGCGAGCAGCTTGTCGTGCAAGGACCGATAGAGCGACTCGGCGAGCTGTTCGGCGGTGATGCCCGCGGACGAGCAGAGATCCGGCCGCCCGACGTCGCCGACGAACAGCGTGTCGCCGGTGAGCACGCCGTAGGGCAGCTCGTCGCCAGGATGCTCGTAGACCACGATGCATATCGACTCCGGGGTGTGCCCCGGAGTCGATAGCACCTCGAACGTCACCTCGCCCAAGGAGATTCGCTGTCCATCGTGTAGCGGGTCGATCGAGAACTCAACGTCGGCGTCCTGCCCGTAGGAGATCACCGCCCCGGTGGCTTCTGCCAACTCCAGGTGACCACTGAGGAAGTCGGCATGGATGTGCGTCTCAATGACCCGCTCGATGCGAAGCCCATGCTCGGCCGCTTGGTCGAGATAAATGCCGATGTCTCGGCGCGGGTCGACGACGACCGCGCGCCCGCTGCTCTCGTCCCCGATGAAGTAGGACGCCTGCGACAGGCAACTCAGATAGTGCTGCGTGAAGATCATCGAACGCCTCCCCGGAGTAACTTTCTTCTGCCGCTTACCGTTTGGGCTGTTCCGGTTGCCCGTACACCGCCACCACCACGGTGCGGTCCATGCTGTTGTCCGACCACACTCCGATGGCGGTGTTGGCGCAATCGCGGATGATCGCCATGTCGTCCGGGTTGTAATACCACTGGTTGACCAGTTCCAGGCTGCTGATGGCGATGGCCGGGTTGATGGCCACCGTCTCGGCGGCCCTGCCACGGAAGCCCGCGGCGTTGGCGCGATCTTGTGGCGTCGAGCCGTCGGAACCGGTGTCGTCGTTGATGTTCCGGTTGTTGATCATATCGTCGGCGTGCCACTCGGCGGCGAGTGTGAGCGCGTTGTTCCTGATGACGTCGTTCGTGCAGCCCGCCTGGTGCTGCAGGGTGTAGACGGCGGACACGACCGCGCTGTTGAGCCGTTTGTTGTCGGCCTGCACGGCGGGAGCCGCCACGATGGCGGTGCCCAAGAGAACGATGCCCGCGGCCAACCAGCGGGGTAGCGAAGCTTTCATGGCGGTTCCTCGGCTCACACGGGGTCGAAGCGCGACACCAGCCACCGGTCGTTGACCTTGTCCAGGGTCACCCGCACGACGGGCTGGGTGTCGGTGGGGGCGCCCGCACCGATGGTCACCGTCTGGTCGACATACACCAGCGCCACCGCGTGATTTGTGGTCGCCGAAACGGACGCCGCCGCATTGGCTTTGGCGACCGACGAGATGTGCTTCTCCTTGGCGCCGGGCACGACGACCTGGCGGGTCAGCTCGGCGTAGGCATCCTTGAACTCACCGGTGAGTCGTTCGCGCGCCGCGGCGAGGTCCTTGTCCACCGTGTCGGCGTGATAGGTCAACAAGATGACCGCGTCGTCGCGGGCGGCCTGCACCGATTCGGCCCGGGCCCGTGCGAGATCGTCCACCGCCCCCGCCGACCACTTGAGGTACCCCGCGCCGAGGGCCAACACCAGTGCCAGGGCGGGCAAGATCCCATAGGCGAACAGCCGCGACCACACGATGGGGCGCCGTGGCCGCTCGGCCTTCGGCTGCACCTCGGCGGAGGATTCGGTGGCACCGGATTCCTGTTGCGCGCCTTGGGTTGCCGAGCCCAGTTCCTCGTCGGTGGTATCGACGTTCACGTCTTCCTTCAGTGTCGTCATGGCACGAACACCACGTTGGAAACTTTGGCGTCATCGCCGACGGATCGGACCTCAATTCGCATGCGCCATTCCCGCGGCGCCTCTTCGCCCCCGGCGGTGCGCGACTTCACCGCGACCGCCACCAAAACCTGGGCGGAGTCGCCGTGTTGGGATTCCAGTCCGGCATCGGTGACCGTCCCTTCCGATTTCGACTGCGCCGCCTTGACAACCTCCATGAACGGCTTGGACCGCTGCTCGAAGTCGTCCCGGAACGCGCCCGTGGCCAGATCGAGGATCCGCTGCACGTCGGCGTCCACCTGGGTGTAGTTGATCGTGGTGAGGTTCACCGCGCCCTGGCGGGCCGTCGCGACGTACAGGCCCTGCCGGGCCTGGGCGTCGTGCTTTTGGTAGGCGCGGTACCCGAGCCAGCCGCTCAGGCCGGCCAGCGTCGCCACGATGAGGCCGCTGGCCACCAACGCCGATCCGGTGCGCGAAAGCCGTCGGCGCCCGGCAATCTCGCGCCACCGCGCGAGCCTGCCCGCGGGTGGGCTCCCACCGTCGTCGCCGTCTTCGATCTTTTCAGCGTCCTCGGTGTCGGCCGCGTCGAGGTCTTCGACGTCGAGTGTCGTTGACTCGTCGACGTTTTCCTCCGAGGTATCGGGTTTGTCCGCCATGGTGCTCCTTCAAACTGTCAGGGTTGCGGGACAAGTAGTGATTGCCAGCTCTTGGCGCGGGGGTGCGCCAGGTCCGACTCGGTGTAGCGGCGCCCGTCCGGTCCGATGTATTCGCCGGTGGCCGGGTCATAGGTGGCAACCGCTACGGGCGCGGGCGGTGGCGCGGTGCCCCGCGGCGGTGGCAGCCGCGGATCCTGGCCCGGTGGATACTGCGGGACGCCCTGACCGCTGGTGGTGGCATTGGGGTCGCCCTTCCAGTTGTAGCCCTCGTTGAGCGGCACGTAATCTTCGTCGCTTTCGCACAGTTCTACGGTGGGCGCGCGCTTCCACGGTTTGCTCTCACACGGAATGTTGCGCACGCCACGGACATTGAACTCGGAATCCTGCGGCACCCGGCAATACAGGTCGGCGGCGGGCCGGTCCGGAGCGTCGACGCTGGCCGGCGACCGCCGCTGCGCCGGCGGCAGGTATCCCGTCGTGCAGGGCGGCGGCAGGTTGAGGTTGAGGTTGAAGTCCAACTGGGCGCCCCGATACTCCTGCTTGGTATTCGAGCTCGGCACGATGATCGCCGCCATGGCCGCGATGCCCTGCGGCAACAGCACCAGGAGTTGTTCGATGTCGTGGCGGTAGACGACGGCGATATCGCCGAGGCTCACCAGGTTGGCGAACAGCACCGGCAACGCCGGCGACACCCGGTCCAGCATCGCGCGGCCTTCCTCGATGCCGGACGTACCCTGCGTCAACAGATCTCGCACAGCGGCGTCCTGCGCCTTGAACTGCGCCATGACGGCCGCGGTGCGGCCGGCCCAGGTGGCGATCGCTCCGGATGTCTGCACCTGCGAGTCGAGCACCGGCGGCGCTTGGTCGATGAGGGCGGCAAGCGGGTCGACGGTCCGGCCGCCCGCGATGGCCAGCGCGGTCGACCCGTCGACGATGCGGGACAGTTCCGGACCGTGGCCGCCGACCGCGCGATTGGTCTCGTCGATCACGGTGCGCAAGTTGTCCCGGGGAATCGCTTGCAGCGCACGGTTGGTCATGTCGAGCAGGTGCCCGATGTCGACGGGAACGTCGACATGTCCGGCCGTGATGACGTCGCCGTCGCGCAGCGTCCGGGAATGTTGGCCGTCCTCCTTGCCGGGCTGGGGCGTCAGCTCGATGTACTGCTCACCGATCGCCGAACGGCTGTGCACCGACGCCTGCACATCGGAGGGCACCTTGACTCCCGACCGGAGGGCCAGCACCGCGCGCACCCCGGTGGCGGTCACGCCGACCGACTTCACCTGCCCCACATCGGTACCACGGTAGGTGACCACCGAGGTCTCGTAGAGCCCGCCCGATTGCGGCAGGTCGACCGTGACCTTGTACTCGCCGATCCCGAACAAGGTGGCGGGCAGCTTCATGAAGTTGAATGCCATTGCGCCACAAGAAACGACGGTCACCAGCGTCAGGATTGACAACTGGATCCACGTCCGGCGATTCAACCGCAGCACTCAGTACCCCCCGAAGTGATAGGGATAGGTCAGCGGGTTGCCCCCGGTGACCGGACTCGGCTGCATGCCGATGGTGCGGCCCCACTGCAGTTCGAGTTGGGTGAGGTTGCCTTCCCAGCGCGAGCCGGTGAACAGCCCCTGGTCGATGCGGCTCAACGTCAGATCGACGACCAGGGTGAGGTTGGCGTAGTCGCCGCGGAACCAGTTCCGCACGGTGGATGCCGGCCACGGGTAGGTCGCCAGGCCGTCGAGTCCCTTGGTGAGCGAGGGTCCCGCGTCGGCGAGCGACCGCAGCACCGGTGCGATGTTGCGCAGGTTGTTCACCAGCGATTCCCGGCTCTGGTGGATGGTGTCGGCGGCGATCGCGCTGAATTTGCCGACCTGATCGATCGTGTCGGCGATCTTCGCGCGCTCCTTGGCCAGAACGTCCAGCGCCTTGGGTACGGACGTCAGCGCTTTGTCGACGACGGGATCGTTGGCGCCGACCTGCCCGGCCAACGCGTTGAGATTCTCGGCGGCGGTGATGATGTCGTCGGTCTGGTCGTTGGTTTTGGCGATGAACTCGTCGATCTGGCTCAGCAGGCTGCGCATGTCGTTCTCGCGGCCGGCGAATGCCTTGGCAACGGCCTGGGTGATCTCCTGCAGCTGCCCGATTCCGCCGCCGTTGAGCAGGATCGACACCGAGGCCAGCGTCTGCTCGGTGGTGGGATACAGGCTGGCGCGCGACAGCGGGATGACCGACCCCGCCTGGAGTTGGCCGACCGGCCGCTCGTCTTTGGGCGGCGCGAGTTCGATGTGCATCGAACCGAGCAGGCTGGTCTGCCCGAGCTTGGCGGTCGAATTGGCGGGCAGGTGCACATCGCCGTTGATCCGCATGGTGACCAGCGCGTGCCAATCCTGCAGCTCGATCTTGGTGACGTTGCCGACGTTGACGTCGTCCACCCGGACTCGGGTGTTCTCCTGAATCGTGACCACATCGGGCATCTGCGCCTGGATTGTGTACGAGCCGGGTCCCCCACCCGCGGTGCCGGGCAGGCTGAACGAATTCAGGCCGCGCCAGCCGCACGCCGACAACGATGCGACGCATACCACACCAAGGGCAGCGGCTACCGCGCGCCTCATGATGGCCCCGTGGGAAGCATCAGGTTCTGCAGCACCTCGATCGAGTTGGACGACGTGTTCGCCGGCGGTGGCTCGGCGGGTGGCGGCTGATCGGCAAGCGCGGGCTGCTCGGGGGGCGGCACCGGGGCGGCCTCGGGCGGCGCGGGTGCGTCCGGCGGTGGCGGGGGCGTGTACCCGGGCCGCAGCGAGTCCTCGCTGTAGGTGATCTCGCTGGGCCGCGCCTGCGTGCCGACGAAGGGGTTGATGCCCACCGGAATGTAGTTGTAGATACGGTTTTTGATGATCGGGTTGAGGTACTGCAGGCACAGTTTCGACACCCGGGCCAACCGCGCCCGCGACGCCGCCTCGATCGAACTGCAGATGAACTGCGGGATGTCGGCGAAGTTGTTCAGCGCCAGGATGCCGGTCATCGCGCTCTGCGCCGGCTGGTAGATGTTCAGGAAGTTCTGGAACACCGTCGGGGCGATGTGCAGGATCTGCTTGATGTCGCCGCGGCTGTCGTTGAGGGCGGTGGTGATGGAACCCAACCGGTCGAACGTGACGCCCGCCGCTTCGCGGTTCTCGACCAGGAAATCGCGCACATCCGTGAGCGCCCCGTCCAGGGACTTCAAGGCGTTGCCGACTTCGTTGGGGGTGTTCGACAGCAGCGTCGTCACGCTCGCCAGGTTCTGGTTGAACGACGCCAGCAGGTCGCTGCTGGAATACAGCGCCGACACCAGCAGCTGCAGGTTGCGCACGGTGCTGAAGATGTCGTCGGCGTGATCACCGAGCGCCGAGGTCGCCTCGGAGAGCTTGATGACGGTGTCACGTGCGGTGTCGCCCTGGCCACGCACGTTGTCCGCGGCCGAGTCGATGAACTCACCGACGGAGTTGACGCCGCCCGGGCTGGTGGGTTGCAGGGCGTCGGTCAGCTTCTCCAGCTGCTTGCGGAAGTCGTCCCATTCCACCGGAACCGCGGTGCGGCTCAGCGGAATCGAGGCGCCGGCGCCCAACTTGGGCCCGCCGGAATAGGCCGGGACGAGCTGGATGGCCCGCGAGGTCACCAGCGACGGCGACAGGATGGCGGCGCGGGCATCGGCCGGGATCGAATACTGCTTGTCGACCGAGAACGTCACCTTGGAACTGGCCGGCTGCGGTTCGATCTTGTCGACCACGCCGACGGCGACACCGAGGATGCGAATCTCGTCGCCGACGAACAGGCCGTTGGCCTCCGCGAAATACGCCGAGTACGTGTTCTTTTCGACGTCCTTCCACAGTTTGTCGCCGACCAGGAACGACGCCACGGCCAGGGTCAGGATCAGGCTGGCGGCGGTCGCTTTGCGCAGGGTGCCTCGAGTCACGTTCATGGCGAATCGAAATCGTGTGGCGAGGGCGGCGGAACGGTCCGGATGGGCGGCGTCGACGGGGGTGGCGACGGCGGCTGGGACCACAGCGGCACCGGCGCGTCCTGCGGCGGCACGGGCGGCGTGCCGGTGGGCGGGTCGACCGCTTCCGACGGCAGCTTCTGGTTGGGGTCCAGGAATCGGTCATACATGTCCGCGTCGAGCACCGGGCCGCCGATCTGGCCGGGAACCAGGTTGGCCACGTAGGCCTTGAAAAACGGTCCGGAGCCCAGGCATTCGCCGAAGGACATCGCATACCGCTTGAACTTGGGCAGCGTCTTCTGAATGTCTTCCTTGCGGTTGTCCAGGATCTCCAGCACGCCGTTGAGCTTGTCGAGGGCCGGTTTGAGCTGGGTTCGGTTGTCGTTCACGAGCCCGGAGATCTGATGCGAAACCGCGGTCAGGTTGTTCATCAAAGCGTCCAGTGAGTCTCGCTCATCGAGCAGCGCGGCCAACAGGGCGTTGGAGTTCGCCACCAGTCCGGCGATCTGCTGGCTGCGCTTGCCCAGCACTGCCGAGACTTTGTTGGCGTTGCCCAGCAGGCTGCGCAGCTGCGCGTCGCGGCCGTTGAGGGTGTCGGAGAACCGGGCCACACCCTCCAGGGCGGGCCGCAGGTTGGACGGTGTCGCTTTGAGGGTGTCGGCCAATGTCGTGAGGGCCGTTGACAGTTGGGCGGTGTCCAGGCCGCTGATGGTGGTCGTCAGGTCGCCCAGCGCATCGGGCAGTTCGTACGGCGAGGTGGTGCGTTCCAACGGGATGGTGCCCGACAGTTGCCCGTTGCCACGCGGAGTCAGCTCGAGCATTTTGGCGCCCAGGATCGTCTCGGTTTTGATCGCCGCCTCGGTGCGGTCGCCCAGCTCGACACCCTTGCGCACGGTGAAGCCGACACGGACCGTGGTGCCCTCCAGGCGGAGGTCGGAGACCCGGCCCACGCCCATGCCCGAAACCCGGACGGTATTACCGGGTTTGATGCCACCGGCCTCGGAGAAGTAGGCCGCGTAGTCGTCGGTGTTCTTGATGAACGGCAGCTTGTTGTACTGGAAGGCGACGATGGTCACGCAGGCCAGGATGACGGTTCCCATCACACCGAGCACGAAAGGGTTTCGCTGATCGGCCGATTTGACCTTGGGCAGTTTCGGCTTCATCGCGGCGTGCACCGCCCGCTGGGCTGGCCCAACAGCTTGACGAAGATCGGATTGCCCCCCTTACCGTTCAGCTTGAGCAATACCTCGCAGAAGTAGAAGCCGAAATAGTCGCCGTTGAGGCCCTGCCGGGCGAGCACCTGGTAGATGTCCGGCAGGTCCGTGAGCAGTTTGTCGACGTACTCTTTGTCGGAGAGCACCTGCCCGGACACCCGATCCGTCTCGTGCACAACGTCTTTGATGGGCTGGCGGGACTGGGCGAGCAGGTCGGTGATCGAGCCCGCGGCCGCGTTGATGTAGGCGAGCCCGGTGGAGATGTCGTTCCTGCGCTGCGCCAGCCCGTCCACCAGCTGGGCCAGCTTGTCCACGCCATCGGAGAATTCGTGGTCGCGGGTGGCGAAGGTGTGCAGCACGGTGTTGAGGTTGGTGATCAGCTGGCCGATCAGCTCGCTGCGCCCGGCCAGGGTCGAGGTCAGGATCGACGTTTGGGACAGCACCGAGGCCAGCGTCCCGCCCTGCCCCTGGAAGATCCGCAACAGTTGGCCCGACAGGGCGTTGACCTGATCGGGGTCCAACGCGCGGAACAGCGGGCGGAAGCCACCGATCAGGGCGTCGAGGTCGAGCGCGGGCGACGTCCGTGCCAACGGAATGGTCGCGCCCGGCGGCAGCCGGCGCGGCGGCCCGGGGCTCTCCTCGAGCGCGAGATAGCGGTCACCGATCAGGTTTTCGTAGCGCACGGCGGCCTTGGTGCCCTCAGTCAGGCGCACGCCCTTGTCCACTTCGAAGTCGACGGCGACCGTGCCGTCACGGTGCAGGCTCAGGTCGCCGACCTTGCCGACTTCCACCCCGGCGATGCGCACGAAGTTGCCGGACTTCAGCCCGGAGACGTTGGTGAAGATCGCGCGATAGCCGGTGCGGTCCTCGAAGCGCAACTGCCCGAACACGGCGACGAGCGCGAAGGTGAACAGCAGGCAGACCGCGGTGAAGATCCCGACCCGCAGGAGGATGCTGGAGAGTTTCCTTCTCATGGCGGCGGCTGTCCCCCGCGCCAGAAGTACCGGGGCCCTTCCGGCGGGTTCTTGGTGGTCGGGAACCAGTTGGCCCACCACGGATTACCCGCGGCCACGTTGGTGCGGATCTCGTTGGGGGCCGCCCCCCACCCGGTATCGGTGACCAGCGCGCGCACCGGGAAGTTCGCGCTGGGGTCGGGCAGCGAACCGCAGCTGGGCTTGCCGCCCGGTCCACCGGTGGCGTTGACCTTGGGCAGATGCTTCGGGAAGCGGTACGGATCGTCGCCGAAAAGCAGTGCCGCGTCCAGGATCACGGAGTAACCGTTGCCGCCCAACGCGTCTCGTCCGCCGTGATCGACATACCATTGCGCGCCCTGGAAAAGGCACGTGTAGGTCGGGGAGTATTTCTCCAGCAGCGCCATGGTCGGGTCGAGCAAGTTCATCGACCGCACGATGTTCGATTCGTTGCGGCCGATCACGTTGATGCCGGTCTGGCTGAAGCCGATCGCCGCCAGCAACAGCGAGTCCAGCGAACGCTGGTCGTCGGTGATGGTGGCGCTGGTCGTCGTCGCGGAATCCAGGATGGACAGGATGTTCTGTGCCGCATCGGAATAGATGGCGGTGGTCTTGCCGAACAGCCGCCAGTCCTTTCCGATGGTATCCATGCGCGGGTTGACGGTGAGGAGCACATTATTGGCGTCGGTGATCGCCTGTCCGATACGTTCACCCTTGCCGCGCACCGATTGCGCGAAGGCCGACAGGATCGAGTTCAGCTTTGCCGGGTCGAGCGCCTGGACCACCGCCTGCAGGTTCTCGAACACCGTGTTGACTTCCACGGTGACGTTACGCGAGTGCAGCAGCGCGCCAGGCTTCAGCGACGCGGCGCTGGGATGGTCGGGAACGATCAGGTCGACGAATTTGGAGCCGAACGCGGTGGTCGACTTGATCTCGGCCTCGAGGTTGCTCGGCAGATACTTGAAGGCGTCCGGTTGTATCTTCAGTTGCAGCCGAGCCGTTTTCACGTCGGTGCCGATGGACGCGACCTGGCCGACCTGGACACCGCGCAGCTTGACCTTGGCGCCGTCTTCCATCACCAGCCCCGCGCGGTCCGACACCACCGTGAGCGGGACGAAGTCCTGGAACTTTCCCGAGAACGAGGCCGCCGTCATCGCGATCAGACCCCCGATGAGGATGAACAGCGTGGGCGCCCACCAGATCGGGTCAATCTTGCTGCTGCGGGTCCTGTTTCGCTGGAATGGCCCGCCGGCCGTGTGATCACTCATCCGGTCACCCCGACAGATTGAAGTTGCCGGACTGGCCGTAGACGGACAGCGAGATCATCAGGCACACGAACGCCGTGACGATCATCGACGACCGCACCGACCGGCCAACCGCTTCCCCGACGCCCGCCGGGCCACCCGTCGCGGTGAAGCCGTAGTAGGTGTGCACCACCATCACCCCGGCCGCCATGGTCAGCGCCGCCAGGAACGACCAGAACAGGTCGGTGGGTCGCAAAAAGGTTGCGAAGTAATGCTCGTAGACGCCGCGTGACTGGCCGTACACGTAGATCGTCAGGAACTTCGCCGCCACGAACGACATCAGCACGGCGACGGCGTACAGCGGGATGACGACCAGGATGCCGGCGATGATCCGGGTGGAAGCCAGATATGTGACCGCCCGGATGCCCATGACTTCCAGCGCGTCGATCTCCTCGTTGATGCGCATCGCGCCCAGTTGCGCCGTCGCGCCCGCGCCGATCGTGGCGGCCAGGGCCAGACCGGCCGTGCAGGGCGCGATCATCCGGACGTTCAAGAACGCCGAGAGAAACCCGGTCAGCGCTTCGACGCCGATGTTGGACAGTGTGTCGTATCCCTGCACCGCGACGAGCGCGCCGGTGGTCAGCGTGAGAAAGCCGATGATGCCGACCGTGCCGCCGATGACGGCCAATGCGCCTGTGCCCATGCCCATCTCGGCGATCAGCCGCAGTAGTTCGTTCGGGTAGCGCCGTATCGCATCGACGGTGGCGGTCAGGGATTGCCCGTAGAACGCGGTCTGCTCGCCCAGCTTGCGGGTGGAATCCGTCAGCCGGGGGCCAAGGGTGACGAACCAGGACGGTTCGCGCGCGGCGTCGGTCATTTGGCGGTCACCTTCACACCCAGCGCGGTGGTCAGGATGTTGATGAAGAACAGGGCCATGAACGAGAACACCACGGTCTCGTTCACCGCGTTGCCGACGCCGGTCGGGCCACCGCCCACCGACAGGCCCTTGTAGCACGCGATCAGGCCGGCGGACAGCCCGAACAGGGTCGCCTTGATCAGCGAGATCACCACCTGCGGCAGCCCGGTCACCAGGGTCATTCCCGCGATGAACGCACCGGGCGTGACGTGCTGGACGAAGACCACGAAGATGTAGCTGCCGGTCAACCCGGTCACCGCAACCACCGAGTACAGCAGGACCGCGACGAACGTCGCCGCGATGATGCGCGGAACCACCAGCGCCTGAATCGGATTGACGCCGATCACCTTCATCGCATCGATTTCCTCGCGGATGGTGCGCGCGCCCAGGTCCGCGCACATGGCCGTCGACCCGGCGCCCGAGACGACCATCGCGGTGACGACGGGTCCGACCTGGGTGACCGAGGCCAGTCCGGCACCGGCACCGGAAAGGTCGCCGGCACCGATTTCGACGAGCAGGATGTTGAGGACGAACACGATCAGCACCGTGTACGGAATCGACAGCATGATGGTCGGAAAGATGGAAACCCGGGCGACGAACCAAATCTGCTCGAGGACCTCACGCCACGCCCAGGGCCCGCGTACCGCGGCAACCAACGCCTCTGCGCTGAGCAGAAAGAATTGGCCCAGCGCGTTCATGGGCTTCGCGAGGGTCGTCGCGTTCACGCCGCTTGCCCAACCCAATGGCGGTCCTTGACTCAACCCGACCCCCAATTCGTAACGGCGTTTATATGTTCGTAATTCGCTGACCCGGAAGCGAACAACACTGTTTACCTGCGCCGCGTCTGTTCGAGCGCATAGATGAGGGAATGTACGGGCAAAGGGATGCCCGGCATCAGGTTTGTAATCAAGAAGAAGAAATGTGGGCAACGGCCGATGGGCTCCGGCCGACATTCCTATCGCCCACGGGGATCGGCAGGCCCTCAGCCTGCGTGAATGCTCGGCCTCGGCCTGACGTGGGGGCCGCGCGGCGGCTTCCGGCAGAAGGACCGATGGTCGGCCGGTGGCGCACGCAACCGGCGGGATCGAGCGACGGGTAATCCCGAATGGCCGCCCGAAACAGATTGCGACGCAGCGTTTCTCAACACAGCACGGCACGCGCCGCTGACGCGGCTGTCCGTCCGCTCCGAAACCAGATGAGCACCCACGGCCACCGTCCCGTTCGGCTGTCGTCGCCGAACGCCACGGTCCGGGTAAGTCGGCTTCGAGGCAAGGGTTTCCTTCAGCCTGACCGTAATCGCGCTCCTCCGGATAAGAATTGCTGGTTCTGGATACACTCTGCCGGTGACAAAGAGCCCGTCGTCATACCTGGTGTTGGCGTCGCAGCGCAGCGGCAGCACGCTGCTGGTCGAATCGCTGCGCGCCACCGGCGTGGCCGGCGAGCCACAGGAGTTCTTCCAATACCTCCCGTCCACCAGCCAGTCCCCGCAACCGCGGGAGTGGTTCGCGGGCATCGAGGACGAGTCGATCCTGAGCCTGCTCGACCCGCTGGACGTCGGGACGCCGGACCTGGCGCCGCCCGAAATCTGGCGCGCCTACATCCGCACGGTCGGACGGACACCCAACGGGGTGTGGGGCGGCAAGCTGATGTGGAACCAGACGCCGCTGCTGCTGGACCGGGCCAAGAACCTGCCGGATCGCAGCGGCGACGGCCTACTGGCGGCGATCACCGACGTGGTGGGCGAGCAGCCGCTGCTGATTCACGTGTACCGGCCCGATGTGATCTCGCAGGCGGTGTCGTTCTGGCGCGCGGTGCAGACGCGCGTCTGGCGGGGCAGGCCCGATCCGGTGCGGGACGCCCGCGCCACCTATCACGCAGGAGCGATCGCCCACGTTGTCACCATGCTGCGCGCGCAGGAAGAGGGCTGGCGCAACTGGTTCGCCGAAGAAGGCATCGAGCCGGTGGACATCTCGTATCCGGTGTTGTGGCGCAACCTGACTCAGGTGGTGGGTTCCATCCTGGAGGCGTTGGGGCTGGACCCGCAGCTGGCTCCCGAGCCCGTGCTGGAGCGCCAGGCCGACCAACGCTCCGACGAGTGGGTTGACCGCTACCGCGTCGACGCCGAGAAGCACGGCCTACCAACCTGATCGACCGGCAGAGCTAAATTCAGCCCGAGTCAATCACTTGGATGTGACGCGCACGGACGCCACCATTCGGAGTCGACGGTGCGGCTGGGAGACGCCGCCATGGGCGCTTGAGGAGCGGTCATCGTGGGTGAAGGCGTGCCATCTGACGGAAGGGACCCCGACGCGTCGCAGCGGCCGGATTGGTCGGCCCGGCTCGGTTCGGTGTCGGTGGACTGGTGGGCGACCGCGGTGGCGGGTGTGATCGTCGCATTGGCCGTGGCCAACGTGCTCCCGAAGATCCCCTGGTGACCGGCGTGAGCACGGTCCAGGTGGAGCCCGACGAAACGTCGGATGAAGCAACCTTCACCAGCACACGTCCGCTCGACTATGTGCCCGGCATCTTGCTGCTGATCGGCGTCGGGGTGTTAGGCAAGTACGCCCAGATCTGGTGGAACGCGCTGGCCAAGCACCAGCACTGGACCGTGCCCGACATCGAATATGTGTTGTGGGCGATCGTGATCGGGTTGCTCATCACCAACACCATCGGCCTGCACCCGATATTTCGTCCCGGCGTGCTGACCTACGAATTCTGGCTCAAAATCGGGATCGTGGCGCTTGGTTCGCGATTCGTGCTGGGCGATATCGCCAAGCTCGGCGGGATCAGCCTGGTGCAGATCCTCGTCGACATGACCATTGCCGGAACGATCATCATCGTCGTGGCCCGAGCGTTCGGGTTGTCGGGCAAGCTCGGCTCGCTGCTGGCGATAGGCACGTCCATCTGCGGGGTATCGGCCATCGTGGCGGCCAAGGGCGCGATCCGGGCCCGTAACTCCGATGTCAGCTACGCGATCGCGGCGATCCTGGCGCTGGGCGCGGTGTCACTGTTCGTGCTGCCGCCTCTGGGCCATGCGATCGGTCTCAGCGACCACGAATTCGGTTTGTGGGCCGGGCTTTCGGTGGACAACACGGCCGAGACCACCGCCACCGGATACCTGTACTCCGACCATGCCGGCAAGATCGCGGTGCTGGTGAAGTCGACCCGCAACGCGCTGATCGGGTTCGTCGTGCTGGGCTTCGCGCTGTTTTGGGCGGGTCGGGGGCAAGCCGACGAGATCGCGCGGGGCGCCAGGGCCAAGGCCGCGTTCGTCTGGAACAAGTTCCCCAAATTCGTGCTCGGCTTCCTGGCGGTCTCGGCGATCGCCACCGCCGGCTGGCTGACGAAGGGACAAACCGCCAACCTCGCCAACGCCTCGAAATGGGCGTTCCTGCTGACCTTTGCCGGTGTGGGGCTCAACACCGATATCCGTGCGATCGCGCGCACCGGGTGGCGGCCGCTGGTGGTCGCGGTCATCGGGCTCACCGTCGTCGCCACGGTCTCACTCGGCATCGTGCTGCTGACGTCACGCGTGTTCGGTTGGGGCGCAACAGCCTAAGGGTTCAGAGGGTTCAGCGCCCCAATCGCATTGCGCTATGCGCCCGGCTGGGCGGGCGCTCGAACCCCAACGCCCGGCTGGGCGGGCGCTCGGCATGCCGACCGTCAGCCGACGTTGGTACCGCCCTCGGCGATCCGGCGCACCGCCTTCAGGAACACGTCGATCTCTTCGAACGTGTTATAGAACGCGAACGACGGGCGAACCGTGGCCTCCAGGCCCAGCCGCCGCAGCGCGGGCTGCGCGCAGTGATGGCCCGCCCGCACCGCGATGCCCTCGGCGTTGAGCGCCTTGCCCACCTCGAGCGGCTCGTGGCCGGCCAGCACGAACGACAGCACGCTGGCCTTCTCCTGGGCGGTACCCACCAGACGCACACCCGGAATGTCGGCCAGCCGCGGCGTGGCGTACTCGAGCAAGGCGTGCTCGTAGGCGGCGATCCGCTCGACGCCCAACCGTTGCACGTAACGCAGCGCCTCGGTCAGCCCGACCGCGTCGGCGATGTTGCCGGTGCCGGCCTCGAACTTGGTCGGCGGCCCCTGGTACAGCGACCGGTCCAGCGTGACGTCGGCGATCATATGACCGCCGCCCTGCCACGGGGGCGTCTCGGTCAGCGCCTCCTCGGTGCCGTAGAGGGCACCGATTCCGGTGGGGCCATAAATCTTGTGTCCAGAGAACACGAAAAAGTCCGCACCGAGCTCGGCGACATCGATCGGGATGTGCTGAATCGACTGGGCGCCATCGATCAGCACTCGCGCGCCGTAGCGGTGGCCCAGCTCGACGATCTTGTCCACCGGTACAACCGTGCCCAATGCGTTGGACACCTGGCTTGCGGCCACTAGCTTGGTCCGCGGGCCCAGTAGCTCCTCGAACTCGTTCAGCAGCAGGTTGCCCGCATCATCGATCGGGGCCACCTTCAGGATCGCACCGGTCTTCTGCGAAATCAGCTGCCAGGGAACGATATTGGCGTGGTGCTCGAGGTGCGTGATCACGATCTCGTCGCCGGGCTGCAAGTGCTTGCCGCCCCATGCATGCGCCACCAGGTTGATCGCCTCGGTGGTGCCGCGCACGAACACGATGTTCTCGGAGCTCGGCGCGCCGATGAAATCGGCTACCGTGTCGCGGGCCTCCTCGTAGGCGTCGGTGGCCCGGGCCGCCAATTCGTGCGCGGCGCGGTGGATATTCGAGTTCTCGTGGGCGTAGAAGTGCGACAGCCGATCGATCACAACGTGCGGCTTTTGCGTGGTCGCCGCGTTGTCGAACCAGATGAGCGGTTTGCCGTTGACGATCTCTTTCAGGATCGGGAAGTCCGCCCGGATCGCGTTGACGTCGAATATTTCGTGCTCGTCCGAAAGCTGCGGCACGGGAGCGGCTTTGGTCAGGAAGTGGTAGTCCTTCTCGTCACCGGCCGGTGTGTTCGGTGCCGGCGCGGGCGCGTCAGACCAGCCCAGGTCGGTGACGGCCGGCGCATCGGGCAGCCACGACGGTGCCGAACCGCGCGAGCCGGCGGGCACGGCCGGTGTCGTCCCGGCCAACACACCGGGCACCGTGGGCACGATTCCGCCGGGCACCGCGAACGCAATCGGCTCGCCGCCGAACCACGGCGCGGCGGTCATGGATGGCACCGAACCGCGCGGGGCCACCGGCACGGTCTGCGGCGGGGCCTCGGGTTCGCCCGATGTCGGTGCCGGTTGATAGATGTCGGAGAAATTCAGCTGCGGAATCGGCGACGCGAACACGTCGGCGGCGGCCGTTCCCGCCTGCCCGGCCGACGTCGCCGCCGTGGCATCCGGCGCACTGCCGCGCGGGGCCACCGGCACGGTCTGCGGCGGGGCTTCCGGCGCACCGGACGTGGGAGCCGGAACGTAGACGTCGTGGCCACCGACCAGCGGGACCGGTCCGGGGTAGACGTCGGCCGTGCCGGCCGCAGCCTGCCCGGCCGACGTCGCCGCCGTGGCATCGGGCACGTTGCCGCGCGGGGCGACCGGCGCCGATTGCGGTGGACTGTCCAGGCCCGGCCGGATGCTGGCCGCATACAGCTGACTGGCCAGCGCCGCGAGTTCCGCAGCGCTGATAGGCAGGTCGCTTTCCGCGTCTACCGCTCGGTACTCACTTGTACTCATGGAACTGGTCCACGGCGACGTCGTCGAGCACGGCGAGCGCGTCATCGGTCAGGACAGCCAGCGACGTGTACAGGGTGACCAGGTACGTCGCGATGGCCGACTGGTTGATGCCGGTGAACCGCACCGACAGCCCCGGCGCCTGCTCCCCGACCAGGCCCGGCTGGAACAGGCCGACCACACCCTGACGCTCCTCGCCGGTACGCACGAGGATGAACTTGGTCTTGCCGTCCTCCACGGGCACCTTGTCCGACGGGATCAACGGGATCCCGCGCCAGGTAATGAACTGCGCGCCGAACAAGCTCACCACCGGCGGGGGCACGCCCCGGTAGGTGGCTTCCCGGCCGAACGCGGCGATACCCAGCGGATGGGTGAGGAAGAAACTGGGCGTCTTCCACACCTTGGTGATCAGGGCGTCGAGGTCGTCGGGCGCGGGCGCACCGGCGAGCGTCTGGATGGTCTGCTCGGGCGTGGCCTGCGCCAGCAACCCGTACTCGGGGCTGTTGATCAGCTCGAATTCCTGACGTTCCTTGATCGTCTCGATCGTCAGCCGCAGCTGCTGGGCGATCTGGTCGTGCGGGCTCGAGTACAGGTCGGACACCCGGGTATGGATGTCGACCAGGGTCGAGATGCTTCGCAGCGTGTACTCGCGCGGGCTGGTCTCGTAGTCGACATAGGTCTCCGGCAGCGGTTCGTCCGTGCCGGCGCCCGCTTCGGCCTTGATCGCGACCTGCTCGGGGTTGACCACCCGGTTCACCCGGTAGATGCCGGCTTCCACCGGAACCCAGCCGAGGAGGTGCAGCAGCCAGCGCGGCGTAATCGTAGAGAGCTGGGGAACCGTCTTGGTCGCGTTGGCAAGTTGCCTGGCAGCGAGATCGCCAAGTGTCTGAGACTCGTTTTGAGCCGACGTCATCGTGATCCTTTCATGCGAATACTGCGGCCGGGGTCGTGCGGATCTATCGTCCCCCACCAGAAGCGGGTCCGCGCGCCGAGCCTAGGCAACTGTAGAACGTGCCAAGAAGGTTTAGAGCCGACCTGAGCGAAACGAGCCGTAATGCGTCGATGCCCTATAGTGGGCACATGCAACACCCCGTACGGCTGCGCTTTGTCCCGTCGCGCTGCGTCGACTGCTGTTGCTGTTGTTGTTGTTGTTGATTTCCGCAAGCCCTCTGACGCTGTAGAAATCCCCGCGCCAGCCCATTTCAGGGCGGTATCGCCGGGTCATCGCCCGGCGGCGTGCAGACGCGGGCCCATGGCAAGCCTTTCAGGAAGATCAACAACCCATGACGATTCTGTCCGAGCCCAACCGTGCCCTGGCACCGGTGGCGACCCGCAGGCGTTCGGTGGTCCGACCGGCCACCGCGCTCAACCGCATGACCCGATACCGGGGTGGAACGTACTCCCACACCGTCGATCGCGTCGTGTTCACCGATGGCAGCTGGGCGCGCACCGACCTGATCAGGCTCAACCCCAACGTGCGCGCCTACTCGCTGGATTTCACCGGCATCGCACCGCAGCACCCGTCGCGCTACCGCGTCGACACCTGGTCCGCGCTGCCGCACCTGCGCACGTCCGGCCACGAGGCCAAGGTCGACTGGATCCTGCGGCACTCCTTTCCGATGCGCTCCACGGCCGAGTTGAGCCGGCAGGTGCGCGAGGCCGGTTATCCGCTGGGAGCGGCCAACATCAACGAACACGAGGCGATCGCGGCCACGCAGGCCGCGATCTGGTTCTTCACCAATGGCCTGGCACTGGACACCCGGCCGCTCAACGTGCCCGTTGCGGTTGACCGGTCCGCCGGGCCGGTGATCACGTTCGAGTTCGACGGTGCACCTCAGCTCGGCGGCTATTCGGTCTGGACCGCCTCGGACGTCGCCGTCACCGTGCGGTTGCAGAAATCGGCCAATCGCGTTGACTGGCAAGAGGTTTCCGGATCGGAGTTGGACGTGAGCCCCGGCGAGGGCCGTTATCAGCGCACGCTGGGCGAGGGCAGCACACTGTCTTCGAGCAGCCACGGCCGCGGCGGGCGCGGGTACCGCTACTACCGGTTGGTCGCACACTCCGAGACGGGTACACCCAGGATCGAGCACGTCAGCTTCCGGCTCACCGGTGCCCGCCACTACCGCAACGCCGACAAGGTCGTGCATCTGTACAACTACCTGCTGGCGCGGGCGCGAAACGCCGCTCACGGAACCGAGGAAGCCCTACTGGTCGATCACCACGCGGCCGCGGACTCGGGGCTTGTCGGGCCGTTTCAGGTGCGAATCCCGCTGATACTCAGCACCAACGACGGCCACGAACTCGTCGACGCGGACGGCTTCGCCCTCGCCGGCGCGATCGAACCCGGCACGGATTTCTACCTGCGCCGGGCGCCCGGAAGTTCGGGAATAACGCTCACCGCGAAAACGGTTGGCGATCTGCATGGACACGTGCTCACCGGGGTGGCGCTGGATGAAGCGTCGCAACGCTTTACCCCGGTAGCGCTAGCCATCCCGACCGAGATGAACATAGAGTTCGATATTAGCTGGCAGGCAGAGGCCTGGTCCTACGTCGTTGGAGACAATAGGTAGATGAGCATCGCGGAGAACGTCACGGAATTGATCGGTAACACCCCGCTGGTCCGGCTGAACCGGGTCACCGAAGGTGCGGTCGCCGACGTCGTCGCCAAGCTGGAATTCTTCAACCCGGGCAACAGCGTCAAGGACCGCATCGGGGTCGCCATGATCGACGCGGCCGAGCAGGCGGGCCTGATCAAACCGGACACCATCATCCTCGAGCCGACGAGCGGGAACACCGGGATCGCCCTGGCGCTGGTGGCCGCGGCCCGCGGCTACCGCTGCGTGCTCACCATGCCGGAGACCATGAGCATCGAGCGACGAATGTTGTTGCGCGCCTTGGGCGCCGAGATCGTTCTGACGCCGGGTTCCGAGGGCATGCCGGGTGCCATCGCCAAGGCTGAGGAACTAGCCAAGAGCGACCAACGGTACTTCGTGCCACAGCAATTCGAGAACAAGGCCAACCCCGCGATCCACCGCGCCACCACCGCGGAGGAAGTGTGGCGCGACACCGATGGCAAGGTCGACATCTTCGTCGCCGGCGTGGGCACCGGCGGCACCATCACCGGCGTCGCTCAGGTGATCAAGGAACGCAAGCCGTCGGCGCAATTCATCGCCGTGGAGCCGGCCGCATCCCCGGTGTTGTCCGGCGGACAGAAGGGCCCGCATCCCATCCAGGGCCTCGGCGCCGGATTCGTCCCGCCGGTGCTCGCGATGGATCTGGTCGACGAGGTGATCGCCGTCGGCAACGAGGAATCCATCGCGCTGGCCCGGCGGCTGGCCGCCGAAGAGGGACTGTTGGTCGGTATTTCCTCGGGCGCGGCGGTGGTCGCCGCCCTGCAGGTGGCCCGCCGGCCCGAGAACGCCGGAAAGCTCGTCGTCGTGGTGCTGCCCGACTTCGGCGAGCGGTACCTCAGCACGCCGTTGTTCGCCGATCTGGCCGATTAGCCATGCTCGAAGCCATCCGACGTGACATACGAGCGGCCCGGGAGCGCGATCCGGCCGTCCCGACCACGCTGCAGGTGATCTTCGCCTACCCGGGCGTGCATGCCATCTGGGGTCACCGCATCAACCACTGGCTGTGGCAGCGCGGCGCGAGGCTGATCGCGCGCATCACCGCCGAAATCACCCGGATCCTGACCGGCGTCGAGATCCATCCCGGTGCCGTCCTGGGTCCAGGTCTCTTCATCGACCACGCGACCGGGGTGGTGATCGGCGAGACCGCCGAGGTGGGCGAGGACGTGACGCTCTACCACGGCGTCACCCTCGGCGGCAGCGGCAGGGACACCGGAAAACGCCATCCCACCATCGGTGATCGGGTGACGATCGGGGCCGGGGCGAAGGTCTTGGGCGCGATCAAGATCGGCGACGACAGCCGCATCGGCGCCAATGCCGTGGTGGTCAAAGAGGTTCCGTCGAGCTCGGTGGTCGTCGGGGTGCCCGGGCAGGTCATCAGCCGCAGCCGTCCCGGCAGTCCGGACGACTCGATGATGCCCGACCTGGTCGGCGTCAGCCTGCAGTCGCTGCTGACCCGCGTGACCAGACTCGAAGCCCGGGCGGACGGCGCCCAGAGCAATCACGTCATCAGGCCGCCGGAGGCCGGTGTCTGGCACGGCGAGGACTTCTCCATCTGATCTGTGAAAGATCGTGAAGCCCAGCTGAACACGCCCTGACCGCCGGTATTCGCCACGCTGCATCGAATCCCCATCGGCGCGTTGCGCGGGGTTGAGCTCGGCGAACTATTACTCACGCTGAACATAACCCGGTGATGGAATGCATCACCGTCCGCAGCGTTGCACAGTGGGTTATGACCACGACGCGCGACGGCGACACCCTCGGGGTCCGATCATGACCGAGCTGCATCTGGCGGTCGGCCTGGACGGCTACGGCTGGCATCCCCAGGCGTGGCGATACGCGTTCGCGCACAACGCGACCGGCGGCGGGCAACTCAGCGGTCGCTATTGGGCCGCGCTGGCGGG
>NZ_LZKI01000003.1 GCF_001672755.1 Mycobacterium colombiense | reverse complement strand
AGCGTGCTGCCGGTGCTGGCGCTGATGGTCGTGGCGGTGTGGCTGCTGGGCGTCGGCACGCTGAAGGACCTGGCGCTGGTGCAGTTGGTCGGCATCCTGGTCGGCACCTACTCGTCGATCTTCTTCGCCACCCCGCTGCTGGTCACGCTGCGCGAGCGCACCGAGCTGGTGCGCACCCACACCCGACGCGTGACGCGGCGGCGCAGCCCCGGCTCGCGCTCCACCGAGGCCGACGCCGGCGACGACGAAGCCGAGACCGCCGAAGAGGCGGAAGAAGCGACGGCGGCGGCCGAGCCGTCCAAGCCCGCGCCGAGCAAGCCGGCGCCGGGCGCCCGACCCGTGCGGCCGACCGGGACCCGTCGTCCCACCGGCAAGCGGAACGTCGGTCGGAAGTAGGTCCATGGCCACCGGGTACCGGGGAACTGGGGCCGATCGTGGCGCGCTCATCGGCAGTCGGGCCCTCGCGGGGTGGATCGGCGCCGGATTGGCGGTAGTGCTGACGGCCGCTGTCACGCTGACCGCCTGTGCGGGTAGCGCCGCCTCCCAGATCGACTATGTGGTCGACGGCCCGCTGTCCACCTACAACACCAACACCGTGGCCGGCGCCGCCTCGGCCGGAGCGCAGGCGTTCGCTCGCACGCTCACCGGCTTCAGCTATCACGGCCCGGACGGGCAAACCGTCGCCGACCGCGACTTCGGCACCGTGTCGGTGGTCGGCGGCACGCCGCTGGTGCTGGACTACCAGATCGCCGACAACGCGGTCTATTCCGACGGCAAGCCGGTGACCTGCGACGACATCGTGCTCGCCTGGGCGGCCCAGTCCGGCAAGTTCCCCGACTTCCATGCCGCCTCCCAGGCCGGCTACCTCGACATCGCCAACGTCGAATGCATGCCCGGGCAGAAGAAGGCCCGGGTGTCCTTCATCCCGGACCGCGGCGTCGTCGACTACACCCAGCTGTTCACCGCGACCACGCTGATGCCGTCGCACGTCATCGCCGACCAGCTCAACGTCGACGTGACCGCGGCCCTGCTCAGCAACAACGGGCCGCTGGTGCAGCAGATCGCGAAGCTGTGGAACACCATCTGGGACCTCAAGCCCGGGGTCGACCTCAAGCGTTTCCCGTCGTCGGGGCCGTACAAGATCGAATCCGTGCTGGACGGCGGCGCGGTGGTGCTCGTTGCCAACGACCGGTGGTGGGGGCCCAAGGCCATCACCAAGCGGGTCACCGTGTGGTCGCAGGGGCCCGACATCCAGGACCGGGTCAACAGCCGCAGCGTCGACGTCGTCGACGTCGCGGCCGGTTCCTCGGGGGCGCTGACCACGCCGGACAACTACGAGCGCTCGGACGGGCCGTCGGACGGCGTCGAGCAGCTGATCTTCGCCCCGCAGGGCCCGCTGGCGGCCCCGAAGGCCCGGCGCGCGGTCGCGCTGTGCACGCCGCGTGATTCGCTGGCCAAGGACGCGGGGACGCCGATCGCCAACTCGCGCCTGGATCCGGCCACCGATGACGCCGTGTCCGCCGGTGACGGGGCCGCCGAGGCCCAACCGTTCGGCAAGGCCGATCCGGTCGCCGCGCGCAACGCGCTGGGCGGCGCGCCCCTGACGGTGCGGATCGGGTATCAGGGGCCCAACGCGCGGCTCGCGGTGAACGTCGGCGTCATCACCAAGGCGTGCGCCGCGGCGGGTGTCACCGTCGCCGGCGTCATCCTGGACGGCCCGGGGCCGCAGGCGCTGCGGGACGGCAAGATCGACGCGTTGCTGGCCAGCACCGGCGGCGCCACCGGCAGCGGGTCGACGGGGTCGTCGGCGCTCGATGCCTACGCCCTGCACACCGGCAACGGCAACAACCTGTCCGGGTACTCGAATCCCCAGGTCGACAACGCAATCAGCGCGCTGGCCGTCTCGGCCGACGCCGCCGAACGAGTCCGGCTGTTGACGGAAACCGCCCCGGTACTGTGGGGCGACATGCCAACTCTGCCGCTCTACCGGCAGCAGCGCACGCTGTTGACCTCGAAGAAGATGTACGCGGTCAGCAAGAACCCGACGCGGTGGGGCGCGGGTTGGAACATGGATCGATGGGCGCTGATCCAGTGAGGCCCCGGTGACGAGCGCCGGCGAGCGGGCGGCGGTCGCCGAGCTGATCGCGTCGCTGACGCGCAAGGTGGCCGATTTCCCCAAGCCCGGTATCCAGTTCAAGGACCTCACCCCGGTGTTCGCGGACGCGACAGCGATGACGGCGATCACCGGCGCGTTGGCCGATATCGCATCCGGTGCGGACCTGGTAGCCGGCATCGAGGCCCGGGGCTTCCTGCTGGCCGCGGCCGTCGCCGACCGGCTGCAGACCGGCGTGCTGGCCATCCGCAAGGCCGGGAAGCTGCCGCCGCCGGTACACGCCGAGCGCTACGACCTGGAATACGGGAGTGCGACGCTGGAAATCCCCGCCGACGGCGTGGACCTGCGCGGACGCAACATCACGATCATCGACGACGTGCTGGCCAGCGGCGGTACCCTGGCCGCGTCGGCGCGGCTGCTCGGGCGCGCCGGGGCCAACGTGATGGCGGCGGCGGTGGTGTTCGAACTCGGCGCGCTGCGCGGCCGGGAAGCGGTCGCGCCGTTGACGGTGCACAGCCTGACTTGCGAGTAGCGCTTAGGCATTGGAGATATCCTCGATCTCGGAGGTGACCAACGTGGCGGAGGAAAACAGCGCGGCGCAAGCGCTCGACGCGCCCACTGAAGTCTCAGAACCGCCGGCCATCACGCAGCCGATGGAGGCCCCGGAGCCACCGACCGAATCCCTGAAAACGTCCAGCAGCGCATCGCGTCGGGTCCGGGCCAGGCTGGCCCGCCGGATGACGGCTCAGCGCAGCACGCTCAACCCGGTGCTGGAACCGCTGGTGGCGGTGCACCGGGAGATCTACCCGAAGGCGAACGTGTCGCTGCTGCAGCGCGCCTTCGAGGTCGCCGACCAGCGGCACGCCAGCCAGCTACGCCATTCCGGCGACCCCTACATCACCCACCCGCTGGCCGTCGCGACCATTCTGGCCGAATTGGGCATGGACACCACGACTTTGGTGGCCGCGCTGCTGCACGACACCGTCGAGGACACCGGCTACACCCTGGAGGCGTTGAGCGAGGAATTCGGTGAAGAGGTGGGCCATCTGGTCGACGGCGTCACCAAACTGGACCGGGTGGTGCTGGGCAGCGCCGCCGAGGGCGAGACCATCCGCAAGATGATCACCGCGATGGCGCGCGATCCGCGGGTGCTGGTGATCAAGGTCGCCGACCGGCTGCACAACATGCGCACCATGCGGTTCCTGCCGCCGGAGAAGCAGGCGCGCAAAGCCCGTGAGACGCTGGAAGTCATTGCGCCCCTTGCACATCGGCTGGGTATGGCCAGCGTCAAGTGGGAACTGGAAGACCTGTCGTTCGCCATCCTGCATCCCAAGAAGTACGAGGAGATCGTCCGGCTGGTCGCCGGGCGCGCGCCGTCGCGGGACACCTACCTGGCCAAGGTGCGCGCCGAGATCGTCAACACCCTGAGCGCGTCGAAGATCAAGGCGACGGTGGAGGGCCGGCCCAAGCACTACTGGTCCATCTATCAGAAGATGATCGTCAAGGGCCGCGACTTCGACGACATCCACGACCTGGTCGGCATCCGCATCCTCTGCGACGAGATCCGCGACTGCTATGCCGCTGTCGGCGTGGTGCATTCGCTGTGGCAGCCGATGGCGGGGCGGTTCAAGGATTACATCGCCCAGCCGCGGTACGGCGTCTACCAGTCGCTGCACACCACCGTGGTGGGGCCGGAGGGCAAGCCGCTGGAGGTGCAGATCCGTACCCGCGACATGCACCGCACCGCCGAATACGGCATCGCCGCGCACTGGCGCTACAAGGAAGCCAAGGGGCGCAACGGCCTTCCGCATCCGCACGCCGCCGCCGAGATCGACGACATGGCCTGGATGCGCCAGCTGCTCGACTGGCAACGAGAGGCCGCGGACCCGGGCGAGTTCCTCGAGTCCTTGCGTTATGACCTTGCGGTACAAGAGATCTTCGTGTTCACCCCCAAGGGCGACGTGATCACCCTGCCCAACGGTTCGACGCCGGTGGACTTCGCGTATGCGGTGCACACCGAGGTCGGGCACCGCTGCATCGGCGCCCGGGTGAACGGGCGGCTGGTGGCGCTGGAGCGCAAGCTGGAAAACGGGGAGGTCGTAGAGGTTTTCACCTCGAAGGCGGCCAACGCCGGGCCGTCGCGGGACTGGCAGCAGTTCGTGGTCTCGCCGCGCGCCAAAGCCAAGATCCGGCAGTGGTTCGCCAAGGAGCGCCGCGAGGAGGCGCTCGAATCCGGCAAGGACGCCATGGCCCGCGAGGTGCGTCGCGGCGGACTTCCGTTGCAGCGCTTGGTCAACGGCGAGACGCTGGCGGCGGTGGCGCGCGAGCTGCACTACACCGACGTATCCGCGCTCTACACGGCGATCGGTGAGGGGCATGTGTCGGCCCGGCACGTCGTGCAGCGGCTGCTGGCCGAACTCGGTGGCATCGACCAGGCCGAGGAGGACCTCGCCGAACGGTCCACGCCGACAACGATGTTGCGCCGCCCGCGCAGCAGCGACGACGTCGGCGTCTCGGTCCCCGGCGCCCCCGGCGTGCTGACCAAGCTGGCGAAATGCTGCACCCCGGTGCCCGGCGACCAGATCATGGGATTCGTCACCCGTGGCGGTGGGGTGAGCGTGCACCGCACCGACTGCACCAATGCGGCCTCGCTGCAGCAGCAGTCCGAGCGCATCATCGAAGTGCACTGGGCGCCGTCGCCGTCGTCGGTGTTTCTGGTGGCCATCCAGGTCGAGGCGCTCGACCGGCACCGGTTGCTTTCGGACGTGACGCGGGTGCTGGCCGACGAGAAGGTCAACATCCTGTCCGCGTCGGTCGCCACGTCCGGTGACCGAGTTGCGATCAGCCGCTTCACCTTTGAGATGGGTGACCCCAAGCATCTCGGCCATCTGCTCAACGTCGTGCGCAATGTCGAAGGCGTCTACGACGTCTACCGCGTCACGTCCGCGGCGTGAACCCGCCTAGCTCACCCGCACCGAGGTGATCTTGACCGGGTTGGTCGGCGCGCCGCTCTGACGATTGCCGGCGATGCCGGCCCGGGCGATCTTGTCCAAGGTCTCCAGCCCGGCCTGGTCGATGGTGCCCAGCACCGTGCTCTGTGGCTCCATCTCGGAATCCTTGTAGATCAAGGCGAATTGGCTGCCGTTGGTGTTGGGTCCCTCGGTGGCCATCACGATGGTGCCGCGCGGGTACACCACGGTCGCGCGCAGCGCGGGATCGTCGGGCTTGTATTGGTCCGTGGGGTACTCGTCACCGAATTCGTAACCGGGACCGCCCGAACCGTCCACCTCGGGGCCGCCACACAGCAGCGAGCCGCCGTCTTGGGAGCTGATCAGCCGGGCGCACTGGGTGTTGTCGAAGAATTGCTGCTTGGCCAGGCTGATGAAGCTGTTCACCGTGCACGGGGACTCGGAATTGGCGAGCTGGATGGCGATGTCGCCGAAGTTGGTGGAGATGACCGCACCGATCTGCGGGGGAGTGGTGGCCACCCGGCCCGACTGCGGCGGGGTCACCGGCCGGGTGGCGGGGTCCGGCACCGACCGATATTGGCAGTTGGCCCCCAGATCGGCCGGCGGGGCAAACGCCGGCAGCGGCGGCACCGTTGCCGACGCACTGGAACCGGGGCTGGATCCGGTCCTGCCGGGCACCCGCACCCGGTTCTGGATGGACGATGCCGCGCTGTCCGCCGAACCGTGACTCTGGGTGACCAGCGCGATGACCAGGGCCGCCACCGCGGCCAGCGCCAGCGCCGATGCGCCGACGATGCCGATCAGCAACCGCCGCGAAGTCGTTGGGCGGGCCGGCTGCAACCGCGGATCGGCTTTGCCGCCCGGCGCGGGAGCCGCGGGTCCCGGCGGCGCCGCGCCCGGTGGACCCGACGCCGTAGCCGCGCCGCCGCCGACCAGCACCGCTCTGGCGGCCTCGGCGAGCTCGATGGCCGTCTGGTACCGCTGTTCGGGGTCTTTCGCCATCCCGCGGGCGACAACGGCATCGAAGCCCGGGGGGACACCGGGGGCGGTTGCGGACGGTCGCGGCGGCGGGGCGTTCAGGTGCGCGTTGAGCTGTTCTTCGAGGCTCTCTCCCGCGTAGGGGCGCTTGCCGGTCAGGCACTCGTGCAACACGCAGGCCAGCGAGTAGACGTCGGCACGGTGATCCGTTTTGCCCTTGAAGCGCTCGGGCGCCATGTACGCGACGGTGCCCATCGTGGCGCCGGTCTGGGTGAGTTGAGTGTCAGCTTCGGTGCGGGCAAGGCCGAAATCGATCAGATAGACGAAATTGTGTGCGGTGGTGATCAAGATGTTCATCGGTTTGATGTCGCGGTGGATCAACCCCGCCTGGCGGGCGCTATCCAGCGCCGCCGCAACCTGCTCGATCACCGCGACCGTTTGCTCGGGGCTGAGTCGGTCGCCGTTTTCGTTGATGTACTGGGACAAGTGGCGGCCCTCGATCAGCCGCATGTCGACATAGAGCCGACCGTCCAGCTCGCCAAAACCGTGGATGGGCACCACGTGCGGGTCGTTGAGGGCCGCCGCGATGCGGGCCTCGCGGCGGAAACGCTGCTGAAAGTCTTGATCCTCGGCCAGATGCGGCGGAAGCACTTTCAGGGCGACTACCCGGTCCGTGGTCGTGTCGTAGGCACGGTATACGCGTCCCATCCCGCCGCGCCCCAACAAGTCCAATATTCGGTAATGACCGAATGAGTCCGGATCCAGATTCACCCAACGACCATAAGCTCTCGGCGGTGCGCCTCGGGCGAATCCCGCCGATCAGAGGGAGTTTCGCGTCGATTCGGCCTAGTCCTGATGGCGCCGACCCGCCGCGCCCGGCGCACGCGCCGCGCTTGCGATCGGCGCTAGTCGAGCAGCAGCGAGGTGATGGTCACCTCGGTGGCGGGTGCCCCGTCTTCACCGCCGCCGGCGACGCCGGCCTTGGCGATCTTGTCCAAAGTGGCCAGCCCGTCGGGCTGGATGGTGCCGAACACGGTGTATTGCGGCGGCAACTGGGAGTCCTTGTACACCAAGAAGAATTGGCTGCCGTTGGTACCGGGCCCGGCGTTCGCCATGGCCAGGGTGCCGCGCGGATACACGACGGGCTCCTGCGCCTTGGGGTCGTTCGGCGGGAACTGGTCGGTCGGGTATTCGTTGGCGAATTGATAGCCCGGGCCGCCGGTGCCCTCGCCCTTCGGGTCGCCGCACTGCAGGACGCCCAGGCCCTGCGAGGTGGTCAGCCGGTGGCACTTGGTGTTGTCGAAGTACTTCTGGCCGGCCAAGCTCGCGAAACTGTTGACGGTGCAAGGTGATTCGTTGTTCGCCAGCATCAGACCGATGTGCCCCTGATTGGTCACCATGCTGGCGCTCACCTGGGCGGGATCGGTGGGCACCTTGCCGGTCCGCGGCGGCTTGACCTCCTTGGCCGCCGGCTCGGGTGAGGCCGGGTACTGACAGTTGGCGCCCACGTTGGCCGACGGCTTGAACGGCGGCAGCGGCGCGGTCTGACCCGGCTGGCCGGGCGCCGTCGTCTCCGGTGCGCTGCTGCTGGTGGTGGTCGTCGACGCCGCGGTGTTGCTCTTGTGGTCGTCGTGCTTGGTGTTGACGATCGTGATCACCACCGCCGCGATCACGGCCACGGCCACGATCGAGGCGGCCGCGATCAGCACGATCCGGCGCGTCTTGGCTTGCTTCGCGCGCCGCTCCAGCTGCCGTTCGAGCTTGCGCTTGGCGTTGGCACGTCGCTGTTCGTTGGTCGGCACGGCCGCTATGCCTCCATGATTGGATCGGAGCCTTGGGGAGAGGTGCCAGCTCAGGCTAATGTGGGCGCCGCGACTCGTGTCAAGTGGGGCCCATGGGAAACTGGGAACCGTGTTGATCACCGGATTTCCCGCCGGCATGTTGCAGTGCAACTGCTACGTGCTGGCCGAGCGGCCTGGAACGGACGCCGTCATCGTGGATCCGGGCCAGCGGGCGATGGGCCCGCTGCGAAACATCCTGGACAAGAACCGGCTGACGCCGGCCGCGGTGCTGCTGACCCACGGGCACATCGACCACATGTGGTCGGCGCAGAAGGTGTCCGACACGTACGGTTGCCCGACCTACATCCACCCCGAGGACAGGTTCATGCTCACCGACCCGATCTACGGCCTGGGTCCGCGCCTGGCGCAGATGGTGGCGGGCGCCTTCTGGCGGGAGCCCAAGCAGGTCGTCGAGCTGGACCGCGACGGCGACAAGCTGGACCTGGGCAGTGTGACCGTCAACGTCGACCACACGCCGGGACACACCCGCGGGTCGGTGGTGTTCCGGGTGGCGTCCGACAAGGAAGCTAAAGACTACGTGTTCACCGGTGACACGCTGTTCGAACGCGCGGTGGGCCGCACCGACCTGTTCGGCGGCAGCGGCCGGGACCTGCTGACCTCGATCGTCGACAAACTCCTGGTGCTCGACGACAAGACCGTGGTGCTACCGGGGCACGGCAACTCCACCACCATCGGCGCCGAGCGGCGCCTCAACCCGTTCCTCGAAGGCCTGTAGCCCGTGAGCGACTTCTCCGCGTTCTCTGCGCCCAAGGGCGTGCCCGATTACGTCCCGCCGGATTCCGCGCAGTTCGTCGCGGTGCGCGACGGCCTGCTCGGGGCCGCCCGCCGGGCCGGCTACGGCGACATCGAGTTGCCCATCTTCGAAGACACCGCCCTGTTCGCCCGCGGCGTCGGCGAATCCACCGACGTGGTGTCCAAAGAGATGTACACGTTCGCCGACCGTGGCGATCGTTCGGTGACGTTGCGGCCCGAGGGCACCGCGGGCGTGGTGCGCGCGGTCATCGAGCACGGCCTGGACCGCGGCGCGTTGCCGGTCAAACTCTGTTACGCGGGGCCGTTTTTCCGCTATGAGCGTCCGCAGGCCGGTCGCTACCGCCAGCTGCAGCAGGTCGGCGTGGAGGCGATCGGCGTCGACGATCCGGCTCTGGATGCGGAGGTGATCGCGATCGCCGACGCCGGCTTCCGCTCCCTCGGGCTAGACGGATTCCGCCTGGAGATCACCTCGCTGGGCGACGACAGCTGTCGGCCCCAGTACCGGGAACTGTTGCAGGACTTCCTGTTTGCACTCGACCTGGACGAAGAGACGCGACGGCGGGCACAGCTCAACCCGCTGCGGGTGCTCGACGACAAGCGGCCCGAGGTGCGCGCCATGACGGCCGACGCTCCGGTGCTGCTCGATCACCTGTCCGATGCGGCCAAGCAGCACTTCGACACCGTGTTGGCGCACTTGGATGCGATGGGGGTGCCCTACGTCATCAACCCCCGCATGGTGCGCGGGCTGGACTACTACACCAAGACCACGTTCGAGTTCGTGCACGACGGCCTGGGCGCGCAGTCCGGCATCGGCGGCGGTGGCCGCTACGACGGGCTGATGCGCCAGCTCGGCGGACAAGACCTGTCCGGCATCGGGTTTGGGCTCGGCGTGGACCGCACGTTGCTGGCGCTGCGTGCGGAGGGCAAGAGCGTGGGGGAGACCGCGCGCTGCGAGGTGTTCGGCGTGCCGCTGAGCGAGCAGGCCAAGCTGCGCCTGGCGGTGCTGGCCGCGCAGTTGCGGGCGGGCGGCGTGCGTGTCGACCTGGCCTACGGTGACCGCGGGCTCAAGGGCGCGATGCGCGCGGCCGACCGCTCCGGGGCCCGGATCGCGCTGGTCCTCGGTGACCGCGACATCGAGGCCGGCACCGTCGGGGTGAAGGATCTCGGGACCGGGGAGCAGGTCCCCGTCGCGCTGGATTCCGTTGTCACCGAGGTGCTTGAGCGGGTCGGCCGCTGAGATTGTCGGCCGTGCCTGATAGTCTCGAACACATGTTCGAAGATGTCCGGGCCCGGTTCAACGAGGGGTTCGAACGTTGCTATCCGTCGACCACGACGGTGTCCGTCGATCTGCTGGCGCGGATCGGGGTCGCCTCGCGGGCGGAGAATCGCGCCGCGGCAGCGCAGCTGGTAGCGATTGCTGAGTTGTTCTCTTACCGGCTGTCACGGTGTTCGGAGACCGAGGAGTGGGCCGTCGACACCGAGGCGGCGGTGAGCGCGGAGGTGGCCGCCGAGCTGCGGATCGGCCAGGGACTGGCCGGGAGTCGCGTGCGCTATGCCCGCGCGATGCGCGAGCGGCTGCCGAAAGTGGGTGTGGTCTTCGCGGCCGGCGACATCGACTACCGCATGTTCCAGACGATCGTCTTCCGCACCGATCTGATCACCGACCCCGACGTGTTGAGCGCCGTGGATGCCGCGGTGGCCGCCAAGGTCACCAGGTGGCCTTCACTGAGCCAGCGCCGGTTAGCCGCGCAGGTGGACAAGATCGTCGCGCAGGCCGACGCGGACGCGGTACGCCGCCGCAAGGAGCGCATGGCCGATCGCGAGATCTGGATCGCCGACGCGGGCGGCGGCATGTCGCATATCGAAGGCAGCCTGATGAGTCCGGACGCGCATGCGTTGGATAAGCGGTTGAATGCGTTGGCGGCCACGGTGTGTGAGCATGACCCGCGCACGCGCGAGCAGCGCCGCGCCGACGCGTTGGGGGCGCTGGCGGCCGACGCAGATCGATTGGGATGTCGGTGCGGGCGATCGGATTGCGCGGCCGGCAAACGACCCGCATCGGGCCCGGTGGTGATTCATGTGATCGCCGAGCAGGCCGCGCTGGATGGCCACGGGTTAACGGCAGTCGCGCAGATAGGTGCCGAAGGCTTGGTCCCGCCTGAGTTGCTCGCCGAGTTGGCCGCCTCGGCCAAGCTGGTGCCACTGGTCCATCCCGGGGATGCGCCGCCGGAGCCCGGTTATGTGCCGTCGAGGGCGCTGGCGGATTTCGTACGCTGCCGTGATCTGACGTGTCGTTGGCCGGGCTGCGACCGCCCGGCCACGGACTGCGACCTCGACCATACGATCCCGTACGCCGACGGCGGCCCCACGCACGCGTCGAATCTCAAGTGTTACTGCCGCACACATCACTTGGTCAAAACGTTCTGGGGCTGGCGTGATACCCAATTGCGCGACGGGACACTGATCTTGACGTCCCCGTCGGGACACACGTACGTCACCACTCCAGGAAGCGCGCTGCTATTCCCCAACTTGTGCGGGCCCACTGGCGTGATCCCTCTACCCCCGGGCGCCCACGCCGGGCCATGCGGTGACCGGGCGGCGATGATGCCCAAACGTCGCCGCACCCGGGCGCAAAACCGCGCCGCCCGCATCGCCACGGAACGCCACCACAATCGAATGGCGCGAACCGGCGAAAAGCCGGTACCTACTTGGGCTTCCGAACTAACCCACGCCGCTGGGGACGGAGAGCCTCCGCCGTTCTAAGCGCTACTTTTTGCTGGGAATGATGATCACGACGATCAGCGTGAGGATCGAGAAAAACAGCCCGAGAATTCCCCAACCCAGCGGATTGCGGCCCTTCATCATGGCGATGATGCCGCAGACTATTGCGGCGATAATGCTGCCGATGGCGACGAAAATTCCCTTGATACCACGGAGGATAAAGCCGGCCGCGACGGGGTCCGAACTCGCCAAAATCACCGAGTGCAACATGACAGGTCCTTTCGTGAGGGGCCCCGGGGTAATACCCGAACAATTGTCGTGCGAAACCGCGCCCCCAAGTGCCCGCTCACCGAAAGTCGATGAGCAGCACGGTGTGTGGCGCTGGTGTTCGGGGTTTTATGCGCCCGGATAACCGCGGCGCACCGTCCGGTCGAGAATTCCCAGAGTCGCGCGCAACGCGCCCTCGGACAGAATCGGGAAAATTCCGGCTTCCCGCCACTTCGGGTCGATGTTCGACCAGTCGTAGAACGAAGTGACGACGGTGGCCGAGGCGTCCTCTGTGGGCGTGAGCGCGTAGCCGTAGACATGGCCGATCGGCGGCTGAATCTGGCCGAGAACCGTCCAGGAAATCAGCCGATCCTGCTCGAATTCCTTGATGTCGACGGTGACGTCGTATTTGCCCAACTCCGGGAAATCGTTCAGTGATTCGCGATCCATGTGAACGACGAACTGGTCGCCGGCGGCGCGCACCGGCTCCCCATCGGCGTCTTGGAGCATCCCGGACGAGTCGATCGCCACGTGGCCCTGCGGGTCGCACAGCACGGCGAAGATGGCCGGTGCCGGCGCGGCGATGGTGCGGGAAGTCTCGATGCGTTCGGTCATGTTTCCTCGCGGCCAGGCGTAGGGACGGTACGAACCGCAGCTTAGCCCCGGACCCGACGCCCCCGTGAAATTGCGGCCGGCGTCGACGGGCTGTCGTACGTCGGCGTCATATCGAACTTACGTTCCAAGACGCCTCGAACCTCAAATACCCTTATCGCACAAACCATTTGGTGAAAGGGTTTCCCCTGGCTCGCCACGACCGTATGTTTTTTGGATGCGAAACGAGCCGAGCCGCACCGCGATGCTGGCCGCGACGGCCAGGGCGGCGCACCTTCTGTTGAATGGGGCGCGCGCACTGCTTCAAGATTGGATGGCGTGGCCGCTCCTAGGTCCCTACGTCGAGACGAACCTTGAGTTTGCGCACGAATTATTCGGCGAGCACTGGACGGACGTCGCTACGTGGTTTGCCGGGCGAACGCGTCTTACGGAGGACTGGCTGACTAGGAGCAAGGCCGAACAGTACGTAATTCTCGGGGCCGGCCTCGACACCTTCGCCTGGCGGCAGGCAGGCGTGATCGAGGTTCATGAGTTCGACCACCCGTCCACGCAGGGTTGGAAGCGCGAGCGTTTAGCAAAACTCGGCGTTCCCGAGCCCGAGACGCTCACCATGACGGAGGTCAACTTCGAGGAGCAACGAGTTACAGAAGCCCTGCAGACATCCTCCGTTGACCTCGCACGACCGATATTCGTCAATTGGCTGGGGGTATTTCCGTACCTGACGCCTGCCGCCATCACCGAGACGCTCGCCGGCCTGCCGCCGTGCGCGGCCGCGATGACCTATAACCTTCCGGAGTCCGCCTGGGACGCTGACATCCGCGCCGCCGTTGAGCGGGTACTGCACAGCGTCGCGGCGCTCGGTGAGCCGATGATAACGCTGACGACACCGCAAGAGACCGCAGACCTGCTATCGGCCGCCGGATTCCGGGTCGTCGAGGACCTCGGCCCTCAAGAAATGACAGCGCGGTTTGGCCTCTCCTGCCGCGTTGCCGAGCGCATTGTGCTCGCCCATAAAGCCGGCTGACGGCCGCTGCCCGACGCGGCGCCGCCGAGCGCCGGCAGAATTGATTGGCGAGGGGCCACCTCCCTTCAGCGCCACACTTGACTCGCACTCGAACTAATGTTCGAATGGGCGCATGCGGTGGGCAAATCAGGCCGTCGCGGTCAACGGGACGCCGGTCGAGGACGGGGCGCTGCCGGGGCTGCAGCGCATCGGCTTCCTGCGCAGCGTGCGCTCGCCGCAATTCGATGGGATCACCTTTCACGAGGTGGTGTGCAAGTCCGCGCTGAACAAGGTGCCCAATGCGTCGGCGCTGCCGTTTCGTTACACCGTCAACGGCTACCGCGGTTGCTCGCACGCCTGCCGGTACTGCTTCGCCCGGCCCACCCACGAATACCTGGAGCTGGACTGCGGCAAAGACTTTGACACCCAGGTCGTCGTCAAGACCAACGTCGTCGAAGTGCTGCGTCGCGAGCTCCGACGGCCGTCTTGGCAGCGCGAGACCGTCGCCCTGGGCACCAACACCGATCCGTACCAGCGGGCCGAGGGGCGCTATGCGCTGATGCCCGGGATCATCGGCGCCCTGGCCGAATCGGGC
>NZ_LZKI01000002.1 GCF_001672755.1 Mycobacterium colombiense | reverse complement strand
CCTCGCCGCCGGTGGCGGTGTTGACGACGACACCGGCCAATCCGGCACCGATCGCGGCGGAGGTCAGCTGGACGGTGTTGATCGCAGCGGACGCGGCGCCGCCTTCGGCCGGGTCCGCAACGGAGGCCATCGCGCGGGCCGACAGGTGCGGCCAGGCCATCCCGATCCCGATGCCGGCGACCAGCAGGGCCACCGCCCACAGCGCGGCGGTCCAGGCCGAGTCGTCGCCGTGCCGGGCGACGGCACCCAGCGCCAGGCCCGACGCGGCCACCATCGGCGCCACCATGACCACCCGCCCGATCGTGCGCGGGTGCTCCAGCGATGCGCTGACGATCTCGCTCACCGTCCAGCTGACCTCCGCCGCGATCGGTGCCGGATTGGCCGGTGTCGTCGTCAACACCGCCACCGGCGGCGAGGAGATGGCGGCGCATCTGCTGTTCACGGTCTTCACCGCGTTGAGCGCGGCCGGCGTGGCGGTGTCCTACGCCGCGACACGGGCCACCCGGCAGGCCGAGCCGGTCGCGACCGGGGGCTGAGCTCAGTCGGGGTCGTCCTCGGGCCGTAAGACCGCCACCACCCCGTCCACCTCGCCGAACACCCGTTGGGCGTTCGCGATCTTGGCGCCCGACAGCGTCATCGTCACCCGCACCTCACCGTCGTCGATGTCGTGCGCGTCCGCATCGAGCTCGGTGAGCTGCCAATTTCGCTGCCCGCAGATGCGCAGCACCTCGCGCAGCATCCCCCGGCCGTTCTCGTAGATGATCTGCACCCGGATCGTCCCGCCCAGCTGCGCCGCCAGGCGCCTCTCGACCGCCTTGAAGACGAGTGCGCTGACGAAGTGCAGCGCCACCACCGCGATCGCGAGCATCAGCAGGCCTGCTCCGGTCGCCAAACCGA
This sequence comes from Mycobacterium colombiense, assembly GCF_001672755.1. Lineage (GTDB taxonomy): Bacteria > Actinomycetota > Actinomycetes > Mycobacteriales > Mycobacteriaceae > Mycobacterium > Mycobacterium colombiense_C. The sequence goes on along the minus strand of NZ_LZKI01000002.1, from coordinate 30,902 downwards.
TTGCGGCAGACTCCCATACCGCCGCGGCCGTCGTCAGCCCGTGCACCGCACCGCGCCGCGTGATGATGATGCCCGCACCCAGGAAGCCGATCCCCGAAACCACTTGGGCCGCAACACGTGACGGGTCCAGCACGTTCGTACCGGCGGACAGGACGTCGGTGAAGCCGTACTTGCTGACCAGCATGATCAACGCCGACGACGTCCCGACGATCGTCTGGGTCCGCAGCCCGGCACTCTTGCCCTGGATGGTTCGCTCCAGCCCGATGAGGGTCGTCAATCCGAATGCGACAAACAGCTCGATGACGTGCCGGACACCCTGCACGTTGCCGCCGAATAGCGGTGCGGTCAGCCAGGTCTGCATGCTTCTCAACTACCCAGCATCCGGCGCTTCACGCGGTCGGCGACGCGGAGATCACCGCGTCGACTTGACAACCTGCGAGTAGTGGAACTGCCACCGCTCGACAATGCGGAAGCCGAGGTAGCCCGGAAACCGGTACGCCGGTGCGCGCCCGAATGCGCTTCCGGGCGGTAGCGATCGCCCGGCCTGATGGTCGGGCAGCGAGTTGTCTTTATTGGTGATGGTCCAGATCGCCGGGCATTTATTGATTTTGGCCGTCGTCAGCCACACGGCGACGTGCCCGTCCCACAACGATCCGACCTTCGGGCCGTACACGCCGCGCTCCACGTCGATCAACGACCGGAAGGCGGCCGGGCGGGTGGCCAGCAGCGCACGAATCGGCCCGGGTCTCCACGGCACGGTGTTGTCCACCATCAGGCAGTCGCCCGGGGCGGCGTGGGAGCTGATCAAATCGGCGACCTGGCTGTAGTCCCAGCCCTCTTTGGCATACGGCCAGCGTTGGACGAAAAGGTAATTCGGCACCGCGGCAACGGCGAACAGCAGCACCCCGCCGGCGATGGGCCAGGGCCTGCGGGCGACGGAGACGAGGCAGACGGCCAGGACGACGGCCATCGCGGGGGCGGTGAAGATCAGGTAGCGCGGATAGTAGATCGGCTCGCTGACGGCCGAATAGATGACGACCAGCGCGGTGGGAATCACCATCCACGCCGTGGCGATGAGCAACAACCGGCGCAGGTCGCCGGCCGGGGCCGGCACGCCGGCCAACCGTGTCACGGCCGCAGCGACGATCAGGACCGCGCTCGCGACGGCGAAGGCCACGCTGTGGTCGAAGTACTGGCGCAGGATGATGTCGAACGCGTAATGCCAGCTGACGGGGTAGATCCAGTTGACCTGCCAAACCTGGTTGTGCGCGAACACCAGGAACGGCGTCATGGCCGCGACGGCGACGGCCGACGCGGCGGCCCACCAGAGCGCCGGAGACCTGCGCGCGCTCTTGGGCGCGAGCAGCGGCAGCATCGCGCCGTGCACCGGCACCAACAGCACCAGGTTGAGGTTGAGCAGTATCGACAGCATCAATCCCAGCGCGTACCAAACCCACCCGCGCGGCCTGTTCCGCCGGACGGTCACGACGAACAACACCGTCAGCCAGACGGCTGCGGCGGCCACGAAGGCGTACGGGCGCGCCTCCATGCCCGCCCACGTGGTGCGCGGCAGGATCGCGAAAATCGTCCCCGCGCACACCGCCGCGGGTCGCGTCCAGAACTGCCTGGTGAACACCGTGACGCCGGCGGCGGCGGTTCCGATCGCCAGGGAACTGGGGAAACGTGACCAGAATTCGGTAGGCGGGAACAGCGCGAACCAACCGTGCATCAGCAGGTAGTACGCGCCATGGACCGCATCGATGTGACCCAGCAACCGCCACAGCTCCGGCAAGGTCCGGCTGGCCGAAGCCGAGATCGTCGCCCCCTCGTCGAACCAGAGCGACGGCCGGCAGGCCCAGGCGGCGCTGACTACGGTGGCCAACAGGGCGATTGCCCACGGATCGAGCAACCCACCGCGCGCACGCCCGGACGCGGACTCGGCGCCGAAATCCCCGGCACGGGGCTCGACGGTGGGCTCGAGGGTGGGCATGGACATGATGCTTGTTACTGTAAGGCGCGGTTGATGGAGCGGGTCACAAACCGCGTCCGGCGCATTCGCACTTAGTGTTCACTTTCCCGAAAAGCGGCGTAATGCAATGCCTTCCGCGTCGGCCCTGCACATTCGATTGTTTTGTCATTGGCGATATTGTCCGTTGCCGCAGCCAGCGCCCGCAAATTGCGGGCGAGCCACGCCACGCGGTGTCGTTAATCTGCCTCCTGCGGATCGAGCAAACACGCTACTGTCTTGGGTTGGCTGACCAACCGAAACTGGGAGGGTAAATGGGCGCCTATCGGACTGTGGTGGTAGGAACCGATGGCTCGGATTCGTCGATGCGCGCGGTGGAGAAGGCGGCGCAGATCGCGGGAGCGGACGCCAAGCTGATCGTGGCGTCGGCGTATCTGCCCCAACATGAGGACGCCCGGGCCGCCGACGCCCTGCGGGACGAAAGCTACAAGGTTTCGGGCACCGCCCCGATTTACGCGATCCTGCGTGACGCCAAGGACCGCGCCCACGCGGCCGGTGCGCAGAACATCGACGAGCGGCCCATCGTCGGGGCGCCGGTCGACGCGCTGGTGCACCTCGCCGAGGAGGAGCAGGCCGATCTGCTCGTGGTCGGCAACGTCGGCTTGAGCACGATCGCCGGCCGGCTGCTCGGGTCGGTGCCGGCCAACGTCTCGCGTCGGGCCAAGACCGACGTGTTGATCGTGCACACCACGACGTAGCCCGATGGTGGCGACCCGCTTCGCCCGGCTACGCCGCGCTCGCGATCGCCACTGGCCGCCCGCTACCAGCCGCGCTCGCGCCATTCGCTCAGGTGCGGGCGCTCGGCGCCTAACGCCGTGTCGTCGCCATGACCGGGGTAGATGACGGTGGAGTCGTCATACACGTCGAACACCCGGGTGCTGACGTCCTCGATCAGCTGGGTGAAATCGCCCGGCTGCCACGTCTTCCCGACGCCGCCCGGGAACAGGCAGTCGCCGGTGAACAACTGGGTGACCCCGCCGGTCGCGGGCCCGCGCAGGGCCAGCGCGATGGAGCCCGGGGTGTGCCCGCGCAGGTGGATGACGTCGAACTTCAGTTCGCCGATCTGCACGGTGTCGCCGTTGCCCAGCAAACGGTCCGGTTTGACCGGCAGCGGTTCCGCGTCGATCTCGTTGGCGGCGGTCGGGGCCCCGGTGGCGGCCGCCACCGCCTCCAGCGCCTGCCAGTGATCGAAGTGCTGGTGGCTGGTCACGATCAGCGACACCTTTGGCGCGTGCTGCCGGATCAGGTCGATCAGCACGTCCGCGTCGTTGGCGGCGTCGATCAGCAGTGTTTCGCCGGTAGCGGAACAAGTGATCAGATATGCGTTGTTGTCCATGGGGCCGACAGAGGCCTTTAAAATTGTGGCGCCGGGTAGGGTCCGGCGGGCCGCGGTACCGGGGTCGACGTGTCCGGTGTAGTTGTCGTCCACTGCAGTCATACCGGTCACGCTACTGGTCAAATCATGCTTGTCGGTATGGGCACATAGCATGGAATGCGCCGTGCGCAATTCCGGTTCGGATTCCGCAGTGCGGCTACCAGAAGTCGCCAGATAGTTCCTGAGAGGGGCAGCGTTGGCTGACCGTCTGATCGTCAAGGGCGCCCGCGAGCACAACCTGCGCGGCGTCGATCTCGACCTGCCCCGCGACGCGCTGATCGTTTTCACCGGATTGTCGGGTTCGGGCAAATCGTCGCTGGCCTTCGACACGATCTTCGCCGAGGGGCAGCGCCGGTACGTGGAGTCGCTGTCCGCCTATGCCCGTCAGTTCCTGGGCCAGATGGACAAGCCGGACGTCGACTTCATCGAGGGCCTGTCCCCGGCGGTGTCCATCGACCAGAAATCCACCAACCGCAACCCGCGCTCGACCGTCGGCACCATCACCGAGGTGTACGACTACCTGCGGCTGCTCTACGCGCGGGCCGGCACGCCGCACTGCCCGATCTGTGGCGAGCGGATCGCCCGCCAGACCCCGCAGCAAATCGTCGATCAGGTGCTGGCGATGCCGGAGGGCACCCGCTTCCTGGTGTTGGCCCCGGTGGTGCGCACCCGCAAGGGCGAGTTCGCCGACCTCTTCGAGAAGCTCAACGCCCAGGGCTACAGCCGGGTGCGAGTTGACGGCGTCGTGCACCCGTTGACCGATCCGCCGAAGCTGAAGAAGCAGGAAAAGCACGACATCGAGGTGGTGGTGGACCGCCTGACCGTCAAGGCCTCCGCCAAGCAGCGGCTCACCGATTCGGTGGAGACCGCGCTGAACCTTGCCGACGGCATCGTCGTGCTCGAGTTCGTCGACCACGAACACGACGCACACAACCGGGAGCAGCGGTTCTCCGAGAAGCTGGCCTGCCCCAACGGGCACGCGCTGGCGGTCGACGACCTGGAACCGCGGTCGTTCTCGTTCAACTCGCCCTACGGCGCCTGCCCGGAGTGCAGCGGCCTGGGCATCCGCAAGGAAGTCGACCCCGACCTGGTGGTGCCCGACCCCGAGCGCACCCTGGCCGAGGGCGCGGTGGCACCGTGGTCGGCGGGCCACACCGCGGAGTACTTCACCCGGATGATGGCCGGCCTGGGCGACGAGATGGGCTTCGACGTCGACACCCCGTGGCGCAAACTACCGGCCAAGGCCCGCAAGGCGATTCTCGAGGGCTCCGATCACCAGGTGCACGTGCGGTACCGCAACCGGTACGGCCGGACCCGGTCCTACTACGCCGATTTCGAGGGCGTGCTGGCCTTCCTGCAGCGCAAGATGGCCCAGACCGAGTCCGAGCAGATGAAGGAACGCTACGAAGGCTTCATGCGGGACGTGCCCTGCCCGGAGTGTGACGGAACCCGGCTCAAGCCGGAGATTCTGGCCGTCACGCTGGCCGCAGGGGACCGGGGCACGAAGTCCATCGCCGAGGTCTGCGAGCTCTCGATCTCGGACTGCGCGGACTTTCTGAACGGGCTCACCCTCGGCCACCGCGAGAAGGCGATCGCCGGGCAGGTGCTCAAGGAAATCCAGTCGCGGCTGGGCTTTTTGCTCGACGTGGGGCTGGAGTACCTGTCGCTGTCCCGCGCCGCGGCAACGCTGTCCGGCGGTGAGGCGCAACGCATTCGGCTGGCCACCCAGATCGGGTCCGGTCTGGTCGGCGTGCTCTACGTGCTCGACGAGCCGTCCATCGGGCTGCACCAGCGCGACAACCGTCGGCTCATCGAAACTCTCACGCGGCTCAGGGGTTTGGGTAACACGCTGATCGTCGTCGAGCACGACGAGGACACCATCGCGCACGCCGACTGGATCGTCGACATCGGCCCGCGGGCCGGTGAGCACGGGGGCGAGATCGTGCACAGCGGCACCTACAGCGAGCTGCTGGCAAATAAGGATTCGATCACCGGCGCTTACCTCTCGGGCAAGGAACGCATCGAGATGCCGGCGAAACGGCGCGTGGTCGACCGCAAGCGTCAGCTGACCGTCGTCGGCGCCCGCGAGCACAATCTGCGCGGCATCGACGTCTGTTTCCCGCTCGGCGTCCTCACCTCGGTGACCGGAGTGTCCGGATCCGGCAAATCGACGTTGGTGAACGACATCCTGGCCGCGGTGCTGGCCAACCGGCTCAACGGTGCCCGGCAGGTCCCCGGCCGGCACACCCGGGTCACCGGGCTGGATCACCTGGACAAGCTGGTGCGGGTGGACCAGTCACCGATCGGTCGCACGCCACGATCCAACCCGGCCACCTACACCGGGGTGTTCGACAAGATCCGCACCCTGTTCGCCGCCACCACCGAGGCCAAAGTCCGTGGCTATCAACCGGGCCGGTTCTCGTTCAACGTCAAGGGCGGCCGCTGCGAGGCGTGCACCGGCGACGGCACCATCAAGATCGAGATGAACTTCCTGCCCGACGTGTACGTGCCGTGCGAGGTCTGCCACGGCGCCCGGTACAACCGGGAAACGCTGGAGGTGCACTACAAGGGCAAGACCATCTCCGAGGTGCTCGACATGTCCATCGAGGAGGCGGCGGAGTTCTTCGAGCCGATCACCGGCATCCACCGCTACCTGCGCACCCTGGTCGACGTGGGGCTGGGATATGTGCGGCTCGGCCAGCCCGCGCCCACGCTGTCCGGCGGCGAGGCGCAGCGCGTCAAGCTGGCCGCCGAACTGCAGAAGCGCTCGACCGGGCGCACGGTGTACATCCTCGACGAGCCCACCACGGGCCTGCATTTCGACGACATCCGCAAACTGCTCAAGGTCATCAACGGCCTTGTCGACAAGGGCAATACGGTCATCGTCATCGAGCACAACCTGGACGTGATCAAGACGTCGGACTGGATCGTCGACATGGGGCCGGAAGGCGGCGCCGAGGGCGGAACCGTTGTCGCGGAAGGCACTCCGGAGGACGTCGCCGCCGTGCCGGAGAGCTACACCGGGAAGTTCCTCGCCGAGGTGATCGGCCGCAGCCCGGCGCCGTCCAGCGCTCCGCGGCGATCGAACCGGCGCCGCAAAGTCACCGCCTGAGCCCGGTCATCCCTGATCGGGCCGCATCGACTCCCGGATCTGGGCCAGCCGCTCGGCCGCGGCACGCCGGCGTTCGTCGTATTGTTCGTCGACCGAACGGCCTTCGGATGTTTCCGCATCGAGTTCGGCGGCGCCTTGCGCGGTCGCATACCGCGCCTCGATCTGGTCGCGCACCGACTCGAAGGTAGGCACACCGGCGTCGTCGTATTCGGGGACGGGACCGGTGGGGCTGGGAGTGACTGGTTCGTCGGGCATGCCGTCACGGTACTGCGACGACGGATCGAAATGCCGCGTCGCGTTTTGATGCGGCGGCGTCAATTTCGAGGTCGCGGCACTACAGCGGGTCCCGGCGGCCAATACAAATGCGCCGCAAGAGCCTTTTCGAGACCCATTGCCCTCGCGCTGCAGTCGAATTCGTCCGCTTATGTCACAATCCCTTTGGTTAATTTGTCGCGAGTCAAATTAACAAACGATTCAGAGGCGTTCAAAAAATTACTCGTTAGTAACAGCGAATAGGCGGAGGTCACGTATGGAAGCGGTGCAAATCACGGGGCTCGGGATTGACGGTCCGTGGTCGGAATCGGGGTTTGGTTGGCGCGATTACACGACGGGGTGCTGGGTCACCGCAGCGACGCCGGCCGCGGAGCCCGATCTGTGGAATCAGTACCTGGATGGCGCGCTGAACAGCTATCTCCGGCACGGGCTGGATTGGGTGCTCGACCTCGACCAGATTCAGGATGGAACCGACACGTCCCTGTTTTTTGCTGCGCTTGACCCGCAAGGGCGAGTCGTCGGAGGTACGCGTGTGGTCGGGCCTTTGCGCTCGCCGGAGGACTCCCACGCTCTCGAGGAATGGAAAGGCAACCCGGGCCTTCCGTTGCTGCGCCATATGATTTCCAACCGGCTTCCGTTTGGCGTCGTGGAGGTGAAAGGCGCGTGGACCAATTCTCGCGAATATGGCAATCGCGCGCTGTCCACCGTGCTGGCCCGCACCGCGTTGCCGATGATGACTTTGCTGGGTGTTCAGTTCGTGATGGCTACCGCGGCGGCTCACGTGCTGGAGCAATGGCAGTCCTCCGGGGGCGTCGTGGCTAACCGCGTACCGGCGGCGGCCTATCCCACCGAGGATTACCGGACCAAGGTGATGTGGTGGGATCGCCGCACCCTTGCCACACATGCCGAGCCGGCACAATTTAAGCTGATGTGCGCCGAGAACGCCGAAATCCTCAGCCGCATCTCGGCGTAGGTGAGGTCGGGTCTACGCCGTTGGGAGTTGGATGGGCCATAGCTACGAGCGCCACGAGGCCGGCGGTGCAGTGGTTCTCGCTGACGAGATCCCCGCGGACCGCGAGGTACTGGAACGGCTCAGAGCGACACCGGGTATCGACTTCATCGACCGGTCAGGCCCCGATTCGGCGGACGCGGACGCCGGCGGCCGGTGGGCACACTTCCCGTGGCGCAATGCCGTTGTGCGGATCGCCGGCCCGCGGGCGTTTGCTGCGGCCCGGCTAGACCGCAACCGGCATCTGATCACCTCCGCCGAGCAGGAGCGGCTGCAACGCCTGCGCATCGGCATCGTCGGCCTCAGCTCAGGTCACGCGATCGCGTACTGTCTGGCGGCGCAAGGGCTTTGCGGCGCATTGCGATTGGCCGACGGTGACACGCTGGAGCTGTCCAATCTGAATCGGGTCCCGGCGACGGTGCTCGATCTCGGCCTCAACAAAGCCACCGTCGCCGCACGGCGGATCGCGGAACTCGATCCGTACCTGAGGCTGGAGGTGTTCACCTCCGAGGTGACCGCCGAACTCGTCGACGAGTTTCTGGACGGACTGGATGTGCTGATCGACCAAGCGGATTCGCTGGACATCAAGGTCTTGCTGCGCGAGGCGGCCCGCAAGCGTGGCATCCCGGTGCTCATGGCCACCAGCGATCGGGGTCTACTCGATGTGGAGCGCTTCGACATGCGGCCGCAGCCCTCGGTGATGCACGGGTTGCTGAGCGACATGGACACGACGGCGCTGAGCGGATTGTCGACCCGGGACAAGCTGCCATACCTGTTGCGCCTTTTGGACGCTCGGCAATTGTCGGCGCGTGGGGCGGCCTCGCTGGTAGAGGTCGGACAGACGTTGCGCGGGTGGCCTCAGCTGGCCGGCGACATCTGGGTAGGTGCCGCCGCGGTGGCCGAGGCGGTGCGCCGGATCGGGCTGGGCGAGCCGCTGCGGTCCGGCCGGGTCCAGATCGACATCGCGAGCGCGCTCGACGGTCTCGTCCCGCCCGCGGCGGGCGATGCCGCCTTACCTGCACCGGCCGATGACGTCGCCGGAGTCTCCGCGCCGGGCGCAACGAAAGCCGGGATCGCCGAAGCCGTTGCGAGCGCGGCGATCCGCGCCCCTTCCGGCGGCAACGTCCAGCCGTGGCGGATCGCCATGGACGACACCTCGATTCAGCTGCTGCTGGCCGCCGAGGATTCGGCGACCATGGACGTCGAATTTCGGGCCAGCGCGGTCGCGCTGGGCGCGGCCATGTTCAACGCGCGCGTCGCGGCGGCCGCACACGGCGCGCTGGGCCCGGTCAGCTTTCGTGACGACCACCCGTCCACCGCGCTGCACGGCGAGATGCGGTGGGGCGACGGTGACGACCCCGAACTGGCGCAGCAGTACCGGGCGATGCTGGCCCGGCAAACAAATCGCCACCCGGGTTGTGCCGTCGCGGTCCCGCCGGAAACCGCCGAGCGTCTGGCGGCCGCCACGGCCGCTGAGGGCGCGCGGCTGCGACTCATCACCGATCGCGACCAAATCGTCGCCGTCTCAGGCATACTGGCCGAAGCCGACCGCATCCGTTATCTGACCCCTCGCCTGCACGCGGAAATGGTGTCGGAGCTACGTTTTCCGGCTGACCCGTCACCGGAGACAGGAATCGATGTCCGTGCCCTGGAACTGGATGCCGGTGAGTTGGCGGCCCTGGAACTCGTCCGGCGCCCCGATGTCATGGTCGAGCTGGCGCGCTGGGATGCCGGTGGGGTGCTGGGCGACGTCACCCGCCAGCGAGTCACGGCCAGCGCGGCACTGGCGGTGGTCACCGTGACGGGTTCCGCGCTCACCGATTACGCCCGCGGGGGCGCCGCGCTGGAGGCACTCTGGATCGGCGCCGAACGCAGCGGCTTCGGCGTGCATCCGGTGTCGCCAGTGTTCCTGTACGCGCACGACGACAACGACTTCCAGACCCTGTCGCCCACTTACGCCGAGGAACTCAAAGGGCTGCAGGGCGCCGTCCGGGCTCGCGCCGGGCTCGGTGCCGGTGAGCACGAAATCCTGGTGCTGCGCCTGGTGTCCGGTCCGGCGCCGTCGGTACCGGCAAGGCGCCGCTCGCTGCGCGACAGTCTGCGCGCGCAAGGCTAAGCGGACATGGAGAACAGCGAAAACGGCGCTGCGCCAAAGACTCTGGCCACCATCGTCACGTCCGTGGCGACCAAGCTGATGGGCGCAACCTCGGCCACCGCGGCAGATATCAGCACGGAGATACTGGCCGAATTGGTGGCGATCCTCGACGTGGACGTGAGTTTCCTGCGCTACAACGACCACCACATCCACGCCACCGTCCTGGTGGCCGAATGGCCGCCGCGCCCGGACATACCCGACCCCGATCCGCTGCACACGATCTACTTCGCCGACGCCGACCCCATCTTCGCCATGTGCGAACACGCCAAAGAACCGATCGTGCTGCGTCCCGAATCCGCCAACGAGGACTACCAGCGCACCATCTCGGAGGCGAGCGGCATTCCGGCGATCTCCCTGTCGTCGGTCCCGCTGCTCTCCGGGGACGTCACCACCGGCGCGCTGGGTTTCGTGAAGTATGGTGATCGGGCGTGGACGCAGGATGAGCTGAATACGCTCACGGTGGTCGCCACCATGTTCGCCCAGGTGCAGGCCCGTTTGATCGTCGAGGACCGGCTGCACTACCAAGCCGAGCACGATGACCTGACGGCCCTACCCAACCGTCGAACCCTGTTGGCGCATCTGAACTCTCGCGTCGTCGAAGGGCGGTCGGGCCCGGTCGCCGTGCTGGTCTTCAACCTCGACCGGCTCAAGGCGATCAACGACTACCTCGGCCACGCCGCCGGTGACCAGTTCATTTGTGACTTCGCCGCCCGGACCACCGAGGCCATGCAGGGAACGGGCATGATCGCCCGGCTCGGCGGCGACAAATTCGTCGTCGTCCCCGCACCGGCGATGGATCTCGAGGCCGCCCAACGACTTGCCGAGTCGTTGCGAACCCAGGTCAAGGACCACGTGACCATCGACGGGGTGGTCCTCAATCGCACCGTGAGCGTCGGCGTCGCAACGGGTGCGCCCGGGACGGACTCGAGCCTGGATCTACTGCGGCGTGCCGACGAAGCGCTGATCGCGGCCAAGGGCAGCGGGGGAGACAGCATCGGGGTGTTCTCCGCCGAGATGCTCACCCGTCGCGAACTGCGCAACGACATCGAGCTGCACCTGCAGGCCGGGATCGAATCGGATGCGCTCACCGTCGCGTACCTGCCCGAGGTCGACATGCCGTCCGGAAAGATCCTGGCGGTCGAGGCGTTGGTGCGCTGGCAGCATCCCACCCGGGGCCTGCTTCATCCGGACGAATTCGTTCCGGTGGCCGAATCCATCAATCTCGCTGCGGAACTCGGCAACTGGATGCTGAATGCGGCGTGCGCTCACCTGGCGCAGTGGCGGGCACAGGGCGTGGGGCGCGACATCATGCTGCGCGTCAACGTCTCACCGGCCCAGCTCGTCGCGCACGACCTGGTCAACACCGTTGCCCGCACGCTGGAGAAGTTCGGCCTCGACGGCTCGTCGATCGGGCTGGAAGTCACCGAAAGCCTGCTCATCCAGGACCTGGTGAACACCCGCAGCACGCTGCTGGGCCTCACCGAACTCGGGATCAATATCGCCATCGACGATTTCGGCACCGGGTTCAGCGGGATGGGTCTGCTGCGGACGCTGCCGGTGGGCACGCTGAAAATCGACCGCGGCTTCGTGCTGGATCTCGCCACCTCCGCCGACGACCGCGCCATCGTGCGGGCGATCATCGGCCTGGCCCAGGCGCTCGGCCTGGACGTCGTCGCCGAAGGCGTCGAGTCCGAAAGCGCGGCCTGCGTGCTTCTCAACGAAGGTTGTTCGCGCGCACAGGGTTTCCTGTTCTGCCAACCCATTCCCGCGGAGGAGACCCGGCGGCTGCTGGCCGAGGGCTCGGTTCCGGTCCGGATCGACCGAGCGGAGCCGCGAGCCCGCTAGCGCGATCGACGGTCGAAATACCGGACCATCTGTTGCCAGTAGACCAGCGTCAGCGCCATCTGCACCGCGACGGCGATCACCGCCGGGCGCAGCCGATGCCGGCGCGCGGCGACCAGCGCCACCAGCGCGGCCGCCGACGTCGCCGAGCTGACCAGCACCGCCGCGTCGCGGGGCCGACCGCTGATCCACAGCTCTTCGCCCAGCATCGCCCGCGTCGACCATGCGCGGTGATGCGCCGGCTTGCCGAATACCACGGGATTCACGGCCAGCCACAACGCAATCCACACCGCGTGCGCCCGTCGTCGCGTCCAGACCGGGATCAGGATCAGTGGCGTGCTGGCCCACCGGCTCCATGCGCTGAACGGATGGCAGTGCCGCGCGAAGACGGCGCGCCGAACCCGCGCGACGGACAGCACGGTCGCTATCGCCTGGCGGAGTTGGAACGCTCGGCCGGGACGACCACCGGGGCACCGGCAATGGGCGCGGACGCGGCGGGCAACGGCGTCCGCGGAATTCCCGGGGTGCCGAGCTCCCCGGCGAGCCAGGGCAGCGAGGCCGCGAACGCGCGGTCCGCGAATGGCCAGTCGTGCTTGCCGGGCTGCGGCACCACCGCGCAGTCGATTCCCTCGGAACGGCCGAGCGCACACAGCGAGTAGGCGGCGGCGCTCTGATTGCCGGGATTGGCGGCCGCCTCGCGTCCGGCGAGCCGGATGGCGCCGCTGTCGGTCAGCTGCAGGTCGCGGCGTGGGGTGGGCGGGCCGTCGGACGAGATCGCGAACCAGCCGGCCACGTCGCGATAAGGGCCGTGTCGGTTGATCACCGTGGTCGGATCGAAAGCCGCCCAGGCGTCGGCGTTTCCGCCGAACAGCCTGGCGATGGATTGGGCCTTGCTGCCTGCGTTCGGGAAGAAATCGCCGGCGACGTCGACGAACGCGCTGAACATGTCGGGGTGCATAACGGTCAGATCCACGGCGCAGGTCCCGCCCATCGACCAGCCCGCGACGCCCCAGTTGGCCCGCTGCGCGCTGACGCCGAAACTCGAAATCATGAATGGCACAACATCTTTGGTCAGGTGGTCGGCCGCGTTGCCCCGGACCCCGTTGACGCATTCGGTGTCGTTGTTGAACGCGCCGCCGGAATCCACGAACACCAGCACCGGCGCCTTGCCGTCGTGCGCGGCGGCGAAGTCGTCGATCGTCTTGACCGCGTTGCCCGCCCGGGTCCAGTCGGCCGGCGTGTTGAACTGCCCGCCGATCATCATCACGGTCGGCAGCGGCGGGGGTGGGGTGGTCGCGAACCATTCGGGCGGCAGGTAGACCAGCTCGCCGCGGTGTTTGAAGTGCGACCCGTCCGAGGGGATCGCCACCGGCACCACGGTGCCGTGCGCCGGCCGGATTCGGTTGGCGGCCATCGCGGTAACGGTGGCCCGATCGGTTTGATCGGGCAGCGGGCCCGACGTCAGCTGGCTCCACGCCGACTGCACGGTGGGGAAGTAGCCCACCCAGAGGTTGAGCGTCAGCGCCGTGCTGAGCAGGCACAGGGGCACGGCAAGCACCGCGGCGCCGCGCCGCCAGCGGCGCGCGGTGGTCCAGCCCAGCACCAGCACCGCCGCCGCCATGCCCGTCAGCGTGACCCAGAGCCACAGGGCGGGCGGGGCGGGGTCGTCGGAGAGCCCCCGGTCGACGATGTACCAGTGCGTCAGGTACGCCGCCACCCCGCCGGCCAGCGCGGCCGCCGGCATCCACACCGTGCGCCAGCGGCGCGACCGCCAGCCGACCGCCAACGTCAGCACCACCGCGGCGAGTACCTGGATCGTCGCGGGCACCCAGCCATGCATCAGCGAGGTGTGGCTACTTGCCAGGAACTGCGCGGGAGCGCTGTCCATCGAGGCTGTCACGTGACTCATTGTGATCTATTGGTAACCCGCCTGGAACACATTCACCTAATGTTCGCTCTGGGCTTTCTGGACGGTCGCGGCCTCAGCTATGCGGCTTGGCCAGCGGAAATGGCAATGTTTCGCGGATACTGCGGCCCGTTATGAGCATGACGAGCCGATCGATGCCCATGCCCAGGCCACCGGTGGGCGGCATCGCGTATTCCATCGCCTGCAGGAAGTCTTCGTCGAGCTCCATCGCCTCGGGATCCCCGCCGGCAGCTAACAGCGACTGCTCCTGCAGCCGGCGGCGCTGCTCGACCGGATCGGTGAGCTCGCTGTAGGCGGTGGCCAGCTCGACGCCCCACGCCACCAGGTCCCACCGCTCGGCGACGCCCGGCTCGCTGCGGTGCGGCCGCGTCAGCGGCGACACCGAGGTCGGGAAGTCGATATAGAAGGTCGGCTCCTCGGTCCGATCCTCGACCAGGTGCTCGTACAGCTCCAGCACCACCGCGCCCGCATCCCAGTGCGCCCGATAGGGGACGTGCGCGGCGTCGGACAGCTTGCGCAGGGCGGACAGCGACGTCGCGGGGTCGATGTGCTCGCCGAGCGCCTCGGACACGGCGTCATGGACGGTCTTGACGGTCCAGACCCCGGAGATGTCAACCGGTTCCAGCCGGCCGTCGGTGCCCTGCCGCATCACGATCTGCTCGCCGTGCGCGGCCTGGGCGGCGTTCTGGATGAGCTCGCGGCATCCGTCGATCCATACCCTGTAGTCGGCGTGGGCCTGGTAGGCCTCCAGCAGGGTGAATTCCGGGTTGTGGCTGAAATCCACACCCTCGTTGCGGAAGGCCCGGCCCAATTCGAACACCCGCTCCACGCCGCCGACGCACAGCCGCTTCAGGTAGAGCTCCGGCGCGATGCGCAGGAACAGGTCCAGGTCGTAGGTGTTGATGTGCGTGACGAAGGGCCGGGCGGTGGCTCCACCGTGGATCTGCTGCAGGATCGGGGTCTCGACCTCGATGAAGTCCTTGGCGAACAGCGTCTGCCTGACCGAGCGCAACACCTCGCTGCGCGCCTTGATCAACTCGCGCGACTCGGGGTTGACGGCCAGGTCGACGTAGCGGGTCCGCACCCGCGCCTCCGGGTCGGTCAGCCCCTTCCACTTGTTCGGCAACGGCCGCAGGCACTTTCCGATCATCCGCCAGTCGGCGACGATCAGCGAGCGGCTTCCCTTCTTGGAGAAGCCCATGTGCCCGGACACCTCGACCAGGTCGCCCAGGTCGATGGCCGCGGTGAAGTCGGCGGTTCGTCCGCGCTGCAGCTGCGAATTGTCCAGCAGCACTTGCATTTCCCCCGACCAGTCACGCAGCTGGGCGAACAGCACGCCGCCGTAGTCGCGGATCCGCAAAATCCGGCCCGAGACGGTGATGGTGTCCCTGTCGTCCGCATCGAGCGCGTTGGCGACGGTGTGGCTGGGCGGAGTTCCGACCGGATACGCGTCGACGCCGTTGCGCTGCAATATCTTGAGCTTGGCCAGCCGCACCCGCACCTGTTCGGGCAGCCGAGATCTGGTCTCCTCCTCGTCGGCGGTCTCGCGGCGCTCCCGCAGCCCGCTGACGTCCGGGGCGCTGCCGTCGTGGTGCAGCAGTCCGGATTCCGCCAGTCGCGGCGGGACGGCGGGGTAGTGGCCGGTGTGCGTCTTGCGCCGGCCGAACGGCAACACCAGGAATCCCTCGGCGAGGGCCGAGGCGACGCCGACCCGCGGGATCAGGCGGGCGTCCTCGTAGCAGGCGTACCGCGGCACCCAGTCGGGCTGGTACTTCATGTTCGAGCGGTACAGCGTTTCCAGCTGCCACCACCGCGAGAAAAACAGCAACAGCCCCCGCCACAGCCGGGCGACGGGACCGGCGCCGAGCTGGGCGCCCTGTTCGAACGCCGAGCGGAACATCGCAAAGTTCAGTGAAATGCGGGTGATGCCAAGGGCTTCGGCGTTGAGCGCCAGGTCGCTGACCATCAGCTCGATGGTGCCGTTGGGGGACTGCGGCGAACGGCGCATCAGGTCCAGGGAAACGCCGGTGGTGCCCCACGGAACCAGCGACAGCATCGCCACGACGCTGCCGTCCCGGTCCAGCGCTTCGACCAGCAGGCAGTCCCCGTCGGCGGGGTCGCCGAGCCGGCCCAGCGCCATGGAAAACCCGCGCTCGGTCTGGGTATCCCGCCAGGCGTCGGCGCGGGCGATGGTGTCGGCCATCTCGTCGGCAGCGATGTCGCGGTGCCGCCGGATCCGCACGGTCAGCCCAGCCCGGCGGGCCCGGGTCACGGCCTGACGGACCCCGCGCATGTCGGGGCCGGACAGCTTGAAATCGGAAGTCCGCAGGATGGCCTCGTCGCCGAGTTCGAGCGCGTTAAGGCCGCCCTCGCGGTAGGCCCGCGCGCCCTGCGTGCTGGCGCCCATCACGCCGGGCGCCCAGCCGTAGGTCTGGCACAGACCCAGCCAGGCGTCGACGGCTTGGCCCCAGGCCCGGGGATCACCGATCGGGTCGCCGCTGGCCAGGCACACGCCGATCTCGACCCGGTAGGTGATGGCGGCGCGGCCGCTCTGGGCGAACACCACCGACTTGTCGCGGCGGGTGGCGAAGTAGCCCAGCGAGTCGTTCTTGCCGTACAACTCGAGCAGCCCGCGGATCGCCGATTCGTCCTCGCCGGTCAGCGCATTCTCGGCGCGTTGGGACTGGAAGAGCACGATCGTCGCCAGGATCAGCGCCAGCGCACCGAACAACCCGAAGATCGCGTTGAGGAACACGTGCGGCCGGCCGGTGAACAGGTCCGGGTCCGCCAGAGCGAACCCGACCACCCGGTTGGCCACATACGGGAGGCGGTCCGGGCGGGCCAGCGTTCCCGGGAACAACTCGACCAGCCCCCAGGACACCAGGATCCCCACCACGTCGCCGGCGACGAGCACCGCGGCCGCCTTGACCAGCGCACCCTTGCGGACCTTGGCCCAGAACTCCCGGTAGGCCAGCACCAGCAGGACGATCGCCACGACGTGTACGGCGAACCCGAGGTTTTCGCCGAAGACCTCGGCGGCGGTGTTGTCGCCCGCAGCGATGTCGGCGGCGTTCAGCGCGGCGGCCAGGATCATGTTGGCCAGCAACAGCAGCCAGGCGATGCGCTTGCGCGCGGTCAGCGCCGCGGCCAGCAGGGCCAGAATGAACGACCACGCGATGCTGGTGTCCGGGAAGTTGAACAGATAGTTGTTGATGAACTCGCGGGGGACCTTGATCAGATACCTGATCAGCGGGGACACGCTCCCGAGCAGCGACACGGTGGCGATGACGCCCACAGTCCATCCGGCCGCCGCCGGCACCCAGCGATACCGCGAGTTCGACCGACTGCCGGGCCCCAAACGCGGCCCCGAACGAGGAGATGCGAGTGTCACAGACCGCGAGGATATGCCCTCAATCCGTGAAAAGCTTGTCGAAGCGCTAAGTGTGGCGGGCACGAGTTTGGGACCGCATTTCGGGCCGCGCCGAGCCCCGTCGCAGTGCGGTCGCCCGGCCGAAGTGCTAAAAGCCACCTCAAGGCTGCTAAACTTGCGGCTGCGACCATCCCGGCGAATGCCAGGAACAGTTAAGTGGAGTCCCACTCCCACCGCGCGCCGACGAAATCCCTGAGCGGATCTTCCAAGGTTCAGCGGTCCGGTCACAGGCATCGCGGATGCCTGTTCCGCGGGCAACGCGGGCGGCTCGATTGGTTTCCAGCCGCGATCGGTCGGCATTGGGCCCTGCTTGTGCAGGGCTTTTTTGCTAGTGGTGTGGTGTCTCCGCCGCTGCTTCCCGGACCGACCCGACCGGCCGTCACCGCAAGACATAGAGAAGCCCAACAAGGGAGGCCCCATCAGCACTGAGACCCGCGTCAACGAGCGCATTCGCGTACCTGAAGTCCGATTGATCGGCCCAGGGGGAGAGCAGGTAGGCATAGTGCGCATCGAAGACGCACTGCGCGTCGCTGCGGACGCCGATCTCGACCTTGTCGAAGTTGCCCCGAACGCCAGGCCGCCGGTCTGCAAGATCATGGACTACGGCAAGTTCAAATACGAAGCGGCGCAAAAGGCGCGCGAATCCCGCCGGAACCAGCAGCAGACCGTCGTCAAAGAACAAAAGCTGCGACCCAAGATCGACGATCACGACTACGAGACCAAAAAGGGTCACGTCATCCGCTTCCTGGAAGCGGGATCGAAGGTGAAGGTCACCATCATGTTCCGCGGACGTGAGCAGTCGCGGCCCGAGCTGGGCTATCGGTTGCTCCAGCGCCTGGGTGCGGACGTCGCCGAGTACGGCTTCGTCGAAACGTCCGCCAAGCAGGACGGCCGCAACATGACGATGGTGCTGGCACCGCATCGCGGCGCGAAGACTCGCGCCAAGGCGCGGCATCCGGAAGGACCCGGGGGCGGCGCGGCATCGGAGGATGCGTCCGCCGAAGCCGAACCTTCGTCGAACTGACCGTTAGACAGCATCAAGTGCTCGAGTACTCAGCACTCGAGCACTTCATAGAACAGAGGAAACATGCCCAAAGCCAAGCCCCACAGCGGCGCGTCAAAGCGGTTCCGGCGCACCGGAACCGGCAAGATCGTCCGCCAGCAGACCAACCGCCGGCACCTGCTCGAGCACAAGCCTTCGAAGCGGACCCGGCGCCTCGACGGCCGAACCACGGTGTCGGCCAACGACACCAAGCGCGTCAACAGCCTGCTGAACGGCTGACCACCGCGCCGGCCAGACCCGCATCGCGAGCTGGCACGGCGACCCGACCCAACTAATTTTGAACGAGAGTAGGAACATCCAATGGCACGCGTGAAGCGGGCGGTCAACGCCCACAAGAAGAGGCGCAGCATCCTGAAGGCCTCGAAGGGCTATCGCGGCCAGCGATCCCGGCTCTACCGCAAGGCCAAAGAGCAGCAACTTCATTCGCTGAACTACGCCTACCGCGACCGTCGTGCGCGCAAGGGCGAGTTCCGCAAACTGTGGATCTCGCGGATCAACGCGGCGGCGCGCGCCAACGACATCACCTACAACCGGCTGATTCAGGGCCTCAAGGCCGCCGGTGTGGAAGTGGACCGTAAGAACCTGTCCGACATCGCGATCGCCGACCCGGCCGCCTTCACGGCGCTGGTCGACATCGCGCGGGCGGCACTGCCCGAGGACGTCAACGCTCCCTCGGATTCCGGAGAAGCGGCCTAACCAGAGACCGTGCGGACCGGCCAGGTGCTGACCGAACGTTCGGCCAGGGTCGCCGCGGCGGTCAAGTTGCACCGCCACGTCGGCCGCCGGCGGACCGGCCTATTCCTCGCCGAAGGCCCCAACCTGGTGGAGGCCGCCGCCCGCCGCGGCCTGGTTCGCGACGCCTTCGTCACCGAAGTCGCCCAGCAGCGTCATGCGTCGCTGCTGGCGACTTTGGCATCCGCGGGATGCCCGGCGCACCCGGTCACCGAGCGCGCGGCAAAAGCGCTGTCCGACACCGTCACCCCGGCCGGACTGGTCGCGGTGTGCGAAACGCCGCAGACCGACCTGCAGGATGTGCTGGCCGGCTCGCCCGCGCTGGTCGCGGTCGCCGTCGAGATCAGCGAGCCGGGCAACGCGGGCACCCTCATTCGCCTCGCCGATGCGATGGGCGCGGCCGGAGTGATCCTCGGCGGCCACAGCGTCGACCCGTACAACGGCAAATGCCTGCGCGCGTCGGCCGGCAGCATCTTCTCGGTCCCGGTCGTCGTCGCGCCGGACACGCTCGCCGCCGTCGACGCGTTGCGCGCCGCGGGCCTGCAGCTGCTCGCCACCACCGTGGACGGTGAGACGCGGCTCGACGAGGCCACCGACCTGCTCGGCGCACCGACGGCTTGGCTGTTCGGCCCCGAATCACACGGTCTGCCAACCGAAATCGCGGCGGCGGCCGACCACCGCATGCGCATCCCCATGGCCGGCGGAGCGGAGAGCCTCAACGTGGCGTCGGCCGCGGCCATCTGTCTGTATCAGAGCGCGCGGGCGCTGAGCCTTCCTACGCGGCCGTAGCCGGCCGCTTCGGCCTGCCGCGGCCCGCGCGCAGGCCGGCCAGCGACAGCGTCGTGTGCACCAGGGATCCGGCGCGTTCCATCAGGGCCCGGGCGGGCTGCAGCGCGGGATCCAGCGGCGACCTGGGCGTCGGCGGAAAGTAATGCATCGGCAGCCCGCGGCGGTCGCGCGGCGGCGCCATGAACGGCGGCGCCTCGACCAGCGGCGCATCGCTGGGCAGCCGCCCCTCGGCGCGGCGGTAGGCGGCCAGCGCGCGCGGGTGCAGCCGGATCTCGTCGGGCACCGCCAGGAAAGCCAGCTCGACGACCTTGCCGAACAACCGCAGCAACACCTCGTCGCCCGGTGTCCAACGCATTCCGGCCTTCTCGCGCACCGCGGGCTCGAAGAGCCCCGTCGCGATCCAGCGCTGGCCGGCGACCAGCGGCTTGAAGATCTGGTCCCAGATGGGGGTCGGCATCAACACGAACTTCGGCTTCGGGATTCGCATCTGGAAGATGTCGAGCGTCGCCCGGTTGATTTCCAGGGTGTCGCGGCCGGTGCGCTCCCAGTACTCCTGGAAGTCCTCCCACGTTTCGGGCACCGGCCGCATGCTCATCCCGTACATCCGGTACCACTGCACATGCTCGGCGAACAGCTGCCGCTTCTCGGCCTCGGTCAGGCCGCCGCAGAAGTACTCGGCCACCTTGACGATCAGCATGAAAAACGTGGCATGCGCCCAGTAGAAGGTCTCCGGGTTGAGCGCGTGATAGCGCCGCCCGGCGGCGTCGGTGCCCTTGATGGTGTGGTGGTAGCTGGTGATCTGCCGGCCGGTCTGCGACGCCCGGTCGCCGTCGTAGACCACGCCCATGATCGGGTAGACCGACCGGGCCACCCGCTGCAGCGGCTCCCGCAGCAGGATCGAATGCTCCTCGACGGCCGCCCCGAGTTCGGGGTACATGTTCTGGATCGCCCCGATCCACACACCCATCATTCCGGTGCGCAGATCGCCAAAATACTTCCAGGTCAGGGAATCTGGTCCGAGCGGGTCCGCGGATTCGCTCCCGCAAGCGTGCACAGTGCCAGTCATCGCGGCCTCCTGCTCCGATAGGGCTCACGATAACTTTGACAACGCACGTTGTCTACGATTTCGGCGATGTGTCCGCGCGGGTGTTATCGAGCTTCCACATCGGTGTGGCGCCACCGTGATCAGCTGGTTCGGTGCGAGATGTGACACATCCGGCAGAACCGTCTCGGACTGTCGTTGCCTGCCCGGAACGAAAACAAATAACCTGGCCAGGTGGAACTCGCGCGTCGCGATCTGGACCCGGGTGAGCCCGAAGAGACCGAAGCGCAATCGCAATCGGTTACGCAACGTTCTCCATTGCACAGCGCGACTCAATGGCTGCACGGCCGCAATCGCAGCCCCGGGGCGGTTGCGTTGATCCGGCGCGCGCGCAAGATGCTGCCCGGCGACCCCGAGTTCGGCGATCCGCTGTCCACGGCGGGCGACGGCGGTCCGCGCGCCGCGGCGCGCGCCGCGGATCGGCTGCTGGGGGACCGCGACGCGGTGTCACGCGAGGTGAGCCTCGGGGTGCTGCAGGTGTGGCAGGCGCTGACCGAGGGGGTGTCCCGGCGGCCGGCCAACGCGGAGGTGACGCTGGTCTTCACCGACCTGGTCGGCTTCTCGACGTGGTCCCTGCAGGCCGGCGACGACGCGGCCCTCGCGCTGCTGCGCCAGGTGGCACGGGCGCTGGAGCCACCCCTGCTCGACGCCGGCGGGCACATCGTCAAACGAATGGGCGACGGCCTGATGGCCGTGTTCGGCGATCCGACGGTCGCCGTGCGGGCCGTGCTGGCCGCCAAGGAGGCGCTGAAATCGGTCGAGGTCGCGGGTCATACGCCCCGGATGCGGGTCGGCATTCACACCGGGCGGCCGCAGCGGCTGGCGGCGGACTGGCTCGGTGTCGATGTGAATATCGCCGCACGAGTTATGGAAAGAGCCACCAAGGGTGGAATCATGGTGTCGAGTTCAACGTTAGATCTCATACCGCAAAGCGAGTTGGACGCGTTGGGCGTCGAGGCCAAACGCACGAGGAAGCCGGTTTTCGGGGCGAAGCCCGCCGGCATTCCCGACGATTTGGCGATATATCGCCTCAAGACTCTTAAGGAGTTGTCAGGCCCTGATGACACAACCTAGGCGAAACCGCAGCCATAATGGATGCCAATGTTAGGGGGCATCGTGTCCCGGCTCGCCCGGGTCCAATTCACTCTCGGGTATGCAGCGCTGCTGCTTGCCATCAGTTGCGCCATCCTTTTTCTCGGCCCCCACGCACACGACGTCATCGTTCAGCGCGCCAGCACTAACGTGCACAACCTGGCCCATGGCCATTTGGGCACGCTGCTGGGCAGCGCGCTGGTGGTCGACGCCGGCCCGCTCTACTTCTGGCTGCCCTTCCTGACCTGCTTGCTGGCGCTGGCCGAGCTGCATCTGCGCACCATTCGGTTGGTGGTCGCCTTCCTGGTCGGCCACATCGGCGCAACGCTGCTGGTGGCCGCAGCCCTGGCAGCGTCGGTCGAGTTCGGCTGGCTACCCGTGTCCATCACCCGGGCCAGCGACGTCGGCATGAGCTACGGCGCGCTGGCCGTACTCGGCGCGATGACGGCGGTGATCCCGTCGCGCTGGCGGGCCGCCTGGGTCGGCTGGTGGGTGTCGGCGGGCATCGCTTCGGCGATCATCGGCGGCGACTTCACCGACGCCGGCCACACCGTCGCCGTCATCCTGGGCGTGCTGGTCTCCGCCCGGTTCCGGCAGCCGATCCACTGGACGCCGGCGCGGTACCTGATGCTGGCGGCCTCCGCGGGCTTCGGCTTCCTGATGCTGGCCCACCACTGGGGCACCCTGGCGGCGACGCCGGTGTTCGGCCTCGTGGGTGCCTTCGTCGCCTACAAGCTGGCGAAGTTCGCCGGCGGTCGCGGCCTGCCTGCCCTGCCGCTCGACGGTGAGGACACGCTGGCCGACCCGCGGCCGGCCGTCGCCGGCTGAGCCCCCTTCGCGTCGGCCACTCTGCTCGCGCGGCCCCTGGCCGCTCAACTGCCACGCGCCCGCCGGGCGCCACGCGCCGAATCACTATGATCAGCACTTGCCTCCGGGCAACCTGCCGCCAACCTTGAAGCAAGGAGAGTGTCGCCGCGTGGGTGATCTACCCGTCGACCTGTCGCCGGAAGCCCTGGCCCGAGCGGTCAGCGCCGCCCGGGAGGCTTTCACGCGCGCCGGCGATCTCGACACCCTGGCACGCGTCAAGACCGAGCACCTCGGCGACCGCTCACCGCTGGCCCTGGCGCGCCAGGCGCTGGGCGTCGTCCCCAAGGACGAGCGGGCCGAGGCCGGCAAGCGGGTCAACGCCGCCCGCACCGAGGCGCAGCGGGACTACGACGACCGGCTCGCGGTGCTGCGCGCGGAGCGCGACGCCGCTGTGCTGGTCGCCGAAGGCATCGACGTCACGCTGCCGTCTACCCGGCAGCCGACCGGCGCCCGGCACCCGATCACGATCCTGGCCGAACACATCGCCGACACCTTCATCGCCATGGGTTGGGAACTGGCCGACGGCCCCGAGGTCGAGGCCGAGCAGTTCAACTTCGACGCGCTGAACTTCCCGGCCGACCACCCCGCCCGCAGCGAGCAGGACACCTTCTACATCGCGCCGGACGGCTCCCGGCAGCTGCTGCGCACCCACACCTCACCGGTGCAGGTGCGCACCCTGCTCGCGCGCGAGCTGCCCGTCTACATCATCTCGATCGGCCGTACGTTTCGCACCGACGAACTCGACGCCACCCACACGCCGGTGTTCCACCAGGTCGAGGGCCTGGCGGTGGACCGCGGCCTGACGATGGCGCACCTGCGCGGGACGCTGGACGCGTTCGCGCGCGCCGAGTTCGGCCCCGAGGCCCGCACCCGGATCCGGCCCCACTTCTTCCCGTTCACCGAGCCGTCCGCCGAGGTCGACGTATGGTTCGTCGGCAAGAAGGGCGGCGCCGGCTGGGTGGAATGGGGCGGCTGCGGGATGGTGCATCCAAACGTGTTGCGCGCCGCGGGGATTGACCCGGCCGTCTACTCCGGCTTCGCCTTCGGCATGGGCCTGGAGCGAACGCTGCAGTTCCGCAACGGGATTCCGGACATGCGCGACATGGTCGAGGGCGACGTCCGGTTCTCGCTACCGTTCGGGGTGGGTGCCTGATGCGCGTTCCGTACAGCTGGCTACGTGAGATCGTGGCCGTCGGCGCGCCGGACTGGGACGTCGCCCCCGAAGAGCTCGAGCAGGCGCTGGTGCGCATCGGCCACGAGGTCGAGGAGATCGCCACCCTCGGGCCGGTCGAGGGCCCGCTGACCGTGGGCCGGGTCACCGCGATCGAAGAACTCACCGAATTCAAAAAGCCGATCCGGTTCTGCCACGTCGACGTCGGCGAGGGCAAGGACCGTGAGATCGTCTGCGGCGCAACTAACTTCGTCGTGGGTGATCTGATCGTCGCGGCGCTGCCCGGCACCACGCTGCCGGGCAACTTCAAGATCGCCGCCCGCAAGACCTACGGCCGCACCTCCGACGGCATGATCTGCTCGGCGGCGGAACTCGGATTGGGCGCCGACCATTCGGGGATCCTGGTGCTGCCGCCGGGCACCGCCGACCCGGGCGCCGACGGCGCCGCGGTGCTGGGCCTGGACGACGTGATCTTCCACCTGGCGATCACGCCCGACCGCGGCTACTGCATGTCGCTGCGCGGCCTGGCCCGCGAGATCGCCTGCGCCTACGACCTGGACTTCGTTGACCCCGCCGGCGGCCAGGTGATCAAGGCGCTGCCGGTCAACGGCGAGGCGTGGCCCCTGACCGTGCAGCCCGGCACCGGTGTGCGGCGCTTCGCTCTCCGTCCGGTCACCGGCATCGACCCCGCGGCCGTGTCGCCGTGGTGGCTGCAGCGCCGGCTGCTGTTGTCCGGTATCCGCGCGGCCTCCCCGGCGGTCGACGTGACGAACTACGTGATGCTCGAGCTCGGTCACCCCATGCATGCGCACGACCGCAAGCGGATCACCGGAAGCTTCGGCGTGCGGTTCGCCCGGCCCGGCGAGACCGTGGTGACGCTCGACGACGTCGAGCGCAAACTCGAGCCGGCCGACGTCCTCATCGTCGACGACACGGCGACCACCGCGATCGGCGGCGTGATGGGCGCGGCGAGCACCGAGGTGCGCGCCGATTCGACCGACGTGCTGCTCGAGGCCGCGGTCTGGGATCCCGCCGCCGTCTCGCGCACCCAGCGCAGGCTGCACCTGCCCAGCGAAGCCGCCCGCCGCTACGAGCGGGGCGTGGATCCGGCCATCTCGGTGGCCGCGCTGGACCGATGCGCCACGCTGCTCGCCGACATCGCCGGTGGAGTGGTCTCCGACGGTCTGACCGACTGGCGCGGCGAGCCGCCGCGCGACGACTGGTCGATGCCCGCCATCGAGATCCCCGTGGACCTGCCGGATCGCGTCGCCGGCGTGGACTACGCCCCGGGCACGACGGCCAGGCGGCTCGCCCAGATCGGCGCCGATGTGGCGGAGCGCGGCGACACGCTGACGGTGACCCCACCCAGCTGGCGGCCCGACCTCGTGCAGCCCGCCGACCTCGTCGAGGAGGTGCTGCGCCTGGAGGGGCTGGAGGTCATCCCGTCGGTGCTGCCGCCGGCGCCGGCCGGCCGGGGCCTGTCCGCCGTGCAGAAGCGGCGCCGCGCCATCGGCAAGTCCCTGGCCCTTTCCGGCTACGTCGAGATCCTGCCGACGCCGTTCTTGCCGGCGGGCGTGTTCGACCTGTGGGGCCTGCCGGCCGACGACCCGCGGCGCACCACCACCGACGTGCTCAACCCGCTGGAGGCCGACCGCCCGCACCTGGCCACCACGCTGCTGCCCGCCTTGCTGGAAGCGTTGGTGCGCAACGTCTCTCGTGGCCTGGTCGACGTATCGCTGTACGCCCTGGCGCAGGTGGTCCACCCGACGGCGGACACCCGCGCCGTGGAACTCATCGCGGTCGACCGCCGGCCCACCGACGCCGAGATCGCCGTGCTCGACGCGTCGTTGCCGCGTCAGCCGCAGCACGTCGCGGCGGTGCTGACCGGCCTGCGCGAACGCCGCGGACCCTGGGGCCCGGGCCGCCGGGCCGAGGCCGCCGACGCCTTCGAGGCGGTCCGCATCATCGCCCGCGCGAGCGGAATCGACGTGCGGTTGCGCGCGGCGCAGCAGCTGCCGTGGCATCCCGGGCGGTGTGCCGAAGTGCTCGTCGGGGACACCCCGGTGGGTTACGCGGGCCAGCTGCATCCCGCGGTGATCGAGCGCTCCGGATTGCCCAAGGGCACCTGCGCCCTCGAGCTGAACCTCGACGCGATGCCCCTCGCCACGGCGCTGCCCGCGCCCCGGGTGTCGCCGTTCCCGGCCGTCTTCCAGGACGTCAGCCTGGTGGTGGCCGCGCACGTGCCGGCCCAGGAGGTGGCCGACGCCGTCCGCGAGGGTGCGGGGGAACTGCTCGAAGACCTGCAACTGTTCGACGTGTTCACCGGCCCGCAGATCGGCGAGGACCGCAAGTCGCTGACCTTCGCGCTGCGGTTCCGCGCCCCCGATCGCACGCTCACCGAGGACGACGCCACCGCGGCCCGCGACGCGGCGGTCCGCCGCGCCGCCGAGGCGGTCGGCGCGGAGCTCCGCGCCTAGTGGAATGGATTTGCAAACCACTGCATAACCATGCAGAATCGGCGGAATGGCCGACGGAATGAAGGTGGCGGTTGCCGGTGCCAGCGGCTACGCGGGCGGTGAAATCCTACGCCTGCTGCTCGGGCACCCGGCCTACGCGCACGGACGCCTGACGATCGGCGCGGTGACCGCGGCCGCCAGCGCCGGCAGCACGCTCGGTGAGCACCACCCGCACCTGACGCCGCTGGCCCAGCGCGTGGTCGAGCCGACCGAGCTCGACGTGCTCGCCGGCCACGACGTGGTGTTCCTGGCGCTGCCACACGGTCATTCGGCCGCGCTGGCCGAACAGCTCGGCCCCGACACCTTGATCATCGACTGCGGCGCCGACTTCCGGCTCACCGACGCCGGCACGTGGGAGCGGTTCTACGGATCGCCGCACGCGGGCAGCTGGCCGTACGGGCTACCGGAGCTGCCCGGCGCGCGCGAGCGGTTGCGCGGCGCCCGCCGCATCGCGGTTCCGGGCTGCTACCCGACCGCGGCGCTGCTGGCGCTGCTGCCCGCGGTGGCCGAGGACCTGATCGAACCGGCCGTCACCGTGGTTGCCGTCAGCGGCACCTCGGGGGCCGGCCGCGCCGCGAAGACCGACCTGCTGGGCGCGGAGGTGATCGGCTCGGCGCGGGCCTACAACATCGCCGGGGCGCACCGGCACACCCCCGAGATCGCCCAGGGCCTGGGCGCCGTCACCGGCCGCGACGTCACCGTGTCGTTCACCCCGGTGCTCATCCCGACGTCGCGCGGCATCCTGGCGACCTGCACCGCGCGCACCCGCGCGCCGCTGTCGCGGCTGCGGGAAGCCTACGAAAAGGCTTACCACGCAGAACCTTTCATCTACCTGCTGCCCGGCGGGCAACTGCCCCGCACCGGGGCGGTGATCGGCAGCAACGCGGCGCACATCGCCGTCGCGGTGGACGAGGCGGCGAGCACCTTCGTGGCGATCGCCGCGATCGACAACCTGGTCAAGGGAACGGCCGGCGCCGCTGTGCAGTCGATGAACCTGGCGCTGGGTTGGCCGGAGACCGAAGGCCTTTCGGTGATCGGGGTGGCGCCATGACGTCCACCGCCGCGCAAGCGCGGTTGCTGCGCGAGCAGGGCGTCACCGCGCCTGCCGGATTCCGGGCCGCCGGCATCGCCGCCGGGATCAAGGCCTCCGGCAATCGCGACCTGGCCCTGGTCTTCAACGAGGGACCCGACTACGCGGCGGCCGGGGTGTTCACCCGCAACAAGGTCAAGGCCGCGCCGGTGCTGTGGAGCCAGCAGGTGCTGAGCACCGGCGCGCTGCGCGCAGTGATTCTCAACTCCGGCGGCGCCAACGCCTGCACCGGACCCGGCGGGTTCCAGGACACGCACGCCACCGCCGAGGCCGTCGCGACCGCGTTGTCGGACTGGGGAACCGAGACCGGCGCCATCGAGGTCGCGGTGTGCTCGACCGGGTTGATCGGTGACCGCTTGCCGATGGACAAGGTGCTCGCCGGGGTGCGCACGATCGTGCAGGACATGGCCGGCGGCCTGTCCGGCGGCGACGAGGCGGCCCAGGCGATCATGACCACCGACACCGTGCCCAAACAGGTTGCGCTGCATCATCCGGGCAACTGGACGGTCGGCGGGATGGCCAAGGGCGCCGGCATGCTCGCCCCGTCGCTGGCAACGATGCTCTGCGTGCTCACCACCGACGCGGCCGCCGACGCCGCCGCCCTGGACTCCGCGCTGCGGCGCGCCAGCGCCCGCACCTTCGACCGGCTCGACATCGACGGCGCCTGCTCGACCAACGACACGGTGCTGCTGCTGGCCTCGGGGGCCAGCGGCATCGCGCCCGGCCAGGACGAGCTCGACGAGGCAGTGCTGCGGGTCTGCGACGACCTGTGCGCCCAGCTGCAGGCCGACGCCGAGGGCGTCACCAAGCGGGTCAACGTCACCGTGCAGGGGGCGGCCTCCGAGGACGACGCCCTGGTCGCCGCCCGGACGATCGCCCGCGACTCGCTGGTCAAGACGGCGGTGTTCGGCTCGGACCCCAACTGGGGCCGGGTGCTCGCCGCCGTCGGCATCGCACCCATCGCCTTGGACCCCGACCGGATCACGGTGTCGTTCAACGGCTTTGCGGTCTTCGCCGACGGGGCGGGGGCGCCGGGCGCGCGCGAGGTGGACCTCTCCGAAGCCGACATCGACATCACCGTCGACCTGGGGCTCGGCGACGGCCGGGTGACCATCCGGACCACCGATCTGTCGCACGGTTACGTCGAAGAGAATTCGGCCTACAGCTCATGAGCCGCGCCGGCGACGATGCAGAACGAAGTGATGAGGAGCGGCGCGCATGAGCTCCGCTACGGAAGCGCTGTCGACCGCGGTCAAGGCGCAGGTGCTCGCCGAAGCCCTGCCCTGGCTCAAGCAGCTGCACGGCAAGATCGTCGTCATCAAGTACGGCGGCAACGCCATGACCGACGACACGCTACGTCACGCGTTCGCCGCCGACATGGCGTTCCTGCGCAACTGCGGCGTCCATCCCGTCGTCGTGCACGGCGGCGGCCCGCAGATCACCGCGATGCTGCGCCGGCTCGGCATCCCGGGCGACTTCAAGGGCGGATTCCGGGTCACCACACCGGAAGTGCTCGACGTGGCGCGGATGGTGTTGTTCGGCCAGGTCGGCCGCGAGCTGGTCAACCTGATCAACGCGCACGGGCCGTATGCCGTCGGCATCACCGGCGAGGACGCCCAGCTGTTCACCGCCGTGCGGCGCAGCGTGACCGTGGACGGGGTGGCCACCGACATCGGCCTGGTTGGCGACGTCGAACGGGTGAACACCGCCGCGGTGCTGGATCTGATTGCCGCACGGCGCATTCCGGTGGTGTCGACGCTGGCCCCGGACGCCGAGGGCGTGGTGCACAACATCAACGCCGACACCGCCGCGGCGGCGCTGGCCGAGGCGCTGAACGCCGAAAAGCTGTTGATGCTCACCGATGTCGAGGGCCTGTACACGAGCTGGCCGGACCGCGGTTCGCTGGTCAGCGAAATCGACACCGCCACACTGTCACAACTGCTACCCACGCTGGAGGCCGGCATGATTCCCAAAGTCGAAGCCTGTCTGCGGGCGGTGACCGCGGGCGTGCCGAGCGCGCACGTCATCGACGGGCGGGTCGAACACTGCGTGCTGGTCGAGCTTTTCACCGACGAGGGCACCGGAACCAAGGTGGTGCGCGCCGGCGACGATGCAGAGCGCAGCGATGAGGAGGAGCGGCGCAGGTGGAACGCGTGACCGGCACGGATGCCATCAAGCAGCGGTGGGAAGCCGTGATGATGAACAACTACGGCACCCCGCCGATGGCCTTGGCCAGCGGCGACGGCGCCGTGGTCACCGACGTGGACGGCAAGACGTATCTCGACCTGCTCGGCGGCATCGCGGTCAACGTCCTGGGTCACCGCCACCCCGCGATCATCGAGGCAGTCACCCACCAGATGTCGACGCTGGGCCACACGTCCAACCTGTATGCCACCGAACCCGGCCTCGCGCTGGCCGAAGAACTGGTAAACCTGCTCGGCGCCGATTACCCGGCGCGGGTGTTTTTCTGCAACTCCGGCACCGAGGCCAACGAGGTGGCGTTCAAGCTGTCGCGGCTCACCGGACGCACCAAACTGGTTGCCGCACAAGAGGCTTTCCACGGCCGCACCATGGGATCGCTGGCGTTGACCGGCCAGCCCAGCAAGCAGGCGCCGTTCGCGCCGCTGCCCGGCGACGTCACGCACGTGCCCTACGGCGACACCGACGCCCTGGCCGCGGTGGTCGACGACGCCACCGCCGCGGTGTTCCTGGAACCGATCATGGGGGAGAGCGGCGTCGTCGTCCCGCCCGAGGGATACCTCGTCGCCGCCCGCGACATCACCGCGCGGCACGGGGCGCTGCTGGTGCTCGACGAGGTGCAGACCGGGATGGGCCGCACCGGAACGTTTTTCGCCCACCAGCAGGACGGCATCACCCCCGACGTCGTGACGCTGGCCAAGGGGCTGGGCGGCGGCCTGCCCATCGGCGCCTGCCTGGCCGTCGGGCCGGCCGCCGACCTGATGACACCCGGCCTGCACGGCAGCACCTTCGGCGGCAACCCCGTCTGCGCGGCGGCGGCGCCAGCCGGATGACGTCGGGTGCGGCGGCGTTCACCAGGAACCCGGCCCGGCGGGCGACCGCTTCGGCGTCCTTGGCGCGCGGCGCGGTGAGCGCCACGCCGCACAGCAGCCCGCGGCCGCGCACGTGGTCGATCAGCGGATGGCCCAGCGCCTCGATGCCGTGGCGCAGCGACTTGCCCAGCACCTCCGCGTGCCGGACCAGGTTCTGCTCGGCCAGCACCCGCAGCACCGCCAGCGCCGCCGCCGCGCAGACGGGGTTGCCGCCGAAGGTGCTGCCGTGCAGGCCGGGTGTCATCAGGTCGGCGGCCGGC
>NZ_LZKI01000001.1 GCF_001672755.1 Mycobacterium colombiense | reverse complement strand
CCAGGTCCAGATCAGGGCGTCGCTGGATCGCGCGGATCGCAATCGATCCGATGCCACCCGTCGCCCACACCACCACCCGATTAGCCGCCATCTTGTTCCTCCTCAGGTGCGTGCGCGTCGCGCGACACGACGAAAGCCGGGGCGGCCGTTGTACTTACGCGGACGGCAGCGGCCGGTGCGACCCGACGTTCGACTTGGAAACTACCGCCGCGAATCCACCCGGTCAAGGATTTAAGAAAGCGGGCACTATCTTAACGAACAAATTTTAGGTTAGGGTGCAGCTGTGACGGCCGACCAGCGTTTTGCCCGCCTCCGAGCGACGATGCGGGGCGGCCGGCGCTGATGTTCACGCTCAGGTTCGACATGCGCGCCCCGCGTGGGCGTGCACCGGCCACCGATCTGTACGCCGCGGCCATCGACATGTGCGAGTGGGCCGAGACGCGGGGCGCCGTGCTGGCGGTGCTTTCCGAGCATCACGGCGCCGACGACGGTCATCTGCCGGTGCCGCTCACCCTGGCGTCGGCGATAGCGGCCAGGACGCGCACGTTGGCGATCCTGCTGGCCGCGGTGCCGATTCCGTTGTGGGATCCCGTCCGGCTCGCCGAGGAAATCAGCGTGCTGGACCTGATCAGTCGCGGACGAGTGTCCTACGCGTTCGGGGTGGGACACCGGCCTGAGGAGTACGAGCACTTCGGCATCGAGATGAGCACGCGTGGTCGCGCGGCCGACGAGATGCTGGACGTCCTGGGGCCGCTGGTGCGCGGGGAGCCCGTCGAATATCGGGGGCGCACGATCCTCGTCACCCCGCCGTGCGGCTCGCCCAACGGGCCGATGGTGCTGATCGCCGGCGGCAGCAAGGCTGCGGCGCGGCGGGCCGGCCGCCACGGACTGGGGTTCATCTCGCAGACCGCGTCGCCCGGTCTCAAGGAATACTACGAGGAGCAGTGCCGTGCGCACGGGCACGAACCCGGAATCATCCAGTTTCCCCAACCGGGTTCTCCGACAGCGGTTTTCGTTGCCGACGATGTCGATACGGCCTGGGCTGAGCTGGGGCCACACCTGCTGCATGACGCGAAGACGGCGGCGTCCTACCGGCCGCACGACGACTCGGTCGCCAGCATCACCCGCGCCGGCAGCGTCGCGGAGCTTCGAGTCGACGGTGGCCCGTACCGCGTCTTGACCCCCGAGGAGGCGGTCGACTACGTGCGCGGCGGGCAGCTGCTGCCACTGCACCCGCTCTGCGGCGGCGTCGCACCGGAGGTGGCGTGGCCCTATCTCGAGCGTGCCGTCGCCGCCTTTGCGGACAGCCAGTGAGGAGAGTGCCGATGCGTGTTGTCGTGTGGTCGACCGGGGGAGTGGGCTCGAACGCGATCGATGCCATCCGGCGACGGCCGGACCTGGAACTTGTTGGCGTGTGGGTGCATTCG